>NZ_JBFAQH010000006.1:81305-365272 GCF_040677165.1 Micromonospora sp. NPDC049374 | reverse complement strand
ATCATCTACTGGGCCGCGATCCTCCAGATGACCCGCCGCCACGCTCGTACCCGTACCACGAGCCCAGCCACATAGATCAGAAACAGGCTCTATAGAAGCGTCGGCGCAGGGCTGGAGTGGTCCGCGCAGGGCTGGAGTGGTCCGCGCAGGGCTCGGGTGGTCCACGCGCAGGGCTGGAGTGGTCCGCGCGGGGCTGGGGTGGTCGGCGCAGGGCTGGGTGGGGGTGGGTCAGAGGCCGCCGGGGAGGCGGCCGGGGGCGAGGCGGTGGGTCGGGTCGAGGTGCTGCTTGACGGCGCGTAGCTGGGCCAGGTCGGCGCGCTCGCCCCACAGGTCGACGGTGCGGCGGACGGCCGGCGGGGCGGCGAGCACCACGCACCGGCCCTGTCGGGCGAGGAGCACGCCACGCACTGCGGCCAGGATCGACGCGACCCGGCTCGGTGCCATCGCGCCGGGCAGGGCGGCGTGCACTACGCCGAGCCCGGCCGAGCCGCGTACCGGCACCGGCCCACCGGCCGCGTCGCGTAGGGCGTAGACGGCGGCGTGCAGGTCGGTCATCGGCACCTCCAGTCGCAAGGCGGTGTCGCCGGGGGCGAAGGGGTAGCTGCGCCACCACGGGGGCGCCGTCCGGGCGACCGCCGCGCGGGAGCCGAAGAGACCGACCAACCGGTCGGTGCGCTCCGCCACCTCCGCGGGGCCGCCCTCCAGCAGCACCACCAGCGAGCCGGTGCCCGCCGGGCCGGTCGGCGCGCGCCCGGTCATCGACGGGTGCAGCGCCATCGACTCGGCGCGGCGGTCCCGCCGTGGTCGACAGCCGGTACTCGCCGGCAGATCGAGCTCGATCGCGGCCGGGTCGAGCCGGGCGGCGAGCAGCGCCCGGATCAGATCGTGCACCTCCAGCGGGGTCCACACCGGACGGGTCACCCAGACCCGGGCGGCCGGCACCGCCTGCACCCGCAGCGTCGCGCTGACCAGCACGCCGAGCGCTCCCTCCGAGCCGCACAGCAGCCGCGCCTCGGCCAGCCCGGCCGCACCACCGCCCGCCTCGGCCAGCTCACCGTCGGCGTCCAGGTAACGCAGGCCGACGAGCTGGTCGCAGGCGGTCCCGTGCCGGTGACGCAGCGGGCCGGCCTCGTCCGCCGCCAGCACCCCACCGAGGGTGGCGCCGGGTGAGGGGGCGTCCAACGCGAGCCGCCGGCCGGTGCGCCCCAGGGTGGCCTGTACCGCGCGCAGCGGCGTACCGGCACCGATCTCGGCCGTGCCCCGATCCGGCGGCTGGTGGCCGATGCCGGCCAGTCGCCCGGTGTCGAGCATGATGTCGACCCGTTCGGGCGGCGCACCCCAGTCGATCTTGGTGCCGGCCCCTCGGGGCACCACGCTCAGGTCGTGCCGGGCGGCGAGCCGCAGCACCCGCGCGGCGGCGTGCGGACCGCCGGGAACCGCCACCCAGCGGGCGGTGCTCCCGGCCACCTCGTCGGCGGGACCGGCGAGGCGGGCGAAGCGCGGACCGCAGATCTCGGTCAGTCGGCGGGTGATGTCGCGGACACCGGACGCACCGGCGGAACGGGGTGGCACCATGCCGGCGATCGTACATGTGTTCGAACGATCGGAGGTGGAATTGCACCGCGCCACATGCCGCTACGGCCGGTAACGTGGCGCCGTGACCACCGAGACCCCCGTTCCCGCGGCCAGGCGGGTGCCGACCGAACGCGTCCACCACGGCGACACCGTCGTCGACGAGTACGCCTGGCTCGCCACCAAGGACGATCCGGAAACGATCAACTATCTGAACGCCGAGAACGCCTGGACAGAGGCCCGGACGGCGCACCTGTCCAGGCTGCGTACGGAGCTGTTCGAGGAGATCCGGCGGCGTACCCAGGAGACCGACCTGTCGGTGCCGACCCGCAAGGGACAGCACTGGTACTACACCCGCACCGTCGAGGGCCAGCAGTACGGCGTGCACTGCCGTCGGGCGGTCCGCACCGACGAGACCACCCCGCCGATCAGCGCCGACGGTGCCCCGCTCGACGGGGAGCAGGTGCTGCTGGACGGCAACCAGTTGGCCGAGGGGCACGACTTCTTCTCACTCGGTGCCTTCGACGTCAGCCCGGACGGACGCTACCTGGCCTACTCCACCGACTTCTCCGGCGACGAGCGGTTCACCCTGCGGGTGAAGGACCTCAGCACCGGTGAGCTGCTGCCCGACGAGATTCCCGGCACGTTCTACGGCACCGCGTGGTCCGCCGACGCCTCGGTGCTGTTCTACGTGACGGTGGACGAGGCGTGGCGACCCAACCGGGTCTGGCGACACGTCATCGGTACCGCCGCCGCCGAGGACGTGGTGGTGCACACCGAGGACGACGAGCGGTTCTGGGTCGGGGTCGAGCTGACCCGCTCGGAGCGGTTCGTCCTCATCGACATCGCCAGCAAGCTCACCAGCGAGGTGCGGGTGATCCCGGCCGGAAATCCGACGGGCGAGCCGGCGGTGATCGCGCCCCGCCGGCAGGGTGTCGAGTATTCGGTGGAGCACCACGGTCACCGGTTCCTGATCCTGCACAACGACGACGCCGAGGACTTCGCCCTCGCGTACACCTCGGCCGACGCCCCGGGCGACTGGGTGCCGCTGATCGAGCACTCCCCGGGTACCCGGCTGGAGTCGGTCGACGCCTTCGCCGACCACCTGGTCGTCTCGGTACGCAGCAACGGCCTGACCGGGCTGCGGGTACTGCCGGTCGGCGGCGGTGACGCCCACGACATCGAGTTCCCGGAGCCACTGCACACCGTCGGTCTGGACGCCAACCCCGAGTACCGCACCGGACGGCTTCGGCTGCGCTACACCTCGCTCGTCACGCCCGACTCGGTGTACGACTACGACCTGGTCACCCGCGAGATGACGCTGCTGCGCCAGCGTCCGGTGCTGCCCGGGCCGGACGGTCAGGTGTACCGGTCGGAGGACTACGAGCAGCAGCGCGACTGGGCACTGGCCGACGACGGGACCAAGGTGCCGATCTCGCTGGTCTACCGGCGGGGCACCCCCCGGGACGGTTCGGCGCCCTGCGTCATCTACGGCTACGGCTCGTACGAGGCGAGCATGGACCCGTGGTTCTCGGTCGGCCGGCTGTCCCTGCTGGACCGTGGGGTGATCTTCGCGGTGGCGCACATCCGGGGCGGTGGCGAACTGGGGCGCCGTTGGTACGACCACGGCAAGATGCTCGCCAAGAAGAACACCTTCACCGACTTCGTGGCCTGCGCCCGACACCTGGCCAAGGCGGGCTGGACGGCGCCGGACCGGCTGGTCGCTCGGGGCGGCTCGGCCGGTGGGCTGCTGATGGGCGCGGTGGCCAACCTGGCGCCGGACGCCTTCGCCGGCATCGTCGCGCAGGTGCCGTTCGTGGACGCGCTCAACACGATCCTGGACCCGTCGCTGCCGCTGACCGTCACCGAGTGGGAGGAGTGGGGCAACCCGCTCGCCGACCCGGAGGTGTACGCGTACATGAAGTCGTACACCCCGTACGAGAACGTGGCCCCGCTGGACTACCCGGCGATCCTGGCGATGACCAGCCTCAACGACACGCGGGTGCTCTACCACGAGCCGGCGAAGTGGATCGCACGGCTGCGGGCGGTCGCGCCGCAGGGTGACTACCTGCTCAAGACCGAGATGGAGGCGGGTCACGGCGGGCCGAGCGGGCGCTACGACGCCTGGCGGGAGGAGGCGTTCATCAACGCCTGGACCCTGGACCGCTTCGGCCGCGCCTGACCGTCGACCGGCCTGGTGTCTCAGGGACGCGGTGGCGTCGCCGAGACACCGGGCCGGGCCTCCCGCTCCGCATCGGGACGAGGGCTGAGCCCGCTGCCGATCACGACCGTCCAGAGCAGAAACGGCAGCACGGCCACCCGTTCCAGCCCACCGACGCCGAAGCCGAGATCCACCTGCCCGAGGAAGAGCAGCGTCCCGGCCGCCCCGGTCAGACCGAGCAGGAGATTGACCCGACGGGCCGGGCCGAGCACCGCCGACCGCCGTGGCAGCGCCGCGAGCAGCAGCGCTCCGTTGCCCGCACCGAACACCAGCAGCGCGGCCAGGAAGTGCCGATTCTCGTCGACATCCGCCGGGTAGACGCCAGCCAACACATATCCACCGGCACCGGCCAGTGCGGCGAGCTGCACGGCCCGTACGGCCGCACCACGGCCGAGCATCGACCAACTGAGCAGCAGACCGGCGATGATCAGGAACCCTGTCGCGATCATCGTGCCGTTCATCAGCGGATGCCACGGCGAGCAGATCGGGCGCGGCCGGCTGCTGTCCCAGAGGCCACAGGTGACGTTCCCGAGGTCGCTGATGTTGTGGGTACGCCAGTCGTACGGCGGCTGCCGCCATCCCCGTGCGGTCACCGCGATCCCGGCGGCGAACAGCGGCGCGGCGAGCAGCAGGGCGTAGGAGCCCAGACGATGCACAGGCATGCGTCCACTTCAGTCGATCCCGCGGTGCGGGCGCACTACCGCTGCGCCGAGGAACGAGGTAGTGCTGGCCATACCCGGGAGACGGTGTCCAGCGGGCTGGGTCAGCCCTGGTCGGATCGCTAGCGTCGGCGGCATGACCTCAGCCGCACCGACCCACCTCGCCCAGGCCCTGCGGCGGCCCCGCTATCTGCTGACCGGCTGGCCGTGGCGTGCCCTGGCGTACCTGTTCACAAGCGTACCGCTGGCCGGCGTGCTCTCACTCGGGCTGCTCGTTCTGCTGGCGCCACTGGTAGCCGCCACGAACGCGGCTCGGCAGGGCCGGCCGGTGCCGCTGGCGCTCAGTGTCTTCCTGACCGTCGGTGCCTTGATCATTGTGGCGCTGGCACCACTGATCAGCGTGCCGGTGGCGGCGGTCGAACGCTACCGGCTCGGCCTGGTCGACAACCGGCCGCTACCCGCGGCACCCTGGCGTGGTCTCGCCGCCCGATACAGCACCGGCACCGCCTGGCGGGAGGCCGCCTACCTGTTCGTCCTCGGTGGCCTGGTCCCGGCGGTGTACTGGCTGTTCACCATGGTGGTGCTGCTGGACGCGGTCCTGATCGTCAGTCCGTTCGTGGTCGCCGGCGGCGACGAGGTGGTCCTGCTCTGGGCAAGCCCGGACACGGCGGTCGAGGCGATCCCGCACGCGATCGTCGGGGTGCTGCTCGTGCCGGTTCTCTGGTACGCGGCCGGGGCGCTCGCCATGGCGCAGGGCACCGTCGCGCGGTGGTTGCTCCGCACTGCTCCGGACGGCCTCGCGCTGCGCGAGGTGACCCGGTCGCGCGCCCGGTTGGTGGACGCGTACGAGGCCGAACGCCGACGCATCGAACGTGACCTGCACGACGGTGCTCATCCCAGGCTGACCAGTCTCAGCCTGCAGATCGGCCTGGCCCGGCTGGACGTTCCGGAGGACTCGCCGGCCGCCCGGCCGCTGGCCGTGGCGCACGAGCAGGCGAAAGGGCTGATGGTGCTGCTCCGGCAGATCGTCCAGGGGATCCGCCCGCAGAGCCTCACCGACCTGGGGTTGGCCGGTGCGGTCCGGGAACTCGCCGACGAGGCGACAATTCCCGTCGAGGTGCACGCCGACCTGCGCCGCGCGGTGCCCGAGACGGTCGAGACCACGGCGTACTTCGTGGTGTCGGAGGCACTCGGCAACGTCGCCCGGCATGCCGAAGCAACCCGCGCCGAGGTCCGGCTCACCGACACCGGCACCGGGCTGGTCGTCGAGGTCAGCGACGACGGCCGGGGCGGCGCGAACCCGGCCCGGGGCAGCGGGTTGACCGGGCTCGCCGACCGGGTGGCCGCCGCCGAGGGCCGCCTGCTGCTGGCCAGCCCGGCGGGTGGCCCCACTGTCGTCCGGGTGGAGCTACCGTGCAGGGCGTGACCCGGGTCGTGCTCGCCGAGGACGAGGTGCTGCTGCGGGAGGGACTGGTGGCCCTGCTCGCCCGCTTCGGCTTCGACGTGCTCGACGCCGTCGGCGACGCGCCCGCGCTGGTGGATGCCGTCCGGACCCACCGGCCGGAGCTGGTGGTGACCGACATCCGGATGCCGCCCCGGCACCGCGACGACGGGCTACGCGCGGCGGTGGAGCTGCGCGCCGAGCATCCCGGCCTGGCCGTGGTGGTGCTGAGCCAGCACGTGCAGCCCGAGTACGCCTCCGCGCTGCTCGCCAGCGCCGACGGCCGCCGGGTCGGCTACCTGCTCAAGGACCGGATCGCCGAGGTCACCGAGTTCGTCGACAACCTGCGTACCGTCGTCGGTGGTGGCACGTTGGTCGATCCGGACGTGGTCCGACGGCTGCTGCACCGCCCCCGCGACCCGCTCGCCGACCTCTCCGCCCGCGAGCGGGAGGTGCTGGTGCTGGTCGCCGAAGGGAGGTCCAACGCGGCGATCGCCGGCCGACTGCACGTCACCGAGGCGGCGGTGGGCAAACACATCGGCAACATTCTGGCCAAGCTCGGCCTGCCACCGGACGACGACACCAACCGCCGGGTGCTGGCAACCCTGACCTACCTGCGGGCGAACGCCAGCTGACCGCCAGCGCGAGTGTCCTTGTGCACCGCGCTAGGTCGCCCGCAGTTCCTCCATCGCCGTGTTGGAGCGCAGGAAGAGCACCCCCAACCCCACCACGAGCAGCACCGCGACGATCGCGCCGGCACCCTGCGACGCCAACTGCCCCAGTGGTACGTCCGGCTGAGGGCCGCCCCGACCGACCCCGCCGGTGAGCAGTAGACCGATGGCGTACCCGACGCCGAGCGCGAACAGCACCGCGGGCACCACAGGGGTCAGCACCTGCCAGACGATCGAGGTGCCGATGGTGGCCCGGGGCACCCCGGTCGCCACCAGGGCGGCGTACGCCCGGCGGCGGCTGACGATCCCCTCCACCAGGGTGACGAACAGCCCGGCGGCGGCGATGACCACCGCCACGGCCACCGCGAGGTCGACCAGATCCATGGTGTCGAGGTAGAAGGGGTCGTAGAAGCCGTCGCCGCCGAAGCTGGCCTGCCGGTTCTGCTCCTGTTCGAGTTCTGCCCGGAGCCGGAACGAGGCGCGGAAGGCCGCCGCGCCGCCAGCGATGATCAACGCGGCCAGCAGGGCGGCGAAGGTGCGGCTGCTGGCCCAGGGGTCGTCGGTCAGTCGGCGGGCCGCCAGCAGCGCGGCCGGACGTCGGGCGAACCGGTGCAGCGTCCGCCCGGCCAGGTGGGAGATCCAGCCGACCCCGAAGATCACTCCCATCACCGCGCCAAAGATGCCGAACAGCGCGATCAGGGCCAGCCATTCGAGGCCGGCACCCTGCAGGGCCCACTGGATCTGTTCGATCATCGCCGCCGCCAGCACGCCGAGCCCGATCAGCAGCGCCGGCCACGGCCGAGGCGACCCGGTGCGACCGGCCCGGCGGACCACACCGAGCGGCGTGGTGACCACCCTGCGGAGCATCAGGGCGGTGGCCGCCGCGGCGAGCACCGGAAGCCCGAGTACCACCGCCGCCATCGCCGACACCGGCGGCAGCACGTCCGTGGGCAGCGCCAGCAGGCCGTTGGCGTCGGGACGGTGCAGCACCGACCTCCCGATGAGGTACGTGGCCAGGCCGACCAGCGTGCCGCCCAGACTGGCCAACCCGGTCTCCAGCATGGCGATCCGGCTCACCTGACCGGGGGTCGCCCCAGCCAGCCGGAGCGCGGCGAGCCGTCGATCACGTGACGGCGCACCCAGCCGGGCGCTCTGTCCGGCCAGGGCCAGTACCGGGATGGTCAGCAGCACCAGCGCGAACGCCGTCCCGCCGCGCAGCCCCGGCTGGCTGAGCAGCGCGCTGACGTACTGCTCGGACTGCTGCCACGCGTCACCCGGCGGTTTCTCGATGGCCAGCACCGTCAGGGCGGCAAGCCCGGCGAGGCTGGCCAGCAGAGCGCTCAGCGCGGTCAACGCCACCCGGGCGGCGTCGGTGCGGTTGCCGGCCAGCGCCAGCCTGGTGAGGGTCGCGAGGTTCACCGGGAGCCGCCGGCCAACGGCGCGTCGAGGCCCAGGCCGGTGTGGTCGATCACGCCGTCGCGCAGCACCACCTCACGGTCGGCGTACGCGGCGATCCGTGGCTCGTGGGTGACCAGGACGACGCTTGTGTGCTGCTCCCGGGCCAGCCGGACCAGTTGCGTGAGCACCTGCTCCCCGGCGAGGGTGTCCAGCGAACCGGTCGGCTCGTCGGCGAAGAGCACCCGTGGCTCGGTGACCAGTGCCCGGGCGGTGGCGCAGCGCTGCTGCTGACCGCCGGACATCTCGCCGGGGCGTACGTCGGCGCACTCCGCCACGCCGAGGCGTGCCAACCAGGTGAGCGCCGCCGTCCGTGCCGCTCGCCGCCCCGTGCCGGCGAGCAACAACGGAAGGGCGACGTTCTCCGCCGCGGTCAGCTCGGGGACGAGCTGACCGAACTGGAACAACACCCCGAACTCGGTACGCCGCAGCCGGGATCGGGCCGCCTCGGACCAGGTGTCCAGCCGGTGCCCCCGCCAGCTCACCTCGCCGGCGTCCGGCCGCAGGATGCCGGCGAGGCAGTGCAGCAGGGTGGACTTGCCGCAGCCGCTCGGCCCGGTCACCGCCACGATCTCCCCCTCGTCGATGTCGAGGGTGATGCCGCGCAGTGCCGGTGTCGGTCCGTACGCCTTCACCAGACCGCGAGCCTGAAGTTGCGTCACGAGTGCACCTCCCGGTGCCAGTCGGCGACCCGGTCCAGGGTGGTGTGCAGCCACCGCAGGTCGGCGTCGAGATGGGCGATGGCGTAGTCGGCCGCCACGATGTCGTCGACGGTGGCCGACGGGGCCGTCTTCAGCGCGGTCAGCTCACGCAGCCGCTCGGTGTGTGCGCGCCGTTGCGCGACGAGGTACGCCCGCGCCCGGTCCACGTCGGCGACCAGCAGCGCCACCACGACCTTCGCGAACAGCGGACTGTTCACGTACGGCATCGGTGGCTCGACGCCGCTCAACCACTGGTCCAGCGTGGCCCGCCCCTGCTCGGTAAGCGTGTACGCCGTCCGGTCCGGGCCGGCGAGGCGCTCCGGCCCGGTCGACGCCACCAACCCGTCCCGCAGCAGCCGACCCAGCGTGGCGTAGACCTGCCCGAACGCCAGCGGGCGGGCCTGCGGCAGCCGCGTGTCGTGGGCCCGCTTCAGTTCGTACCCGTGCATGGTGCCGGTCGCGAGCAGCCCCAGCAGCAGGTGCGGTGTGGACACCAGGCCACTATTCACTCAGTGAATAGTGGCGTCAAGCTCGCGCCGGTGTGTCGTCGTTCAGCCGACCGGTGACCAGGCGGGGTCGCGGCCGGTCATGCCGAGCAGCCGGGACAGCTCCGGCAGGGTGTCGTCGACCGGCACCGCCTCGGCGAACACGCCCATCTGCCGGGCGGTCGGCGCGAGCTGAGCGAGCAACTCGTGCAGCGCGGGCAGCGCCTCGGGCGCCGGCTCGTACGCCTGACCGGTGGCGACCGCGAGATCCCAGCCGTGCACGGTGAGGTCGAGCAGCACCATCGCACCCACCACCCGCTGCGGCATCCCCATCCCCGGCGAGACGCCCTGCTCACTGGCCGGGTCCGACCACGCCTCGACCAACCGGCGGGTCTCGGTCTCGAACCGGTCCCGCCAGCCGTCGGTGAGATGGTCCGGCTTGTCGGCCCAGGTCACCGGCGAACGCCCGGCGAGGGCCTGGAAGTTGACCACCACCTCGTACAGGTGGTTCAGCAGGTCACGGACCTGATAGTCCCGGCAGGGGGTGGACAGGTCGAGCTGGTCATCGGTGATCTGGCGGACCACCGCCACGGTTCGCGGCGCGGCAGCCGCCAGCAGGTCGCTAGTCTGTGTTGCCATAGGGGCAGCGTATGAGGGCGGTCTTGAACAAATGCGACAGCCGCGCCGCGACAGCCGGGGCATCCTCGACCCGGCCCGGATGAAGCGGTGGGTGCAGTTCCGACGGCACCTGCCCGCCGTTGCGCTACGTCCCTGGGTGGAGCACTACTGGCTGATCGACTGGGACCTCAGCGAACCGTTCGAGCAGCGGGTCGTCCCGCATCCGGCGGTCAACGTGGTGTTTCAACGCGACGGTGACGACCCGGAACGCGCGGAGCTGGCCGGCGTCGGTCAGGAACTCTTCTCGATCACCCTCACCGGTTCCGGGCGGGTCAGCGGCGTGCAGTTCCGGCCCGGCGGCTTCCATCCGTTCTGGCGGCGGTCGGTCGCCGAGCTGACCGGCCGACGGCAGCCGCTCCCCGGTGCCGTACCCGATCACGCGGTCTGCGCCGGTACGGACGCCGAACGCTGCCAGGCGCTGAACGCGCTGCTGACCGGCTGGGCACCCCGCCCAGATCCCGTCAACGACGAGGTGATGCGCCTGGTCGAGACGATCCGGACCGACCGGAACGTACGCCGGGTCGACGAGTTCGCCCGCGAACACGGCGTGTCCGTCCGCCGGTTGCAGCGGCTCTTCCTCACCCACGTCGGGGTCGGCCCCAAGTGGGTGATCCGCCGCTACCGGCTGCACGAGGCGATCGAACGGGCGGCGGACGGGCCGCTCGACTGGGCCGGGCTCGCCGCCGAACTCGGCTACAGCGATCAGGCCCACCTGGTACGCGACTTCACCGCGACGACCGGCGTCTCTCCCACCGCGTACGCACAGAGTCGGCGTTAGCGCTACCGCAGGCGTCGCAGCTCAGCGGCGGCGGAGGGCGACCACGGCGACGTCGTCCTGGATCTCGTCCGGGGCCAGTTCGACGAGCAGCCGCTCGCAGTACCGGTCGAGATCGTCGTCGACCTGGGCGGAACACGTCGCGAGGGCGGCCAGTCCGTCGTCGATGGTGGCGTCCCGCCGTTCGATCAGACCGTCGGTGTAGAAGACCATCGTTGCCCCGGTCGGCAGCACGAACTCCAGGTCGGCGGGGCGGGGCGCACGCACCCCCAGCAGCGGCGCGGCATGGTGTACGTACTCCGCCTTACCGTCCTGAATGATCAACGGGGGCAGGTGACCGGCGCTGGCCAGCCGGACGTGTCCGGTGGTCGGCTCCAGCAGCAGTACGCAGATCGTCGCCAGTTCGCTGGGCAGCAGCGTACGCATCAGTTCGTTCACCCGGTGCAGGATCTCGCCCGGCTGGTGCCCCTCCACCGCGTACGCCCGCAGTGCGTGCCGCAGCTCGGCCATCACGGTGGCGGCGTGCAGGGAGTGACCGGCCACGTCCCCGATGGCCAGCAGCAGGTGACCGTCGAGCATCACCAGCTCGTAGAAGTCGCCACCCACCTCGGTCTGGGCGCTGGCCGGTTCGTAGCGCACGGCCAGGTCGAGGCCGGTGATCTGCGGAATCTGACGCGGCAGCAGGCTGCGTTGCAGCGTCACCGCGATCCGGTGTTCCTCGTCGAAGGAGCGTTGCGCCTCCACGGCGGAGGCCACCGCCTGGGCGAGCTGGACCAGCACCGGGGTACGCGCGGTCTGCGTCGCGGTGGGCACCACGACGTAGAGCGGCGCGCGGTCCTCGCGCAGCCGGGCGGCGGCTACCGTGACGGTGTCGCCGGCCGGCCAGTCGACAAGCGACCAACCGTCCGGTTCCTGCACCACGACGGTGGCACCGGTCGGCACCCCGGTGTCGTCGACGACCCAGGTCACCACGCGGGTTTCGCTGCCGGGCCCGGCACAGACCCCGGCGAGGCAGTCTCCGTCGAAGGTCTCGGCGACCACCGCGGCGGGGCTCTTGAAGATCTCCGCGGCGCCGGCCGCCGCCGCCTGAAGCAATCTGGTGAAGCTCGGCGCGGCGTGCACCGCGACGGTGGTGTCCGCCAGCCCGGTGAGCCGCTCGGCGAGCAGTTCGGCTCGCCGCCGGGCCTGGTAGTACCGCAACACCGACTGGGCGGTGGCGACCAGTTCCTCCGGCTCGATCGGCTCGGCCAGATACGCGTCCGCTCCTCGGGTCAACCCCTGGGTCCGGTCGTTCGTGTCGACGGCGTGCGCGGACACGTGGATCACCGGCAGCGCCGGTTGCGCCGACTTGATCCGCTCGCAGACCTCGAAGCCGCTGAGGTCCGGCAGCCGGACGTCGAGCACGACCAGGTCGATCGGGTCCACCCCGACCCGGCTCAGCGCCTCGCCACCCGTCTCCGCCTCCAGCACGGTGAAGCCGGCTCGGGTCAGCCAGTTCACCAGGAGGTAGCGCTTGGTCCGACTGTCGTCGACCACCAGCACTGTCGCCGCGCCGTCCACGTCACGTCCCGTCCGCGGGCAGCCAGACCGTGAAGGTGCTGCCTCGACCCGGTTCGCTGGCCAGCTCGAGAGTGCCGCCGAGCAGATTCACCAACCGCCGGGCGTACGGCAGGCCGAGGCCGGTGCCGCCGACCCGGGCCGGGCCAGGCGCCTGGTAGAACTCCTCGAACACCCGATCATGCAACTCTGACGGGATGCCCGGCCCGGTGTCGGAGACGGTCAGGCGCCAACCGTCACCGTGTCGTTCGGCCCGCAGTCGGACCTCGCCCACCGTGGTGAACTTCAGGCCGTTGTGCAGCAGGTTGCGCAACACCTGGGCGAGCAGCACCTCGTCGGTGCGCACCGTGGCCGCCGTGGCCGGCTCCTCCACCACCAGTTCGACACCGTCGGCGGCGGGCAACGCCCGCAGCGTGCCGCGCAGCTGTCCGAAGACGGCCCGCAGGTCCACCTCGGACCACTCCGGCTCGATCCGGCCCGACTCCGCCTTGGCCAGGTCGAGCAGCTCGTTGACCAGCGTGAGCAGATCCGACGCCGAGGAACGGATCAGCCCCACCTGGCGTTCCTGCTCGGTGGTCAGCGGGTCGGACGCAGAGTCGCCGAGCAGGCGGGCCAGCCCGATGATCGCGGTCACCGGTGCCCGCAGCTCATGGCTGACGTTGGCCAGGAAGCGGCTCTTGGACTCGCTCGCCGCGCGTAGCTGCGCCGACTTCTCGTCCAGCTCCGCGTAGAGGGCCACCACGCCCTGGTTTGTCGCCTCCAACTCGTCGGTGAGCTGTTGGTAGAGGGCCATCACGCCCCGGTTGGTCTGCTCCAGTTCCTCGTTGAGCCGGGCCAGCTCGTCACGCTGGTTGCGTACCTCGTCCAGAGCGTTGATCAGTTGGAGGTTCTGGGTGGCGAGTTCCTCCTCGGCGGTGCCCGGGGCGCTCTCGCCGAGCTGGGCGCGCAACTCCGCCAGACGCTCGGTGGTGAGCGTCCGGGCGGTGGCCGGAACCCGTCGTGACATCCTGACGACCGTATCCCGCTGAACCGTCAGCACGCTCAATGTGTCCACCAGGCGTGCCACCGCGCCCGACTCCGGCTCGTACCGCCCACCTGGCAGGGGCGCCACCGGCGTGAGGTCGACACGCAGGTGACGGCGGCCGTCCGGCGAGTCGGCAACGGCGAACACCACGTCGGCCCCGCCGACCGCCCGCAGCAGGTCACGGGCGACCTCGCTCAACGCGGTGGCGATCCGGACCTGGTCCTGATGCTCCAGTCCGACCGCGGCGGCGACCTCCCGGCCACGCTGGCGGACCACGAAGATGTCCTGCTCCACCCGCAGTGCCATCTGCAGCAACGACGTCGTGGTCATGACCAGGACCTCGCGACCAGGACCCCGGCGTCGTCGCGCCGAAGGCCGGCGTCGCGCAGCAGGGTGGCGGCCACCACCAGGGGTGCCCGCCCGGCCAGACCCGGGTAGTCGGCGAGCTGCCACCGGTCGACCACGCCGTCGGTGTGCATGACCAGCAGGCCACCGGCCTCGAAGGGATAGTCGTACTGCCGGATCACCGGTCGTTGGTGCCCGGCGATGCCGGGCAGGGAGACCAGACCACGACGCCGACCGTCACCGCTGGCCACGACGCCGGTGATGTTGCCCAGCCCGGCGTAGCGCAGCACGCCGGCCGCCGGGTCCGGCTCGGCCACGGCGAGTGCCGCCCCCCGGGTGTGCGACATCGCCCGGTGCAGGTGACCGACCACCTCGGCCGGCGATGCCGCCGGGGCGTCCCGAAAGGCGGCGAGCGCCGCGTCGGTGGCCGCCGCGGCCAGCGGCCCGTGCCCCAGACCGTCGGTGACCAACACCTGACGGCGGTCGCCCACGATCCGGACCGCGTAACCATCCCCGCTGACCGTCTCCCCGGTCAACGGTCGGGTCAGCCCGCCGACCCAGGACGCGGCGGTATCCGGGCCGGCGAAGACCCGCACGGCGATGACCGTCCCCCGGCCCGGCTGCGAGTACGCGTCGAACCAGCTTGCCTGCCGGACGATCGCGCCCAGACCGATGCCGAGGGTGCCGGCGGTGGAGTGCCCGTCGCGGGCGGAGTCGGCGAGGTCGGCCATGCCCGGACCGGTGTCGACCGCGATCATCTCCACGCCGGCGTCCAGCTCGTGGCGTGCCGGCCGGAGCAGCAGCAACCCGTCGTCGGCGTGCTTGATGAGGTTGCTGGTCAGCTCGGCGGCGACGATGGCCAGGTCGGCGATCCGCGCGGCGGGCAGGCCCAGCTGGTCGCCCAGCCGCTCGGCGGCCCGCCGTACGGCACTGCCCGCGCTGCCGTTCTCCACCCGGAACCAGGTGCCCCGGTCGGCGACCGGCTCGGCGGTCACCGGGACCACTTGGTGATCGTGATCCGGGTGCCCTGACCGGGCGCGGTCTGGATGTCGAACTCGTCGACCAGTCGGCGGGCGCCGCTGAGGCCGAGGCCGAGACCACCACCGGTGGTGTAGCCGTCGGTCAGCGCGAGATCCAGGTCGGCGATGCCGGGACCGGAGTCGGCGAAGACGACCCTGATGCCGGGTCGCCGACCGTTGTCGATGGCGGCCACCTCGACCGTCCCGCCGCCGCCGTAGACGAGCGTGTTGCGGGCAAGTTCACTGGCCGCGGTGACCACCTTCGTCTGGTCGACCAGGGAGAGCCGGACCGCCACGGCTGCGGTACGCACCAGTTGGCGGACGCGTACGACGTCCTCGTCGCTGCCGACCGACTGCGTCTGGGGGCGGCCCAGGTCGACCCCGCTGGTCACGGTGACGCCGTCGGCTCTGGGACCGGATCGTCGTCCGGATCGTCGTGGTGGTCGTCGTCGGCCCGGTCGATCGCGATGAGTTCCATCCCCCGCTCGACGTTCAGCGCGGTACGGATGCCGTTGAGTGACAGCCCCAGCTCGACCAGGGTGATGGCGACGGCCGGGCGCATGCCCACGACCACCGTCTCCGCGTCGAGCACCCGGGAGATCGAAGCGATGGTGGAGAGCATCCGACCGACGAAGGAGTCGACGATGTCCAGCGCGGTGATGTCGATGATCACGCCGTGACAGCCGGTCGCGACGATCCGCTCGGCCAGGTCCTCCTGGAGCGCGACGGCCGTCTGGTCGGACATGTCGACCTGGATGGAAACCAGCAGGATGTCGCCGATCTTGAGGATCGGCACCCGCTCCATCACGCCTCCCGACGCGACTGGCGGCGGGAGGTCTCGACCCCGGTGAGCCGCAGGACGTGCCGCAGCGCGTCGGCGAGACTCGCCTTGGTGGCGATGTCACCGAACTCGATGCCGAGCGCGACGATGGTCTGCGCGATCTGCGGCCGGATGCCGGAGATGATGCAGTCGGCGCCCATCAGCCGGGCGGCCACCACGGTCTTCAGGATGTGCTGGGCCACCTGCGTGTCCACCGCCGGCACACCGGTGATGTCGATGATCGCGTACGGCGAGCCGGTGTCGACCAGGGTCTGCAACAGCCGCTCCATCACGACCTGGGCGCGGGCCGAGTCGAGCGTGCCCACAAGTGGCACCGCCACCACGCCCTCCCAGAGCTTGACCACCGGGGTGGAAAGCTCCAGCAACTGCTCGGCCTGGTCGGCGATCAGGCTCTCCCGGGTGCGGACGAAGGTCTCGAAGGTGAACAGGCCCATCTGATCGACAAGCGCGGAGAAGGCGACGTAGTCGCGCAGCGTCTCGACACTCTGGTCGGCCCCCAGCGCGCTGAGCAGCGCCTCCTTGAGAGCGAACACGCCGGTGGCGGTCTCGGTGGCGGAGAAGCCCTGGCGAGCCTGCCCACGGGAGAACTCGGCGAGCACGGCCCGCAGCTCGGTGGCCTCCTCGACGTTCAGGTCGACCGCGCCCTTGCTGAGGGCGTCGACCAGGGCGCGGTGCAGCTCCTGCACCTGCCGGACCAGCTCGGCCTGGCTGAGCCGGCCCCGCAACTGCCCGGCGATGGTCTCGGTCCACCGTTGGGTGACCCGCTCGGCCCGGCTGGTCAGCAGCTCACCCAACCGGACGCTCTCGTCAGCGCTGAGCGCCATGGCAATACCCCCTAGACCTGGACCGGCCGGACTCTATCACCGGGGTCCGACGAACTACTTGCCGCAGAGCAACGGAATGACGGTGGCCACCTGATCCTGCTCCCGTTCTGCGTACGACGGCCCGAGTGGGATACCGTTCCACCGATAAACAGGAGGTCTGGCGAATGTCCTTGACGGTGCACACGGAACAGCGCGGTGACGTGGTCGTCGTGTCGGTCGCTGGCGAGTTGGACATGGCCACCGCACCGCAGTTGCAGGACCAGATCACCGACCTGCTCGACAAGGGGCGCAGTCGCCTCGTGTTCGACCTGTCGGACGTCTCGTTCTGTGACTCTACCGGTCTGTCGGTGTTCGTCCGCGCGAAGAACAGCTGCGACGAGGCCGGCGGAGTGGTCCGACTCGCCGCGCCACAGCGCGGCGTGCTGCGGATCCTGGAGGTGAGTGGCCTGGTCGAGGTGCTGCACACGTATCCCACCGTCGAGCAGGCGGTCGCCGGCGATCCGACGCCGGCCTCCTCCTGACCCCGACGACTCAACGCTCGTCCTCGATGTAGCGGGGGCGAGCGATAAGCACGCCCGCGCAGGTCTGCACGGCCAGGGCGACCAGCAGGAAGCCGATCGGCGCCAGCCATCCCCCGGTCGCCTCGTGGAGGATCCCGACCAGCAGCGGACCCGACGCGGCGATGACGTAACCCGTGCTCTGCGCGAACGCCGACAGCGCGACCGTGCCGTCGGCGGTGCGGGCCCGCAGCCCGATGGTGGCCAGGATGAGCGGGAACGCGCCCTGGCCGAACGCCAGCAGCACCACCCACACCAGCGCCCCGCCGCGCGGCGCGAACGCCAGACCCAGGTACGCCAGGCTGGAGGCGGCGGTCAGCGCGAAGACCAACGGCCGCAGGCTGCCCAGCCGGCCGGCCAGCGTCGGCATCAGCAGCGCGATCGGCACGCCGAGCGCGGTCACTCCGGCGAGCAGCAGCCCGGCGTCCTGCGGGCGGAAACCCGCGTCCCGGAACAACTGGGCCAACCAGCCCATGATCGCGTACCCGCTCAGCGACTGGGCCCCGAAGTAGACCGCCATCGCCCAGCCGAGCCGGGTACGTCCCGGCCGCACGCGCGACCGGGCGGCAGTGCCGTTGCGCCGTGCAGCGGTGCGACCGCGCAGGGCCGCCGGCAGCCACGGCAGCACGGCCACCGCCGCCATTGCCGCCCAGACACCCAGCCCGGCCCGCCAACTGCCGAAGGCGTGCGCCACCGGCACCGCGGAGGCGGCAGCCACCGTCGTGCCCACGGTCAGCGCCATCGTGTACGCCCCGGTGACCAGCCCGGTGCGGTGCGGGAAGTGCTGCTTCACCAGCATCGGCAGGAGGATGTTCGCCACCGCGATCCCGGCCAGCGCGAGCGCACTGGTGAGCAGGAACACCACGGCGGAACCGGTGACCGCCCGCAGCACCTGCCCGACGGTGAGGGCCAGCATCGCCAGCACCAGCAGCCTGGCCGGGGAGAACCGGCGGACCAGCCACGGGGTGGCCGCCCCGAGCCCGGCGAACGCGATGGTGGGCAGGGTGGTGACGAAGCCGGCCATCGTCCCGGAGAGGGCCAGGCCGACGCGTACCTCGTCGAGCAGCGCGCCGAGACTGGTGACGGCGGCCCGCAGGTTGAGCGCCACCAGCAGCATCCCGGCCAGCACCAGCCATCCCGCGTTGGCGCGGGACGCGGTCGAAGCCGCGCCGCCGGCCGGGCTGACCGCGCCCGGGGACCCCTCATCCGCTACAACTTCGACGGTCGGGACACCTTGACCGGTGACCGCGCCCGTCGGGACGCCCTGACCGGTGACCGCGTCCGTCGAGACGCCATGACCGGCCACCGCGCCCGTCGGGATGGCCTGGCGGCTGACCGCGTTCGTCGGGACGGCGGGGATGCCAGGGGGTGACGGGGGCATGACCTCGAACCTACAATCATGGGATGAATTCCGGCGAGAGGTTGTAACCAGTGCCACCCGCAGTCGATTCCACCCCGGTTCCGCCGCGCGGCCGGCGGGTCCGGGAGACGATCGCCCAGCTCCGGCAACGGATCATGGACGGCGAGTGGCCGGTGGGCGGCCGGATACCGACCGAGCCGCAACTGGTCGAGACACTCGGCGTAGGGCGCAACACGGTGCGCGAGGCGGTCCGCGCCCTGGCCCACGCCGGGGTGCTGGAATGCCGCCAGGGCTCCGGCACCTACGTGCTCTCCACCGACGAACTCGCCCCGGTGGTGGCCCGCCGACTCACCGACGACCGGATGACCGAGGTGATCGAGGTGCGCCGCGCCTTCGAGGTGGAGGCCGCCCGGCTCGCCGCGCGGCGGCGTACCCCCGAGGACCTGGCCGCCCTCGACGACGCGCTCGCCGCCCGCGAGGCGGCCTGGCGCGGCGGCCGGGTCGCCGACTTCGTGGCGGCCGACGCCGCGCTGCACACCGCCGTGGTCGCGGCGGCACACAATGCCATGCTCGCCGAGCTGTACGCCTCGGTCGGCACCGCGATGCGCAGCACGCTCACCCAGGCCATGGGCGACGCGTTGACGCCGGAACGGCACGTCGACCACGCCCGGCTGGTGGCCGCGATCAGGGCCGGCGATCCGGAACTGGCCGCCCGGGAGGCCGCCGCTTTTCTGGAGCCCGCGCCCCGGGCATAGGTTGTCCCCGACGGATTCGGGACACCTCGGGAGTACGGATGCTCAAGGGCTTCAAAGACTTCATCATGCGCGGCAACGTCGTCGACCTCGCGGTCGGCGTCGTCATCGGTGCCGCCTTCACCGGCGTGGTCACCCAGCTGACCAAGTCCTTCCTGGAACCACTGATCCGGGTCTTCGTGCTGCTCATCACCGGCAGCGACAAGGGCCTCGCCGGCACTGCGCCCGAGTTCCGGGGCATCGCCTTCGACTGGATCGCCTTCGTCAACGCGCTGATCACCTTCCTGCTGACCGCCGCTGCGCTGTATTTCCTCGTGGTCTACCCGATGAACCGGCTGGCGGAGCGTCGCCAGCGGGGCGAGGAGCCGCCGCCGGCCGCACCGAGCGAGGAGGTCAAGCTGCTCACCGAGATCCGGGACGCACTCGTCGCCGCCGGCCGGACCACCCCGGCGCAGCAGCGCGGCGCCCTGGACGACGTGCTCGGCCGCCGGGACGAACCGCCCGCGGCGCGCTGAATCCGGCAACCGCACATCGGCCCCTGTGGGAATCCCGCAGGGGCCGTCTTGTGTCGAACAAATGTTCGATAGAGTCCCGCCATGGAGCAGCGAAAGCACTGGTGGAACGGGAAATGGGGGCGACTGGCCCGGCGGGACGTCTTCCTCCGGGCGGATGCCGACCGATGGTTCGTCGAGCAGCGGGCCGGCGGCGCCGAGGGCGTCTCCCGGTTCTACGAGTACGACACCGTCGACGAGGCCGAGGACACCATCCGCGCGTTGCTCCAAGGCACCGACACCTGGCGCGAACTAACCCCCCGCCCCCGCTCGGGTTGATCAAGAAGTTTTGGTCGGAGTTCGCGCGGCTCCCGACCTAAACTTCTTGATCAACAGGGACTGGGGCCGAGGGCTGGGCGGGAGGGGTGGGGTGGGGAGGGTTTAGGGGGAGTGGGGGGCGGGAACCGCGCGAGCATGGAGCAGCAGGGCATCGATCAACGGACAACCCTCTCGCGGGTCACCACCGGCATGCGGGTGGTCGACTCGGCCGGCGTCGACGTGGGCACCGTGGACCTCGTCCAACGCGGCGACCCGAACGCGGTGACCGTGCAGGCACCGACCACCGACCCGGGCAGCAGCCTGGACGAACTGATCGAATCCGCGACCGTGGAGGAACCGGACGTGCCGGCGGATCTCGCCGCCCGCCTGCTGCGTACCGGCTACCTGAAGGTCTCCACCGACCTGGTACCCACCGGCGCCGTCTACGTCCTCGCCGACCAGATCTCCACCGTCACCCCCACCGAAGTCACCCTCAACACCCCCGCCACCACCCTCCCCCCAGAGGCCTAACCCACCCACACCCCGACCCCCACCCGCCCACCAACCCCACCCACCCCATACCCCGACCAGCTCGGTCGATCATGAAGTTATTGCGGTGGGTAAGCGCTTGCCGGGGCAGCACCTTCATGATCGACGCTCTGGGTCAGGGTGGGGCGTTGGCGGACCGACCAGAGCGCCACCTCGGTACGGGAGGCGGTGCCGGTCTTACGCAACAGGTTTGAGACGTGCACGGTGACGGTGCGTACCGAGATGCCGAGGGCGCGGGCCACCTGTTTGTTGGACATCCCGGCGACCAGGCAGTCGAGCACCTCCGCCTCCCGGCCGGTCAGGCAGACCGGAGGTGGGGCCGCCGGCGCGGGGGCGGACCCGGACGCCGGCACGGCACGGTGGCGCGCCAACCGGCCAGGACGGGACTCCGGCACGGCAACCCGGGACGCGGGCACGGCCGGACTGGACGGGAACGGCGCGGGATCGGACTCGGGCAGCGCGGGCGAGCCCGCAGGGGCCAGCAGGGCGTCAGGATCCTGCCCGGAGTGCGCGGCGAGCAGTTCGGTGAGCGCGTACGGGTTGCCGGCGGTGCGCCGCCAGACCTCGTGCACCAGTTCGGGGCGTGGGTCCGCGTACACCTGGGTCAGCACCTCGGCGACCTCGGCCGGACGCAGCGGCCCGAGGTGCTGGCGCACCACGCCGCGTACCCCGCAGAGACGCGCCAGGGTGCGGCCGGCGAGTTCCGGTGAGACCGCGCGCGCGGCGGGCCTGGTCGCCACCACCAGCAGCGCCGGCAGCCCGTCGGCGGTGGCCAGTTCACCGACCAGGTTGAGGCTGGCCGGGTCGAGAGCGTGCAGGTCCTCCACCACCAGCACCGCCGGCCCGGCACCGACCAGCACCCGGACGGTACGTACGGCCAGCCGGAGCAGGGTGCCAGGGGCGTAGCGTTCGCGCGGCGCGGTGGGCTGCTGGGCGAGCCAGGCCAGCGCATCGGCCGGCAGGTCGAGCCGGGTGGTGTCCCGGCCGCTCAACACCGCGGCCAACCAGTCGTACGGTGCGGGGCTGTGCACTCGCGCGGTGCCGCTGAGCACCACCTCCGGTCGCGGGGTGAAGCCGTCCAGCGCGGCAGCGACCAGCAGGCTCTTGCCCACGCCCGGTCCCCCGGTGACGACCGCGACAGCGGGAGAGCGGCGGCGGCCCAGGACCACGCTGGACCAGGCCCGGTCCAGCTCAGCCAGCTCACCGGCGCGCCCGACCATGGACACCGGCAACATTCCTCAACCCTACGCAGTAGTGCGTAGAGACGCGGGAAGGGTCTTCTTGGCAAGCTTGTCCCATGACGCTGATCCTCCGCTCGGCCATCCTCAACGACATCGGTCTGGTCCGGACCAACAACGAGGACTCCGCCCTTGCCGGCGAGCGCCTCGTCGCGGTGGCCGACGGCATGGGTGGGCTGCCCGCCGGTGAGGTGGCCAGTGAGATCGTCATCCGGATCCTCGACGAGCTGGTCCCGCCGACCGCACCGGACGCCGCCACCGAGGCGCTGCGCGCCGTGGTGAGCACCGCCAACCAGCGCATCCACGCCGCGATCGCCGCCGACCCCGCGCGCGACGGCATGGGTACGACGCTGACCGCGGCCCTGCTGGCCGGGGAGACGCTGGTGCTGGCGCAGGTCGGCGACTCGCGGTGCTACCTGCTCCGCGACGGCCAACTGCGCCAGCTGACCCGGGATGACACCTTCGTGCAGGCGCTTGTCGACCAGGGCGCCCTCTCCCCCGAGCAGGCCCGCCACCACCCGCAGCGCTCGCTGGTGACCCGGGCGGTGCAGGGTGCGGACGCGCCACCGACGATGGGCGCGGTGACCCTCGCCGCCGGTGACCGGCTGCTGCTGTGCAGCGACGGGCTCTCCGACTACGTGGCCGACGACGCGATCGCCGCCACGTTGGGGATGCACGCCGACCGCCAGCAGTGCGGCGAGCAGTTGGTGAAGCTCGCCCACCAGGCCGGCGCGCCGGACAACGTCACAGTGGTCATCTCCGACGTCGTGACCGGCTGAGGTACGCCGGCACCGGGCGGTTGGACCGCCGTACCGCACTAGGTAGTTGTGCCATCTAGATAGCGGCACTAGGGTTCGGCGGGTGGATTCCGACCGGCGGGGGCAGTGGCTGCGTGGAGTGCTCGACCTCTGCGTGCTCGCCCTGCTGCGCGACGGCGAGTCCTACGGCTACCAGCTCGCCCAGTCACTCGACGCCGCGGGCGTCGGACCGATCCAGGGCGGCACGCTCTACCCGGTGCTGTTGCGACTGCAACGCACCGGGCTGGTCACCGCGCGCTGGCGGGAGGGCGGTTCCGGCCCGGCCCGCAAGTACTACCAACTCACCGACGACGGGCGAGCGGCGCTGCGGCACGGCGGCAACGCCTGGTTGGCGTTCGTGGCCCCGGTGACCGGCATCGTCACGAAGGGGGTCGACGGGTGAACGCCGACGACTGGCTGCGGGCGTTCGCGGCCGAGCTGTACCAGCGCCGGGTAAGCGGCGACGCCGCCCGGCACGTGGTCGCCGAGGCGGCCACCCACCTGCGCGAGGGCGGCGGTGATCCGTGGCTGGTCTTCGGCTCGCCGCAGGCGTACGCCGCCGCCATCGTGGAGAGCATCGGCACCGCACCCGGCCCGCGTCCGGGCCCCGTCCGGCTGCACGCCCGAGGTATCACCAAGCGGTACGGCCGGCAGGTGGTGCTCCGCGACGCGTCGCTGACCGTACGGGCCGGGCAGATCGCCGCCGTGATCGGCGCGAACGGCTGCGGCAAGAGCACGTTCCTGCGGATCTGCGCCGGTCTGGTCTCGCCGGACGCCGGGGAGGTGACCGTCTCCGGCCGGCTGGGCTACTGCCCGCAGCAGGGCGGCACCGCCGACTTCCTGCTGCCCGACGAGCATTTCGTGCTGGTGGGTGCCGGTCAGGGCGTGCCACGGGGGCCCGCCCGGCAGGCCGGCCGGGCGGCGGCCCGGCAACTTGGCTGGGACGCCGAGAACGCCGTGCTCGCCCGGCACCTCTCCGGAGGCACGCGGCAGAAACTGAACCTCACCATGTCCACTCTGGCGCAGCCGGACGTGCTGTTGCTCGACGAGCCGTACCAGGGCTTCGACCAGGGCAGCTACGTCAATCTCTGGGACCAGCTGACCCGGCTGCGCGACGAGGGACGGGCCATCGTCGTGGTGACCCACCTGCTCAACCAGCTCGACCGGGTCGACATGGTGCTCGACCTGACCCCCGCATACCAGGGAGGCCGATCGTGAACCGGCTGGTCACCGTGGCCGAGATGACGCTGCGGGAGCTGGCGCGCCGCCGGGGCGTACTCCTGCTCCTGCTGTTGATGCCGTTGACCTTCTGGCTGATCCGGCGCGACTCCTACGTCGGGCAGTCCGTCCGCGCGCTGCTGCTCGGCATCAGCTGGGCGGTAAGCACCGCGGCGCTCTTCGCCACCAGCGCGGCCCGCGAACTGGAGCCCCGGCTCCGACTCGCCGGCTACCGCCCGCACCACCTCTACATCGGTCGGATGCTCGGCCTGTGGGGGCTCGGACTGGCGATCTCGGTGCCGTTCTTCCTACTCACCGTCGTCGACGCGAACAACCTGCGGTACGGCGGGATCGCCGTGGCGATGCTCTGCTGCGTGGCCGTGGCCGCACCGTTCGGCATGTTGATCGGCGCCCTGCTGCCCCGCGAGCTGGAGGGCACGCTGCTGCTGCTCACCGTGGTGGCGATGCAGATGCTGCTCGACCCGGCCGACGCGGGGGCGAAGCTGACGCCGTTCTGGTCCAGCCGGGAGATCGCCACCTGGGCGGTGGACCACACCGACGACGCTTACCTGACCCGCGGTTTTCTGCACGGGCTGGTGGTCACCCTGCTGCTGATCGTGACGGTGGCCGGCGTCTTCGCCGTCCGGCTGCGGCGGCGGCGACACCTGCACCACGTGCCGATAGCCTGATCCTTCGGCCCACGGCGGGACCCGGGTTCGTTGACACAGGACCTAGCATCACGGGGTGCGCCTCAGATCCTCCACCGCCACGGTCGCGTTCGGCGTCGCCATCGCCATGTTGACCGCGTGCAGCCCGTCCGTGCCGAGCGCCGACCCGCGTGGCGCGCAGGCCCCGGTGAGCGGCACTTCCCCGGCGCCGAGCGGGCCGGGGCAGGCACCGGGCGCGCAGGCCACCCCGGCGGCTGAGACCGGCTTGGGCAGCAGCCCGGACGCCAGTGCCAGCCCCACCCCGCCCCGCGCGTCCCGGGGCGCACGCGACACCGGCAACCCGACCGGACGGGTGACCGTACCGACGGCCGGGCAGGCGGTCGACACGTCGAAGCCGACCCGTACCGTCGGCAACGGCACCGCCGACAGCTGCACCTCGGCCGCCGTCATCCGGGCGGTCGCGGCCGGTGGGATCATCACCTTCGACTGCGGACCCGACCCGGTGACCATCCGGATGACCGCCACCGCCAAGGTACGCAACGCCAACGGTCCGCAGGTGGTGCTCGACGGTGGCGGCAAGGTCACCCTCAGCGGGCAGGGTAAGCGGCGCATCCTCTACATGAACACCTGCGACGCGTTGCAGGGCTGGACCACCTCACACTGCGACGACCAGGATCACCCGCAACTGACCGTGCAGAACCTCACCTTCGCCGACGGCGACTCCACCGGCCAGCGCACCGACGGCGGCGGCGGTGGGGCGATCTTCGTCCGGGGTGGCCGGTTCAAGGTGGTCAACTCACGCTTCGTCGACAACCGCTGCGACCGCACCGGCCCGGACCTGGGCGGCGCCGCGATCCGGGTCCTCGACCAGCACGACGACCAGCCGGTGTACGTGGTCAACAGCACGTTCACCGGTGGCTCCTGCGCCAACGGCGGCGCGTTGAGCAGCATCGGCGTATCCTGGGTGGTCCTCAACAGCGTGCTGCGGGACAACGAGGCGGTCGGCGAGGGCGCCAACCCGGCCCGCTCCGGCACGCCTGGCGGCGGCAGCGGCGGGGCGATCTACTGCGACGGCAACAAGTTCTCCGTACGCGTCGCCGGCACGGTCGTCGAGGACAACGACGCCCGTGAGGGCGGTGGGGCGATCTTCTTCGTCAGCAACGACCGCACCGGCACGCTGCGGATCGAGAACTCGACCCTGCGCCGCAACCCCAGCCACGGCTTCCAGACCCACCCCGGCATCTTCTTCCAGGGCTCCGGCAAGCCCACCTTCACCGCCTCCACCGTCCGCTGACCGTCGATCATTTCGGTTGATCAAGAGTTTGCGTCACCGCCGAGTTGGTTTTCGACTCAAAGCTCTTGGTCAGCGGCGGAGGCGGGGTCAGTAGGGGTTGCCCTGGCCCGCCGGAAAGCTGGGTGCGATGGAGAGGGGTGGGCTGGCGGTACGGGCGCGCTCGGCCATGCCGGCGAAGAGTTCCCGCAGCGCGGTGACCGCGTCGACGCTCGGGTGCCAGCCAAGCTCGCTCTCGGCCCGCTCGCTGGACATCAGCGGCACGTTGAGGGCCAACTCGACCCAGCCGGCGTCGACCGGTTGCAGCCGCGCCCGCCAGGTGAGCGCCGCGGCGGCCCGCAGCACCGGGGCGGCCACCGGCACCGTCCAGCCGTGAAAATGCCGGGCCACCAGCTCAGGAGTCAGCACCGGGTCCGCAGCGACGTTGAAGGCGCCGCGGACGTCGCCCATGACCGCTCGGGCGTACGCGTCAGCCACGTCGTCGGCATGCACCACCTGCATCCGCAACCGCCGGTTGGTCGGCACCAGCGGCAGCCGGCCGAACCGCAGCAGCCGCACCGGTGCCAGCGGGCCGAGAAAGTAGCGGCTGATCTCGGTGCCGGCCTCCCGCTGAAAGATCAACCCAGGACGCATCCGGACCAGGCGGAGCGCCGGATGGCTCCGCTCGATCCCGTCGAGCATCTCCTCCACCGCCGCCTTGTCCCGGCTGTACGACGACCCGGGCACCCCGGTGGCCGGCCAGCGCTCGCTGACCGGCACGTCCTTCGGGCCGGGTGCGTAGGTGCCGACCGACGAGGCGTACACCAGGGCCGGCACCCGGGCGCGCAGCACCGCATCGACCACCGCCCGGCTGCCGCCGACATTGGTACGGCGTAACACGTGCTGATCGTGGCTGGGCTGGATCTGCCAGGCCAGGTGCACCACCGCATCGGCACCGGCGAAGACACCGGTCAGCTCGTCCGCCGCGCCGGCCAGGCCGATGTCGCAGGAGTGCCACCGCACCGCCTCGTACGGCTCACCCGCCCCGGCGGGCGGCAACCGCCGCGCCACCCCGACGATCTCCACGTCGCGCTCGCGCCGCAACCGGCGCAGCACCGCCGAACCGACGTTCCCGCTCGCTCCCACGACCACGATCCGCATGCCCGGTCCGTACCCGGTCAGCCGCTTTCCAAGCACCCCCCGCCGAGACGCCGACCGCGCGCTCGCGGCGCCGGGCCGCGGCTGCAGCAGGGCTGAGTCGCGCTGGCCGCCTGCGGCCGGGTCAGGCCGGGGTCAGCGGGCGAGCAGTGCGCCGATCAGGCAGGCGAAGGCGGTGACCGAGCTGACCGTGCGGATCAGGTTCCACCGCACCCAGGGCGTCTCGAACCACTGCCGTACCCCCGCCAGGTCGTCGATCCCGTCGACCGGCCCGGCAGCTTCCAACCGGTTGTTGAGCGGCACGTTGCACCGGCCCGTGACGCCGAGCGTGATCACATGGCCGACCAGCGCGGCGATGAGCCAGCCGAGCACCGCACCGCCGGTGCCGAGATAGCCGACGACGGCCACCACCACGAGCAACGGCCCACCGAGAAACGCCGACAGGAACCAGCCGTTGATGATCTTCCGATTGATCGACTGCATGGTGCCGACCAGGGTCCGGCCGTCGGTCGCGGCCAGCCCCGGCATCACCGAGCAGGCGTACGCGAAGAACAGCCCCGCCACCAGCCCGGTGGTCAGCGTGGCCCCGGCCAGGACGGCGAGGCGGATCGGCTCCGACATTGCGGCACCTCCAGGACGTCGGGGCAGCCCAGCAGGACGCGGGACAGCCGGGCCAACGACGAGGTCCGCGCGTCGGCCAGCCGATCCTGCCAGCCGACGTCCACCCGTACCTGACGGGAGCCACGCCGTCACACATCGACGGCGGGCCGGAAGCCGCGAGCCCGCCCCCGTCGGTGTCCGGTAACCTGAGCGGCGCGGGCCGCTAGCTCAATGGCAGAGCTGTGGACTTTTAATCCATAGGTTCAGGGTTCGAGTCCCTGGCGGCCCACTCTGTTGCAGCTCAACGGCCCTTTATGGGGGCCCCTGTCTTGTCAGCGTGGCTCGTACGGCAGCCACGTACGGCATCGACCAGGAGCAAGGCACGCCATCTGAGGTACAGTTTTCTGTACTTGCCCTGGAGGTGGTCATGCGGACCGTGAACTTCACCCAGCTACGCCAGAACCTGGCCGCCGAACTCGACAGCGTCATCGACGACGCCGAGGAAGTGGTGGTGACCCGGTCTGGCCACGAGCCGGTGGTGATCGTGTCGCTCGCCGAGTACGAGTCGATGAAGGAAACCGAGTACCTCCTGCGCAGCCCCAGCAACGCCGCAGCCCTACGCCGGTCGATCGCCGAGCTTGAGCAGGGCGACACGGCCGAGCGGGAGCTGACCGACCCGGACACCGCGCGGGACGTCGCGTGAGGCTGGTCTTCACCGCGACAGCCTGGAGCCAGTACCTCAGCCACACCGACCGCAAGCTGGTCAGGCGCATCAACGACCTGATCGCGGACGTGATGCGCAACGGATACGAGGGCATCGGCAAGCCGGAGCCCTTACGGGGTGAGCTGTCCGGCTTCTGGTCCCGCCGGATCGATCGCGAACACCGGCTGGTGCACCGGATCACCAAGGACGACGTCGAGATCGTGGCCTGCCGCTACCACTACGGCGACCGATAGCAAGTCGGTGTGGCACCAGCAGCGCCCGGTGGTCATCGGTCGAGCGTCTGACCGAGCCGCTTGAGCGCGTCGCGGGTGACCGCCGACGACACCGCCGTGTAGATCTCCATGGTGATGGCGAACTGCGCGTGCCGGAGGATCTGCATCGCCACCCGGGGATGCACGTCCAGGTCCGCCAGGAGCGAGGCGCAGGTACGCCGGGCGTCCCGCACGGTGATCCGCCGGACTCCGGCCGCGTCACAGCGGCGGTCCCAGAAGCGGTTGAAGTTGCGTGGCTCGACCGGCCGCCCGTAGCGGGTGGTGAAGATCAGGTCGGAAGGCTGCCAGGCAGGGCCAGCGGTGTCCCGGACGGCGGTCTGGGCGGCACGGCGGCGGCCCAGCACTCGTTCACGCTACTTGGCACCCTCGATCATCTGAAGCCCGAACCGATGGGTCGCCGTCAGCGGCAGACAGCGAGGCAGCAAGGCGGCAGCGGGAGCATTGACGCGCGTCGGACGCCAACGTGAACCGGCGACGCCCGACACCTACTCGACGACGTGAGCCAGCACCGGCTGACAGTGGTCGACAGGTTGAGTCCGCATCCCCCGACGGGGGTCGTCACACACGAAACTGAGTCGGCGGAGTGCGGTGCGGCAGCGGCTCCGTGCCGCTGGCCGGATGGCGGAGGAACAGGTCATCGGATCGACGTACACGGGGGATGCTCAGTCGGGCGGCATGATCGAGTGCAAGAGCGCCTGCGTCGCAGGCAACTGTCATGTTGCCGATTCATGGTTCTATGTGGACGTGCACAACGATGTCGGACTTACCGCCTACCTAGTCAACGAATCACGAGCACGACGGGAGGATCTCGCGGCCGATCCGCTGGCGAGGGAGTGGATTTCAGACGAGCAACGCGGCGCGGTTCGGGACATGTGGGACGAGTTCGCCGAATCGGTGTACCCCTACGACGACCTGGTGGTGTCTTTGCGTGGCCGCATCATCCTGGAAACCCTGACGCATGCCTTAGAGAAGCGCAGCGACACGGTACTGGTGGTGTGCGGCGCCGGCTTCTCCTCGTACCCATGGCTGCTGCCGTTCGCCGCGGCGATGGAGGTCGACCTGCCCAACATCGTGGCGAACAAGCGGCGACGAGCCGCCGAGCTGCGCGCAGCCGGGGTGCTCGATCAACGAGACGTCGAGCACGTCGCGGCGGATCTCAACGACCCGGAGGCACGTCGTCGTCTCCTGGACCGCATCCGGCAGTTCGCCGCCGGGCGGCCCATCGCGTACGTGGCCGAGGGGCTGATCTTCTATCTGCCGCCGGATGGCGCCAGGGCGGTCATCGGACTGGGAGTCTCGGCGGGACCGGACACCCTGACGATGGTCAGCTACTGGCCGTTGTCCACCGTGGACCATCCGGTGCTGTCGGCGCAACGCCGGTGGTTCCGGAAGCGGTCGGTGCCCGAGGACGCTACCTACCTGACGACCAGTGATCTCTCGACGATCGTGGGCAGCCCGGTGGACAACCACAGTCCCGAGGACCTCCAGCGCCGGTACCTCGGTGAGGTCGTCGTACCCGAGACCGAGCTGATCCCGGAGCATGTGGCGGTGGCCAGGCTATGACCGATGTGCTGCACATCCAGACCAGGGCCTACCCCCTGCACTACACGCTCGACCGTACGGTGAAGCGGGTGGTGCTCCCGGGAGGGGGCGAGCTTCACCCCGTCCCGGGAACGCTCGCTTCGATGGCCTACAACTCCGAGGAAACGCTCGAGGTCGATCTCACGGACATCGTCCGGGCCACGGTCAGTCTGCCCGAGGCAACGATCGTCAGCTGTCGGATCCGGGTCCTCGCCGCCGGTGCCGTATTCGTAGCGTACGCCCTGCTCCACCCGACCGATCTCCGAAAGCTCGACGCGCACGATTTGGCCGCGCTGGACGCGACGATCAACCGCAGGCTCCGCGAAGCCGACCGAGCGTTGCTGGGGGACGTGCTGGCCGGCGCGCAGCAGTCCGGGCTTCTCGGACACCTGGTGGTACCGCCCGGTGGCGCCGCGGCCTCCGAATGGACGGAGGTCGACCCCCGCGCCGTTCGATACAACTGCCATTTCATCGCCCGCGAGCCCGCCTGGGAACCAGATTGTCGGGTGCCGAAACTGGTGCTGGGCCCCCGCTGCCAGATCCTGCTGCCCTACACCTACACCTGGGACGATGACCCGTCCCCGGAACGTATCAACGACATCCTGACGATGCTCGAACCCGCCGATATCACCGTCGCTCAGCAGTCGGTGCTGGTCGGCGCCAGCGTCGGCGGGCTCCGGATCCTGACCGAACTGGCCCGAGCGACCCCTGGACGGCTCGAGGGACCAGAGTTTCGTCGTTTCCTCGACAGTGTCTGGGCCGACTACCACCGACTCGACGCCTACCGCGTCGAGTCGGGCCAGGACCACCGCGCCACCTACATCGCCGCCCGTGAGACCATCGGGCTCGACGGTACGCACGAGCGTGCGGAGAAGCTGCTCACCCACGTGAACGCCTCGCTGCTCGCCGAGTCCTCACTGCGCAGCGAACAGCTGGACGGGCGGCTCAATCGGGTCGCCGCCGCGCTCACCGTGGTCGCGTCCGCGGCGTTCATGCTGGACATCGCCGCCTTCCTGCTGCCGGACGTGAGCGGGCAGACGAAGGCGGTGACCGTCTCCGGGGTGACCCTGCTGGCTGCCGGCCTGCTGGGCGCGACGATCTTCTGGTCCCGGAAACGGAACGCCGAGGGGGGACAGGGTTCGCAGCGGTAGTCGTAACAGCGACTCGTGATCGGATCGGCGCGGACAGCCGCGGCGCCGCTCGGATCGGAGGGGCGGCCGGTGGGCGAGTTGGGCCTTGGCCTTTCGCGGGTATCAGGCGTGGACCGAGCTGTCCGGTCACACCTTGAGGACGTCCACGTCGTACAGCGCTATCGACGCGTCGCGGGAGGCGAGGGTCAGCCCTTCGGTGATTGCCTGCGCCACCAGCATGCGGTCGAAGGGGTCGCGGTGATGCGATGGCAGGCGGTTGGCGGCGATGGCGTGGGCGTGGGTCACCGGGAGTTCTCGGAAGCCCATGTCTCTTACCCGGTCGGCAAGGTCAGGGGGTCCGGCGAGTTTCCCGGCACTTTGTTTGATGGTGATCTCCCACAGGGTGACCGGGGAAAGGAAGATGTCCGGCTCGTGGCGTAGTCGGTCGAGCAACTCGGTGCCGAGGGTCGGGTCGCCGGTGATGGCCCAGAGCGCGACGTGAGTGTCCAGCAGCAGGTTCATGCGCCGATGCCGAAGTCGTCGGCAATCTCAACGTTGGTCTGTGGTGAGTCCCAGTCACCGGAAAGGTCCAGTTGGCCGGCGAGGGAGCCGACTGCGGTGCGGTTGGCCCGCCGGACCAGCGGTACGACCTTCGCCACCGGGGTGCCCGCCCGGTCGATGATGATCTCCTCGCCGCGTTCCACCCGTTCAATGATGCGCGACAGGTGGGTCTTGGCATCATGCATGTTGTAATGCACCGCCTCAGCCGACAGGCGCAACCTCCTCGCTTAGCTAAGGGATTAGTTTAGCCTGCTTGGCCGCATGCATCAGCGGCCTTGGCCGCTCAGGGCCGGGGTCGCCCGCGCAGCGCGCAGATTCTCCACCTGGCGCGGTGCGGGCGCCCCGCGCACACCTAGATACTTAGCCGTTGCGCTAAGCGTTGTCGTGAGGAATACTTAGCCACATGGCTCAGTATTCGGCGCAGCTCGACGGTGTGTTCGGGGCCCTCGCCGACCCGACGAGACGCGGGGTCCTCCGCCGCCTCGGCCGTGGTCCGACGACCGTCGGTGAACTCGCCAGCCAGTTCCCGATGACGCTTCCCTCGTTCATGAAGCACGTACGGGTCCTTGAGTCCAGTGGGCTGATCCAGACGGCCAAGGTCGGTCGGGTACGCACCTGTGTGCTCAACCGTGAGCGCCTCGCCGTCATCGACCACTGGCTCGCCGAGCAGCGCCGGATCTGGGAAGAGCGCACCGATCGCCTCGAACTCTTCGTCACCGACCCTGAGGAGCATCAACAGTGAATTCCGACCTGGACCTGACCGTGGAGCGGGTCATCCGCGCGCCTCGCGCCACGGTGTGGAGGGCGTGGACCGATCGATCCCGGCTGGCGAGGTGGTGGGTTCCGGCCCCCGCTCTCTGCCGTGTCGACCGCTTGGACGTCCGGCCCGGCGGCGGGTTCGTGACCCGGCTGAGCGACGACGGCGGGGAGTTCGTCCCGCACATGGACGCGACCTTCCTCGTCGTCGACGAGTACGAGCGGATCGTGTTCACCAATGCGGTCGACAGCGCCTGGCGGCCCGCGAGCCCGGTCCCGGTCGCCATGACCGCCGAGGTCGCTCTCAACGATCATCCCCACGGCACGGACTATCGGGTCATCGTCCGCCACGGTGATCCCGCCGCTCGTGCCCGGCACGAGGAACTCGGCTTCGCCGACGGCTGGGGCTCGGTGACCGCCCAGCTCGCCGAATTCGCCGAAAGCGAGGAGGCCCGATGAAGATCGCCCTGACCGAGTTCGTGACCCTCGACGGGGTCAGCCAGGGCCCCGGCTCGCCGACCGAGGATTCGAGTGGCGGCTTCACCCGGGGCGGCTGGCTCGTGCCCTACCTGGACTCGCTCTTCGTCCAGCGCACCTCCGAATGGCTTGATCTTGCCGACGGTCTGCTGCTGGGGCGACGGACCTACCAGGCGTTCGCTCGTGACTGGCCGCAGATCACCGACCCGAACGACCCGTTCACCGAACGGATGAACTCGTTACCGAAGTACGTCGTCACCAACACCCTCACCGAGGGAAGTTGGCGTCCCGTGACGCTGCTGCACGGCGACCCGATCGAGACCGTCGGGAAGCTGCGGGCGCAGCCGGGACGGGAACTCCAGATCCACGGGAGTGCTCGACTCGGCAAGGCCCTGTTGGCGGCCGGTCTCGTCGACACGCTCCGGCTGGTCGTCGCTCCCACCGTGGCGGGTTCCGGACGGCGCCTGCTGGACCACCCGAGCGCACCCGTCGGCCTGCGACTCGTGCGCCACGAGGCGACGCCGAACGGTCTGCTGCTTGTCGAGTACGCGCAAGTCGGCGCTGCGCCCGTGGCGGAGTACGACGGCGTCACGGCGTTCGTCTAGCACGGAGGAGCGGGATCGCTGCCCTCAGCCGGGGCGGATCAGCAGGAGGGCAACGGTGGCCAGGTAGATGATCGGGATGGCGGCCCCTTCGAAGCCGATGCCCCGGCGTTCCCTGATCAGCAGCCCGGCGGTAAGCGTGGCCGTCATCAGCGTGGTCATGCCGGTGAACAGCAGACCCGACAGGTTCGCCTCGGAGTAGATCGAGCCGGGCCGGTAGGCGGCGTCGGCAAGGAAGATCATCAGAGAGTCGAAGGCGTTGCCGCCGAGGATGTTGCCGATGCCGAGGGTCAGCGCCCCGATGCGGATCGCCGCGATGAGAGTGATCAGCTCAGGCAGCGAGGTGATCGCCGTGGTGAGGGTGAAACCCACGAAACCGCTGGGCAGACCCGAGGCGGCCACCACACCGAGCCCGCCCTGGCCGATCAGGTAGCCGGTGGCTGCCACGACGGCCGCCAGCGCGGACAGCCGGAACCACAACCGGCGGAGGCTCAGTCCCGACGTCTCGGCAGCCGGCACGTCCTGACGGGTGTCGGTGGTGCGCCGAGCGAACCACATCGGCTCCCGGCGGAGCCTGCGCAGCAGCACCAGGCCGTACAGGTAGATGACGGGGATCAGCAGGCTCGCCGGGTGCACCCAGAGCACGGTGAGCTCAGGCGTGGCGTACGCCACCACGGGCAGGCAGAGCAGCGCCACCAGTACGACCGCCTGTAGGACGTTCTCCAGGGAGGCCGCCGCGTGCTCGATGTTCGAACGGCGGTACAGCAGGTCGGCGATGGCCAGCCACACCGTCTGCACCGCGATGCCACCGATCGGGTTGGCGAGCGCGAACTCGGCGTCCTGCCGAACCGACCCGATGATCGTGGTGGCGATGCCGGGCAACGAGGTCACCGCGCCGAGCAGAAGGGCGCCGGCCACCGCCTCGCCCATCCCGGTCCGGTCGGCCAGTTCGTCGGCCGTCCGGACCAACGCCCGGCCGGCGGACAGGATCGCCGCGAGGGCGGCGACCAACGCGACCACGCTGGGTAGTAGCGGCCAGGTACCGGTGATCACGAGAGGTCGCCTGAAGGTTGTTCGAGAGCCATGCCTTCCCCCGTACCCATCTGGCGGGATTTTGCGCAGCAGCAGGTCAGGTCCTGGTCTGCGGTCGACGCGTCGGTGACGGGTGCGGAGGTCTGCCAGACTCGCTCGGCGTGAGGCATCAGCAGATCCTGGACAAGCTCGCCGCACCGGTCCTCGTCCGCGCGCTGAACGAGGATCTGGCCCGGTGGGTGGGCTGGCAGCTGGTGGCCGTACCGGAGGATCACCGCGAGCTGGCGCGACGGGTCGTTCCACCGATGCTCACCCGCTGGGGGTGCCTGCTCGACGCCGACGACACCGCTGCGGCGACCCGGCACCGTGGCTGGGTGGCGATGGCGGTTCTGCTGCACCGGTACGGCCTCGTCGACGAGGCTGTCACGGCCCACGCGTCGGCCGCCATCGACTCACTCAACCGCGACGTCGTGCTCTCCGACGCCTTCGCCCGGCAGTCTCCGGCCATCAAGGACTTCCTGGCCGCGCCGCCGCCACCGCTGACGCGCCGGCCACGCCGGCCCGGGACGCCGACGCTGCTGCGCCCCGGAGACGTGGTGTCCATCCAGGTGGAGGCGAGCTTCCACGCAGCGTTCGTACGCGAGGTCGCGGGCGGCAACGAGTACCCGATCATCGAGTTCTACGCCGGCCGTTTCGACCGGCCGCCGACGTTTGGCGAGTTGTCCGGCCGGGCCGCCGCCCGCGACCGTGGCCAGGCCCGGTTCGGGGTGGTCGGGCTCACCTACCTGCCCGACCCCGCCAACCAGGTCCGGGCCCTGGCCTCCGGGCATCAGCAGCCACCGCTGGGCACCGACCCCGGGCCGGGCGAGGGCCGGTACACGATCACCGACATCATCCGGCTGCAAGATGCCATCACCGGGCTGTTCCAATGAGCACGGGCTGTCGGTCGTACCGCAGGACGAGCCGGCCGCAGACCGCGCCGAGGATCAACTCGACCACCATGGCGGCAACGAGGCCGGTGGCCGGTGGCCCGTCGAGCGCCATGCTGAGCAGCCGGGACAGGCCGTAGGCCAGGTAGACCACGGCACCGACCAGGGCGGCGGTGAAGGTCAGCCGTCGGACGTACCCGCCGAGCGTGACGAGCACGCCGGTGGCCAGCAGCGACCCTCCGGCGGCGCGGGCTTCGCTGAGCAGGCTGCTGTTGCCCGCGTACTCGATGCCGTTTCCGGCGTGGAACGTCGCCGGCACGGTCAACAACGCCCCACCGATGACGATCGCGACCAGCCCGGCGACGGTCAGACCGACCCTTCCGGGTCGAGGGACGGGCGGTGCTCCGGCAGGTGTGTTCCGGCCGCTCACCGCTGCCACGTCCGGGCAGCGGCGGCCTGGCGGCAGACATCGGTGAAATCAGCCGGTTGCCGGTCGAGTGCCTGTTGGACGCCGTCGCCGAGGCTGGCGTTGCGCCCGTCGAAGACCTCCACACAGAGGTCGGTGAGCAGCCGGGCGTGATCCGGCCCGACCTGTCCGACCAGGCCGTCGTGGAACTGCTCGGCGGTGACCGGCAGGTAGCGCACCTCCCTACCGGTGGCCTCGGCGATCTCCGCTGCCGCCTGGTCGAAGGTCAGCAGGCGGGGGCCGGTGACCTCGTACGCCCGCCCGTCGTGCCGGTCGTCGGTGAGCGCGGCGACGGCGACGTCGGCGACGTCGTCCACGTCGACGAACGGCTCGGCGACCTGGCCCGCCGGCAGCGCGAGCAGGCCGTCGTGGACCGCCTGCGCGAGCTGCCCCTCGGTGAAGTTCTGCGCGAACCAACTGGCCCGCACGATGGTGTACCCGAGCCCGGAGCCGGCGACGATCGCCTCACAGCGCCGTGCACCCGCCTCCCCACGACCCGACAGCAGCACCAGCCGGTACACGCCCGCCTTTCGCGCGGCGGCGGTGAACGCCTCGACGACGTCGGGCGCCTGCGGCGCGGCGAGGTCCGGGAAGTAGCACAGGTACGCGACGTCGGTGCCGCGCAGCGCAGCCGACCACGTCTCCGGCCTCGCCCAGTCGAAGGGCTGCTCGCCGCGGCGGGAAGCCTGCCGCACCGGATGTCCGAGGCGGGTGAGGCGGTCGGCGACACGTCGGCCGGTCTTGCCGGTCGCGCCCGTGACGAGTACTGACGGTCGGGACATGGGTGGCTCCGTTCCGGAGAAGTTTGCTTCCGTTGCCAACCCAGCCTGATCGGGAACTGATGGGCGAACAATGATCGTTCTGCCGCGTTTCTTTGCCCAGCGTCCAGCCTCTTGGACGATCAGCACATCTGCGCGAGCCTTGAGCGATGTGGACGACACCGGCCTGCGAGGTCGCGGCACCCAGTGATCCGCTCGGCGAGACACTGCATCTCCTCCGGCTCACCGGCACGCTGTACTGTCGCGCCGAGCTGACCGCACCGTGGGGGGTGGCGGTGCCGGCCCTGCCCGGTTGCATGACGTTGCAGGTGGTCACGGCTGGGCGGTGCTGGCTCGAGGCGGACGGCGTCGAACCGCGCCTGGTCGGGCCGGGCAGTCTGACGTTGATCCCGCACGGCATTCCGCACCGCTTCCGCAGTGATCCGCAGGCGTCGACCGAGCCACTCTTCTCGATTCCGGTGCAGCGGCTCAGCGAGCGTTACGAGATCATGCGGTACGGCGGTGGCGGCGAGCTGACCCAGGTCACGTACGCGGTGCTGCGGCTGGACCACGTCGCGGCGCAACGGATGGTCGCCCAACTGCCGACCGTGCTGCACCTGGACCGGTTCGACGACGAGACGGGGTGGCTGCACAGCACGCTCCGGTTCGTGGCCAGGGAGGCGCAGGCGTTGCGTCCGGGCGGCGAGACGATGCTCACCCGGCTGGCGGACGTCCTGGTCATCCAGACGATCCGAGCCTGGTTGGACGCCGCACCCGAGGCGCGCCAGGGCTGGCTGGCGGCGCTGCGCGACCCGCAGATCGGGCAGGCGCTCACCGCGCTGCACCGCACGCCCGAGCGGGACTGGAGCGTGATCGACCTGGCCCGGGAGGCGGGCCTGTCCCGGTCGGCGTTCGCCGCACGCTTCACGGCACTGGTCGGCGAACCTGTCATGCGGTATGTGGCCGCGTGGCGACTGCAACTCGCCCACGATCATCTCGGCCGCACCGACGAACCGCTGCCGGTGGTGGCGCGGCGGTTCGGCTACCAGTCGGAGGCGGCGTTCTGTCGTGCCTTCAAGCGGGCGTACGGGGTGCCGCCGGGCCGGCTGCGCCGCGAGCCTGTTCCAGACCGTCGAAGAGCAGATCGAGGGTGAACTCGAACTCGGTCTGACTGTCACACCAGCCCAGGGTGGGGTCGGTGGCGTCGTGCAGCTCGGCGGCCACCATCGCCGCCAGGTGGGGCAGCTGTGCGGACAGCTCGGCCAGCTCCGCCTCCGCCGCTTCGGCGTCGACCTCCTCACCCGCACTGGGCTGGAAGACCTCCTGGGCGAAGCCGAGGGCCAGGCTGCCGAACGCGTGCAGCGCCCGGTGGGCGATCCGGTACGAGAAGCCGCCGTCGATCAGGATGGCGAGGATGCCTTCGTAATAGCCGTACACGCCGCCGGGAATGGTCGGGCGGGAGCTGAGCAGGGCGGGCGCCCACGGGTGCCGCAGCATGACCGTACGCGCGGCGAGGAAACGTAGCCGTAGCCGGGTACGCCAGTTTCCGCCGGCCGCCTCCGTCTCGGCCCGGTCGGCGGCCGTGACGATCTCGGCGACCACGGCATCGACGAGGCCGTCGAGCAGCCCTTCCTTGCCGGGCAGGTGGTGGTAGAGCGACATCGCCTCGACGCCGAGGTCGGCGGCGAGCCGGCGCATCGTCAGCGCCGCCATCCCCTCCGCGTCCACAAGCGCGATAGCGGCGACCAGCGCCCGGTCACGGCTCAGCGGCTCCCGGCGTTTTCTCGCTCCCATGCGGCTCCCATCTTCCCTTGACCTTACAACGTATGGTTGCCTTACGACGTAAGGCTGATCTCGTCGTCACAGCTGCCGCAACCGAAGGAGCCACCATGCATCCACTGATCCGCACCGCCCGGACGACCGGGCTTTTCTACCTTGGGCTCGGCATCGCGGGCGCACTGGGCTTCCTCACCATCCGACCCATGATCTTCGAGGCCGGCGACGCCGACGCGACCCTCGCCAACCTGGTCGCCAACGAGTCGTTGGCGCGTATCGGGGTGACATTCGAACTGCTCGTCGTGCTCACCCAGACGCTTGCCGCCGTCTGGTTCTACCGGCTGTTCCGCGCCATCGACAGCACCGCCGCCGGCAGCATCGCCGCCTTCGGCATCGTCAACGCCGTCGCCATCCTCGGCAGCGCCGCCATGCTCGGGACCGCGCTCGGGGTGGCCACCGACGGAGCCGGCGGAGCCGCCGACACGGTCCAGTTGCTGTACCTCGTCAGCGAGAACCTGTGGGCGGTGGGCGGGCTCTTCTTCGGCCTCTGGCTGATGCCGATGGGCTGGTGCGTGCTGCGTTCGGGTTGGCTGCCCCGGGTCCTCGGCTGGATCCTCGTCACCGGTGGTGTCGGCTACGTGCTGATGACCTTCGTCAGGTACCTCGCCCCCGGCGCCGGGATCGCCGCCGATCTGCTGGTGGTCCCCGCCACCGTGGGCGAACTCTGGATTCTCGGCTACCTGGTCATCTTCGGCGTCCGGAAGCGGGCACTCACCGAGACGCCGCGAACGACGCCGACCACGCCGCTCGCCGCGTCACCAGCCTGACCGCCCCGGCCGGCCCGGTTCGGGTCGTTCCCACCCGGGTACGCCCTGACCGGGGCCGGCCGTCCCGCCGTGTCGTTGATCCGGTTGTGCCCGCCACCCGCCGGTGACCACGGTGGGGGCGCCGAGAAGTCCGGAGGACGCCGATGACAAGCGAACGCGAAACCGTCGAGGTCGACCCCGCCCTGTTCCAAGCCGTCTACGACTCGCCCGCCGCACTGCCCGGCCGGCACCGCTGGACCACGCCGGAGTCCGACGTACGGCGGATCGAGAAGCTGCTCAACATGCCGTCCCGGACCATCGGCGCGCCGCTGTGGGTAAGCGGCGACCAGCCGGACTGCCCGAAGTGCGGTCGCCGGATCACCTGGTACGACATCGTCGCCTCGGCTCTGAAGGGCGTGCACGACCCGATGATGATCGCGACGGTGATCCTCGGTGACCGCCGCTACGTCAACACCGGCCTGCCCGCCGCCATCCCCGGCGTACGCTGCGCCGACTGCCGGTCACCGATCGAGGGGCTGCGCAGCTTCAAGTGCCACAACTGGGCGTACGCCTTCGAGGACCTGGCGGCCGTCCGGCAGCGGATGTCCGGCGGCCCGGTCCACGGTGACCAGGGTGAGCCGGTCCACTGACACCCATGCGGTCAGCGGCGGGCCGGGCGACGGCCGGGTGGGGATGGTGGTTCGGGGCCGAGGTCGGGTAGTGGGGGCATGGGTCGGGTGGCCGGGCGGTCGGCGGTCACCCGCAGCCGCTCGCCGTGGTGCCACAGCTCGATCGCCACGTCGGCGTCGGCGTCCGGCAGCGCGTAGCGGGCCTCGTCAGCGGTAAGCGTGACGTGCAGCCGGTGGCCGTGCCAGAGCAGGCTGAACGCGAGCCGGTCGATCCGGTCGGGCAGCCTCGGGTCGAACGACAACAGTTCCCGGTCGTCGCGCAGGCCGCCGAAGCCCTGCACCAACGTTAGCCAGGCCCCGCCCAGCGAGGCCAGGTGCAGCCCGTCGCCCGTCTTGTCGCCGAGATCCTCCAGGTCCTGGAGCACCGACTCGGCGAACAGGTCGTACGCCAGGTCGAGGTGGCCCAGCTCGGCGGCGAGCACCCCCTGTGGGGCGGCGGACAGCGACGAGTCCCGGACCGTCCGGGCCTCGTAGTAGGCGAAGTTGGCGGCCTTCTCCTCGGCGGTGAACTCGCCCGGGCAGCGCAGCATCGCCAGCACCAGGTCGGCCTGCTTGACCACCTGATGCCGGTACAGCTCCAGGTAGGGATAGTGCAGCAGCAGCGGATAGTCGCCGGTGTCGGCGAAGTTCCACTCCGGCCGGTCGGTGAACCCGGCGGCCTGCTGGTGCACCCCGCGCTTGGGGTCGTACGGCATGGTCATCGCCTCGGCGGCGGCCCGCCAACCGGCCACCTCGGACGGGTCCACGCCCAACCGCGCGGCCGCCTCCGGATGCCGCTCGACGGCGTCGGCCGCGCCGCGCAGGTTCCGCCGCGCCATCAGGTTGGTGAACAGGTTGTCGTCGACAAGCGCGGCGTACTCGTCCGGACCGGTGACACCGACGATATGGAAGCTGCCGTCGTCGGTGAAGTGCCCGAAGCCGTGCCACAACCGGGCGGTGGCCACCAGCAGGTCCAGCCCGGGGCCGGTCAGGAAGTCCTCGTCGCCGGTGGCCGCGACGTAGCGCAGGACCGCGTCGGCGATGTCGGCGTTGACGTGCAGCCCGGCGGTGCCGGCCGGCCAGTAGCCGGAGCACTCCCGGCCGCTGATGGTCCGCCAGGGGAAGGTGGCACCGGTGAGCCGCAGTTCCGCCGCGCGGTCGAACGCCTGCGGCAGGTGCGCGTGCCGCCAGCGCAGCGCCGACCGGGCCACGGCCGGCGCGATGTAGGTCAGCACCGGCAGCACGTATCCCTCGGTGTCCCAGAGCACGTGCCCGTCGTAGCCGTTGCCGGTCAGCCCCTTGGCGGGGATGGTCCGGTCGCCGTCGGCGCGGCCCGCCTGGATCAGGTGAAACATGGCGAACCGGATCGCCAGCTGCAACTCGTCGTCGCCGTCGAGCAGCACGTCGGCGGTACGCCAGGCGTCGTCCAGGGCGGTCCGCTGTTCGGTGCGCAGGTCGTCGAAGCCGACCGTACGCGCCGCGTCCGCCTCGGCCGTCACCTGTGCCGCCAGTTCCTCGGCGGACGAATCGGCGACGGGTGCCCACTCGTACGCCGCGTACTTGGTCAGCCGCACCCGCTCGCCGGGTCGCAGTGACCCGGTGAGGGTCAACCGGATCCGATCCGGCGTGGCGTCGGCGTCGGTGGTGACGTGTGCCGGTGCCACCGTTCGATGGGCGACCGCGACGGCGACCCGCTGCTCGCTGCGCTCGGTACGGTGCACCAACAGCGCGTCGGTGCCGTCGACGCGGTGCAACTCGGCGGTCAACGGGTCCGAAATCAGCGAGGCGGCCCGGGGGTCGTCGGCCCGCTCGGGGACATGCTCGTTGGCCAGCAGGTCCGCGCAGATCCGCAGGTCGACCGGCCCGTCCAGGGGTTCCACCGCCCAGTCGACGGCGGCGACCCGGCGGCGGGACAGCGACACCAGTCGGGTGCTGCGTACCCGCACCCCGTCGCCGGTCGGCGAGATCCATTCGGTGAGCCGTTCGATCACCCCGGCGCGCAGGTCGAGCACCTGCTCGTGGGCGAGCACGGTGCCGGTGCGCAGGTCGAGCGGCTCGTCACCGACCCAGAGCCGCACCAGCGTGGCGTTCGGCGGGCTGATCACGGTGTCGCTGAGCTGCGGAAAGGCGTACCCGTCCTCGGGGTAGGTCAGCTCACGGCGTTCGTGCAACCCGTTGAGGTAGCTGCCCGGCATGTCGACCGGCTCGCCCTCGTCGAGGGTGCCGCGCCAGCCCAGCCATCCGTTGCTCAACGCGAAGACCGACTCGGTCTCGCCGAGCCGGTCCAGGTCGTCCCGGATCCGCCGGATCCGCCACCGCTCGTCGGGCTGCGGCTCGTCCGTCTGCTGCTCAGGGGTGGGGTGCACAGTGCCTCCAGGACTCTCCGACGGTCCCTGCGGGCTGACAATTCCCCACCGGCCGGTTCACCACACCAGCAGCAACGCGCCGAGCGTGCCGAGCACCAGGTACGGCCCGAACGGCAGGTGACTCGACCAGCGGGCCCGGCGGCTTACCAGCAGGCCCAGAGCGACCAGCCCGGACAGGGTCAGCGCGAGCAGCAGACCGAGCACCGGCACACTCCAGCCGTACCAGCCCAGGAGGGCACCCGCGCTCAGCGCGAGCTTGGCGTCGCCGATGCCGAAGCCCCGCGCACCGAGCAGCAGGGTGGTGGTGGCGAAGAAGAGTGCCAACCCGAGCCCGGCGGCGACGGCGCGCAGCCATGGTGTCGGGCCGGCACCGGTCAGCGCGGCCAGCCCGAGCAACAGCCAGGTGCCGGCGGTGGCCGGCCAGGTCAGCCGGTCCGGCAGTCGGTGCACCGCGACGTCGATGAAGAGCAACGGCAGCGCGAAGGCCAACCACCACCCGGCGGTGGCCAACTCGACGGCGGGTGGGTGGCTCAGCAGCAGCGCGGCCACGGCTGCCAGGGCGGCCAGTTCGACGGTGGCCGGCGGAGCACCGACCCGGGAACCGCAGCCGCCGCAGCGGGCGGTCGGGCCGAGCGCCGGCCAGGGACGGTGCGGGCCGATCGGCGCGCCGCAGGCGTCGCAGCCGGTCCGGCGGACGGTTCCCGACGGTACGGCGTGCCGAGCGACGGCGTACCGGAGCAGTGGGGTGATCGACAGTACCGCCGAGGCGTGCGGCCACGACCGAGTGGTGTGCCCGGACGGTGGATCACTCCGCTCGGCCGCTCGGTCCGACGGTGCCGGCGGAGCAGGTTGCCGGGTCACGCGGACCACCCCATCACGGAGGGTAGTGTGTCCGGTCGGTTCGGGTGGCGGTCCGAATACCCGACGCCGCCTGTCGCCCCGCCGTCCGAGCGTCGGTTCGAATGCCCGTAACGGGCAGATGGAATTCCCATCGGCGGCAATCGGCGGCCTATTGGCACCATTTTCACCGGGGACGGATCGGACCGATTGCCATTTCCCGCCTCATTGCGACCGGCCTGTCGGGCGCCCGCCCAACGGTGGGATCGCCCGCCTCGCCGCCCACACCTGCCCGGGCCACACACCGGGTCGATCAACGCCGGCAACCTTCCGGTAACCATGCGGCGCCACCACCATTCATAACTCAGAGTGTTCGAGTGAATTGCCTCTGTTGCATCGGCCGGCGTCAGCCTATGCTCGCCCCTTGGATGTGACGCAACCCACGTCCACCACCGACGAGCAGCCAGGCGAGTGCATTTCGTAGGAGATCCATAACAGTAAATGCGGCTGCGTACGGAACAGGGCCGGAGCGATTCGTCCGGTCGCGCCGCCGCACGCCCGGAGACGCTGGGGACGGCGTCCGCCGGTCGGCACCGAGGAGGGCACGAGGTGCGAGCACGGCAGCTGAGCCGCTGGACGGCCGGCCTGGTCGCGGTGGCCACGGTCGGCACGAGCACCGCCTGCGGCAGCACCCAGGAGGCGTCCACCACCGCGACACCCGAACGGAACAGACCAGCCGGCGCCGAGCAGGCCGCCGAGGAGGCTACTGCGGAGAAGGCGGCGCTGGCGGCCTACTCCGGCTACCTCGCGGCGTCCCGCACGGCGAGCCGGCGCAGCGACCCACAGGAGCCGGCGCTGACCCGGTTCCTCGCTGACCCGCTGCTGACCAGGGTCCGGTTCAGCCTGCGGCAGGCCCGCCAGAACGGCGCGGTAAGCGCCGGCACCCTGCGCTCCGAAGGACCCACCGTCATCTCGATGGACCTGGCCGCCACACCCCCCACAGTGGAGATCCAGGACTGCGTCGACGCCAGCAACTACCGGCTGATCTACATCGTCGACGACAAGGTCGTACCGGGCACCCGCGGCTCCCGCCACCTGGCCACCGCCACGGCGACCCGTTATCCCGACGGTCGCTGGCGGATCAGCACCGGCGCGGCGCACCAGGACCAACCGTGCTGACCGGGCGCAGCGCCAGTCGCGGCCACGAGCGGCAGGCCGGCCACCGACGCCGACCGGCCGCACGTACCGCCGCCTTCCGGCGGGCGCTGCTCGGCGGGGCGCTGGCCATGCTGCTGGCGAGCACCGGCGCGGTTCCGGCGAACGCCGCCGACCCCGGTGCCGAATGCCCGCCGGCCCAACCGAACTGCAACGTCTGGGACGACGACCCGGGCACCCCCGGTGGCGGCGGCAACGGTGGGGACAACGGCAGCGGCGGCGACAACGGCGGCGGGGGCGGCGGAGGCGTCTGCCAGTGGGAGGGCCGCACCATCCCCTGCTACGACGACGTGCTCGGCTGGTTCAACAGCGGCGACGGCTGCTACTACAAGCTGGCCGAGCCGCAGCCGGAGGCGCCCGAGGGTCAGCAGTGGTACGTGCGCACCTGCTACGGCGGGGCGGTCGGTGACCAGCGGACAGTGCTGCTGGACGCGCCACCGCAGGGCTTCGGCGCGCCGCCGGACCCGGAGGAACTGGCCCGGCGGGCGTTCGCCTCGATCACCCTGCTCGCGCCCCGGGCAGCGGTCGCGCCCCGCAAGTCCGTCGGCCCCGGGCTGGTGGGTCTGCCGGTCTGGATGTGGGCCGAACGGGGCGCCAACCAGTTCGGCCCGTTGAGCGCCGACGCCACGGACCGCGGCCTGACCGTGACCATCCTGGCCGAGGTCGACCGGGTGGTCTGGGACATGGGCAACGGCGACGAGGTCACCTGCACCGGCCCCGGCACCCCGTACGACCCCCGAGGTGCGTACGCCGGTCAGCCCTCCCCCGACTGCGGCTACCACAGCGGCTACCCGGAGGCCGGGACGTACACGGTCCGGGCGACCACGCACTGGTCGGTGACGTGGACCAGCAGCGGGGGCGACAGCGGGAGCATCGGCGGTGTCACCCGCACCACCGGCCCGGTCGGCATCCAGATCAACGAGCTACAGGTGGTGACCCGGTGAGCGCGAGGAGTGAGCCGATCCTGCGAGCCCCGCAGTCGCGAACGAAAGGTGTGACTGGTGAGCGCGAGGAGTGAGCCGATCCTGCGAGCCCCGCAGTCGCGAACGAAAGGTGTGACCCGATGAGCGTGGCGACCCGCGACGGAAGCACTCCGGTGGACGCGCCGGTCGCCCCTCCCCGGGTGGTCCGCCAACGCCGGGTCCGGCCCGGGCTGCTCGGTCTCGCCGTCCTGCTGATCGCCCTCGGCGGCCTGGGTTCGGCGTTCGCGGTGACCTCGGTCCGGGCGACCGGCAGCTACCTGGCGGTGGCCCGGGCGGTCGAGGTGGGCAGCGTGGTACGCGCCGACGACCTGGTGTCGGTGCAGGTGGCCGGCGGTCAGGGACTCGAACCGGTGCCCGCCTCCCGGCTCGCCGACGTGATCGGGATGCGCGCCGCCGTCTCGCTGGCCCCGGGTTCCCTGCTGACGATGGCCCAGCTCACCGACGATCCACTGCTCGGCCCCGGTCAGCAGCAGCTCGCTCTCGGGCTGCGCGCGGCCCAGGTGCCGGCGCCGAAGCTCCGCCCCGGGGACCAGATTCTGCTGGTCAGCACGCCGAGCAACGACAGCGGCGGAGGTTCGTCGTCCGGTGCCACCCGGTTCACCGCGACCGTCACCGACGCCGTCTCCACCGACGGGCGGGACGAGGTGGTCGTCTACCTGGCGCTCGCTGTCCGGGACGTGCCGGCCGTGGTGGCACTGGCCGCCCAGGATCGGATCGCGGTCGTACTGACCAAGGCGGCCTGAGCATGGCGATCATCGCGCTGGTCTCGGCCAAGGGTTCGCCGGGGGTCACCACCACCGCGCTGGCCTGTGCGTTGAGCTGGCACCGGCGGCTGATCCTCGCCGAGTGCGACCCGGCCGGCGGCTCCGTCCTCGCCGGCTATCTCGGTGGCGCGCTCGACGGGCCGCGCGGCATCGGCGAGCTGGCCGTCGGCGAGCTGCGGGACGGCAGCCTGGAGAGCGCCTTCTGGTCGCAGTTGGTCGACCTGGACGCGCCGCGCCGGGAACGGCTGCTGCTGCCGGGAGTGGTCGACCCGGCCCAGGCCGGCAGCGTCACCCCGCTCTGGCAGCGGTTCGCGGACTTCTTCACCGGGCTGGAACGCGGCGACCCACCGTACGACGTGCTTGTCGACTGTGGCCGGTTGCACGTCCTCGGTCCGCCCTGGCCGCTGCTGCGCGCCGCCTCGGTGGTGCTGGTGGTAAGTCGGGCGCAGCTGCCCGACCTGTCCGGTACCCGGGCCATGCTCCAGGCCATCGAGCGGGACTTCGCCGAGCATCGGGTGCCGTCGGGCACCCTGCGCCTGCTGCTGGTCGGCGGCGGCCACGGCAGGAGCGAGGTCAGCAAGGCCCTTCAGCTGCCGGTGATCGCCCGGCTGCCGCACGACCCGCGTACCGCCGAGGTGTTGAGCCTGGGCGGGACCGTGCGGGCCAGCCGACCGCTGTTGCGGGCGGCCCGCGAGTTGGAGGTGCCGATCGGCGCGCTGCTGGAACGGCGGCGGGCCCGGCTGGCGTGGCCCGTCTCCCAGGGAGTGCCGGATGCGATTTGAACCGGTCTCGTCCGACCCGCGCCGGCAACCACCGGGCGCCACTTCCACCGCCCCGCCCCTGCCCCCGGTCAACGGTTGGCACCAACCACCAAATGTTTCGGCACCCGTCACGGCACCGCCGGCGGCGCCACCGCCCCGGCCACGGGTGGATTTTCAGGTGGTGCGCGAGCTGCGCCGGCAGCTCAGCGAACGGCTCACCCGGTGGCAGCGTGGCCGCGAGTTCAGCGTCGCCGAGGAGGACACCGAACGTGCCCGGCTCGCCGTCGAGCTGGTCGCCGAGTACGCCGACGCGGTGCGCCGGGCCGGCACGCCGATGGCCGCCGGCGAGGAACGGCTGCTGCTCGACCAGGTGACCGCCGAGCTGGCCGGCCTCGGTCGACTCCAGACCCTGCTTGTCGACGACACCATCGAGGAGGTGCACATCCTCGGCTGCGACCAGGTGCGCATCACCCGACACGGCGGCGGGGTCGACTGGTCCGACCCGATCGCCGACAGCGACGACGAGCTGGTGGAGATCCTTCAGGCCGCGGCCCGCCGGGCCGGCGCGACGGAACGCTCCCTGTCCACCTCGAAACCCACCCTGGACCTGCAACTGCCCGACGGCAGCCGACTGGCCGCGGTGTTCCTGGTCAGCCACCGCCCGTACGCGGTGATCCGCAAGCACAACACCCTCGACGTGACCTTGGACGACCTGGCCGGTGGCCGAGGCGATCTGGACGAGATGATCGACCCGCTGCTGCGCGACTTCCTCCGGGCGTCGATGCGGGCCGGGTTGAACATCATGGTCGCCGGGCTGGCCGGTGCCGGTAAGACCACGGTGATCCGGGCGATGATGAGCGAGATCCCGCCGGACGAGCCGTACGTGCTGCTGGAGGAGAGTCGGGAGCTGCTCCCCGCCCGCCGGAACGATCGGCACCGGGCGGTGATGAGCTTCGAGGCCCGGGAGGGGCACGGCGAACGCGGGCCCGACGGTCGACCGGCCGGCGAGGTGAGCATCGCCGACCTCATCCCGGTCTCGCTGCGGATGGGCGTGCTGCGGATCATCGTCGGCGAGGTGCGGTCCCGGGAGATCGTGCCGATGCTCCAGGCGATGACCACCAGCCGGGGGTCGATGTGCACGATCCACGCGCGTACGCCGGCCGGGGTGAGCGAGCGGATCATCGAGTTGGCGCTCGCCCACGGCCGCGAGATGACCGTCGACCAGGCCCGCCGGATGGCAGGCAACGCGCTCGACCTGATCGTCTACGTCACCGTCGACGACGAGACCGGCATCGGCGGGCGCAAGCACCGCTTCGTCTCGCACGTCGAGGAGGTTCTGGGCGTCGGTGAGAGCAGCCGGATCACCACCACGCAGATCTTCGGCCCCGGCCCCGACGGCCGGGCGGTCCCCCGGCACCTGCCGGAACGGATCCGGGATCAGCTGCTGCGGGTGGGCTACGACGCCCGGTTGCTGAGCCGCTGGATCGAGGCCGGCCAGGGTGCCTGGCGTCGGCCCCGGCAGACCCGACTCGGTCGGCGGTGAGACCGTGCGTACGAACATCGAGCTGATCGCACTGGTCTCGGGTGCGGCCTGCGTGGCCGGCCTGGTGCTGGCGGTCGTCGCGCTCGTCGGCACCCGCCGGCCGCCCGGCCGGGCACCCGGGGCGGGCCCGGGGCTCGGGCGACTCTGGCGCGGCTCCGGCACCACGGCCCGGGAGCAGCGGGCGTACCAGGCGCTGCTGGTCGGCGCGGTGGTCGCCGGTGCGCTGGCCTTCCTGCTGACCGGCCTGCCCGTGGTGGGTCTGCTGGTCGCGGTGGCGGTGCCGGGCGCCCCGTGGCTGTTCTCGGTCGGTCGGGCCGAGCAGCGGGCCATCGCCCGAATCGAAGCGGTCGGCGAGTGGACCCGCCGGCTCAAGGACGTCTCCGCCACCGGCCAGGGGCTCCAGCAGGCGATCATCGGTACGGTCACCACCGCACCGGAGGAGATCCAGGAGGAGGTACGCCTGCTCGCCGCGCGGCTCCAGGCCGGTTGGCTGGCCCGCGCCGCCCTGCTGGCCTTCGCCGACGAGATCGGCGACCCGGTCTGCGACCAGGTGGTCGCGGCGCTGATCCTGCACCTCACCGACCGGGGTGAGCGGCTCGGCGACGTGCTCGGTTCGATCGCCTCGGCCGCCGCCGCGGAGGTGGCGACCCGCCGGGAGATCGAGGCCAAACGCACCCAGCCCCGGTTCGCGGTCCGCTTCCTCACCGGGATGACGCTGGCCACCATCGCGTACGGGCTGCTCAACCGTGAGTACGTGCAGCCGTACGACACTCCGTTCGGGCAGGTGGTGATGGCGGTGCTCGGTGCGGCCTTCGTGGCGCTGCTGGCCTGGGTGCGCTCGATGAGCCAGCCACCCCGACCGGCCCGTTTCCTGCCCGCCCCCGACCCCGGCGAGGTGGTGGCGTGAACCTGCATCTCACTCTCGCGGTGGTGGCCGGTGCCACCCTCGGGCTTGGCGTGTTCCTGGTGGTCCGCGAGCTGGTGCCGGCGACTCCCGCGCTCGGCCCGGCGCTGCGCCGGCTGCACCAGCCGCCGGGAGCCACCCGCACCGGCCCCGCCGACCGGCGGCTGGACTGGCTCACCGGGATGGCCCGCTGGCTGCGACCCCCACACCGGCAACTGGCCCTGCTCGACCGCACTCCCGAGCAGTACGCCCTCTCCCTGCTGTTGTCCGCCCTGATCGGACTCTCCGCCCCGGCGCTGCTCAGCGTCACCCTCTTCACCGTCGGCGTCTCGCTGCCGTTGGCCGTACCGGTCCTGGGCAGCCTCGGCCTGGCGCTGCTCTGCGCGCTGGTGGCGCACCGGTCGGTGCTGACCAAGGCCGACGCCGCGCGGGACGAGTTCCGTCAGGCGGTCTGCACCTACCTCGACCTGGTCGCGTTGCAGTTGTCCGCGGCGCACGGGCCGGTGCAGTCGCTGGAGCGGGCCGCCGCGATCTGCGAGGGCTGGGTCTTCGACCGGATCTCCGAGGCGCTGCGGATGGCCCAGATGCAGATGCACTCACCCTGGGACGAGCTACGCGATCTCGCCGACCGGATCGGCATCCCGGAGTTGGGCGACGTCGGCGCCATCATGCGTTCCTCCGGCAGTGAGGGCGCTCAGGTGCACGAGACCCTGCGCAGCCGGGCCGACTCGCTACGCGACCAGATCCGCACCGACAACCTGGCCCGGGCCGAGGGGGTGACCAGCCGGCTCGACATCCCCGGCGCGCTGCTGGTCTTCGTCCTGCTCGGCTTCGCCATCTACCCGTTCCTGGCCCGCCTCTAGGCCGACCCCGAGTGAAGGAGCACCGATGTCCGTAATCACCTACCTGCACGTCGCGCTACGGGCGCGGCTGGCCGAACTGCGCGGCGACCGTGGCGACAGCCCGGTGCCGACCGCAGTGATCATCTTTGGCCTGGTGGCCGTGGCGATGGCGGTGACCGCCGCCGCCCTCGGCGCGGCAAACGACTGGATGGACAACATCCCGACCCACCAGGACCCGTCGGACACCTGATCGATGTTCCGTCGCCTCACCGCCGGCTGGTGCCGGGTGGTCGCCGCCACCCGGCACCGACTGCTGCCCGGGGACGCCGAGCGGGGCGGCAACCCGGTCGAGCTGGCGGTGGCCCTGCCGGCGATCCTGGTGATGCTGTTCGCCTCGATCCAGGTCGCCGTCGTGTTCGTCGCCCGGTCGACCGCGCTCAACGCCGCCCAGAGTGGAGTCAACGCGGCACGGCTCTACGACGCCCCGGCGGGTGCCGGAGAGGACCGTGCGGCCGAGTTCCTCCAGGCCGCCGGGGACTGGCTGGTCGACTGGGACGACCCGGGGCCGAGCTGCGTTGCCACGGACACCGACGTGACCTGCACGGTGAGCGGTAGGGCCCTGTCGGTGGTGCCGGGCGTCAGCTTCGCCGTCCGGCAGACGGCACACGGGACGGTGGAACGATGGACCGAGCCATGAGCCGAGGTTCCGTCTCGATCGAGGTGGCGGTACTGGCGCCGGCCTTCGTGGCGATGATGGTGCTGGGCGGGGTCGCCGGGCGTACCGCGGTGGCCAGCGCGGCGCTGGAAGCCGCCGCGCACGACGCGGCCCGGGCGGCGTCGATCTCCCGGGACGCCGCCACCGCCCGTCGGGAGGCCCGGGAGGCGGCCCGCCGCCAGCTCGACTGGCGGGGGGTGTCGTGCTCAGGGGCCCCGCAGGTGAGCTTCCGCGGCTCGGTCGACGGACGGTCCACCACCTTCAGGCGCGCCTTCACCAGCGACCTCGGGCAGAACGCCACGGTCACCGTCGAGATCGCCTGCACCGTCTCCTACGCCGACATCAAGCTGCCGGCGCTGACGATGCCGGACGGACAACGGATCACCGCCTCGTTCACCTCGCCGCTGGACCGCTACCGGAGCCGGGGATGACGGCCGCGCGTGGCGACACCGGTCGGGTGAGCATCTTCCTTGCCGTGGCCATGATCGGGGTACTGGCCATCATCGGCATGGCGTTCGATGGCGCGGGTCAGCTCCGGACGCTGCAACGCGCCGAGAACCTGGCCGCCGAGGCGGCCCGCGCGGGCGGCCAGGCCATCGACCGGGCGACCGCCATCGAGGGCGGGCCCAAGCGGATCAACCGACGCGAGGCCCGCCGCGCCGTCCGGAACTACCTCACCACCGCCGGGGCCAGCGATTACACCGTGACCTTCCCGTTGGTCGACGGCGAGACCCTGATCCGGGTACGCGTCGAGGTCACCTACGACCGGGCGGCGCTCGGCCTGTTCGGCTTCTCCAACACCGTCACCGTCTCCGGTGAGGCGACCGCGCGGGCGCTTACCGGGGCTCCCTAGGAAGGAAGGTAGCCATGGCCGCATCGGGTGGCACCGCCGTACGGCGGGTCGGTCGGGTGCTTACCGGTTTCGGTGCGCTGGTCGTGCTGATCGGTCTGCTGGTCGGCGGGCCGATCGCGCTGCTGGCCTTCGCCGGCAACCCACTCCCCGACCACGTACCCACGCTCGCGGAGATCGGCACCACGCTGACCAGCCGCGACGACGGGCAACTCTTCCTGCGGGCGCTGGCCATCGCCGGCTGGTTCGGCTGGGCCACCTTCGCCCTGTCGGTGCTCGTGGAGCTGGGCGCGCAGGCGTTCGACCGGCCCGCTCCCCGGCTACCCGGCATGGGCCGGCAGCAGCGGGCCGCCGCCGCGCTGGTCGGGTCGGTCGCGTTGATCCTCGCCGCCAGCCCCGCCGCCACCGCCGCCACCACGGCGTACGGCGCCTCGACGTACGGTGCCTCGGCGTACGGCGAAGGTCCGGCGGCCGCCGTGGCGTTCGCTCCGGCTCACTCGATCGCGGCACCGGCGGCCCTCGGGTTGGCAGCCACGACTTCGGCAACCGAATCGGCGGCCAGCTCAGCGGTAGCCGACTCGAAGGCGGCAGGCGGCTCGGGGGCGGCAGGCGCGTGGGCCGACGGGGCCGGCACCTCGGCGGCAGCGCCCGTCTACCGGGTCGCCAAGGGCGACTACCTGGGCGGGGTCGCCGACCGGTACCTCGACGACTTCGACGACTACCACCGGTTGGCCGCGCTCAACAAGCTGCGTGACCCGGACCGGATCCGCCCCGGCCAGCTCATCAAGCTTCCCGAGGAGGCACACGACCAGGGTTCCCGGCCACATGCCACCGGCCGGCTTGTCGCACCGAATCCCCGCCCCGCTCCTGGGCCGGAGCGCACCGAGCAGACCCGCCCGGCACCGGCCAAGCCGGGCGACTCGGTGGACCGGCCCGGTGAGGCGGTGGACCGGCCCGGTGAGGCGGTGGACCGGCCCGGTGACCCGACCGAGCGCCCGGGGTCGGCCACGACCGCGCCGGCCAGTCCCGACGCACGGCAACCGGAGCCGTCGCAGGGTGAGACGCCGGATGGTCACCCCCCGGTGGTGACGGTGGGTGCGGCCCGGGCCGGCGAACCCGACCGGGTGAACCGTCCACTCGCCGTCTCCGCCGTACTGGCCGTGGCCAGCATCGTCGGCGCGCAGATCGGTGCGGTGCTCGGCCTGCGCCGCCGGCCGGCCATGTCCCGCGCCGGCACCCGCCACCATCCGCCCGCCACTGCTCCTCGCGAACTACCCGCAGGCCGACACCGCAAGGACTGACCCCCAGTTCGGCACCCCACGTTCTTGATGTGTGGCAGTGGAAGTAGCCGACACGCCGACAGTGGACCACCGCTACTGCCACAGATCCAGCGAGTCGGGCTTCCCTGGTCAGGGCAGCCGGGCCTCCAAGCGGCCGTCGACGACCCGGGTCGGCAGGACCTGCTGGTCGTTCGGGGACGGGCCGTGCACCACCTCGCCGCCGTTGAGTCGGAAGGTGCTGCCGTGCCACGGGCACACCACGCACGCGTGCCCGTCGACCTCGCGTACCTCGCCCTCGCCGAGCGGGCCGCTCTGATGCGGGCAGCGCTCCAACATGACCGTCACGTCGTCGCCGTGCCGGTAGAGGATCACCGAAACGTCGTCGACCTTGCGGGTGACGAGTTCCTGCTGCGGCAGGCTGGTCATCTCCGCCACCGGGTGCCAACCCTCGCTGATCAGATGCAGGTCGGAGACGCTCACGTTCACCTGGGCACCCTGCTTGTACGCCAGGTGTCCGCCGAGGTACGCCCCCGCACCGGCGGCGCTGAGGCCCAGCCAGCCGAGGGTGCGCCCGAGTCCGTGCCGACCGGACAGACGCGCGGCCAGTGAGGCGCCGTACAGCGCCAGCCCGACGGAGTTCGACGCGGCGTGCACCAGGCCGACCCGACGCTGGTCACGGGAGAGCCCGGCCCAGTCGTTGAGCCCGGCGACCGCCGCCGGCACGGCGCTCAGCGTGCCGACCGCGGTCAACGCGGTCGCCGCCCTCCGCTGACCGGGCATCAGGTCCAGCACGGCCGCGCTGATCCACGAGCCGACCGGCAACTGCACCATCGCCGGATGCAGCGGGTGGCCCAGCCAGACCCCGTGCAACAGGTCGCGGACCCGCTGTGGGCGCAGCACACCCTGCACCGTCTGCTGCAACCGGTCACCGAACCGGTCGAGGCCGGAGGCTTGCTCGATTTTCGTCAACAACGCTCGCACGAGTAACGACTTCCCGTCGTACGCCGCCGCAAACCGGTCGCCGGGGACGAATAGCCAGCCGGGCGACGCCGGGGCATGCTGACGGGATGACGGTACGGGTGGAACGGGACGGGCCGGTGACCACGGTGATCCTGGACCGGCCGACGGTCCGCAACGCGGTCGACGGGCCGACCGCCCGGGCGCTCGCTGACGCGTTCCGGGCCTTCGACGCGGATCCGATGGCGGCGGTGGCGGTGCTCTGGGGGGCCGGGGGCACGTTCTGCGCGGGTGCCGACCTGAAGGCGATCGGTACGCCGAGCGGAAACCGGGTCGAGTCGGACGGCGACGGTCCGATGGGCCCGACCCGGATGGTCCTGGGCAAGCCGGTGATCGCCGCGATCTCCGGGTACGCGGTGGCCGGCGGGCTGGAACTGGCGCTCTGGTGCGATCTGCGGGTCGCCGAGTCGGACGCGGTACTGGGGATCTTCTGCCGACGGTGGGGAGTGCCGCTGATCGACGGCGGGACGGTCCGGCTGCCCCGGCTGATCGGCGAGAGCCGGGCAATGGACCTGATTCTCACCGGGCGTGCGGTGCCGGCCGACGAGGCGTACGCGATGGGGTTGGTCAACCGCGTGGTCGAGCCGGGTGAGTCCCGGGCGGCGGCCGAGCAGTTGGCCGCCGAGATCGCCCGCCATCCACAGACCTGCCTGCGCAACGACCGTGCCTCGATCCTGGCCGCCGCCGCCCAACCGGAACCCCAGGCCCTGGCCACCGAACTGACCTACGGCCTGCACTCCCTCGCCACCGACGCGGCGGCCGGCGCCGCCCGCTTCACCGCCGGCGCCGGCCGCCACGGCACCCCCACCCCCTGACCCCACCCCGCCCCACCCCGCCCCGCCCCGCCCCGCCCCGCCCCCGCGATCTTGCACTTTCGGTCGCCGCTATGCGACCTATGCCCGTTATGCAGGGACGAGAAGTGCAAGATCGCGGGCGGTTGAGGAGGGTGGGCGTCGCGGCCGGAGCTAGATCAGCCTTCTGCCGCGTGCTGACGTGCCTCGTCGGGTCACTGTCCGAGGTTGCGTAGCGCGTCGGAGATCGCCCGGTGGAAGGTCGGGTAGGCGTAGATCATGTGCCGGAGCTGACTCAGCGGAACGGCCGCGTGCACGGCCACCACCAGACCGGACAGCACCTCGCCGCCGGCCGGACCGGCCGAGGTGGCCCCGACCAACACCCCCTGGTCGGCGTCGGCGACGAGCTTGATGAAGCCGAACTCGTCGGTGCGGTGGATCCAGCCCCGGGTGGACGACGACAGCCGGGTGAAGCCGACCTGCACGTTGATTCCGCGTTCGCGCGCCTGCTGCTCGGTGAGGCCGACCGCACCGATCTCCGGATCGGTGAAGGTGACCCGGGGCAGCGCCCGGTAGTCGGCGCGGGGCACCGATCCCGCCGAACCGCTCGATCCGGTGGCGGCCAACGAACTGGCCACGCCGACCGCGCCACCGACCACGCTTGCCGTACCGCTCGGGTCCGCGCCGCCCTGCGACCTCCGCATGTGGTCGAGCACGTCGGCGACCACGATGGACGCCTGATACATGGCGACGTGGGTGAAGGCACCCTCGCCGGTGACGTCGCCGACCGCCCAGATCCCGTCGGTGACGTGCAACCGGTCGTCCACCGGCAGGTACCGCCCACTCGCGTCGACGCCGACCGTGTCCAGCCCCAGCTCGTCCAGGTGGGCGCGGCGACCGGTCACCACCAGCAGCCGCTCGGCGGTGAACTCCTCGCCTCCGGTGCCGCGCAGGGTGAAGCCGGTGGCGCCGTGCTCGACCCGAGCGGCCTTGACGCCGGTGTGGATCTCCACCCCGTCGGCGCGCAACGCGGCGGCCGCCGCCTCGGACGACTCCGGCTCCTCGACGGCCAGTACCCGGTCGAGCGCCTCGACCACGGTGACCCGTACGCCGAAGCGGGCGAACACCTGAGCCAGTTCCAGCCCGATCGCCCCACCGCCCAGCACCAGCAGCGACCCCGGCAGTTCCTCGACCTCGATCGCCTCGCGGTTGGTCCAGTACGGGGTATCCGCCAGCCCGTCCACCGGTGGCACCGACGGCCGGGTACCGGTACCCAGCACGATGCCGTGGCGTGCCTGGAAGACCTGGTCACCGACCCGTACCCGGCCCGGACCGTCGATCCGGCCACTACCGCGTACGAAGCGCCCGCCCTTGCCGGTGAGCCGCTGCACCGCCACCCGGTCGTTCCAGTCGTCGGTGGCCTCCTCGCGGATCCGCTTCGCCACCGGCGCCCAGTCCGGAGCGACCTGTGCGGCACCACCGAGGCCGTCGACCCGGCGGGCCTCGGCGACCGCGTTCGCCGCCCGGATCATCATCTTGCTCGGAACGCACCCCCAGTACGGGCACTCCCCGCCGACCAGGTTGCGTTCGACGCCGACCACGGTGAGCCCGGCCTCCGCGAGCCGACCGGCCACCTCCTCCCCGCCGACTCCGAGCCCGAGCACCACCACGTCTACCAGTTCCGGCTCCGCCATGCCGCCAGCATTGCGCACCGACCCGCCCCCGGCCACCCGACCACGCCGTCCTCTGACGGATACCGGACCCGACCTGTCGGCCTGCTGGGATGCGATCGAAAAGTGACCGAAAGTAATATCTCTGGCTTGTGGAGCACGAAGCGTCCGACGGTCCGACGGGGCGTCCCCCCGAGGCACCGGCCCGTTCCCGGGATCTCGCCAGCCTGACCGCCGACATTTTCACCGCCGCCGCCGGGCTCGTCGGCGTGGTGCAGGCACTCCGCGCCGACCCGCTCTGGGCATTGTGGGTCGCGCTCGGCGCCCTTGCTCTCGCCGGCCTGCTGGCGTACCGGCTGCGGCAGCGTCGCTGGCGCGCGGCGGCGGTGAGCCTCACCGTCCTGCTGCTTCTCGGCGGGGGTGGCGCCCTGCTGGCACTGACGGGAGGTGGCGACGAACCACCGGCCGACACGCCCGCCGGTGCCGCGCCGGACGACGTGTCCCCGACCACGGCCAGCCGGCCCCCCTCCAGTGACCCGACGTCCGGCCCACGCACCGGAGATTCCGCCGAGCCAGTCGTCGATGAGGCCGGCACCGCCGTCTTCAGCGACGTGGTGCAACTCGACAAGCAGACCGGAGTCGACCTGGACGACGGTCGGGCCGAACGCAGGTACGTCCAGGACGCCACTGTTGATCTCTACCTGGACTGGGGGTACGTGCTCTACGGCAGCGCCCGGCACAGTCAGCTCCACGACGACAGCAACGCGGGGCCGGAGCAGGGGGCCCGCAACCGCTGCCGCACCTACCGAGAGGCCGGCCGGGACGGTGCCACGAGCACCTACATCGGCGGCGGCAACCAGCAGAAGTGCTTCACCACGTCGGAGGGTCGCCCAGGCTGGGTACAGGCGGTCAACAGCGTCGGCAACGGCGGGCTCCTGCTGAAGGTGACGGTCTGGGCCGACTAGCGCAGCCAGACCGGATGGTCACCGGGGGGCTCCAGCGGCGGCGGGTAGTCGAGTGTGCGGCGCAGCGCATCCGGTAGTCGCCACGGCTGGTGCACCGCCACGCCGGCCACCGACGCCAGCTCGGGCACCCACCGCCGCACGTACGCGCCGTCGGGGTCGTACCGCTCGGCCTGACGGACCGGATTGAACCCGCGCCAACCCTGCGCCCGCAACTGACGCATGCCGGCGTCCACGACCGGCAGGCCGGTGCGCCCCTCGGCCCAGGCGGTGAGGGCCTGCTCGTCGTAGCGCCAGTGCTCGGTCGCCCGGCGGCGGTAAGCCTTGCGGGGCAGGTCGGGAAAGGCGGCGGTCACCTGGTGGTAGAAGTCGCGCCAGCAGAGTTGACGGACGAACGGGGACTGCCGGTCGTCGATCGCGTTGGCCACGGTCAGCGGAGACAGGCAGCCGAAGCGCAGGTAGGGACTGAGCCGGGAGGTGGCGTCGCCGGCCATGTCGTCGTGGCGGTCGCCGTAGCGCGCGACGTCGGGCAGCCACCGCGCCAGCCGACGCCGTGCCTCGTCCTCCCCGCCGGTCACCACGTCCGGCGACTCTCCCGGCGGCAGCCCCGGGAGACGCCCGACCGGCACGCCCGCCGGCAACCTCACGGTCGCCGGTGCCGACAGTTCCTCCCGCCACGGTCGCGCGCTCCAGGCCCGGTGGTACGGACTGAACACCCGGTAGTGGTCACCGCCGCCGGGGGTCAGTTCTGCCGGTTCGACCACCGTCAGGCCGGGGAAGAACCTCAGATGCAGCCGGTGCCGGTCGCACTCGGCACGCAGGCGTCGCGCCCGGCGGGCCGCGTACCGGGAGACGTCGGCGGAGAGCGCGACACCCTCGGCGCCCACCTCGCCGGCCAACCGGATGGTCTCGGCCACCGGATCGCCGTGCCGCAGCACCAGGTCACCGCCGAGCGCGCGCAGCGCCTCGCGGAGCGCGGCGAGGCTCTGGTGCAGGAAGCGGGTGCGGTTCGGCGACCGTTCCGCGAGCGCGGGGTCCAGCACGTACAGCGGCACCACGCGGTCGAAGGCGGCGCAGCTGGTCGCCAGTGCCGGGTGGTCGTGCACCCGCAGGTCGCGGGTGAACAACACGACGGCGGTACGCCCGCTCACCGCACCGGCGGTCCGGGCACGGCGACCGGGCTGCCGGCCGGGGTCAGCAGGGCGCGGGTCGCCACCCCCAGCCGGCGCCGCTGCGGCACCGTGGCCCGGCGGGCGAAGACGTCGTAGTCCTGGGCGGCCACCTCGTCGAGGATCCCGCCGTAGAGCAGGTAGGCGGTACGGATGCAGGCCTGCGAGGCGCCGTCGAGCAGAACCACACCCGGCGCGGCGGCGAGGTAGTGCGCCTGGGCGCGGGTCACCTCGTACCGGATCAGTTCGCGCACCGGCCCGCTGGCCCGCCCGGCGGCGTGGCAGGCGAACAGGTCCTCCCGGGTCACGCCGAAAGCGGCCAGGTCCTCGTCGGGCAGGTACGTCCGCCCCCGGGCCAGGTCCTCACCGACGTCCCGGATGAAGTTGGTCAGCTGGAACGCGAAGCCGAGCTGCCGGGCGGGCTCGCGGGCCGCCGCCGGATCGGAGCTGCCCAGGATGGGCAGCATCATCGTGCCGATGACCGCCGCCGATCCCTCCATGTAGTCCAGCAGGTGCTCGTAGGTGCGGTAGGAGGTGACGGTCAGATCCATCGCCATGCTCTTGAGGAACGAGGCGAAGTCCTCCCGCTCGAGGTCGAACACGGCAATGGTGTGCAGCACCGCGGGCAGCAGCGGGTCGCTCACCGGCGCACCGTGCAGCCCGGCGACGAACCGTCCACCCCAGTCGTCCAACCGGGCCGCGCGCTCGGCCGGGGGTAGGGCGTCGGTCTGATCGACGATCTCGTCGGCGTAGCGGGTAAACCCATATAAAGCGTGCACATGCCGTCGTTTCCATGCGGGCAGCAGCCTGGTGGCGAGATAGTAGGTGCGGCCGTGACGTCTGTGCAGCTCACGACATCTGTCGTAGGCAGCGGCGAGATCCAGGTCCACCGGCCCCTCCTCTGATTCGACGCACCAATCGACGCAACTTGAGACCCTAGGGTACGCTCGGCAGCATGGCCAGCGACGGACCAACGGGTAACCTCCTTCGCGTGGTGCCTGAGCAGCCGGTCGGTGGAGACGACCCGATCGCTGCCGTACTGGCCGTCTACACGCGCGACATCGTCACGGCCGTCGACAACACGCTTGCCGAGTTCCTGACCGCCGAGGTCGACGCGCTCACCGCGATCGACCCGGCGATGGGCGGCTTCGCCGGGACCGCCCGCGACTGCGTCCTCTCCGGCGGAAAGCGGGTCCGGCCCACGTTCGCCTACTGGGGATGGCGCGGCGCGGTCGGCGGCGACACGCCGGTCGCCCCGGTGCTGCCCGCACTGGCCACCTTGGAGTTGCTGCACACCTTCGCGCTGGTGCACGACGACGTGATGGACGCCTCCGCCACCCGACGCGGCCGACCGACCGCGCACGTGGCGGTGGCCACCCAGCACGCCGCGTCGGGTCGCAACGGCGACTCCGGGCGCTTCGGCGAGGCCGTCGCCGTACTCATCGGTGATCTCTGCATGGTCTGGGCCGACCAGTTGCTGGCCCTCGCCGACCTGCCGGCCGACCGGCTGTTCCAGGTACGGCGCGGCTACGACCGGATGCGGGTGGAGACGGTCGCCGGGCAGTACCTCGACGTCCTCGGCGAGAGCGACCCGCAGAGCTGGTCGGTGGATCGGGCGCTCCGGGTGGCCCGGTACAAGACCGCCAGCTACACCGTGCAACGACCGCTGCTCTTCGGTGCCAGCCTGGCCGGCGTCGGCGGCGACAGCGCGCTGGCCGCCGCGTACACCCGTTACGGTCTCGCTGTCGGCGAGGCCTTCCAGCTCTGCGACGATCTGCTCGGTGTCTTCGGCGACCCGACCACCACCGGCAAGCCGGCCGGCGACGACCTGCGTACCGGCAAGCCGACGGCGCTGCTCGTGCTGGCCCGGGAACTGGCCACGCCGACCCAGTTGCGGACACTCGACGGTGCCGACCGCGGCGCCGACGGGCCGACGATCGCCCGGCTCGCCGAGGTCGTGGTCGACACCGGTGCCGTACGCCGGATCGAGCGGATGATCGACGAGCGGGTCGAGGACGCGCTGGCCGCGCTCGACGCGGTCGCCGTCGACGAGACCGCCCGTACCGCGCTGGTCGGCCTCGCGACCGCCGCCACCCACCGGAGGGCATGATGGGCGTCCTGCACAGAGAGCGTCGGGAAACCCCCGAGGTCTTCCGGTCTCCCAGAGAGGTGGTCATCGGTGCGGACCGTTGACGGGCGTACTGATCGGGTGGTGGTTGTCGGGGCCGGCCTCGGCGGGCTGGCCTGCGCGCTGCACCTGGCGGGCAGCGGACGCCAGGTGACCGTGCTGGAGCGCGAGGCGGTGCCAGGTGGGCGGGCCGGGCGACTCAGCGTCGACGGCTACGAGTTCGACACCGGGCCCACGGTGCTCACCATGCCGGATCTCATCGCCGAGGCGCTCGGCGCGGTCGGCGAGGAGCTGACCGACTGGCTCGACCTGGTGCCGCTCGACCCGGCCTACCGTGCCTACTATCCGGACGGTTCGACGCTTGACGTGCTCACCGACACCACCGCGATGGCGGCGGAGATCTCGCGGGTCTGCGGGCCCCGGGAGGCCGACGGCTACCTGCGGTTCGTCGACTTCGCCCGGAACCTGTGGCGCCTGGAGCGGGCCGACTTCATCGAGCGCAATCTCGACGCACCGACCGATCTACTCACCGGCAACCTGCTCAAACTCGTCACCACCGGCGCCTTCCGGCGACTGCAAACCAAGATCAACCAGTTCTTCCGGGATCCGCGTACCCGACGGATCTTCTCCTTCCAGGCGATGTACGCCGGTCTCGCCCCGCACGACGCGCTGGCCATCTACGCGGTCATCGCGTACCTCGACTCGGTGGCCGGGGTCTTCTTCCCGCGCGGCGGCATCCACGCGGTCTCCCGCGGGCTGGCCGGCGCCGCCGAGAAGCACGGCGTGCGAATCCGGTACGGCACCACCGTGACCCGGGTGGAGACCGCGAACGGCCGGGCCACCGGGGTGGTGACCGCTGACGGGGAATTCGTCCCCGCCGACGCCGTGGTGCTCAACCCCGACCTTCCGGTGGCCTACCGCGACCTGCTGCCGCCGGCCCGGCAGCGCCGGCTCACCTACTCGCCCTCGTGTGTCGTGCTGCACGTCGGTTCGACCCAGGGCTACCGGCGCATCGCCCATCACAACATCCACTTCGGCCGGGCCTGGCAGGGCACCTTCGACGAGGTCATCCGGCGCGGAAACCTGATGTCCGACCCGTCCCTGCTGGTCACCAACCCGAGCCGGACGGATCCGGCGGTGGCACCGGCCGGCCGGCACACCTACTACGTGCTGGCTCCGGTGCCGAACCTCGACCGGGCGCCGTTCGACTGGCGGGGCGACCTCACCGCCCGCTACACCGACCAGCTCGTCACCACGTTGGAGGAGCGCGGATACGTCGGCTTCGGCGCGGGCGTCGAGGTGCTGCGGGCGATCACCCCGGCGGAATGGGCCGAGCAGGGCATGGCGGCCGGTACGCCGTTCGCCTCCGCGCACACCTTGTTCCAGACGGGCCCGTTCCGACCGTCGAACCTGCACCGCTCGCTGTCCAACGTGGTGTTCGTCGGCTCGGGCACCCAGCCCGGTGTCGGCGTACCGATGGTGCTCATCTCCGGCAAGCTCGCCGCCGGTCGGATCACCGGGGAGTCTCGGTGAGCACGAGGAGCGAGGCCGCGCCGAGCCCCGCGCCCACGAACGGAGAGTGGCGCTGATGCCGCAGTCCCGGGAGAGCCACCTCGTCGAGCTGGTCGACGGCACCGGGCAGCCCGTCGGGAAGGCCACGGTGGCCGCCGCCCACCAACCGCCCGGTCAGCTGCACCGGGCGTTCTCCGTACTGCTCGTGGCACCGGATGGTCGGGTGCTGCTCCAGCGGCGCGCCGCGACGAAGACCCGCTTCCCGTTACGCTGGGCGAACTCCTGCTGCGGCCATCCCAGGCCGGGCGAGGCCCTGACCGAGGCCGCCAACCGACGGCTGGCGGAGGAACTGGGTGCCGGGCCGGTGCCGCTGAGCGAGATCGGCGTCTACGTCTACCGTGCCGAGGATCCGGCCACCGGACGGGTCGAGGTCGAGTACGACCACGTCCTGCGCGGCGAGTTCCACACCGACGGGGCACTACGCCCCGAGCCGACCGAGGTGGCGGAACTGAGCTGGGTCGAACCGACCCAGCTCGCCGCCGCGCTCCGCCACGACCCCGACGCCTACGCGCCATGGCTGGGTGGCGTACTGGATCGGCTGCTGAAACCCTCCGAACCGCCCGGGCAGCCGGCCGACGACGCGCCGGAGCGGCCGGGTGGCCGATGAGGCGCTGAGCGCGGGCGCGGTCGCCCAGCGCCTGGGGGTCGCGGTGACCACCCTGCGCACCTGGCACCAGCGGTACGGTCTCGGGCCGAGCGAGCACATTCCGGGCCACCACCGGCGCTATACACCAGCGGATCTGGCTCGGCTCGAAGTGATGCGACGGCTCACCGCCGAAGGGGTGAGTCCTGCCGAGGCGGCCCGGTGGGCCCGTCAGGCACCCGACGCCCTCGCGTCTGCCGGCATTTCCCGCCCCGTGGGCAGGCGACGGGACGGCGGCGGTACGACCATCCCGGTCGGCCGGGCCGGACCGGCCGCCCGGGGGCTGGCCCGCGCCGCGATGCGACTGGACGCCGCGGCGATCAGTGAGACGATCTCCCACACCATCGCCGCCGACGGCGTGGTCGCGACCTGGGACCGGCTGCTGCGCCCGCTGCTCGTCGGTATCGGCGAGCGGCACGCCACCACCGGCCTGCTGATCGAGGTCGAGCACCTGGTGTCCCGCTGCGTCTCGGCGGCGTTGGGCGCGGTGGCGTCCGCCGGCCCCGCTCCCGGGCCATCGCGCGTCCTGCTCTCCTGCGCCGACGAGGAGCAGCACAGCCTGCCGCTGGAGGCGCTCGCCGCAGCGTTGGCCGAGGCCGGCGTCGGCTACCGGATGCTCGGTGCCCGGGTGCCGACGACGGCACTGCTCGCCGCGGTCGACCGGACCGGTCCGGCCGCCGTGGTGCTCTGGTCACAGACTCGGGCCACCGCCGACCCGGCCCAACTCACCGCCCTGCTCACCGCGCCGAACCGGCCGATGCTGGTGCTCGCGGCCGGGCCGGGCTGGCCGGCCCGGGCCCTGCCCGCCGGGGTGGTCCGCCCGACCGACCTGACCGAGGCGGTCTCTCTCACCGTTGCGGTGCACGATTCGCTGAACCGTCCGGCCGCCTCCTGACCGCCGTGGGTCCACCCGAATCCCGGTGAACTAGCGTCGGGGGGTCCGCGTACCCCGAACCCCTTCTCGGGAGCGAACGATGCGTCGCCGTGCCCTGCTGGTTTTCCTGGTCGTCCTGCTCGTCGCCGGTTGCGGCGGCGGTAGCGGCAGCCCGGAGGCCACCGCCCCGTCCAGCCCGCCACCCTCAGCCGCCCTTCCGCCGGAGCCGGCCCCGTCGCCGACCCGTACCGTGCCGCCGAAGCCACGGCTACGACCGCTGCCGGTGAAGCTGCCGGCCGGACTGGTCCGCACCACCGGCACCAAGAAGGTGGCCCTCACCTTCGACGACGGTCCGGACCCGGCCTGGACGCCGAAGGTGCTCGACCGGCTGAAGGCAGCCAAGGTCACCGCCACCTTCTGCGTGGTGGGTACGCAGGTCCGCAAGCATCCGGGCCTGCTGCGGCGGATCGTCCGGGAGGGGCACCAGCTCTGCAACCACAGCTGGAACCACGATCTGGATCTGGCCCGTCGGCCGGTCTCCGAGATCCGCGCCGACCTGGTACGCACCAACCGGGAGATCCGGCGGGCGGTGCCGGACGCGAAGGTGCCGTTCTACCGGCAGCCCGGTGGCCGGTGGACCGCCGAGGTGGTGAAGGTCGCCAAGCAGCTGGACATGCGTTCGTTGCACTGGTCAGTCGACCCGCAGGACTGGGCCAAGCCGACCGCGGCCACCATCGAGAAGCGGGTGAAGCGGTCGGCCCGTCCCGGTGCCGTGGTCCTGCTGCACGACGGGGGCGGTAACCGCTCGGCCACCCTCGCGGCCTGCGCGAAGTTGATCGCCGGCCTGAAGCGCGACCACGGCGTCACCAGGCTCACCTAGACCCGCTTCGAGCTGGCGTTTTTCGGGCCGTTGTGGCTGCCGCCATACCGGTTTGGTCGACCGGTACGCCATCACGTATGCTTTCGAAGCCTCCGGCGGGGCCGGATGGGAGCAAGTCCGCTCAACGTTGCGAGTGTGCAATGATGGCGGGGCCGCCCTCATCGTCTAGCGGCCCAGGACGCCGCCCTTTCAAGGCGGTAGCACGGGTTCGAATCCCGTTGGGGGCACGGTTCGGCTCAGGCCGGAGGCAACACCAGCAAGGTCCTGTGGAGCAGTTGGAGTGCTCGCCGCCCTGTCAAGGCGGAGGTCGCGGGTTCAAGTCCCGTCAGGACCGCAAGCGCTGACGCCGCGCACCTTGCGCGGCGTTCTGCGTATCGGCGCATGTGACCCGTCCCAGCGGCGATCCCGCAGGTTGGGTAGCATGAGCCGAGCACCACGGCCAGGTAGCTCAGTTGGTACGAGCGTCCGACTGAAAATCGGAAGGTCGGCGGTTCGACCCCGCCCCTGGCCACATAGCCTTTCGCCGGGCTATTGCAACGCCGACCAGCGGAAACGCCGGTCGGCGTTCTGCTTTGTGCCCTCCGCTGGTTGATCTCAGCGCCTGAGCAGGACGAACCATCCCATCGCGCCCATAATCAGAAGCAGTGCCAGTGCGAACAGAGCCCGTCCGAGCACGACGGGCACGGGGGCGAGCAGCGGCACCTGCTGGACGAGCAGGCTCGCACCGAGCAGCGCGAGGACGCCACCCCGACGGAGCGGCTCGGACCGCTGGCTCTCGGTCAGCCGCGCAACCCGCACCCAGACAATGGGGAACCGTCGCGTCACCGCGACCCGCACGCCGAGGACGACCACGACAAGGCTGAGGAGCACACTGACGGTACGCAGGGCGACCCACACCGGGTCCGGATGATCGATCGTCACACGACCAATCATTCAAGTGAGGTCAATACCCGGCTCCGAAGCTACGAACGACCCCGGCCGCCACCCGCACGGCCGCCGTCCCGACAGCGGGCGGCAAGCCCGCGCCGGTCCGACCGGGCTCGCGGCAGCGGCCTGCGCCGCCTGATGCGTCCTGCCGGTCCTGCTGGCCGTCGGGATCATCGGCGGTGCGGGATGGGCGGCGGCCAACCGCTTCCTGCTGGACCTGCTGCGCTCGGCGGAACTGCTGCTGGCGGCCACGGGCGAGGCGGTCGCCCTCTGTCCGGTGTACGGCGACCCGGCGCCCGGAAGCGCGCCGAACCGCCCGCCGGCAGAGGCGCAGGCGTGAGCACGTCGGCACTGGCCCCCGACCGGCGGGCGGTGCTGTCCCGACGCAGCCTGTGGCTGGCCTACGCCACCGCCGGCTACAACCTGCTGGAGGGCCTGGTGGCCATCGCCGCCGGCGCGGCCGCCTCCTCCACTGCGCTGATCGGCTTCGGCCTGGACTCGTTCGTCGAGGTCTCCAGCGCTGCGGTGTTGATCTGGCAGTTTCGCTCCCGGGTGCCCGAGGATCGCGAGCGGCTGGCGCTGCGGCTGATCGGCCTGTCCTTCTTCGCCCTGGCCGCGTGGGTGAGCTTCGACGCAGGCCGCTCGCTGCTGGGCGGCGGAGAGGCGGACGCCAGCCCGGTCGGGATCGGCTTGGCCGTCGCCTCGCTGATCGTCATGCCGTTGCTCGTCGCCGCCAAGCGTCGCACTGGCCGCGAACTCGGCTCCGCCACGGTCATGGCCGACTCCACCCAGACGTTGCTGTGCACGTACCTGTCCGCGGTGCTGCTCGTCGGTCTGCTCCTCAACGCCCTGTGGGGCTGGTCCTGGGCGGACCCGATCGCCGGGCTCGTCATCGCCGGGGTCGCCGTGAGGGAAGGCGTGCAGGCGTGGCGCGGCGAGCACTGCGACGACTGCGCACCCGTTGCGGTCGCCGACATCACCGCCGGCCCGGCCTCGGGCTGCTCAGACAACTGCTGCACCAACCGGAAGGCGTGACGACATGGCCCGGCTCGCACGGCTGCTCTACCTGCTCGGCCTGCTGCTCGCGTTCGGCTGGCGCACGCTCGCGCAGTGGCGCCGCACCGGAGACACCGGCCTGCGTCTCGATGCCGGCCCGCCCGGCACGCTGCGATGGTGGGCCGAGTTGCTGTTCGTCGCCGCCCTCGTACTCGGCCTCGCCGGCCCGGCCGCCGCTCTCGCCGGCCTGCCTCCGCTGCCCGGTCTGGACCACCGACCGCTGCACCTCGCAGGCTTCGTCGTGACCGTCGCCGGTATCGGCGCGACGCTCGCCGCCCAACTCGCCATGGGCGCCTCGTGGCGCATCGGAGTCGATCCGTCCGAACGCACCGAGTTGGTGACCGGAGGGGCGTTCTACCGCCGCTACGCGAGACGGGTCGGGCGTTTCCTGCCCGGCCTCGGTCGACTGGCCGGCTGACACAGACCTCTCCACCACCCGGCTCGGATCGCTCATCCGAAGTGGCGGCACCGCCGCGCTGCTGGCCGCCGGCCGGTCATCGATCCTGCTGTCGGTGCTGCGTCACACCGCTCTGGATCGCCTCCCAGACGCTACGACCGGCCTGTAGCAGGGTCTCTCCCGCCTGCTCGGCCAGCTGCCGCGTGCCGGACGTTCCACCGGGACCGGGTGGGCCGTGCTCCGGCGGCGCAGTCTCATCGTCTCCCCGGCCAGCCTGCCGACCTTCCCCCCGAGCCTGGCCCTGGTCCCGACCCTGATCCGGCTTCCGCTCCCGACCCCGGCTCTGGTCACGGTCGTCCGGCTCGCGTCCGGCGGTCCGGTCGGCGACCGCCCCGACGGCACCCACCTGCTGCCCCAACTCGTCGGTCGCCCCGCCCGGCTGCCCATCCACCGGCCCCGCGCCGCCGGCTGCCCGGCTCGACGGGCCGGCGACCTCTTCCGGCCCACCGACGGGCCGACCAGACCGGGTGGGCGGTTGAGTCGCCGGACCAGCGAACCGGACAGCTGCCGGATCCACCGGTCTGGTCCGCCCCAGGGCGGGGTCGGGCCGTCCGGCGGCCTGCCCGGCGGCGGGTCCGACGGTGGCAGCCAACTGCTCGCTCGCGCTGGCGGCCTCGCCCGCCGCCCGGTTCACGTCCTCCAACACCGCGTTCGCAGTATTGGCCAACACATCGATGACCTGCGGGTTCCGGTCGATGGTGGTCAGCGCGCGGTCGAGAATCGTCACCAGCTTCTCCAGGCGCACCTTGAGCAGGGCCTGCGCCTCCACGCCCTCGATGTCGAGTTCGACGCCCTCGACGTGTACCCGGACACCGGCGTCGAGCTGGAGCAGACCGGCGAGCCGGGCGCGCAGGGACAGGTCGGCGTCCAGCCGGTCCACAGAGAGCTGGATCGAGTTGACCGAGACCTTCGGGACGTCGAGCAGCACGTCCGGTTCCGGCCCACCGCCACCGGCCGGGCCGGTCGGCTGCCCGGCACTGGACACCGAGGGCTCTTCGCTGTCTGTCATGTCCCGCTCCGCTCCACCGTCGCGGACCGCCCGGCGACGTCCCGCCGCGCATACCCGCTCTGCGGACGGCCATCCCGGTGAGGAGGCGTATCAGCAGGACATGATCGGATCGAATCGACGAGTACAACGATCATCAGGCGGGACGGACATCGGGGGAAGCTGCGCACCGGGGCATGAGCCGGTATGGTCCGGGCCTATGGGACAGGGGATGGCCGATCCTTCCGACATCCAGCAGGACCTTGAGCGGTTCGCGCTCCGCAACACCCTGTTCGTGCCCGCCTCCGCCGAGCGAGCGTACGAGGTTTTCACCGGCCGGCTCGCCGACTGGTGGGTGATGGAGTACACCTGGTCGGGCCCCGCCCTCCTGGCCGAACTGGGTATGGAGCCCCGCCCCGGTGGGATGCTCTACGAGGTCGGGCCCTACGGATTCCGCAACGACTGGGGGCGGGTGCTGACCTGGGATCCACCCCGCCGTCTGGTGTTCACCTGGCAGATCGGTGCGGATCGCGCACCGGTGCCCGATCCGGCGCGGGCCAGCGAGGTCGAGGTGCTCTTCACTCCCGCCGAATCCGGCACCCTCATCGAGGTGACGCACCGGCACTTCGACCGGCACGGCACGGCTGCCGAGGGTTACCGAAAAGCCCTGACCGCCGGTTGGCACGAGTTGCTCTCCCGTTACGCGACGGCGCTGATCCACTCGCCGGCATGAGCGCCGTGCCGGGCGCGATGACCGACGCGAACGGTCAGTCGGCCCGATGCCGCAGCGTCGCCACCGTCGAGCCGGCCAGGGTGAGCAGGCACTCCGGCAGCAGCCCGTCGGCGGCCGCCGCGCCGAACAGCGCCCGGGCGGTGTCGAGGTCGGCGTTGGCGTACGCGCTGACGAAGCGGGCCACCCATCGGGCGTCGTACCCGGCCTGGTCGATACCCGGGAAGTCGAGCGCGCAGGCCCCGGGCGGCACCGGATCCCCGACCATCGTCGCGGCCAGGCACCACGCCACGTCGTACGCGCCGGTCAGGCCGGCCCGGTCGACCACCGCGTCGAAGGTCCCCACCACCGCCTCGGAGTCCCCGTCGAGGGCCGAGCTGAGGATGGCGGCGGCATCCTCGAACATCTGCTGTGGCGAGTCGGTCACGGACCGCACAGTACGGGTAGCGGTCAAGGAACCCGCCGCGATTACTCTCCGCACATGGTGGAGGCGACCTGCGGATAGACCTGCCTCCACGGTCCCGCCGCCCGTCACGGCACGCTAGTCTGCGCAGCGGACCTTCGCCCGAGGAAGGACGACCATGCACATGTCGCGCGGCTCGCGGACGGCCATCCTGGCTGTCTGCGCCACGGTCCTGCTCACCACCAGTGCCTGCGGGGAAGACCAGCCCGAGGAGGCGACCACCCAACAGGTGCGCCTCTACGGCACGGACGGCAACATGCTCAACTCGTACCCGGAGGAGTTGCAGGATCGCGCCGGCCTGGTCGACGGGATGAAGGGCACCACCCCGCTCACGCCGCTGCCGGACGACTTCAAGAACCGGCTACGGTCCGTGGACCCGAGGCTTACCGACTTCCTCTACGCCGCCGAGGCGTACGACGCGGTGGTGATCAGCGCACTCGCGGCGCAGCTCGCCGGCTCGACCGACTCCGCGGCCATCGCCAAGCAGATCGTGGGCGTCACGAACGACGGCGCGGGCTGCACCTCGGTGGGTCAGTGCCTGCGGCTGGCCCGCCAGGGCACCGACATCGAGTACCGCAGCGTGTCGATCACCCGGGCCGGCTTCACTGACGCGGGCGAGCCGGCCACCGCCAGCTACGCCACCCTGCACTTCGACGGTCAGCAGCTCAACGACGCCAAGACGGAGTTCGTCGGCGCCGGTGACGAGTCGACGGCCAGCAGGAAGGCGCCGCCGAAGGGCAAGCGGCAGAACGGTACCTTCCCCGACCCGGAGAGCGGAGCCCCGCTGGTTCTGGGCGGTCTGCTGCCCAAGACCGGTGACCTGGCAATCGCCAACCCGCCGATCGCGGCTGGTGCGGCGCTCGCGCTCAAGGAGATCAACGCGGCCGGCGGGGTGCTCGGCGAGGACGTGGTGTGGATCGACGGCGACGACGGCACCAGCCCGGCCGTGGCGAAGGCGACCGTGGCGAGCCACATCGACGCCGGCGTGCATGTGATCATCGGTGCCGGCGGCTCGGGCATCTCCGCGGCCGTGCTGCCCGACGTGGTGGACGCCGGCCTGATCCTGTTCTCGCCGTCGAACACGGCGGCGGACCTGACCGAGGCCGACGACAAGGGTCTCTACTTCCGCACCGCTCCGCCGGACAGTCTCCAGGGGCGGGCGCTGGCCGACGTAATCCTCCGGGACGGCCCACAGAAGATCGCCATCGTGGCGCGTGAGGACTCCTACGGCAAGGGGCTCCGGGAAGTCGTGCGGGCCGAGCTGGAGCGGGCCGGATTCGGCGGCGACAAGGTGAAGCTGCTCGGCTACGAGCCCGGGGAGGACGCCGAGGCCGCCCCGATCAACTTCGGTGCGGGCGCCAAGCAGATCAAGGAGTTCGGGGCCGACGCGGTGCTGATCATCGGCTTCAGCGAGTCCGCCGCGGTGATCCGGGCGCTCGCCGACGCCGACGTACCGCTGGCCGCGCTGGCCTCCTGATCCGGCAGACGCCGACGGCCGCACCGCGCACGGTGCGGCCGTCGCTGTTTCCGGGCCTCCTAGCGCCCGCGCCGCCGTTCGAGGAACTCGGTCATCCGGCGCTGCTTCTCCTCGTCGGTGAAGAGCACCGCCTGGCTGACCAGGTCCAGCTGTGGATGCGCGGCGGCCGGGGCGTCGACGGCGAGCTTGGTCAACCGCAACGCCAACGCCGAACCCTTGGCCATCTCGTCGATCAGCCCGTGTGCCGCCGGCAGCAGTTCCTCCGGCGTGGCCACCACCCGGTTCACCAGGCCGATTCGCAGCGCCTCCGCCGCGTCCACCCGTCGGCCGGTGAACAACAGCTCCTTGGCCAGTGCCTCACCCACCAGCGCCGGCAGCCGGTGGGTGGCACCGGCACCGGCCAGGATGCCGAGCCGCACCTCCGGCTGGCCGAAGACCGCCCGCGCCGAGCAGACCCGCAGATCGCAGGCGTACGCCAGTTCCGCACCGCCGCCGAGGGCCGGCCCGTCGATCGCCGCCACGGTCGGCATCGGCAGTGCCCGGATCCGGGCGAAGGCCGCCGAGTTGATCGCGGCAAGTGCGTCCAACCGGCCGCGCTCGCGGAGCTGGGCGATGTCCGCGCCGCCGGCGAAGATCCCGTCGGTGCCGCCGGTCAACAGCAGCATCCGGGGGCGTGCCTCCAACTCGGCGCAGACCTCGTGCAGGGCCGTGATCAGGTCGACGTCGATGGCGTTGCGCTTCTCCGGCCGGTCCAGCGTCACCACCAGCCGGTCCGGCTGTTCCTCGACCCGCAGTCCGCTGCTCATCGCGCCGCCTCCGGCGACGGTCCCGCACCGTCCGGGACCGGTCCCGCCGAAGCGCCGCCAGCGGCCTCGAGAGGCTCGCTGCCGCCCGAGCGCACCCCGTCGGTCCACCGGTAGAAGCCCTGCCCGGACTTCTTGCCCAGCCGGCCAGCGGCGACCAGTTCCACAAGCAGCGGCGGCGGGGCGAACCGGTCACCGTACGCGGCCTGCAACGTCCGCGCGATGTCCAGGCGCACGTCCAGACCGACCAGGTCGGTCAGCTCCAGCGGCCCCACCGGGTGCCGGTAGCCGAGCACCATCGCCTTGTCGATGTCGGCGGGACTGGCGACCCCGTCGGCGACCATCCGGATCGCCTCCAACCCGAGGGTCACGCCGAGCCGTGACGTGGCGAAGCCCGGCATGTCGCGTACCACGACGGGGTCCTTGCCCAGCCGGCCGGCGAGCGCGACGGCCGCGTCCGTGGTCTCCGGGGAGGTGGCCGGCCCGACCACGATCTCCAGCAGCGCCATCGCCCAGACCGGGTTGAAGAAGTGCAGCCCGCAGAAGCGCGCCGGCCGGTTCAGCTCCGCCGCAAGGTCGGTGATCGGAATGCTGGAGGTGTTGCTGCCCAGCAGCGCCGGGCGCAGCGCCTCCGCCTCGGCGAGCACGGCCCGCTTGAGGTCGGCCCGTTCCGGTACCGCCTCCACGATCACGTCCGGTGCCGGTGCGACCTCGGCGAGCCCTGCCCGCAGGGTGATCCGTGCCCGGTCGGCGGCGGCCTGCTCGGCGCTGAGTCTGCCCCGCCGCACGGCCCGCTCCCCGAGTTCGGCGATCCGCCGCACCGCCGCGGCACCGCGCTCCCGGTCCACCTCGACCAACTCCACGGCGTGACCGCTGCCAGCCGCCACGTACGCGATGCCGAGACCCATCGTGCCGGCACCCACCACCACGAACCGTTCCGTCATCGCGACACCACCGCACAGTGAGAATGGGTCCCTGGCTCAACCCTGCGGCGCGCGGGGTCTCCGCCACGCCGGGTGTCAGCCCGTACGCTCCGCTCAGTCATGCTGCGACCCTATGCAGCGCCGGCCCCGGTCCCATGCGTGGGGGCGGGCGAGATCGGGTACAGACCGCCGACAACCGAGGGAAGGACGAGCAGATGAGCCAGGCACCGGAGACCGTGGACGGCGCGGGCGCCGAAGGGACCGTCGAGACGCGCGGCGACGAGCGCGTCGAGCTGCTGCGTGCCGACACCAACAACGACGGCCGGACCGACGTGTGGGTGGTCGACACCGACGGCGACGGCAAGGCCGACCTGTTCCAGTTCGACACCGACGGTGACGGCAAGGTGGACGTCACGATGGTCGACATCGACGAGGACGGCCAGCCCGACGAGGTGGTCGACGGCGACGGCGGGCTCCCCCCGGAGCAGCTACCGCCGACCGTCCAGGTCTGAGGTGTGCGGAAGGGGCCCTGTCGACACCTCCGGTGGAGCAGGGGCCCTTCTCAACACTCCCGCTGTGCGCTGTCGCCGGTTCAGCGGGTCAGTTGCAGGGTGGCGAGGTAGTACGGAGCGTCGCGGTTGTCCACGTCGACCAACTGCCAGGGGGAGCCGTGCACCAGCCCGGCGAGTTCCTCGGGCGAACAGACCAGGTAGTCGAACCAGGGCGTACCCAGCTCCCGGTAGCGCAGTCGCAGCCGCAGCTGCCCACCCAGGCGGCCCCGCCGCCGATTGTTCTCGTGGTACGTGGTGTGCACCGGATCCCTGGTGCCGTACGGGTCGGTGCCGTGGGCGATCACCTGCGCGCCGGGACGGGCCAGTGCCGCCAGCGCGGCGAGGAAGACCGGAGCCCGTTCCCGTCCCTCCATCAGGCCGAGGTTGTTGCCGAGCAGCAGGAACGTGTCATACCGACGCCCGTTCGCGGCGTGCTCGTCGACGGTGGCGTGCACCAGGTCGCGTACGCCCCGGCGGCGGCACACCTGCAACGCGCCGGCTGAGGTGTCCAGCCCGGTGACCGGTACGCCCCGCTCCTGCAACAGCAGCGCGATCCGTCCGCCGCCGACACCGATGTCCAGCGTCGCGCCGCGTACCCGGTCGACCGCCCGGTGGTCGTGCGGCTGCCAGTCCTGCGGTCCGTCGAGATAGTGGGCGGCCGGTGCGCCGTTTACCAACCCGTCGTCCCGCTCGATGATCTCGATGACCGGGCGGGGCAGGCGCCCACCGGCCAGCGGCCGGGGACCGATGCCGGTCGCCACGGCCAGCGCGTCGCGCAGCAGTTCCCCGAAGACGTCACCGATCCGTGGCTCCCCCGTCACATCCTTCACGCTATCCGGCCGGTCAGTTGGCCGCAGCGCCCGTATCCTGGCGGCGTGACCACGCTGGACCGCCTCTCCGCCGAGAAGTACATCCTCCTGACGACGTTCCGTAAGGACGGTCGTGCGGTGCCGACCCCGGTCTGGGCGGTGCGCGACGGCGACGCCCTGGCGGTGTGGTCGGCGGCCGACGCCGGCAAGGTGAAGCGGATCCGCCGCAGTGGGAACGTCACGGTGGCCCCCTGCGACGTGCGCGGCCGGCCGCACGGCGAGGCGGTGCCCGCCCGGGCGAGCCTCTACGACCCGGGCGCGACCAACCGCATCCGTGGCCTGATCAAGCAGAAGTACCGGGTGATCGGTCGGCTGACCCTGCTCGGCAGCCGGCTGCGCCGGGGCGAGGGCGGCACGGTGGGTATCCGGGTCGAGCTGACCGACTGACGGGCTGGCCGGGGCTCAGGGACTTCGCCGGCCCGGGCATGACGAAGGGCGGCGGAACGAGTCCGCCGCCCTTCGGGTAGCTCTGTTATCAACCGTGTGGTCAGTCCCCCTGGCGCTGCTGCGGAATCTGCCCCTGCAGCAGTGCCCTGACCTCAGACTCGCGGTATCGGCGGTGGCCGCCGAGGGTCCGGATGGCGCTCAGCTTGCCAGCCTTAGCCCAACGGGTCACCGTCTTCGGGTCGACACGGAACATCGACGCCACCTCGGCCGGTGTGAGTAGCGGCTCTGGTTCGTGCGTTCGCGATGCCATCGGTCACTCCTCCACATGTATAGACATCGGCCGGGGTCCCGCCGGCCGACGCGTCTCCCATGGTCCGGCTAGTCCCCGATGTCCGACATGGGCCGAACGGCCGAACGTCCCTAGACGGACGGATGAACCATGCCCGATTTATACGACTTTTACACGCCAGAAAGTAACTTATTCGGACTCATGATCACGGTTCGTGATGCGTCAACTACGAACCAGTCTCGCGTTGAGCCCTGAAATTAGGACATTAAGGGCCTAGTTGCAACGCTCCAGAAGTTGCACCGCGCGCCACCGGGCGACCAACTTGTCGTACGCCGCCGAGGCTTCCTCCGCCTCGCCCCGGGACAGCCCGGCCAGCCCGGCCGCGACCAGTTCCGGCGAGTCGTCCTCGGCCAGCGTCTCGTCGGAGAGCAGTTCCACCAACCCGCCGTAGTCGAGTTCCACCACCGAACGCGGGTGGAACTCCTCCAGCCAGCGGGCCGCCTCCTCGACCGCCTCCGTGATCGGTGCGTCGCCGACCGACTTACGGAGCACCGCGAGCGCCCGGGACGAGCGGCGGCGGGCCTTGGAGATCTCCGTCCGGAAGCGCAGCGAGCGCCGGTCCGGAACGGTGACGTGGTTGCGCTCCTGCGCCTCGAAGAGCACGAACCAGCGCAGCGGCACGCCCCAGGTCGCGATCTGTTCGTGCACCCGGGGGACGCCGTGCTCCAGCACCCGGGCACCGCTGCGCCAGTCCTCCACCACGGCCTTGGCCTGCCCGGCCAGCACCGGCGGCACGAAGGCGTCGGCCAGCACCGGCGGTACGCCGTCCCGCGCGCTCAACGCCGCCTCGGCCACCCGGATACGCAGGTTCCACGGACACACCAGCAGGGTCTCGTCGGTCTCCAGCACGTACGCCTCGTCCGGCAGGTCCGGCAGCCGCGTCCAACCGGCACCGAGCGCCTCGATCACCGAGGTCCGCTGCCGGCCGGGCCCCTCGACCGGCGCCACGGCCCGCCCCTGCTCGACGTAGCGCCGCCAGTAGGACTGGCGATCCCGGTCGAAGGCGGTCAGCGGCTCGTACACGCGCAGGTATGAAGCGAAGAGCGACGGCACGGCGCGATCCTCCCACGAACGGCAAGCCGAGCGTTGCTCGGCGTCATCGGGCGACCCGCGCCGCGCAGGAGCAACCCGGGCAAAGCCCCGCGCTGCCCCCTCGCCCGCGACGACGGCGAGGCCGGGACGGACTGCCCGCAGGGCGGGACGACGACTACTCGGGAGAGCGGCGCGACACGCGCCGATACTAGGCTCGCAACACCGGCAGCATCCCCGCCGGCGTTGACCAGGTCCGCGCCTCACAAGGGCGCCCGCCGACACAGGAGCCAGTCATGGGCGTATTCGCCACCACGGACGACCCGGAGTCCACGGGTCACGAGCAGGTCGTGTTCTGCCAGGACAAGCAGACCGGCCTGAAGGCGATCATCGGCATCTACTCCACCGCGCTGGGTCCCGCGCTCGGCGGCACCCGGTTCTACCCGTACGACAGCGAGGAGGCCGCCCTCGCCGACGTGCTCGACCTCTCCCGCGGCATGGCGTACAAGAACGCCCTCGCCGGCCTGGACCTGGGCGGCGGCAAGGCGGTCATCTGGGGTGACCCCGAGCAGATCAAGAGCGAGGCGCTACTGCGCGCCTACGGCCGCTTCGTGGAGTCCCTGGGCGGCCGGTACTACACCGCCTGCGACGTCGGCACCTACGTGCCGGACATGGACGTGATCGCCCGGGAGACCCGGTACGTCACCGGCCGCAGCCGCGAGCACGGCGGGGCGGGCGATTCCTCGATCCTCACCGCCTGGGGCGTGTTCCAGGGCATGCGGGCGGCGGCCGAGCACGTCTGGGGCGTACCGACGCTGCACGGTCGGCGGGTCGGCGTCGCCGGGCTGGGCAAGGTCGGCAAGTACCTCGTCGGTCACCTGTTGGAGGACGGGGCCGAGGTGGTCGCCACCGACGTCAAGGCACGGGCACTGGACTGGGCCCGCACCACGCACCCCCAGGTGCACCTCGTCGACGACGTCTCCGCGCTGGTCGCCGCCGACATCGACGTGTACGCCCCGTGCGCCCTCGGTGGCGCCCTGGACGACGACACGGTGGCGGCGCTGCGCGCCAAGGTGGTCGCCGGGGCGGCCAACAACCAGCTCGCCCACTCCGGCGTGGAGAAGCTGCTCGCCGACCGGGGCATCCTCTACGCGCCCGACTACGTGGTGAACGCCGGCGGTGTGATCCAGGTCGCGGACGAGATCGAGGGCTTCGACTTCGAGCGGGCCAAGCTGCGCGCCACCCGGATCTACGACACCACGCGGGAGATCCTCCGCCTCGCCGACACCGACGGCGTACCGCCGGCCGTGGCGGCGGACCGGCTGGCCGAGCGGCGGATGGCCGAGATCGGCCGACTGCGCACGATCCACCTGCGCTGACGACGCACCGTCGGGGGCGGGTCGTGTCCCGCCCCCGACGCCCCGGGGTCCGACCAAGGGGAACCGCCAACAGGGCGGTGGACGCGAGACGACACGCCGCAGCCCGGCCAATCCGGTTGCCGGTCGCTCTAAACTGAACATACGACGCGTTCGCGGAGATTTGCCCCGTGTCACGACCGATCTCGGCACCGCCCCTTACCGGGTACAATGGGTGACGTCCTGACAACCGCAACGCGCGGTCGTGGTCGTAGGTAACCCGAGGTGCCGAACGGTGGCATCCCCATGTACCGTAAGAGCCACGAGAGATGCCTGACGTCATCGGGGCCCGCCTTCGGGCTGCCCCGCATTCTGTGCGAGGGGGTCGAGCCATGGGGCGCGGCCGTGCTAAGGCCAAGCAGACAAAGGTGGCCCGGGAGCTGAAGTACCACTCCCCGAACACCGACCTCGCCGCCTTGCAGCGAGAACTCGGCGGCAGCGGCAAGTCGGACCGCAACTTCGACGACGACTACAAAGAGTACGTCGACGATGACGAGGACCACTCCGACGACGACCCGGACAACTGGGTCCGTCCGACCCGCTGACCCCCGGTCACATCTGAGCACGCGGTGACTGCCCGCGTGCTCACGCATGTGCCCGCTACGCAGCGGCGTGCAGCACCCGACGAGTCGAGGGCCCACCACGGCCGGACGATGCTCCGGCGGCGTGGCGGGCCCTCGGCACCGACCGGTCAGCGGGGACGGTTGTTCCAGTTGTAGAACGTCGGGATGTTTTCGAAGTGGTTCCAGGCGCAGACCGCGCTGGCCCCGTCGCCACCCGCCACCTCCGCCCGTAGTTGACGCGCGACCTCGGCCTCGTGGAGCAGGGCGTTGAGTCCGGCAGCGGCCTCACGCACCCGGTCGGCGACCCGGTCGGGCTCGTCTCCCGTCACGGTCTCAGGCTCCCGGTGACTGGTGGTCTCGGGCATGCTCCAACACTCCCTCCAGTAGGCGGATCTTGCTGTTGCGGCAGTGCTCGGTCTCCGTACCGTCAAAACGCCCCAGCTCGAAGTAGCGGTTGGCTGCGTGGCCTCCGCCACAGAAACCGAAATACGGGCAGGAGGAGCGACACGCCTCCACACCGTCGATGAACTCGCCGACCCAGGGTGTGCGCTCCGCGGCGGCCAGGATGGTGTGCAACGGGGTGGTGAGCACGCTTCCGCTGGAGAAGTCGCCGTAGCGGGGATCGGTGAAGCCGGCCAACTCGGGTGAGAGCACCACGACCGAGCCGTCGTACGCCACGGTCGGTATCGGGTCGAGCCGGCTGGGCAGCAGATCGTCCGCCGTCCCGTCCAGCACCGCCCCGGCGTACCGCAACGACCACTCCACCTCCCGCAGGTGGATCCGGGGATCCCGCCGCCAGGCCGAGACCAGCTCGGCCCAGAACCCGGTCACGGCCGGGGCGTCATGGGCGTTGTCCCGGGTGTTGACTCCCTCGGTCTCCTCGATGTTGACGCCGAGCACCTCGCAACCGAGGTCGAGGAAGTAGTCGTACAGCTCGGTGGCCCGTCCGGGGGACGGGTCGTTGACCACCGCGAGCGCCGAGAACGGCAGCCCGTGTCGACGCAACGCGGCCACCCCGCGGACGATCCGGTCGTACGCTGGTCGGCCGGCCCGGCTCACCCGCTCGCCGTTGCGCTCCCGCGGCCCGTCCACACTCACGCTCACCCGCATCCGGTGCCGGGCGAAGAACTCGCACCAGGCGTCGTCGATCAGGGTGGCGTTGGTCTGGACGTGGTGCTCCACCTCGGGCCCGAAGGGTGCCATCAGCGCCGCCAACCGCTCCCGGCCGGCGGCCAGCGGCTCTCCACCGTGCCAGACCACGGAGAACCGGTCCGTGGACGCCCACCGGTTCACCGAGGCGGCCACCGCCTCGGCCACCGCGACCGGCATCTGCCGGTCCGCCGCCCGAAACGGCAGGTAGCAGTACGCGCAGTCGAGATTGCAGAGGGTGGTGGGCTGCATCACGACGTACGACGGGACGGTGGCCAGGCCCCGCATCCCGCCCAATGACCGTCCCCGCGCAGCCATCGCCCTCCTCCGTAGCGGTCTTGGGCTGCCGGGCGCGACCCGGCATGGGCGCGCCCCCGCAGCTCTCGAGGGTGCCCTTCAGGCTAGGCCGCGACGGCCACTCGGGTGAAGCCCTGATCAGGTGGTCGGACGATCAGCGCAAAGTGATCATCCTCGGGTGTGCTGGCCGACCATCCGCACCTCACCGGTGCCCTCGATGATCTCGCCGACCTGCCAGGCGTCGACGCCCCGCCCGGTGAGCGTGGCCAGCGCCCGGTCGGCGTCCTCCGCCGACACGATCGCGAACATGCCGACGCCCATGTTGAAGGTCGCTTCCATCTCCGGGTCCTCGATCCGACCCTTGGACTGGACCAGGTCGAAGACCGGCTGCGGCTTCCAGGTCGACCGGTTGACCACGGCGTCCACGTGCTCCGGCAGGATCCGCACCAGGTTGCCGGGGATACCGCCGCCGGTGACGTGGGCCAGGGCCCGCACCTCGGCCTCCGCGATCAGCTTGAGGCAGTCCTGCGCATAGATCTTGGTGGGGGTGAGTAGTTCCTCGCCGAGGGTGCGCTGGCGACCGAAGTCGTCGATCACCACGTCCAGGCGCATCCGGCCGGCGCCCAGCAGCACGTGTCGGACCAGGGAGTAGCCGTTCGAGTGCAGGCCGGACGAGCGCATCGCGATCACCACGTCGCCCACCTCGACCCGCTCGGAGCTGAGGATGTCGCTCTCCTCCACCACACCGACGCCGGTGGCGGAGATGTCGTACTCGTCGGGGCGCAGCACGCCCGGGTGCTCGGCCGTCTCCCCGCCCAGCAGCGCGCAGCCCGCGTACCGGCAGCCGTCGGCGATGCCGGCGCCGATCTCGGCGACCTTGTCCGGTACCACCTCGCCGGTGGCGATGTAATCCAGCAGGAACAGCGGCTCCGCGCCGCAGGCGACCAGGTCGTCGACGACCATCGCGACCAGGTCGATGCCGACCGTGTCGTGGATGTTCATCTGCTGGGCGATCACCAGCTTGGTGCCGACGCCGTCGGTGGAGGAGGCCAGGATCGGGTGCTTGTACTTCGTGGTGTCCAGCCGGAACAGGCCGGCGAAGCCGCCGAGGTCGCCCATCACCTCCGGCCGGCGGGTCTGCTTCACCTTCGACTTGAGCAGTTCCACGGCACGGTCGCCCGCCTCGATGGACACGCCAGCGTCCGCGTACGAGACCGCGCGTTTGCGCGCCGGGCGGCCGGAACCGGCCGTCCATGGCTGACGGTCCCCGCCAGCGCCGCTCGGGCTGCTTCCTGCGCCGCTGCGCTCGGACACGTGCGTCACGGTTCTCCCCTTTGTGGTTCTCGGCTGTCGCGTCGACGGTGACCGGCACGGCAGCCGGGCGGTGCTACGGGCGGTTTGTGGTCGCCGACGGTTTGAGGTCGCCGAAGCTGCTGTCGAGTGGCGGGACGAGTTGCTCGGCGGGGTCGATGTCCTCGGCCGTACGGTTTGCGACCCGACGGCCGATCCCTTCGAGCACGTGCTTGCCGATCAGGTTGCCGACGGGCAGCTCGATCGGGTACTCCCCGTCGAAGCAGGCCCGGCAGAGCCGCGTTTTCGGCTGCTCGGTCGCGGCGATCAGGCCGGACAACGAGACGTAGCCCAGCGTGTCCGCGCCGATCGAGCGCCGGATGCCGTCGTTGTCGAGGCCGTTGGCGAGCAGTTCGGCGCGGGTGGCGAAGTCGATGCCGTAGAAGCACGGCCAGGAGACCGGCGGCGAGGAGATGCGTACGTGCACCTCCACCGCACCGGCCTCGCGCAGCATCCGCACGATCGCGCGCTGGGTGTTGCCGCGGACGATGGAATCGTCGACCACGACCAGGCGCTTGCCCCGCACGTTCTCCCGCAGCGGGTTGAGCTTGAGCCGGATGCCGAGCTGACGCAGCGTCTGCGACGGCTGGATGAAGGTACGTCCCACGTACGGGTTCTTCACCAGGCCGGCACCGTAGGTGATGCCGGACTCCTCGGCGTAGCCGATCGCTGCCGGCGTGCCCGACTCGGGCACCGGGATCACCAGGTCAGCGTCGACCGGGTGCTCCTTGGCCAGTTGCCGCCCGATCTGCACCCGGGCGGCGTGCACGTTGCGGCCGGCGATGGTGGCGTCCGGCCGGGCGATGTAGACGTACTCGAAGAGGCAACCCTTGGGCTCGGGGGCGGCGAACCTGGTGGACCGCAGCCCCTCCGCGTCGATCGCGATCAGCTCGCCCGGCTCGACCTCGCGGACCACGCTGGCACCGACGATGTCCAGCGCGGCGGTCTCGCTGGCCACCACCCAGCCGCGCTCCAGTCGGCCCAGCACCAGCGGACGCACGCCGTGCGGGTCGCGCGCGGCGTAGAGGGTCGACTCGTCCATGAAGACGAAGCTGAACGCGCCTCGCAGTTGCGGCAGGACCTCCAGCGCGGCGGCCTCGACGGAAAGATCCGGCCGGCTGGCCAGCAGCATCGTGACCAACGAGGTGTCGTTTGTCGAACCGTCGGCGCCCAGGCTGCGCTCGGCCACCTCACGCTGCAACTCGGCCGTGTTGACCAGGTTTCCGTTGTGTGCCAGCGCGATGGTCGTGCCCGAACTGGTCGCCCGGATGGTCGGCTGGGCGTTCTCCCAGGTCGACGCGCCGGTCGTGGAGTAACGCGCGTGCCCGATCGCGACATGCCCGCGCAGGCTGGCCAACGTCGGCTCGTCGAAGACCTGGGCCACCAGGCCGAGATCCTTGTAGACCACCACGCCGGAGCCGTCGCTTACCGCTATGCCGGCCGCCTCCTGACCCCGGTGCTGCAACGCGTACAACCCGAAGTAGGTCAGGTTGGCGACCTCCTCCCCCGGGGCCCAGACGCCGAAGACTCCGCACGCGTCCTGGGGGCCGGGTCGCTGGGGATCAAGGTCGTGGCTCAGCCGGCCGTCGCCTCGGGGCACCTGCCGCTCCCTCTTGCTGGTCTGGACTGGCCTGGCGGAACCACGGGGGTTGCTCCGCACCTCTCGGCCGGGACCACACTGTCGTCGCCTGACAGTGTACGCGAATCCATGTCGCCACATACAGTCACACTGTCACCGCTATGCGTCATCCGGTCTCAGCCGTCACCCCAGTTCGAGGGGCAGATACGCGGACAGGTCCGCGCGAGCCCCACTCGCCTTGACGCGACCCTCCGTAACCGTCCGGGTCCAGTCGAGTCGCCCCGCGGCCAACCCGAGCCAGGTTTCCGGATCCATCTCCACCGTGTTCGGGGGAGTACCGCGGGTGTGTCGCGGCCCCGGCACACACTGAACTGCACCGTAAGGTGGGACACGCACCTCCACCGATCGGCCGGGGGCGCGGTCCGCGAGGAGGGTCAACAAGGCCCTGACCGCCTCGCGGAGCACCGACCGTTCGGGTGCACGCCCCTCGTCGAGCGCCGACAACGCTGCCGCCACCGAGGCGGACTTAATGTACGGAGAGGACACGACGGGACGATACGGCGTGACCGCGCCGACCGTCACGCTGGCCCTGGGTCGCGCCGATCCGGCCCGACAAGGCATAGTTGCCGACGGCGTATTCGTACCGTGATGTTCCCCCGACCGGCACCCGCCGGACAGGGGAGGTCAGTCCGGAAGGCGGTGGACGTGTCAACACACCGACGAGCCTGGCACAAGCGGGCCGGTGTGGTCGTGGCGCTGATGATCGGCGCCCTGCTCGCCGCCCCAGCCACACCCGCCTTCGCCGCTCCCAACATCAACAACGTGTCGGCTTCCCCCAGCAGAGTCGAGGCTGGCAAGACCACCACGGTCAGCTATTCACTTAGTTTCGAGGAAGACGCACCGCCCGCAGACGTCACCGTCAGCTCGAACAACGGAAAGCTGGCCTGCGTCGACGGATGCGAGCGGCGCCGGGTCGACTCAAACGGCCAATTTCAGGCGACTTTCCGCCTCGCCAACGACGCCTCCAACGGAACGGCCACCATCACCGTCAAGGCTGTTGACGCCCAGGGGTTGGTCCGAGGAGAACAAGAAGCGTCGACCACCGTCACGATGGTTGCAGCGCCGCCGCCGACGACGCAGGCGCCGCAGACCGTGCGGTCGATCTCCGGCAAGGTCGTCGACCAGGGCGGTGACGCGGTGGCGGGCGCGTACGTCCTGCTGAAGGACAGCGCCGGCAAGCAGCGCGACACCACCACAAACGGCGACGGCAACTTCCGGTTCACCGGCAGCAGCGACAATCCGATCGCGCCCGGGCGGATCGACATCGGCGCGAGCGCCGACAACAAGAACGCCGTGGCGAGCTTCACCGCCAACGCCGGGCAGAGCATCACCGGACGGCGGATCACCCTCCCGATCGCGGCCTCGGAAAGCCCGAGCGCCAGCCCGTCGGCCACCGAGTCGGCGGTGCCGACCGAGGATCCGTTCGAGGACGAACTCGGCGAGGAGGAGGAGACCGCCGCCGAGAGCGCCGCCGCCCAGGCCCCTGCCTCCAACGAGGATTCCGGTGGCTTCGGCAACTGGCTGCTCATCCTGCTGGGCGGTCTCTTCGTGGCCGTCGGTGTCGGCACGATCGTGCTGCTCTGGATGAAGCGCAAGGAGAACGAGGACGGCGAACCCGACGGTGATGTTCCCGCCGGCGCTCCGGCCGGTGCGGTCCCGGCGGCCCGCGGCTCGTTCGTCGGCGCGGACGACCAGACCCGGGTGGTGAACCGGGTCGGTGGCGCACCGGACCCGACAATGGTCGGCGGTGCCGGGTTGGCCAACGCGCCGACGATGATGCACCAGCCGGTCGTCGACGACGTTCCCCCGGACCCGTACGGCGCACCGCCGCAGCCCTACGGTGCCGCGAGCGGGCCGGGCGGCTGGTCCGGTGGTGGTGGTTACGGCGACGAGCCGGGCGGCTACGGCGCTCCGGGCTACGGCAACGCCCCCTCGTCGGGCGGCGGCTACGGCAACAGTCCGTCGTCCGGCGGCGGCTACGGCAACAGTCCGTCGTCCGGCAGCGGCTACGGCAGCCGCGACTACGGTGCCGGCAACGCCGGCCCGGACTACCCTCCGGCAGGTGGCGGCTACGACGAGCCGACCGGCCGCTACAAGGGCGAGGAGACGGCCTACCCGGCCCCCGCCGACCCGTACGCCACCGGGATGTACCAGCCGGAGCCCGGCCAGGGCTACGGCCAGTCCGAGCCGGGCGGCTACGGGCAGGGTGAAGCCGGCGGGTACGGCCAGAGCGACCCGACCCGAGGCTACGGCCAGAGCGACCCGAACCGTGGCTACGGCCAGGGCGAGCCGGGCGGGTACGGCCAGAGCGACGCGACTCGCGGCTACGGCGAGGCTGAGCCGGCCGGTGGATACGGCCAGGGCGACCCGAACCGTGGCTACCCTCCCGGGCAGTCGGGCGGCGGCTACGGCGCAGCACCGAATGGCGGGTACGACCAGCCGGCCGGGGGCTACGGCCAGGAAGCCGGGCACCAGCGCGGTGGCTACGACAACACCAGCTACGACGGCGCTTACGACCAGGGTGGCTACGGCGGCCCGGCCGGCGGCGGATACGGCCAGGACACACCGCCACGCGGTGGGTACGACCAGGGTGGCTACGGTGGCGCCCCGGCCGGCGGCGGGTACGGTCAGGAGCCCCCACGGCAGCGCGGCGGTTACGACAACGGCTACGACCAGGGTGGTTACGGCCAGGGCGGCGGCTACAGCGACCCGGCACAGGCCGGCCGCGGCCGTCCCGACGGCGCACCCCAGGACCGCGGCGGTCGCCGCCTGGACTGGCTCGACGACTAGATCCTGTCGCAGTCCTCGGTCGAGCCGAGGACGCCGTCCATGCGGCGGCCGGCAAGGCCCGAGCAGTCGTCGCGGTGGTTCCGTCCTGGTCGGACGCGGGGAGGCACGGCACCAACACGAGGTGACGTGCCGCCCCCGGCGGTGGACGGGTAGGCCCCAACGCCCTGCACCGCCAGCGGTCAGGCGGCGGAGAAGACGCCCTGGCGGAGCAGTGGGATGACCGCGGAGGTGTCGACGCGTACCGCGATCTCGACGTCCTCGGCGAAGCCGCCCTCGATCAGCTCTCGACCGGAGACACAGCCCCGGATCGCCGCCGGTACGTCGGGGACGCTGGCCAGCGTGGCCAGCGCCATGGCCGCCTCCACCGAGAGCCCGCCGGGCGCGCCGGAGAGGGCGTCCAGCACACTGGCCGCGCCGAGCTGGTCCTCCACCGAGGGGCGCAACGATCCGTCCGGCCACCGTTCACCGGCGGCCACCACACCGACCGGGGCGGCGGTCGAGCCGTACCCCTGGCTGGTCAGCCAACGCCCGACGGCGCGGGCGTTGCGCAGGTTGGCCGCGACCACCGGTAGCCCGGTGGCGCTGGCGGCGGCGCTGATGGCCGATCCGTTGGGCGACGGCAGTACCAGGTCGGGTACCACCGGAGCCCGACTCAGCGCGGCCGGCGACAGCGACCACGGATGTTCGTGGGTGACCTGTCGGCGGCCGCTCGCGGCGACCGCGCCGACCCGACGCGCGTAGGCGGCGGCCTGCTCCCCCCAGGGGAACGGATGCACCCGCATCCCCCGCCCCACCGCCACCTCGACGGTGGTGGTGAACGACAGCACGTCCACCACCACCAGTACCGCGCAGACCCGGCCGAGTTCGGCCGCACCCGCCAGACCCCAGTCGAACCGGACCCCCGACCCGGGTTGGGCGGATACGGCCGCGGCCAACGCCTCAGCGCTCGTCGGGCGCGGGGGGCTGCTCGGTGTCACCGTGCTGCGGAGCGTCCGCCCCGGATGCCTCGTGGCTGCCCGCCGGGACGGCCGGATCGGCGGCCTCGGCCGACTGCGGGGTCGCCGCGACGCGACCGTCGCGCACCGGCGGGGTGGCCCGCTCGGCCGGTCGGTCGGCCGCCTCCTCGGTCGGATCCGCCGACGGAGCGGCCTCGGCCGACGCCGGTGCGGTCTGCACCTCGCCGGTCGGCTCGCCACCGTCCTGCTCGCCGTCGACCGGCTCGGCCTGCTGACGGGCGGTGGCCTGCCCGGGGGTCGGTTCAGGACCGGTCGTCGTTGCGCCGGGCGCGTCGGCCCGCGACGCGGCGTCGTGGGCGGCGGCCTGGTCGGCCCCGCCGGCTGGCGCGTCGATGACGACCTCGGCAACCGCCGGTGCGGTCACCTCGAACGGCTGCACGCCGCCGAACAGGGCCGGCAGGGTGCCGGTGTACGCCTCGCGCAGCTCGTCCAGGCCGATCCGGAACTGGCCGTGCACCTCCAGCGCGCCGGCCGTCGGGTCGGTCACGCCGATCAGCTCCCACGGCACGCCGTGCTCACCGCAGAGCGCGGTGAACGCCTTCTCGTGACCGCGCGGCACCGACACGAGCACCCGACCCGCGGACTCGCTGAACAGGAAGACGAACGGCATCGAGTTGCCCTCGAACCGCTCCGGCACCGCGATCCGGGCCCCGACGCCATGACGCAGGCAGGACTCGACCAGGCTCTGCGCGAGACCGCCGTCGGAGAGATCGTGCGCGGAGCTGAGGTGCCCGACCCGAGCCGCGTCGGCCAGCAGGCCGGCGAGCTGCTTCTCGCGCGCCAGGTCGACGTGCGGGGGTACGCCACCGAGATGCTGGTGGGTGACCCAGGCCCATTCCGAGCCGGAGAGTTCCACGTGCGTCTCGCCGAGCAGGAAGAGCTGGTCGTGATCGGCGCCGGGGCGCGGAACGAAGCCCGACGCCACCCGGTCGGCCACGTTCTCCAGCACGCCGAGGACGCCGACGACCGGCGTGGGGTGGATGGCCGCCGCCCCGGTCTGGTTGTAGAAGCTGACGTTGCCGCCGGTCACCGGGATGCCCAGCTCGGCGCAGCCGTCGGCCAGGCCGCGTACGGCCTCGGCGAACTGCCACATCACGCCCGGGTCCTCGGGTGAGCCGAAGTTCAGGCAGTCGGTGACCGCGATCGGCGTCGCCCCGGTCACCGACACGTTCCGGTACGCCTCGGCCAGCGCCAGCTTGGCACCCTGGTACGGGTCGAGCCGGGCGTACCGGCCGTTGCCGTCGACGGACAGCGCCACGCCCAGCCCGGTGCGCTCGTCGACGCGGATCACGCCCGAGTCCTCCGGCTGGGCGAGCACGGTGTTGCCCAGCACATAGCGGTCGTACTGCTCGGTGACCCAGGTCTTGTCGCAGAGGTTGGGCGAGGCGATCATGCGCAGCACGGTCTCGCGCAGCGTGTCCGGGTCGCTCGGCCGGGGCAGCGTCTCCGCCCGGTCGGCCTGGAGCAGGATCAGGTCCGCCGGCTCGCGCATCGGCCGGGCGTACACCGGCCCGTCGTCCACAAGCGAGCCCGGCGGTACGTCCACCACCAGGTGATCCCGCCAGGTGATGAGCAGCCGACCCGGCGAGCCGTCCGACTCGGGCGCGGTGACCTCGCCGATGGCGGTGGCCCAGACGCCCCACTTCTCGGCGGTCTTGAGCACCGCCTCCAGCTTCTCCGGCGCGACGACGAGCAGCATCCGCTCCTGGGACTCGCTGGCCAGGATCTCGTGCGGCTCCATCGAGGGCTCGCGCAGCGGCACCCGCTCCAGCCACACCCGCATGCCGGTGCCGGCGGAGGCGGCCGTCTCGGTCAGGGCGCAGGTCAGGCCGGCACCGCCGAGATCCTGGATGCCGACGACCAGTTCGGCGTCGTACAGCTCCAGGCACGCCTCGATCAGCAGCTTCTCCATGAAGGGGTCACCCACCTGCACGGAGGGGCGACGCTGCTCGCTGCCCTCGGTGAAGGTGGCGCTGGCCAGCACCGAGACCCCGCCGATGCCGTCCCGGCCGGTCTTGGCACCCATCAGTACCACCACGTTGCCCGGCCCGTTGGCGTCCTTCTTCTGCAGCCGGTCGACCGGCAGCACGCCCAGGCAGAGCGCGTTGACCAGCGGGTTGCCCTGGTAGCAGGGGTCGAAGACCACCTCACCACCGATGTTGGGCAGGCCGAGGCAGTTGCCGTAGCCGCCGACACCGGCGACCACGCCGGGCAGCACCCGGGCGGTGTCCGGGTGATCGGCGGCGCCGAAACGCAGCGGGTCCATCACCGCCACCGGGCGGGCGCCCATCGCCAGGATGTCGCGGACGATGCCGCCGACACCGGTCGCCGCGCCCTGGTACGGCTCGACGAAGCTCGGGTGGTTGTGCGACTCGACCTTGAAGGTCACGGCGAGTTCGTCGGAGATCCGTACGACCCCGGCGTTCTCCCCGATGCCGGCGAGCAGCCGGTCGCTCGGTGGGGCCTTCTCGCCGAACTGCCGCAGATGCACCTTGCTCGACTTGTAGGAGCAGTGCTCGCTCCACATGATCGAGTACATCGCCAGCTCGGACTGGGTCGGCCGGCGGCCCAGGATGTGCCGGATGCGGTCGTACTCGTCGTCGGCGAGCCCCAGTTCGGCGTACGGCTGGAGCTCCTCCGGGGTGCCCGCGGCGCGCGGCACGGTGTCCACCCCGTCGGCCCAGTCGGACACGGCGGCGTGCCGGGCCGGGGTGGCCGGCGGAGCGGCGGCCGGCTGCGGCTGCGCCGGGACCGCCTCCGGGTTGTCCCGCACCGGGTCCGGATGCGTGGTCATGACATCTCCTTGTTGCGCTCGCCGCCCGACGGGCGGGTGAGCCGACCGATGATCCCGCCGCGGACGGTCACGCCGGCGCCCCCACCAGGTGCTTGAGCACCGAGGTGAAGAAGCCGAGGCCGTCGAGGGAGGGGCCGGTGAGCGCCTCCACCGCGTGCTCGGGATGCGGCATGATGCCGACCACGTTGCCGGCCTGGTTGGTGATCGCGGCGATGTCCCGCTGCGATCCGTTGGGGTTGCCGCCGACGTAGCGGGCGACGACCCGGCCCTCGGCTTCGAGCTCGTCAAGCGTTGCCGGGTCGGCGACGTAGCAGCCCTCGCCGTTCTTGACCGGGATCAGCACCTCCTGGCCCGGCTGGAACATGTTCGTCCAGGCGGTGCCGGTCGCCTCGATGCGCAGGATCTGGTCGCGGTTGCGGAAGTGCAGGTGCTGGTTGCGGGTGAGCGCCCCGGGCAGCAGGTGCGCCTCGCAGAGGATCTGGAAGCCGTTGCAGATGCCCAGCACGGGCAGGCCCCCACCGGCGGCGTCGATGATCTTCTCCATCACCGGGGCGAACCGGGCGATGGCACCGCAGCGCAGGTAGTCGCCGTAGGAGAAGCCACCGGGCAGGACGACCGCGTCCACCCCGTGCAGCTCCGCCTCACCGTGCCAGAGACGAACCGGTTCGGCGCCGGCGATCCGTACGGCCCGGGCCGCGTCCCCGTCGTCAAGCGAGCCGGGGAACGTCACCACACCGACCCGAGCGGTCACGACCGTGCTTCCGCAGGTTCGTCGGTCTCGACCAGACGGACCGTGAAGTCCTCGATGACCGGGTTGGCGAGCAGCTTGTCGGCGATCTCCCGGGCCCGGTCCAGGTCCGGTTCACCGGTAAAGTCGATCTCGATCCGCCTGCCGATCCGTACCGAGGCGACGTCGTTGACGCCGAGCCGGGGCAGCGCGTTTGCGACGGCCTGGCCCTGAGGATCGAGGATCTCGGGCTTGAGCATGACGTCGACGACGACGCGAGGCACTGGGCACTCCTGACTGTGTACGCAGTTGGGTGCCGACCCACAACGGGCGAGCGCAGCCAGCCTACCTGGCAGATGCCGCGCCAGACGCACCGGCCGGACGCCGCCCGGGTGCCGCACGACCGTACCCACGCGGACCGATCGGGACCGATACGGGTTCGTTGCGATCCCGATACGGCTTCGTTGCCAGCTTCCCGCCGGTCGACCCCCGGCTGGACGAGCCCTCGGGCGGCAGAGCAGCTGAGAGCCGCCGCCGGTCGCAGGTGGCCCGGTGACGGGAAATCCAACTGTTACATCGCTTTGTTTCAATGAACCTCTTGTGAAACACCTCACCGGGCCCTACGGTACATCGTCAGACGTCGATGTATAGATGTCGCGGTGGCGGATCACCCCCGTCCGGCACCGCAGGCCGGCCCGGTGAACCCGGGTCCTGGGAACCCCGAAGGAGCCCCATGCGCATCCGATCCCTGATCGCGGTCTTCGCCACCGCCATGGCCGCGGTGATGGGCGCCAGTTCCGGCGCCGTCGCCTCACCCGTCGGTCCGTACATCATCGGCGGCGGCACCGTCTCCTCGGCGCCGTGGGCCGCCGCGGTCTTCAGCAACGGCTCGTTCACCTGCTCCGGCACGATCATCGCCCCGCAGTGGGTCCTCACCGCGCGGCACTGCCTCGGCGGCTCGATGTCGGTCCGGGTGGGCAGCGTCTACCGCTCCTCCGGCGGCGTCACCCGAACGGTAAGCGCCACCTACGGCCGGTACGACCTGGCCCTGATGCGCCTGTCCAGCTCGGTGAGCACCAGCTACGTGACGCTGGCATCCAGCAACCCGCCGGTCAACTCGACCAACTCGATCTACGGCTGGGGCATGACCTGCTACAGCGGCTGCTCGGCGTCCACCCAGCTGAAGACCGCGAGCGTCCGGGTCACCAGCACGAACGTGAGTGACGCGTACGGCGGGCAGGCGATCCGGAGCAGCCGGATCAACGGCAACGCGTGGCGGGGCGACTCGGGCGGCCCGCAGTTCTACAACGGTCAACAGGTGGGTGTGGCCTCCACCGCCGACGGCCAGAGCATCCAGAACTACGGCAGCGTCGCGTACAACCGTGCCTGGATCCGGTCCGTTTCCGGCGTCTGACGGTTAGCGCCCGTGGCGGCGCGGATGGTGGGCCCTGCGCCTGCCGTCCGCGCCGCGCGGTTTTTCAGCATCCGAGCAGGTGAACAGGGCTCACGATGTGCCGCACCCGGGCCTGCCAGCATCGGAAACGTGCTGGTCGTGACGACGGATCAACTTCCCGGCTACGAGATCCGCCAGATCCTCGGCGAGGTGGTCTCCTCCATGGCCAGAACCCGCAACCCGTACCGCGAGGGAGTGAAGAACCTGCGCGGTGGCGCGTACGACCCGATGGCGCCGGACAACCTCACCCGCTGGCGTACCGACTCGGTCGCCCGCCTCGGCGAAGAGGCCCGGCGGCTCGGCGCGAACGCCGTGGTGGGGATGCGGTTCGACAGCCGCGACTGCGGCGAGATGTGGATGGAGATCTGCGCCTACGGCACCGCCGTGATCGTGGCGCCGAAGGTCCCCGACGTCATGCCCCCCGACCAGCCGCTGGTGGCGGCGGAAACCGCCCAGGAACCAGCCTTCGCCGAGGAACCCGGCAAGATCGCCGAACCCCCCAGCGCCCCCACCCTGGGCACCGCCCCCCAAACCCCCACCCGCGACTAACCCCACCCGCTCACCCGCTCCACCGTCCGACCGCGCTGCCCGCGACACCCTGGCCGCCGATCATGAAGTTATTGCCCGCCGGCGCGGCGTGGCGCAACAACAACTTCATGATCAACGAGAGCGACTGGGGGTGGGGGTGGGGGTGGGGCCGGGGGTGGGGGTGGGGGTGGGGTTAGAGGATGGGGGGTGGGGAGTAGGTGGCGGCTTGGGGGTGGGATTCGACGATTTTGGTGATTCTTGCGGTGACTGCCTGGATCTGGGTGGGGGCGGCGCCTACGAAGGCGGCACGGTCGGCGACCAGGGCGTCGATCTCGGGGCGGGTGAGGGCGAGTCGGTCGTCCGCGGCCAGCCGGTCGAAGAGGTCGTTGTCGGGGGTGCCCTTCTCCCGCATGGCCAGGGCGACCGCGACGGCGTGCTCCTTGATCGCCTCGTGGGCGGCTTCCCGACCGACGCCCCGACGGACGGCCGCCACCAGGATCTTTGTGGTGGCCAGGAACGGCAGGAACCGCTCCAGCTCCCGGTTGATCACCGCCGGGTACGCGCCGAACTCGTCCAGCACGGTGAGGAACGTCTGGAACAGCCCGTCGGCGGCGAAGAAGGCGTCCGGCAGGGCCACCCGGCGCACCACCGAGCAGGAGACGTCGCCCTCGTTCCACTGGTCACCGGCCAGCTCGCCGACCATCGACAGATAGCCCCGAATGATCACCGCGAAGCCGTTGACCCGCTCCGACGAGCGGGTGTTCATCTTGTGCGGCATCGCGCTGGAGCCGACCTGGCCGGGCTTGAAGCCCTCGGTGGCCAGTTCCTGGCCGACCATCAGCCGGATCGTGGTGGCCAACGACGACGGTGCCGCCGCCACCTGCGCCAGCGCGGAGAGCACGTCGAAGTCGAGTGAACGCGGATAGACCTGCCCGACGCTGCCCAGCACCCGACTGAAGCCCAGGTGCTCGGCGACCCGCCGCTCCAACTCGGCGACCTTGGCCGCATCGCCGTCGAAGAGGTCCAACTGGTCGGCGGCGGTACCCACCGGTCCCTTGATCCCCCGCAACGGGTACCGGGCGATCAGGTCCTCCAGCCGCTCGTACGCGATCAGCAGTTCCTCGGCGGCCGACGCGAAGCGCTTGCCCAGCGTGGTCGCCTGCGCCGCCACGTTGTGCGAGCGACCGGCCATCACCACGTCGGCGTACTCGTGGGCGTGCCAGGCGAGCCGGGCCAGCGTCGCCACCACCCGATCCCGGATCAGCTCCAGCGAGCGGCGCACCTGAAGCTGCTCGACGTTCTCGGTGAGGTCCCGGGAGGTCATCCCCTTGTGCACGTGCTCGTACCCGGCGAGCGCGCTGAACTCCTCGATCCGGGCCTTCACGTCGTGCCGGGTGACCCGCTCCCGTGCCGCGATCGAGGCCAGGTCGACGTCGTCAAGCACCCGCTCGTACGCCTCGACCACCCCGTCCGGCACCGGAACACCCAGATCCCGTTGCGCCCGCAGCACGGCGAGCCAGAGCCGCCGTTCCAGCCGGATCTTCTCCTCCGGCGACCAGAGGGTGACCAACTCGGGCGAGGCGTACCGGTTGGCAAGCACGTTCGGAATCATCGTCACCCCGCCATTCTCGCGACAACCCGCCGCAGCAAGCCCATCGGGTCGCGCCACGGTATCGATCATGAGGTTGGCGGCGACTTGAAGATCAATAACTGCCGTCAACCTCATGATCGACGGACCGGATTACGGCGGCTGGGCGGATTGGGTCAGCGGTCGAGGATGGCGGTGACGCCTTGGCCGCCGGCGGCGCAGATGGAGATCAGGCCGCGTCCGGTGCCCTTGGAGGCGAGCAGTTTGGCCAGGGTCGCGACGATCCGGCCGCCGGTGGCGGCGAACGGGTGACCGGCGGCCAGCGAGGAGCCGTTCACGTTTAGCTTGTCGGTGTCGATGGCACCGAGCGGGGCGTCCAGGCCGAGCCGGTCCTTGCAGAACTCCGGCGACTCCCAGGCCGCCAGGGTCGCCAGCACCTGCGAGGCGAACGCCTCGTGGATCTCGTAGTAGTCGAAGTCCTGGAGGGTGAGCCCGGCCCGGGCCAGCAGCCGGGGCACCGCGTACGCGGGTGCCATCAGCAGCCCCTCCTCGCCGTGCACGAAGTCCACCGCGCCCGTCTCCGACCAGGAGAACCAGGCCTGCACCGGCAGGTTGTGCTCGCGCGCCCACTCCTCGCTGGCCAGCAGCACGGTGGAGGCACCGTCGGTAAGCGGCGACGAGTTGCCGGCGGTCATGGTGGCCCGTTCGGCGTCCGGTCCCTTGGCACCGAAGACCGGCCGCAGGGTGCCCAGCTTCTCCAGGGTGGTGTCGGGGCGGAGGTTCTGGTCGCGGGTCAGCCCCAGGTAGGGGGTCATCAGGTCGTCGAAGAAGCCCTTGTCGTACGCGGCGGCGAGCCGCTGGTGCGACCGCAGCGCCAACTCGTCCTGCGCCTGCCGGTCGATGTTCCAGCGCAGCGCGGTCTGCGCGGCGTGCTCGCCCATGGACAGGCCGGTGCGGGGCTCGGCGTTGCGGGGGACCTCCGGCTTGAACGGCTGGGCCGGGCGCAGTTTCGCGGCGATCCGCAGCCGCTCACCGAGGGTGCGGGCCGAGTTGAGCTTGAGCAACGTGCGGCGCATGTCCTCGTTGACCGCGAGCGGAGCGTCCGAGGTGGTGTCGACGCCACCGGCGATGCCGACGTCGAGCTGACCGAGGGCGATCTTGTTGGCGACCAGGATGACCGCCTCCAGGCCGGTGCCGCAGGCCTGCTGGATGTCGTACGCCGGGGTGTGCGGGTCGAGCTTCGAGCCAAGCACCACCTCGCGGGTGAGGTTGAAGTCCTTCGAGTGCTTGAGCACCGCACCGGCGACGACCTCGCCGACCCGCTGCCCGGCCAGACCGAACCGGGCGATCAGCCCGTCCAGCGCGGCGCCGAGCATGTCGGAGTTGGCGGCGCTGGCGTAGCGCGAGTTGGAGCGGGCGAAGGGGATCCGGTTGCCGCCGATGATCGCGACCCGTCGAACGTTCTGCACGATCCGCCTCCTCGAAAGTGTTGCCCGCACCTTACTCACCAGTAGGCTACGCCTATGACCGACAGGTATGCGAGCTTCGTCCACTCGGGCGCCGGGCGGGCGCTGGTCAAGCGCCTCGGGCTGCCCGATCCGCCGCGACTGCGCCGGCACGCACCCGGCGAGCCGATTCTGCCCGGGCTGGTCCTGCTCGGTGCCGCCACCGGCGGGCGGCTCACCGAACCGGTCGGCAAGGCCCTGGCCGCCGCCGGGCTCGCCCTGCGCGATCCGGCCACCGCCGTGCCCGATCCGGCAACCGGTCGTACGCCGGAGAGCGCCGCCCTCGTCTTCGACGCTACCGGCATCAGCGACTCGTCCCAACTGCGCCAGCTCTACGACTTCTTCCACCCGCAGGCCCGGGCGGTCCAGCCCAGCGGGCGGGTGATCGTGCTGGGCACTCCGCCGACCGAGTGCGGCACGCCCCGCGAGGCGACCGCCCAACGGGCACTGGAGGGGTTGACCCGCAGCATCGGCAAGGAGTTCGGCCGGGGCATCACCGCACAACTGGTGTACGTCACGAGGGACGCCGACCCGGGCACCTGGACCAGCCTGGAGTCGACCCTGCGGTTCCTGCTCTCGGGCCGTTCCGCGTACGTCTCCGGGCAGGTGATCCGGGTCGGTGCCGGCCAGGCGACCGCACCGGCCGACTGGGACCGCCCGCTCGACGGGCAGGTGGTGCTGGTCACCGGCGCGGCGCGGGGCATCGGCGCGGCGTTGGCCCGGGTGCTGGCCCGCGACGGGGCGACCGTGGTGGCGCTGGACATCCCGGCCGCCGGGGACGAACTGGCGGCGGTGGCCAACGAGATCGGCGGCAGCGCCGTGCAGCTCGACCTGACCGCCGCCGATGCGCCGGCCCGGCTCGCCGAGCACCTGTCCAGTCGGCACGGGCGGGTGGACGTGGTGGTGCACAACGCCGGCATCACCCGGGACAAGACCCTCGGCCGGATGGACGCCGACCGGTGGGACCAGGTCATCGACGTCAACCTGTCCAGCCAGGAGCGGATCAACGACCTGCTGCTGGAGCGCGGGCTGATCCCGGCCGGCGGGCGGCTCATCGGTGTCTCCTCGATCGCCGGGATCGCCGGTAACCGGGGCCAGACCAACTACGCCACCAGCAAGGCCGGGGTCGTCGGGCTGGTCGACTCGCTCGCCCCGGCGCTGCGGGAGCGGCAGATCAGCGTCAACGCGGTCGCGCCCGGGTTCATCGAGACCCGGCTGACCGCCCGGATCCCGCTGGTGCTGCGGGAGGCCGGCCGCCGGATGAACAGCCTCTCGCAGGGCGGACTGCCGGTGGATGTGGCGGAGACCATCGGCTGGCTGGCCTGGCCGGCGTCCGGTGCGGTCACCGGCAACGTGGTCCGGGTCTGCGGCCAGAGCCTGCTGGGGGCGTGATGGCCCGGCGCAGGCGCGACGACGAACCGGCCGACGACCTGTCGGTCGGCGAGCTGATCGACGGTCCGACCGAGGTGCTGACGCCGGAGATCCGGGCTGCCGCGCTCGCCGCACCGGCCGGCGGCGGGGACCTGGAGGCGACCCGTGACCTGTCCGGCCTCGCCCCGGCCGGCGGTGGCTCCGACGTACCGGCCGACAGGCCTGGGTCGGATCCGGCGACGTCAGCGTCCACCGACGCGCGCCGGTCCGGCATCAGCGGCGGCGCCCCGACCGGCCCCACGGCGAGCGGAGACCCGGCGGGCCGGGCGCGGGTGGAGTTGCCCCGGTTGCCGGCGGCCGGGCCGTTGTACCGGCGGGCGTTGCTGAACCCGGTGCCGGGGCTGGGTGGGCGGCGCGGTGAAACGGTGCCGACGGTGGAACTGGCGGTAGGTGGCGTGCCGGTGGATCCGGAGCGGCTGGCCGACTACGACCGGGTCTGCGGGTTCCGGCTCGCCGACCGGCTGCCCGCGACGTTTCCCCACGTCATGGGTTTTCCGCTGGCGCTGCGTCTGATCACCGCGCCGGAGTTCCCGATTCCGCTTACCGGGGTGGTGCACGTCGGCAACCGGATCACGGTGCATCGACCGGTCACCGTAGCCGACCGGCTGGACTTCACCACCTGGGCGGAGAACCTGCGTCCGCACGACCGGGGGCGGCAGGTGGACGTCGTACTCGTCGGGTCGGTCGACGGCGAGGAGGTGTGGCGCGGCGTCTCGACGTACCTCGGCCGGCAGCGCACCCCGGACGGCGGCGAGCGACGCGACCACGGTGAGCGGCCCCCGCCGCCGGCCGCCACCGCCCGCTGGCAGGTCACGCCCCGGGTGGGTACGGACTACGCGAGGGTCTCCGGCGACCACAACCCGATCCACACCTCGCGGTGGGGTGCGCGGCTGCTCGGCTTCCCCCGGCCCATCGCACACGGCATGTGGAGCAAGGCACGGTGTCTCGCGGCGTTGGAGAGCCGGCTGCCCGAGGCGTACACGGTGGACGTGGCGTTCAAGCTGCCGGTGCCGCTGCCCAGCACGGTGGCCTTCAGCGCCACGGCGCTCGGCCCGGGCTGGGATTTCAGCCTGCACGACCGGCGTGGCCGCCCACACCTGGTGGGCACCATCCGCTGAGCGGGGCCGGGCACTTGCCCGGCCCACTCTTTTCCGCTAAGTTCTTCTCAACAAGAGATATTCTCGAAGTGAGAGTGATCGAGCGTGAACGAGCAGGATTTCCTCGCCGCCTACGACCCGCGGGCCTATCCGGCGGTCGCGGTAACGGTCGACATCGTCGCCCTGACCATCCGCGACGACGCCCTGCACCTGCTGCTGATCCGACGCGGCGAGCAGCCGTACGCCGGCCTCTGGGCCCTTCCAGGCGGTTTCGTCCGGCCGGACGAGGACCTGGCTGTCGCCGCGCGGCGGGAGCTGGCCGAGGAGACCGGCCTCGACGGCCAGCCACTGCGCCGCGTCCACGTCGAGCAACTGGCCTCCTACGGCGCACCCGACCGCGATCCCCGGATGCGGATCGTCTCGATCGCCCATCTGGCCTTCGCGCCCGACCTGCCGGACGCGACGGCCGGCACCGACGCCGACGAGGCGGCCTGGGTGCCGGTCGCCGAGCTGGCCAACCGGCAACTCGCCTTCGACCACGGCCAGATCGTCGCCGACGGGCTGGAGCGAGCGCGCTCCAAACTGGAATACACCCCGCTGGCCACCCGCTTCCTCGCACCCGAGTTCACCATCGGGGAGCTGCGCGCCGTCTACGAGACGGTCTGGGGGCACCAGCTGCACGCCGGCAACTTCCACCGCAAGGTGCTCTCGGTGCCGGGCTTCGTGGAGAGCACCGGCGCCAGCACCGAGCGCGGCGGCACCCGAGGCGGCCCGCGTGCCCGGCTCTACCGGGCCGGAGACGCTCGGCTGCTGCACCCCGCGCTGCTGCGCCCGGCGCGTGAGGAGACGGTGCGATGAGGACCGACGAGGCGATCCGCCTGGTCACCGCCGCCCGCGACGACGACGAGCTGTTCGGCGGCGACGCGCCGGAGCGGCGCTACCGGGAACTCGTCGGTGCCCTGCACCCGGACCGGCTCGGTTGGGCCGGTCCGGGGATCCGGGCCGCCGCCACCGACGCCTTCCTCCGGGTCACCAGCCGCTGGCGGGCCCGGCGGGTCACCGTGTTGCACGGCTACCGGTGCGGGCGGCCCGCGTACTCGGGCGATCTCGCCGACCTGTACGACGTCGGTGCCGACCGGCTGCTCAAGCTGCCTCGCGACGCGGCCGACAACGATCTGATGGCCCGCGAGCAGCGTGCCCTGCGCACACTCGCCGAGCGGGGCGACCCACGCTGGCTGCCGTACGTGCCCCGACTGGTCGACAGCTTCACCCACCGCGACGCCGACACCGGAGCGGACCGCCGGATCACGGTGCTCGGCAGCGCGCCCGGCCTGCACAGTCTGGTCGAGGTACGGCGGGCCTATCCGGACGGGCTGGACGCCCGTGACGTGGCGTGGATGTGGCGACGGCTCCTGGTCGCCCTCGGCCTGGCGCACCGGGCGGGCCTGGTGCACGGTGCGGTGCTGCCGTCACACGTGCTCATCGACCCCGACGCGCACGGCCTGGTGCTTGTCGACTGGTGCTTCTCCACCGAGCCTGGCGGCACCGTGCCGGCAATGGTGCCCGACCACCACACCTGGTACCCGCCGGAAGTCCCCAGCCGTCAGCCCTGCGGTCCGGGCACCGACATCTTCATGGCCACCCGCTGCATGACCTGGCTGCTGGACCGCCGGGCCCCGCGTCAGCTGCTCGACTTCGCCCGGGGCTGCCGGCAGCGGTTCCTGCGCAGCCGCCCCGACGACGCCTGGCTGCTGCTGCGGGAACTGGACGAGGTGCTGCACCGCCTCTACGGGCCGCGCACCTTCCGCCCCTTCACCCTCAACCCCTAAGGAGGCTGCCATGGGCAGCGGAGCATGGTCCACCGATGTTTACGACGCCGCCGACCGCTACCGCCGGGCCACCGGCACCAGCGCCTTCTCCTACAGCGACAGCGGGGCCCGGGTGGTGCACCCGGCGCTGGACCCGCGTGGCGCGGTACGGGAGAGCCGGGACAGCGCGGAGCACCCCCAGTCGACCCCCGTCGCGGTCCTGTTCGACGTGACCGGCTCGATGGGGCATGTGCCCCGCGTTCTCCAGGCCAAACTGCCGCAGTTGCTGGGGCTGCTGCTGCGCCAGGGCTACGCCCGCGACCCACAGGTCATGTTCGGTGCGATCGGGGACGCCACCTGTGACCGGGTGCCGTTGCAGGTGGGGCAGTTCGAGTCCGACAACCGGATGGACGACGACCTCGGCCGGATCGTGCTGGAGGGCGGCGGTGGCGGCCAGATGCGGGAGTCGTACGAGCTGGCGCTGTACTTCATGGCCCGGCGCACGGTCACCGACAGCTGGGAGAAGCGTGGCCGGCGCGGCTACCTGTTCGTCATCGGCGACGAGTTGGCGTACCCGCAGGTGAAGGCCGCCGAGGTGAGCCGGCTGATCGAGGACGACCCGCGCGAGGACGTGCCGTTGCGGCAGATCGTCGACGAGGTCACCCGCCGCTGGGACACCTACTACCTGCTGCCCGCCGGCAGCCACTACTCGGGCAACCGCCGGGTGCTCGACTTCTGGCGCGACCTGCTCGGCCAGCACGCCCTGGAACTGGACGATCTCGCTGCGGTCTGCGAGACCATCGCGCTCACCGTCGGCCTCGGCGAGCAGGCGATCGACCTCGACCAGGGTCTGCGGGACCTGGACCGCGCCGGCTCGTCGGCCACCGGCACCGTGTCGAAGGCGCTCGCCCGGCTGGACGGGGAATCACGGGCCGAGGTGTCGGAGCTGCCGGCCGGCCGTACCACCGGTCGCGGAGTGGTCCGGCTGTGACCCGGCCGGCGGCGGGTGCGGTTCCGGGCGACGCGGTCACCGGCGGGACGGCGGCTGCGATGGCGGCGGCCCGACGGTCGGGCGGTACGGCGGCGGCCGTGCCGGACGGGTGGTCAACCGGCGGGCCGGCGGCGAGGGGGCCGCGCGGCCAGCACGTGATCGTGGTCGACCTCGGGTACGGCGACGCAGGGAAGGGCACCGTCGTGGACTGGCTCTGCGCGACCCGGCCGGTGCGGACGGTGGTGCGGTTCAACGGGGGTGCGCAGGCGGCACACAACGTCGTCCTGCGCGACGGCCGGCACCACACGTTCGCCCAGTTCGGGGCCGGCACCTTCCGCCCGGGGGTGGGCACCCACCTGTCCCGCCACGTGGTGGTGGACCCGCTGGCGTTGGCCGCCGAGGCCGACCACCTCGCCGCCGTCGGGGTACCCGACGCGCTCGACCGGCTGACCGTGGACGGGGAGGCGCTGCTGGCCACCCCGTACCACCGGGCCGCGAATCGGGCCCGGGAGCTGGCCCGTGGAGCCGACCGGCACGGTTCCTGCGGGCTGGGGGTGGGCGAGGCCGTCGCGTACGGTCTCGCCCACCCCGACCAGGCACCCCGGGTGGCGGACTGCCGCAGCCCGGAGCTGCTGCGCCGCCGGCTGACCGCGCTACGGGACCGGCTCAGCGCGGAACTCGGCCCGCTGGACGCCCCGCCGGTAACCGACTGTCTGCCGGCGTACCGGGCCTTCGCCGAGCGGGTGGCGATCGTGGACCGGGGCTGGCTCGCCGGGGAGTTGCGTGCCGGGACCTGCGTGTTCGAGGGTGCGCAGGGAGTGCTGCTGGACGAGTGGCACGGCTTCCACCCGTACACGACCTGGAGCACCACGACCACCGCGAACGCCGAGGCGCTGCTGGCCGAGGCCGGGCTGGCCGGATCGGCGACCCGGCTCGGCGTGCTGCGGACGGTCACCACCAGACACGGGCCGGGACCGCTGGTCACCGAGGAACCGGCGCTCGGGCTGACCGAACCGCACAACCCGACGAACCCGTGGCAGGGCCGCTTCCGGTTCGGCCACTTCGACGCCGTCGCCCACGCGTACGCCCTGGCGGTCACCGGTGGGGTCGACGGCCTGGCGCTGACCCACCTGGATCTCGTGGGGCAGGGTCTCGACCTGCGGATCTGCGACCGCTACGCCGACCTGGACGGGCTGGTGCCGGGTCCACCCGGCGACCTCGACCGGCAGGCGGCGCTCACCGCCCGTCTGCTGCGGACCAGACCGGTGTACGACGCCCCTCCGCCAGCCGACTGGCCCACCGCGGTGGAGCAGGCGCTTGGCGTACCCGTCGTGCTCACCTCCCACGGACCCACGGCGGAGGACAAGCGGATGCGGACGGCCCAGCTCGACACCGTCCGTCCGGACGGCGGTACGGCCACCCGGGTGCCGGTGGCAACGGGTGGAAGGCCCCATTAGCGGTGATCCGTCCGTCCCGCCCCGATGCGTCCGCCCGGCGGCGAGCATGTACCCATGGAGGCCGCGCTCGACCTGCTCCGGCACACGCTCACCTCGCCGTGGGTGTATCTGCTGCTGTTCGGTCTCACCGCGATCGACGCGATCTTCCCGCTGGTGCCGGCCGAGGCGGCGGTCATCACGGTCACCGTTCTCGCCACCGGCGGCGAGCCGAATCTGGTGGTGGTGATCGTGGCGACCATGCTCGGTGCCGTACTCGGCGACCATGTCTCCTACGCGATTGGGCGTGGCGGCGGCTCAGGTCGTCTGGATCGTTCGCCGCAGGACAGTCGACGCCGCGCCGGATCACAGTGGGCACGACGCGCGGTGTGCCGGCACGGCGGCGTCATCCTGACCTCCGCCCGGTACCTGCCCGGCGGGCGGACGGCGGTCACCCTGACCATGGGCGCGGTGCGCTACCCGCTGCGCCCGTTCCTGCTCTACGACCTGGTCGGCGCCGGCACGTGGGCGCTCTACTGCGTGCTGCTCGGCCTCTTCGGCGGGCTGGCCTTCGAACGTGAGCCGGTCTACGGGATCCTGGCCGGGATCGGCCTGTCGATCGCGGTCACCCTGCTGGTGCAGCTGGCACGCGGGCTGCGCCGTCGCGCCCATCGCCGGGCCGCCCGACGCTGAACTCCGCTCACGGTCGCAGAGCCGCTGTCGCCTTTGAACCCGCTCTCCGACACCGAGCGTTCCGCACCGATCAGGGCAGCTCGGCGTCGTGGACCAGGATCGCCAGCTGCACCCGGTTCCCGGCGCCGACCTTCGTCATCGCCCGACTCACGTGCCCTTTCACCGTGGCCTCGCTCATCAGTAGTTGACGAGCAATCTGGGCGTTCGCGCATCCCCGCCCCACCGCACGCGCGATCTCCAGCTCCCGTGCGGTCAGGCACTGGAGTTGACGCCGGGCAGTGTGGCGTCGGGACGGGCCGCGTTCCGCGAAGGAATCGATCAAGCGCCGGGTCACGGCGGGCGCGAGCATGGCGTCACCGCTGGCCACGGCGCGTACTGCGGCGGTCAGGTCGGCCGGTGCGGTGTCCTTGAGCAGGAAGCCGACCGCACCGGCACGCAGGGCGTGGTGCACGTACGCGTCCCGGTCGAAGGTCGTCAGCATGATCACTCTTGCCCCGGCGGCGACAATGTCCGGCGCCGCGGCGAGGCCGTCCATACCCGGCATACGGACGTCCAACAGGACCACGTCCGGTCGGAGCCGCCGCACCTCGGCTCCGGCCGCAGCGCCGTCCGCGGCCTCGCCCACCACCGTGATGTCGCCGGCCGCTTCGAGGATCAACCGCAGGCCGGACCGGATCAACTGCTCGTCGTCGACGATCAGAACTCGAATCACTCCGGCTCCCCCGTCGGAAGCAGCGCTCGGACCAGGAAGCCCTCGTCATACGGTCCGGCCGTAAGCCGCCCGCCGAGCAATTCCACACGTTCCCGCAGACCAATCAGGCCCAACCCCGCGCCGGGCAGAGCCGCCCCGCCGATCGCCGGCCCGTTGCGCACCCCGACCTCGACCCCGCTGGACAGATACCGCAGGCTGACCGTCGTCTCCGCATCGGGGGCGTGCTTCCGTACGTTCGTCAGCGCCTCCCGGACCACCCGGTGCACCGTCCGCCCGACCGTGGCCGGCAGGGGTCGAGGGATCCCCTCGTCCTGCCGGTCGATCCGCAGGCCGGCGGTACGCGACTCCTGGATCAGGACATCCACCTCCGACAACCCCTGCGGCGGTACGGGCCCGGCCGCTCCACGCAGCACGCCGAGTACCTCGCGGAGGTCGGCAAGGGCCTGCCGACCGGTCGATCGGATCAGCGACGCGGTCTCCACCGCCGCCGAGTCGGCGGATGTCACCTCCAACGCGCCCGCATGCACCACCATCAGCGACACCCGGTGGGCGACCACGTCATGCATCTCCCGGGCGATCCGGGCCCGTTCCTCGGCGCGGGCCTGCTCCATGCGGGCCACCTGTTCGCGTTCCAGCCGCTCGGCCCGGTCGCGCAACGCGCCGACGGTGTCCCGCCGGGCCCGCGTCCAGAGCCCGATCACCAGCGGCAGCAGCACCAACCAGGCGAAGAGCGCCAGCACATTGCCCGGCGTGGCCATGGTGATCTGCCGGTGCCCACCAGCGGCCCACCCCACCAGCACACCGATCGCCGTCACCAGCACCGCACCGGCCAGGTAGGCGACGATCCGGCGACGACCCCGCAGCCACAGCCCGGCCAGGAGGGACGCCGCCGCCGGGACCGGCCAGGCGGCAAGCAGCGGCCAAGCGACGGCAGCCGCGGCGAACAGCGGCCAGCGGCGTACCCGCGCCACCGCCACCGCAGTTCCGGAGGCGACGACGACGGCGAGGACCACCGCCCGGGGGAGAGGTGACGCCACCCCGGCCGCGCCGTTTGCGGACATCCAGACCCCGACCGATACCAGTACGGCCAGCACCGGCAACGCGTACCGCCGGAGAAGGTTCCGGACTTCGACGATGGCCATCGTTGCAGGCTAGTGGCGTCCGGGCCGGTCGGGCCGCCGCCGACGGCCAGAGGGGTGACACTTCCGGGCGGCTGGCCCGCCCTTCTCGGGGTTGGCCCGGAGCCGGAGTCAGGGCTGACCACAACTTAGGTAGCGGGACGGCAATGACGATCGGTCGATGGCCGGAAACCACGCGGGGACCAGCATCGGAAGCATGCAATTGGTGCTCGACCTGCTCCACGAGACGATGTCCTCGCCCTGGGTTTACCTGGCCCTGTTCGCAGTCGCGGTGGTTGACGGGTTCTTCCCGGTGGTGCCCAGCGAAACCGCGGTCATCACCGCCGGGGTCTTCGCGGCGACCGGACAGCCGGCGCTGTCGGTGGTGATCGTGGTGGCGGCGGCCGGTGCCCTGGTCGGTGACCACATTTCGTACGCCATCGGCCGACGCGGCGGCGGACGCCTGCTCACCCGCCTACCGGAACAGGGGCGACGGCGTGCGGTGTACACCTGGGCCAGCCGGGGCATCGCCGTACGCGGCGGTCTGATCCTGACCGTGGCGCGATACGTACCGGGTGGTCGGACGGCTGTCACCATGACCATGGGGGCGACCCGGTTTCCCCGGTCGCGGTTCCTGATGTTCGATGCACTGGCCGCCGGCACCTGGGGGATCTATTCGGCGCTGGTCGGCTATCTGGGCGGGCTCGCCTTCGAACAGGACCCGCTGCGCGGGCTGCTACTTGGGCTCGGCCTCGCGTTCAGCGTCACAGTGATGGTGGAGACGGCCCGCTGGGCGTACCGACGACGAGCACGCTCGCTGCCGGCAGCTGCGGAGGCCGGTGCCAGAGGTTCCATCGGCGATGCGTGATTGCGAGCGCGTTCCCGGCGCTGGACCGCTGCCTACCCCTGAGGCGGGTGCCAGGTCACGCCGCGCAGGAGTTGTCCTGCGCCGAGCCAGGCGACGTTCATCATCTGGGTGGCGGTCTTTTCCGGGTCGGCCTCCGGATGGTCGGCCAGCCAGTCGGCCAGTGACTCGCTCGCGCCGACCAGCGCGTACGCGACGACCTCCAACTCGGGGTCGGCCACCTCCCGCCCCCCGGCGCGCAGCGCGTGGTCGAGCATCCCGGCGACCACCTCCACCAGCCGTGCCCGCATCACGGTCAACTCACGCGCGAACGGATGCTCGGCGCGGGCCTGCCGGTAGAGCACCGCCCAACCGTCCCGGTGCGCGCCGACGAAGCCGAAGAACGCCCGCAACCCGCGCCAGAGTCGCTCGTCGGCGGGCAGGTCGGGGGCGGCGGCACCGGCGATGGCCTCCATCATCCGGGTGCCCTCGCGGTGCAGGCACGCGACGAAGAGTTCCTCCTTGGTGCCCAGGTACGCGTACACCATGGGCTTGGAGATGCCCGCCACCTCGGCGATCTCGTCCATGCTGGCGCCGTGGTAGCCGCGCCGCGAGAAGATCCGCACCGCGGAGTCGAGCATCTGCTGCTGCCGTACGGCGCGCGGGAGGCGCTTGAAGGCGGGGCCGGTGGACACCTTGCGAGCATACCTACTCGTGCGTAAGGTTACGCACGAGTAGCCACTGTCCGAGAGGTGCCTTCCCATGACTGACTTCGACCCGGCCCACTTCGCAAACGTCGGCCCGAAGGAGTTCGCCCAGCTCGTCAAGAACACCCCGGAGAGCAAGCTGGCCGAGGTGATGTCGGGCGACCTGCGCGGCAAGATCCTTGGCGAGGTCTTCGGACGGATGCCGCAGCTGTTCCGCGCCGACCGGGCCGGCTCCACCAACGCGGTCATCCACTGGAACATCACCGGCGCCCCGGACGGCGGCACCGACACCTACGAGGTGGTCATCGCCGACGGCACCTGCACGGTAAACGAGACTCCGCAGCACGACCCCCGACTGAGCCTGACCCTGGGCCCGGTCGAGTTCCTGAAGGTCGTCTCCGGCGGCGCCAACCCGGTCATGATGTTCATGACCGGCAAGCTCAAGGCCAAGGGCGACCTGGGCCTGGCCGCCAACATCGCGAACCTCTTCGACATCCCCAAGGCCTGACATGGTCGAGTTCTCGCTCGACCTGAACGAGGAACAGCGGGATCTACGGGACTGGGTGCACGGCTTCGCCCGCGACGTCGTGCGCCCAGCCGCGGCCGAATGGGACACCCGCGAGGAAACTCCCTGGCCGGTCATCCGGGAAGCGGCGAAGGTCGGGCTCTACGGCTTCGAGTTCCTCGCCACCTGCTGGGCCGACCCCACCGGGCTGTCGCTGCCGATCGCCAGTGAGGAACTGTTCTGGGGCGACGCCGGCATCGGGCTGAGCATCTTCGGCACCTCCCTCGCGGTCGCCGCCATCTACGGCGCGGGCACCCCGGACCAACTCGTCGAATGGGTGCCGCAGTGCTTCGGTGACGTCGACTCCCCGGCCGTCGCCGCCTTCTGCTCCTCGGAGCCGGAGGCCGGTTCCGACGTCGCCGCCATGCGTACCCGGGCCAGCTACGACGAAGCCACCGACGAGTGGGTGCTGCGCGGACAGAAGGCGTACGCCACAAACGGTGGGATCGCCGGCGTGCACGTGGTGACCGCCTCGGTCGAACCGGAACTGGGCTCGCGGGGACAGGCCGCGTTCGTCGTGCCGCCCGGCACCGCCGGGCTGAGCGCCACCCGCAAGCTGCGCAAACTCGGCCTGCGCGCCTCGCACACCGCCGACGTTTTCCTGGACGACGTGCGGGTGCCGGGCCGGTGCCTGCTCGGCGGCAAGGAAGCGCTCGACGAACGCCTGGCCCGCGCCCGCTCCGGGCAACGTGCCTCCGGCCAGGCCGCGATGCGTACGTTCGAGTTGTCCCGACCCACCGTCGGCGCGCAGGCGCTCGGCGTGGCCCGGGCCGCCTACGAGTACGCCCTGGACTACGCGAAGGAGCGGGTCCAGTTCGGTCGGCCGATCATCACCAACCAGGCGGTCGCGTTCACGCTTGCCGACATGCGGATGGAGATCGACGCCGCCCGGCTGCTGGTCTGGCGGGCCTCCTGGATGGGCCGCAACAACCGGCCGTTCACCGCCGGTGAGGGCTCGATGTCCAAGCTCAAGGCCGGCGAGGTGGCCGTCTCGGTGACCGAGAAGGCGGTCCAGCTGCTCGGTGGCGCCGGCTTCCTACGGGACCACCCGGTCGAGCGCTGGTATCGCGACGCCAAGATCTACACCATCTTCGAGGGCACCTCGGAGATCCAGCGACTGGTCATCTCCCGGGCGATCTCCGGGATGCAGATCCGCTGACCGCCAGGAGGTACGCGGGCATGGACCTGCCGTTCATCGTCACCACGCTGACTCGGCGGGGCCTGCTCGCCCCGGGTCGTCCGATCCGCGTCGCATCCCAGCTCAGCGCGCTGCGGAAATGGGGTTGGAGCCTCGCCGGTGAACTGCGCCAGGCGGCGGCCCGGGACCCGGGCCGGGTCGCGGTCGTCGACGAGCAGGGCAACGAACTGACGTACGCCGAACTGCTCGACCGGTCCATGCGGCTCGCCCGCGCGCTGCGCGCCGCACTCGGCGTCCAAGCCGGCGACCGGGTCGCCGTGCTCTGCCGCAACCACCCCGGCCTGATCGAGACCGTCGTCGCCGCCACGCTGCTAGGCGCCGACGCCGTGCTTGTCAACACCGGGCTCTCCCCGGCGCAGTTGGCCACCGTGGCGGAGGAACAGCGGCTACGCGTCCTGGTGCACGACGACGAGTTCACCGAGCGGACCCTCGGGCTGCCGGCGGAGCTGCACCGCCTCGACGAGCAGGCCCGGGCGGAGTTGATCGCCACCGCCCTCCCCGGCGAGCTCCACCCGCCCGAGCGGGACGGCCGGATCATCGTGCTCACCTCCGGCACCACGGGCGTGCCCAAGGGCGCCCGGCGGCCCACCCCGAACGGCTTCGGCCCGCTGGTGTCCATAATCGACCGGATCCCGCTGCACGTCCGGGACCGGGTGCTGATCGCCGCCCCGATCTTCCACACCTGGGGGTACGCGGCCCTACAGGTCTGTTTCGCCCTGCGGGCCACAATCGTGCTGCACCGGCGCTTCGACCCGGCCGCCACCCTGGACGACCTGGTGCGGCATCGGTGTCAGGCACTGTTCGCGGTGCCGGTGATGCTGCAACGGCTGATGGAGCTGCCCGCGCCTGAGCACCTACCACCGCTGAAGGTGGTCGCCGTGAGCGGTTCGGCGCTGCCCGGCGGGCTGCCGGCGGCGTTCATGGACACCTACGGCGACGTGCTCTACAACCTGTACGGCTCGACCGAGGCGTCCTGGGCCTCCATCGCCACCCCCGCAGACCTGCGCCGGGCACCCACCACCGCGGGCAGGCCGCCGCACGGGACCCGGCTGGAAATCGTCGACGACGACGGCCAGCCGGTGCCCGGTGGCCGGGTCGGGCGGATCCTGGTCGGCAACGAGATGCTCTTCGAGGGCTACACCTCCGGGCCCGACCGGGATCGGCGCGACGGCCTGCTCGACACCGGCGACCTCGGCCGGGTCAACGCCGACGGACTGCTCTTCGTGGACGGCCGCGCCGACGACATGATCGTCTCCGGTGGCGAGAACGTCTTCCCCGCCGAGGTGGAACAGCTGCTCGCCCAACTTCCCCAGGTACGCGAGGCCGCCGTCATCGGCGTACCCGACCCCGACTACGGCCAGCGGCTCGCCGCCTTCCTCGCCCTGCACCCCGGCGAGACCCTCGACACCGAGGCGGTCCGCGAGTACGTCCGGCACTACCTGGCCCGTTTCTCGGTCCCCCGCGACGTCGTCTTCGTCAAGTACCTGCCCCGCAACGCCACCGGCAAGGTGCTCACCCGCGAACTACGCCGCTACTACGGCTGACCTCGACGGGAGACTTGCCCCTACGGGAGCGTCCTCAGGGGTCGGTCGGGTGGAATCCGGATACCTCCCGCCCTGCCGGCTCGGCAGGCTCGCCCCATGAAACTCACCAGACGCAATCTCGTCGCGGGGGTCGCGGTCGGCGCACTGCTTGCCGGCACCCTGGCGGCACCCGCGGGTGCTGCCGCCCACCGCGACTGCCCTGCCGGCACGCTCGACTCCACGAGCCTGGTAGCGGCGGTCGGCGACATCCCCGACCCCCAGCTCACCACCACCAGCGTCCAACTGCGGGTCACCACACCGACCGGCTGTTTCAAGGACACCTTCGGCGTACGCGACCTGCGCTCCTCGGCACGGGTGCCGCCGGAAGCCCGGATCCGGATCGGCAGCGTCACCAAGGTCTTCACCGCCGTCGTGGTCTACCAACTGGTGGCGGAGGGCCAGTTGGACCTCGACGAGCCGGTACGCCCGTACCTGCCGGACCTGATCCCGGCCGACTGGCCGACGGTGACCGTACGGCAGTTGCTCGCCCACACAAGTGGTCTGCCCAGCCCTGTCCTGCCCGACGGACTGGACTGGCAACTCCAGCACCGCTTCGACCGCTGGACTCCCGAGCAGATTGTTCGCAGGGCGCTGACGAACCCGCCGGATTACACCCCGGGCGACGCCCAGCGCTACACGAACATGGGCTACATCGTCGCCGGCATCCTGATCGAGCGGGTGACCGGCTCGTCGTACTCGGAGCAGATGCGGCAGCGGATCTTCCGGCCGCTCGGGTTACGCGACACGTACGCTCCAGGCGTCGCGACCGGGATACGTGGCCCGCACGTGCGGGGCTATCAGCAGGTGAACCGCGACGGCCTGACCGAACTGGTGGACGCGACGCGCTGGAGTCAGACCTTCACGCCCGCCTCGGGCGACCTGATCTCGACCGTCGCCGACCTGGACCGGTTCTCCGCCGCCCTGTTCGATGGCCGGCTGCTCGCCCCCGCGCAGCAACGTGAGCTGTTCACCCACCCGTGGGCGGGCGCGGAGTACAGCAACGGCGGCCTCTCCTCGATCCGACTGCCCGACGGCCGGGTGTTCTGGGGCAAGTCCGGCGCCCGATACGGCTACCAGGCGGCCATCGGTGCCCTCGACGACGGTGGCCTGCGGTTCGTCTTCGCCGCCAGCCCGACCGATGCCAAGGCCGAGGGTCAGTCCGCGCTGGTCCAGCGGGTGCTGGCCGCCGTCCTGGCGCTCACCTGAGGCCAACCGCGACACCGCAGTGTCAGGCAGGGCCCCTGCGGCACCCGAGGCCGTCAGCAAGGGACCCTGCCTGACATCAGGGCTCAGCGGTCGGTGGCGCGGCCGATGGCGGCGGCGACGCCGCTGACCCGGTCGGCGAGCAGGCCGAGCGCACCCACCGCGCGGTCGAGCGGGTCGTCCCCGGTACCGCCGAGCGCCCGCGAGCGCTGGAAGGCAGCCTTCACCTCGGCCCAGCGGGCGGCCTGTTCCGGCGTGAGTCGGTCGCGCAGCTCCGCGAGCTTGAGCAGATTCGCCTCCGCGCCGGCCGCGAGAGTCTGTGCCTCGCCCAGATAGTGGTCGTCGATCACCGCCTCCAACTCCTCGTCGGTGAGCACCGGGACGATCCGCTCGGCCAACTTGTTCATGTTCCGGTACGACCCCTGGAGCTGGAACGGCGGTTCGGTGCGGGCGTCGTCGGACTGCGCCGCCGAGGCGATGTACGCCTGGTTGTTGGCCAGCACCACCTGCTGCACCCGCAGCAGCTTGCGCAGCACCGAGACGACCTGTTCCAGCTCCACCGGCTCGTACGGGTGGGACAACTGGTCGGCGCGGACCGTGTCGTCGCCCCGGGCCATCCGCACCAGCAGTTCCAGGTCGGCCCGGTCCCGGCCGGAGAGCGGTGCCAGCACCGGGTTCGCGGTGAGCGCGTTCTCGACGTAGCTGAGCGCGAAAACCTCCTCCCGGCCGGAGAGCACGTCGCCGAGGTTCCACACGTCGGCCCGGTTGGCGAGCATGTCCGGCACCCGGAACCGCTTCCCCGACTCGGTGTACGGGTTGCCCGCCATGCAGACCGCGAACCGCTTGCCGCGCAGGTCGTACGTGCGGGTGCGGCCCTCCCACACGCCCTCCATCCGGCGCTGCCCGTCGCAGAGCGAGATGAACTTCTGCAACAGCTCCGGGTTGGTGTGCTGGATGTCGTCCAGGTAGAGCAGCACGTTGTTGCCCAGCTCCAGGGCGAAGGAGATCTTCTCGACCTCCTGCCGGGCGGTGGCGTCGGGCGCTTCCGCCGGGTCCAGCGAGGTGACCTTCGACCCCAGGGCCGGCCCGTTGACCTTGACGAAGACCAGGCCGAGCCGACTGGCCACGTACTCCATCAGGGTGGTCTTGCCGTAGCCCGGCGGCGAGATCAGCAACAGCAGGCCGGACTGGTCGACGCGCTTGCCGTCGCCGGTCGCGCCGAGCTGCCGGGCCAGGTTGTCGCCGATCAGCGGCAGGTACACCTCGTCAAGCAGCCGGTTGCGGACGAAGGCATTCATCACCTTCGGCCGGTACTCCTCCAGCCGCAGTCGCTCCCGCTCGACCTCCACCAGCGCGTTGCGGCGCCGCTGGTAGTCCCGGTACGCCGGGACCAGTTCGGTGCGGAACGTGCGGGTCCGGGCCAGCGTCTCGTCCAGCCGTACGTCGAGGGTGGAGCCCTCGATGCGCGGATGCGCACCGAGCAGGTCGACGACCGTCTCCGTCATCGTCGCCGCGCTGTCCTCGCGGGCCAGGTCGGGGCCGCACAGCTCGACGGCGACCGCCTCCGGCAGGTCGTAACCGGACAGGCCACCCTCGTCGGTGGCCAGGAAGGCCGTCAACCACGCCTCGATCAGCTGGTACCGACCGGCCAGGTCGTCACCGAGTGCCCGCAGGTCGTCGTCGAACTCGCGGGAGGAACGGGACTGCGGACCGCCGAGCGCCCGGCGGAACCGGTCCAGCAGGGTACGCGCGCCGCTGCCGGTGACGAACCGCACCGGCGGTGCGGCGAGTTCCCCGAAGAGGTACTCGCCCGCCACCGCGGTCCCGCCCGGAGGCACCGGCAGGCCGGCGCCGCGCAGGAAACCGTCGACCGCCTCGGCCAACTGGCCGCAGAGCAGGTCGGCGGCGTCCGCACCGTCCGGGCGACCGAACCGCGCCCGGGCCCGGGCCAGCGAGGCGGCACGCGCCGTCCAGGTCGACCGGGCCGACTCGTCGGTGGCGTACCGCCAGAAGAGTTGGGCGGCGGCCCGGTCGGCCGGCGGGTAGCGCAACAGCCCCGCACCGGCGTGCAGGCGCAGCAGCACCCGCAGGATCTCGGCCGCGTCGTGGTCGTGCACGCCGCGGTCGTATCCCTCGTCGTAGCGGGTCTCGGCGATCCGCCGGACCAGGTCCCGCAGCCCGTCGGCGTCCACCGCCGCCGTGTGCAACTCATCCAGGCCGGGGCCGTCGCGGCCGGCCTCGGCGGCGGCCAGGATCGAGGTGGCCAGGTACTCGGACCGGTACACCTGCGCCGACTCGGAGACCAGTAGCTGATCCCAGAACCGCCGGGTCTGCTGGAACTCCTCGTCGCGTACCGGGGCACGGTAGTCGGTGCCGGTCACCGCCACCACCATCCGGCCCTCGGCCGGCACCACCGCCACGTCGATCGGTTGGGTGTTCACCGCGAAGCGGTGCCGGCCCAGCCGGATCGTCTCGCCGCCGTCGGCGTACAGGTCGAGGCGGTCGCGCAGGCCACGTCCGGCCTCCTGGCGGGCGGCGCGGACCCGGCCGTCCAGCTCCTCGGCCCGCACCGCGTCGCCGAGGGTACGCAGCTCCTCGACCACCGCGCGCAGCTTGTCCACCATCGGATCGGCCGCGAAGTAGGTGTTGATCTCGTCGAGCGAGCCGAGGGTGCCGGCCCGCCGGTGCACGCTTACCAGGATCCGTTCGGCGGAGGCGACCAGCCGGTCGGCACGGCGGGCCCGCTCGTCCAGCAGCGCCTGCTTGCGTGAGGAGAACGCCTCGTAGATGTCGGTGCGCCGGGTGGCCAGCTCGGCGAGGAAGTCGTCGAACTCGCCGAAGCGGGACTCCAACTCCTCTACCCGCAGCAGCAGCCGGCCCAGCTGCTCATCGCACCGCTCGGCGGTGTCCGCCGCCGCCAGCGCACCGGTCACCGCCTGCCCGAGCAGCGCGAACTCGGCGGCGAAGCCGGCCCGGCCCTCCGCAGCGGCCAACTCCCGGCGGCGCTTGTCGAGCACGGCGCGGGCCCGGTTGACCGCGCCCAGCACCTCGCCGACACGGCCCAGGATGCCGGTACGGACCGTCGCGTCGGCGATGTCCAGCCCGCCGACCACGTCGGTGATGGTCTGAAGTCCATCCGTACGCGCGGCCAGCTCGTCGCGGACGGTGCCCGCCTCGGCCACCGTGCCGATCTCACCGGCCTTCGTGGCGAGCCGCTCCACCTCCTGCTGGTAACCGGTGAACGCCTCGTCCCGGCGCAGGAACTCCACCGCCCGACGACCGGCCGCCGCCAGTTCCTCGTCGAGTCGACCGGCCAACTCGTCGATCCGGGTGTGGTCGACGTAACGCAGTTCCCGCAGCGTCTCCAGGTGTCCCCGGGCGCGGCGCAGGCCGCCCAACTGGGTGACCCAGTCGTCGGCCGTCAGCGGCGCCTCGCCCCGAGCCCGGCGGGCCAGCGAGGCGATCTGCTCGGCGCTGTCGTCCAGTTCGGCGCGGGCCCGCTCGGTGAGCGTACGGACCTTCTCGTGCTCCTCAAGCACGGTGGCGGCCGTGCGGCGCAGCCCGGCCAGCGGCGTGGCCAGGTCACCTAGTTCGTCCTCGCCGAGCCAGTGGTAGTGGTCGGCGATCCGGGCGCAGGCGGCGATCAGCGCCTCGTAGACCCCGGCGGTGGCGGTGCCGTCGACCATCCGGGCCGCCGACAGGCAGTCCGAGATGCCGCGTACCAGATCGGCGTTGCCGACCCGCTCCAGCGGTCCGGTGCCGGCCGGCTGAGCCGCCGCGTACGCGTCCGAGACGTACGGCGTCTGCCAGACCTGCATCGGATGGACCCGGGTCGGTTCCTCGGACACCGCCCGGAACACCACGAGCGTGCCGTCGTCGAACAGCGAGAACCCGTGGCACGGGATCGGCGCGGCCACCTCCTTGCGGATCGCGTTGTACGGCAGCAGCAGGGTGCGACCGTCGGCGCGGGCGTGGAAGACGTAGAGCACGTCCTCGCCGTTGGGCGAGCGCACCACCCGCTCGAACTCCAGGTCGGCGACGTCGGTGTCGAACGTCCGGGTGACGCCGGTGACCAGGTGGTACCCGCCCGGGAAGATGATGCCGTGGTCCTCCGGGAGCCGCTGGCAGGCGACGCCGATGCCGTCGAGCCGGACCACCTCCCGGGTGAGCGTGTTGAACACCAGGTGCCGCCACTGCGTCTCCTTGTACGGCCGCAGCCGCAGCAGGATCAGCGGGCCCACCCGGGCCCAGTGCACGTCGGCGTCGGCGAGGCTCTGCAGAGGCTCGTCCACCGGCTCGCTGTAGACGCCCTCGCCGACCTCGGTGTTGTTCTCCACCTTCACGGTCAGCGTGCCGCCGACCGTCTCCACGAAGACCTGGCCGTCGATGGAGATGTGCGGGTGCCGGCCGAGGACGTGGTCCTCGCGGGTCGTCTCGGTCCACTCGAAGTCGTGCGACGGTGGGAAGACATGGTCCCGCTCGCCCCGGCTGTCCAGATACTCGGGCACGCCGTCGACGCCGACCCGCCACCGCAGCACCCGGATGTCCTCGGTGCGTGGACCGGTCTGGAAAACCGCCAGCAACCGGCCGTCGACCCGGCGCAGCTGTAGCAGGCGGGCCTGTCGGTAGTAGCGGTACAGCTCACCGAAGTCGCGGACGAACTGCGGGTCGCGGAGCAGACCGGGCAGCTCGTCGTGGCCCGCCTCGTCGAACCGGAACCCGGCCGCCTCCGGCCCGCCGCCCCCGCCGGGCTTCCCGCGCTCCCCGGGCTCGCGGCTGAACCGGTGCAGGGAGAAGACATCGTCGACGGAGGTCTCCGGCTTCAACCCGATGAAGACGTTGTAGCCGAACAGCATCAGCCCACCCACCGAGACGATGTCCCGGGGTACGCAGTTGTGCTCCGTACGGATCCGCTCGGTGCTCAGCAGCCGCAGCTCGGTGCTGCCGAAGACCTCCAGCCGCCGGGCGTTGAGCGCCTCCGCCCGCCGGCCGAGTTCGGCCGCCTGCGTGGCGAGCCGCCGCCGCAGCACCTCGTAGCTACCGTCGTCCAGTCCCGGCCGGGAACCGGCGTCCGCCGCCCCCGGCCCGCTCGGATCCGGGGCGGCCGAGGCCGGTCCGGCGTCGCCGGGCGTACGCCCGACGGTGGCCGGACCGGCGGTCGGCTCACTCACCGGCGCGCTGCCGTGGGCCGGTGAGGGCGGCGACCGGGGTCTCCGCCACGCCGAGGCGCTGCGCGGCCTTCAGCAGCTCCTGGAGCTTGCCCTTGTCCGCGCCACCGGAGCGCATCTGCTGCATCAGGAACGCCGAGAGGGTGAGGTTCTGCACGTCGGCGCTGTCGATCGAGCCGATCATGCGGGCCAGGTCGTCGGTGAAGCTGGCGGTGCCGTCCAGCCACGGCTGGGCGAGGTTCTTCGCCACGTCCGAGTGGGCCACGAAACCATCCACGCTCTTGCCGTACGAGATCGAGCTGAGCAGCCGGTCGAAGAAGATGCTGTCCCCGCCGACGATGTCGATGTTCGCCTTCTCCAGGCCGGTGGCGACCAGCTTGGCCTGCGCCTCGGCGACCTGACGCTGGGTGTCCAGCCCGGCCAGCCGGACCTCCTTCTCCAGTTCCAGGCGCAGCCGGTACTCCTCGTGCTCCCGGGTCGCGTCGTCAAGCGCGGCCATCGCGGCGGCCTTCTCGGTGAGACCCTCGGCCTCGCCCTTCAGCTTCTCGCGCACCGCGTCGGCGGCGGCCACGGCCTTCTCCCGCTCGACGGCGGCCTCGGCCCGCCCGACCTTCTCGATCGCCTCGGCGCTGCGCTCCTGGACCTGCACCTCGGCCAGGCCGGCCGCTGCCGCCTCGGCCTGGACGCCTTCGGCCAGCCGGATCTTCGCCCGGGTGTCCAGCTCGGCGGCCTGCTGCCGGGCCTCGGCCAGCACCAGCTCCTCGCGGGCCTTGTGCTTCGCTGCCGCCTCGGCGGCCTCCGCCGCCTTGATGTCCTTGACCAGGTTCTCCTGCGCCTCGGCCTCGGCCTGGATGACAACTGCCTGCCGGGTCCGCTCGGCCTCCTCGACCACCCGCAGCCGCTTGATGTTCTCCTCCTGCTCGGCCACGGTCTTCTCCACCGCGATCCGCTCCCGGATCACCTCGGCGATGGCCCGCTTCTCGGCCTCTACCTCCTTGTCCTTGGCGATCGTGCTCAGCTCGGTCTCCCGATCCCGGCCGATCACCTCCAGCATGCGGTCCTTCTCGATCCGCTCGGTCTCGATGGCGATGACCCGCTCGCGGTTCTTCTCCGCGACCGCGATCTCCCGGGCCCGGTTCTCGTGCTGGACGCCCAACTGCTCGTCGGTACGGATGTTCGCGGTCTCCGCCCGCAGTCGCTCCTCCGCGCGTACCCGGGTGACCTCGGCCTCCTCCCGCGCCCGTACCGTCTCGACCTCGCGGCGCTGCTTGGCCTCGGCGTCCGCCTGCCGGCGCTCCAGCTCCAGGATCGCCTCCCGGGCGTCGACGTTCTGCCGGGTGATCTCCTTCTCCTCGCTGCGGCGGAACTCGTTGGTCCGCACGTGCTCCAGCGCGGTCAGCTCGGTGATCTTCCGGATGCCCTGGGCGTCGAGGATGTTCTTCGGGTCGAGCTGCGCCATCGGCGTCTGCTCCAGGAAGTCGATCGCCGCGTCCTCCAGGCTGTAGCCGTTGAGGTCGGTGCCGATCACCCGGATGATCTGGTCGCGGAACTCGTCGCGCTTGGTGTAGAGGTCGACGAAGTCGAGCTGCTTGCCGACCGTCTTGAGTGCCTCGGAGAACTTCGCGTTGAACAGCTCCTGGAGCGTCTCCCGGTCACTGGCGCGCGCGGTGCCGATCGCCTGCGCCACCTTGATGACGTCCTCGACGGTCTTGTTGACCCGGACGAAGAAGGTGATCCGGATGTCGGCCCGGATGTTGTCGCGACAGATCAGACCCTCGTTGCCGGTCCGTTCGATGTCGATCGTCTTGACCGAGATGTCCATGATCTCGGCCTTGTGCAGGACGGGCAGCACGACCGCGCCGGTGAAGGTCACGTCGACCCGCCGGACCTTGGAGACGATCAGGGCCTTGCCCTGCTCGACCTTGCGGAACAGCCGGCTGACCATGAACACCACGCCGAGCGCGACGAGCAGGACGACGGCGAGGAGTACACCTATACCGGTGGTGATGACATCCATGGCTGGGCGCGCGTGCGGTGACGACCGGCCGACGGGCCGGGCGGGACGCCGCGCATCCTCCTTTCGGGGCGGCTCAGGGGCAGCGTGGGGCGGGCCGGCGGAAGGGGGTTGAGACCGGCTGCCCTCGCGGGTTGGTGGTGAACTATTCGGGGATGTGTCTCATCGGGTCGAAGGCGGGTCCGGCGGGCATCACCCAGAAGAACTCGCCATCGGTGTCGTAGTCGTAGATCAACGCGGAGCTGCCGGCCGACATCCGCTCCTCGCCCGGTTGCCGAATCTGCACCACCGCCGACGAACCGTCGGCCGCGGTCACCTCGGCCTGACCGAAGTCGGCGGTGACCGTACCGGTACGCACGATGCAGAGGCGACCCACGAAGGCGTGCCGGGTGGCGTCCGTCTCGGTCGGGAAGAGCCGGCTCAACGGCACCGCGACCAGGCGGGTCACCAGCCAGGCGCAGGCCGCGGCGGCCAGCAGGACACCTACCGAGACGGCGATCCGGGTGCCGGAGCCGAGCCCGAGGCCGTCGAGCAGTGCGGTGCCGGCGAGGCTGACGAACCAGGCCACCGCCACGAGCAGGGAGAAGATGACAGCACTGGGCACACCGCCCAGGCCGAGACCGGCCAGCACGGTGCCCGGCACGCCGTCGACGTCGAGGTCGTCGCCCAGATCCAGCACGCCGGTCAACACCAGCAACCAGTAGCCGACGACCACCACCAGAAGGAAGCTGAACAGCACGGTGGGAAAGCTGAGCGCCGCGCCGAGAAAGCCGGTCACCGCGTCCTCCTCCCCGTACCGATGGGTCCTGGCCAGCCACCGGCACGATGATCGTGACACGGGTTGTCAACGCCCCACGGTGGCCGATCGGCTGATCCCGCCGGCCTGACCGGTCAGGGTCAGCGACCGGCGGTCGCTCTCAGCCGAGATTGGCCTCGATGAGGGCGTCCAACGTCGACGACCGGATCTCGGCCTCGGCCGCCGTCACCGCAATGAACCAGCAGCGCCCGTCCGGGGCCCACGCCGACAGGTACGCCGTGGACGTCGCCGGCTCATCCGTGGCCAGTACCTCGGCACGGGTCGGTACGGTCACCTCGCGTGGCGTGCCGGGCAGGCCACGCGGAGCCTCGAAGTCGAACACCACCACCACCCGGGACACCGGGCCGGATCCCTCGTACGCGAACCGGGTGCCGCTCGGCACCACCTCCGGCCGAGCCATCCGCAGCACCGCGTCCGTGGCATCGACCGTCCGCAGGTAGGGCGGCAGGCCCCGCAGCTCGGGTACGACCGGGCTGGCAGGTGGCCCGGCTACGGGTGGTGAAGGTTCGTCGTGTCGTGCGGTCGCGGCCATGAACACCGCCATCCCGACGACTGCGCACGAGGCGAGCGCGGCGGCGGTGGCCCGAAGCTTGCGGCGACGACGCAGGCGGGCCCGCACCGCCGGCAGCGGATCCTGGGCGGGCGGCCCGGAATCGGCGTTCCAGACCTCGCGGAGCGCGTCCCGGACATCGGTCATCCCGCCACCTCCCGTGCCGCGCGTACCCGGGCGGTCGGCAGCCCTGTCCGCAGCAGGGCGCGATGGCGCAGCGACCGGACGGTCGCCGGGCGGCGCCCGATCGCCGCCGCGATGGACTCGTCGTCCAGGTCGTCCAGATAGGTCATGACCAGTACGACCCGTTGCAACGGGGGAAGCCCGGCGAGCAGCCGGCGCAGCCGGCCCGCGTCCACCCGGCCGACCTCGTCGGCAGCCACCGACGGGGCGACCGGGGCCGACCGGGCCCACCGGACGATCGTCCGCAGCCGACCCACGTGCAGGCGCACCATCGTGACCTTCGCGTACGCCAATGGTCCGCCCTCGGCCAGGAGGCGATGCCATGCCGTGGCCATCCGTACATAGGTCCGCTGGAGGAGTTCCTCAGCCTGCTCCGGATCGGCGGTGACGGCGCGTGCGTACCGACGTAGCGCGGGCGCTGAATCGCGTACGAACGTCTCGAAATCGTCGGCGTCCATCCCACCTCCCTCACCGGTAAGAAACGCCACCACCGGTGCGTCGAGTTGCAGTGTCGCCCGTCGGTTCTCACCGACGGGCGGGACGCCTCACGACAGCGCGGGGACGAGCACCGTCAGCACCGAGAAGACACACCGGCAGTGTCCCTTCTCGACCTGGGCAGACAGTAACAACGACCAGGGCGGGCCGGTCGCCCCGAGAGGCATACAAGTCAATGTCGGCATGCGCCCCCTATGGCGCACAGCACGGCCACCGGGTCGATTGGTGGTGAAGCAGCACCAAAAGGACCAGGAACCGGCGTACGCACGGAGACCGAACCGCAGCCCTGCCACGCCCCGTGCGTTCCGGTGGTCCGGCCACCGGGCTCCGGGCGTTCCCGGCGGCCCGCAACTCGGCGGCGTCGGTCGGGTAGAGGTGGTCGACCTGTTGCAGGGTGGCCAGGGGGTGTTCGGCGTCGCGATCGGTGGCGCGTCAGACCGGAAGGGAGATCCGTCCGTCGACCGCGGCGGCGGCGATGTCCCGGCGGTAATGCGAGCCGGACAGCGTGACGCCGCGTACCACCTGGTAGGCCGCGTCCCGGGCGGCGGCCAGGTCCGGGCCGGTGGCCGTACCACAGAGGACCCGGCCACCGGCGGAGAGCAGGGCGCCGTCGGCGGCCCGGCGGGCGGTGCCCGCGTGGATCACGCCGGGCTGTTCGCCGCCGGTGATCACGTCGCCGGTGCGCGGCCCCGCCGGATAACCCTCGGCGGCGACCACCACCGTCACCGCGGCGCCGGTACGCCAGCGCAGCGGCGGATGGTCGGCCAGCGAGCCGGTGGCGGCGGCGTGCAGCAGCCCACCCAGCGGCGTCTCCAGCAGCGCGAGCACCACCTGGGTCTCGGGGTCACCGAAGCGGGCGTTGAACTCGATCACCCGGGGGCCGTCGGCGGTGATCGCCAACCCGACGTAGAGCAGTCCGGAGAAGGGCGTGCCCCGGTGGCGCAGCTCGGCCAGCGTCGGGTGCACCACGTCCCGCATGACCTCGTCCACCAGATCGGCCGGCGCCCACGGCAACGGCGCGTACGCCCCCATGCCGCCGGTGTTCGGGCCGCTGTCGCCGTCACCGACCCGCTTGAAATCCTGTGCCGGCAGCAGCGGCACCGCGGTCTCGCCGTCGGTGACCACGAACAGCGACACCTCGGGACCGGCGAGGTACTCCTCGATCACCACCCGGCCGCACTCACGCGCGTGCGCCTCGGCCGCGGCGCGGTCGTCGGTGACCACCACGCCCTTACCGGCGGCGAGCCCGTCGTTCTTGACGACGTACGGTGGGTCGAACCTGTCCAGCGCGGCGGCCGTGCTCGCCTCGTCGGAGCAGGTGTACGCGCGTGCGGTGGGGACACCGGCGGCGGTCATCACCTCCTTGGCGAAGGTCTTGGAGCCCTCCAACCGGGCCGCCTCGGCCGACGGCCCGAAGACCGCGATGCCCTTGGCCCGAACCGCGTCGGCCACCCCGGCGACCAGTGGCGCCTCCGGCCCGATCACGACCAGGTCCGCGCCCACCTCGACGGCGAGCCCCGCCACCGCCACCGGATCGACCGGATCGACGGCCCGCAACTCCGCCACCGCCGCGATCCCCGGATTACCGGGCGCCGCGAACAGCGCCTCGACGGACGGATCATCGGCCAACCTCAGCGCGAGCGCATGCTCCCGCCCACCGCCACCAAGAAGAAGAACCCGCACGCCGAGTCATCCTACCGACCCCACCGCCAATCCCGTTGATCATGAAGTTATTGCTTCCGACACGCCGTTAGTCGGGCAACAACTTCATGATCGGTCACGAGGGGCGGCTACCTGCATGGCTTGGCGCACGGTCCAGGGGATGTAGTCGGCGTGGAGTGTGTCGGCCCAGGTGAAACGAAGAACGGCCCAGCCTGCGTTGAGCAGTCGGTTCTGCCTACGGCGGTCGGCGAAGACAGGGTTGGGGCCGCTGTGCGACCCCTTCCCGTCAGCTTCCGCGAGGATCCGATGCCGCCGCCAACCCAGGTCACCGATGCCAAGCAGATAGCCGTCGTGATCTCGCACCTCCAGTTGAAGGACGTCGGGCGGGACCTTTCCGTCGACGCACCGTAATCGGGTACGCGTCTCCAGCGGAGACTGTGCCCGGCAATCCGCCTCGGCAAGGTAGCCACGGGCCGCCACCGCCCCGCGCCGCCCCCGGATGAGGCGATGAATGTCTGGCAGGTCCTCGTCTCTGATCAACCTCCGATTGAGCGCCGAGTCGACGAGGCACACCGCCGGATAGCGGGTCAGCCTCAGGATGAGGTCGGCGACCGTGCGTACCGGTTTTGTGGCAGCGATCCCGGCGACCGCAACGAGTTCGGTCGACTTGATCGCAAGCTGGTGCAGCGTCACCCGAGGGTCGGTCGGTCTCGTCGGTCTCGCGGCGACACCCGGAACCGAAACATGGATTTCTTCCGATCTGCGGACGCCTGCGATCTCGTACAACTCGGCGGCCGTCGCCAGCACTGCGGCGGCATTGGGGCCACATGACGCGACCGCCGCCCTGATCCGCGCCCGGCGTGGCACTCCATCGTGCAGCTCAGCATCCACCAGGTAGACACCCCTGGCCACTACGCGCCACCGACCCGCGCGGCATAGACGATGCACCTCGTGCACGGTCAGACCGGCGGCACGCGCCTGGGCCAACGTGATCACTGAATCCTGTGTGGCCGCCACCCGTCGGACCACCGTCAACGCATCCACCCGGCTGACTGTCCCGGGCGATGGAGATCGACTAAACCCCCTGTGGAAAACCCACCCCCGCCCTGTGGATAACTCGACCATCCGACGTGTTGATCATGAAGTTATTGCCTTGGACACGCCGCACTGGTGGCAACAACTCCATGATCAACGCGGAGGTGAGAGGGGGTGGGGGTGGGGTGGGGCGGGGTGGGGGTGGGGGTGGGGGTTTAGGGGAGGAGGGGGTGGCGGGTTACGTTTTCTTCGCGGCCGGGGCCTACGCCTACGACGCTGACGCGGGTTCCGCAGAGTTGCTCGATGCGGGCGATGTAGCGTTTGGCGTTCTCGGGGAGGTCGTCCTCGGTCCTCGCTTTGGTAATGTCCTCCCACCAGCCGTCGTGCTCTTCGTAGATCGGGACGGCGTGGTGGAAGTCGGTCTGGGTCATCGGCATGTCGTCGACCCGCTTGCCGTTGATCTCGTAGCCGACGCAGATCGGGACGGTGGGCAGCCCGGTGAGCACGTCCAGCTTGGTGATCACCAGATCGGTGACGCCGTTGAGGCGGCAGGCGTACCGGGCGACGACCGCGTCGAACCAGCCGCAGCGGCGCTCCCGGCCGGTGGTGGTGCCGTACTCGTGGCCGACCTTGCGCAGGTGCTGACCGTTGTCGTCGAACAGCTCGGTGGGGAACGGTCCGGAACCGACCCGCGTGGTGTAGGCCTTGCTCACCGCGATCACCTTCGTGATCGCGGTCGGCGGGATGCCGGTACCCACGCACGCCCCGCCGGCCGTCGGGTTCGACGAGGTGACGAAGGGGTAGGTGCCGTGGTCCATGTCGAGCATGGTGGCCTGGGCACCCTCCAGCAGCACCGTGTCGCCACGGTCCAACGCGTCCCAGAGCATCGCCCGGGTTTCCGCGATGTACGGCCGGAGCCGCTCGGCGTACTCGAGGTATTCCTCGATGGTGGCGTCGACGTCGATCGCCTTGCGGTTGTAGACCTTGAACAGCACCTGGTTCTTCTCGCGCAGCGCGAGTTCCAGCTTCTTGCGCAGGATGCCCGGGTCGAGCAGGTCCTGCACCCGGATGCCCATCCGGGCCACCTTGTCGCCGTACGCGGGACCGATGCCCCGTCCGGTGGTGCCGATCCGCGAGCTGCCCAGGTATCGCTCCACCACCCGATCCAGTGCCCGGTGGTGCGGCATGATCAGGTGCGCGTCGCCGGAGATCCGCAGCCGGGACACGTCCACCCCCCGCTCGGCCAGGCCGTCGATCTCGCTGAGCAGCACCTTCGGATCGACCACCACACCGTTGCCGATGACGATCACGGCGTTCGGGGAGAGCGCACCCGACGGCATCAGGTGCAGGGCGTACTTCTGCCCGTCCGGGGTGATCACCGTGTGACCGGCGTTGTTGCCGCCGGAGAAGCGGACGACGTAGTCGACCCGCTCACCCAGCTGGTCGGTAACCTTGCCCTTGCCCTCGTCGCCCCACTGAGCGCCGAGGAGCACGATCGCTGGCATCTTCTCGCCTCCAGAAGGCTCGGGTGCCAGATGGCGACCGGTCAGCGAGCCCGGGGTGTCAGGTTAACAAGTAGTGACGGCACGACCGGCAGGGGTCGCGTCGGGAACAGCAGGAGGAGCTACCCGTGTACGACGTGGTGCTGCTCACCCTCGGCTCGGAGCGGGATGCTCCGGGAGCCAGGTGTGGCAGCGGCGAAGCCTGCTGTGGTGGTACGGACGCCGCCAAGGATCGCGAGGAACGCTGCGAGACGCCGCGCGTACCGGTGCTGACCTGCTCCGATGCCTTGACCGCCCGGGGTGCCCGGGTCGAGACGGTGACCGCCCGCTCGGACGCGGAGATCGACGAGGTGCTGGCCCGGCTGGACGGGCCGCCGCGACCGGACGGCCTCACCTGGCCGGACCCCGATGCCAAGACCCGGCTCGTGGTCGCCGTGGCCGGTGACGCACAGTTGCGCGCCGTGCTCCGCCGCATGGTCCGGCGGTACGCGCCGCCGCCCAGTCGCCGCCCGACCGACCTGGCCGGCAACCGGACCGTGCCGGACCTGCCACCGGTCGGCGTACTGCCGCTCGATCCGGCCCGGAGCACGACGCACCGCGACCTCGCCGCGCAGCTCGGGTTGGCCCGCGACCCGGTGGCGGTGGCCGCCGCGGTGCTGGACGGCACACCACGCCGGCTCGACCTGCTGCGCCACGACGGCGGCTCGGTGACGCTTGACGGCGCACTGCTCGGCGCGGCCGGTGAGGACGGCACCCCGCTGCCCTGGCGCGGCCGGGTCGAGGTGGACGACACCGTGCTGTCCAACGGCGACGAACCGCTGCTCGCCTGCGCGATCGGCAACGCGGGCGGGTACGCCCGGCTCGACGACGTGGCGCTGCTGGCCGGGCCCGACCCGACCGACGGCCTGGTCGAGGTGGCGGTGGCCGTCCCGGTGGTCACCCGGTCGCGGTTGGGTCGCCGCCGGGTACGCCTGGAGGTCCGGCGGGCCCGGGGCCGGGCCACGTCGGTGCTGCCTCGGGACGAGGCGGCGCTGCCGTACCTGGACGACGGCGTGGCGGGGAAGCTGACGCGCAAGCGGTCCTGGTGGACCGAGCCGGGTGCCTGGGCGGTCTGGACGGCCTGACCTGACCCGGCCGGCGCAGCGGAGGCCGGGGTCGGCCGCTGGGCCTATCCTCGTCAGGAGGAATGGGGAGGACACCGTGGTGGACGACAACGCCGACCGGGTGCACGTGCCCGGTCAGCATGGCATGCCGGAACGGGACATCGAACCACTCTGGCCACCGGAGCAGATCGACGGCTTCGGCGCGCCCACGTGGGGTGCCCCGCCACCGGTGCCGCCCACCGTGCCGCCCCCACCCGGGCAGCCGTCGCACGCGCAACCGACCGACCGGCATCCGGTCGCGCAGCCAACCGATCCGCCCACGGTCGCGGGACCGGCCTACCCGCCCCCGGTCGCGGGACCGACCTTTCCGCCCACCTCGGCAGGGCCGCAGCACGCGCCCGGACGGCCGACGCACGTACCCGGTGCACCTCCGTCACCCGCGGACTATCCGTCGTTGACCAACGGCGCGCCGACCGCCACCGGCTGGGAGCCGGCACCTCAACCCGGGCCCGGTCAGGTCGACCTGGACCTGCCCTTCACCCTGGACCGACCCACCGCCGTCGCACCTACCCGCGACGGTGGGCCGATCGAATCGGGTCCACCGGATCCGTCGGACGACGCGGTGACCGTGGCCGACACCCGCGCCGACGACGATGCGGCTCCGCCGGTGGACCGACCGCAGACGGAGCCGGTGGCCCGACCGCAGACGGAATCGCCGTGGGCACATCCACCGCAGCGTTCCGGATCCGAGCCGGTCGCGTCCGCCGAGACCTCGGCCGACGCGCCCCGTCCCACCTGGGCTGGGCCGGCCCAGCCGCTACCACCTATTCCGCAGCCGCTGCCGCCGACGCCCCAGCAACCCGGTCCGTACCCCTTCGTCGCGCCGCCGACGTCCCAGCACGGCAGCGCCCCGGTGCCGCAACCCGGTGCTCCCCTGCCGCCCGTGCCAGCCGATGCCGGGGCACCGCCCTCCGGTCCGCAACCGGCGGACGCCGGGCCCGGCGCTCCACCGCAGCCCGAGCCGCCTGCCCCACCCGTCCAGCCGTCGTACGCGCCGGCGCCACCCGGTCCGTTCCCACCGCAGCCGGCCTGGAATCCCGCGCCCTGGCAGCAGGGCGGAACGCCGCCGATGGTGCCGCCGGCACCGCCGCAGCCCTACCCGCAGACGAACACCGCGGCACGGGTGCCGTCGGCGTACCCGGAGCCGGCCTGGAACCCGGAGGTCGGTGCCGCGCCCACCGCCGAGGACTTCGCCCGCCGTCGGCAGGTGCGTCCCGCCGACCCGGTCGCGACGACCGGGCTCCGCGCCGTGGTCAACAAGACGGGCCTGGTGAAGCTCCCACCCGGGCGGCACGAGGTGGAACGCAAGCGGGACATCGAGATGGTGCGCCGCAACTTCGGTGGGCTGCGGCAGGTCACCGTGGTCAACCCGAAGGGCGGCGCCGGCAAGACCGTCGCCATCCTGCTGCTCGCGATGACCTTCGGTCAGAATCGCGGTGGATATGTGCTGGCCTGGGACAACAACGAGACCCAGGGCACCCTCGGGATGCGCGCCCAGCAGGACTTCCATTCGCGTACGGTGCGGGACCTGCTACGGGATCTCGGCCAGTTCCACGGCGCGCAGGGACGGGTCGGTGACCTGTCCCAGTACGTCCGCTCACAGGGCGAGGGGATGTTCGACGTGCTCGCCTCCGACGAGTCGGCCACCGGCGGCGAGATGCTCACCGCCGCCGCGTTCGGCGAGATCCGCGAGGTGGTCAGCCGGTTCTACAAGTTGATCTTCGTGGACACCGGCAACAACGTCCGGGCGCAGAACTGGCAGGCCGCCATGGACGCCACCGACCAACTGGTGGTCACCATGTCCGCTCGTAACGACTCCGCGGAGACAGCCGCCCGGATGCTCGACCACCTGGAGCAGAGCGGACGGCAACGGCTGGTCCGGCAGGCGGTCACCGTGGTCTCCATGCCGCCGTCCCGCAAGGAGATCGACCTGCCCGCGATCCAGGAGCACTTCGCCGCCCGCACCCGGGCGGTGCTGCTGGCCCCGTACGAGCGGCTCATCGACACCGGCGAGCCGCTGCGTTACGCGCACCTCTCGACGGCCACCCGGGACGCCTGGCTCAAGATCGCCGCTTCGGTGGCCGAGGGCCTGTAGGCCACCTGTCGACGCGCCGCCGACCCGGGTGTACCCCGGGCCGGCGAGACGTACCGGTCAGTTGCTGGCCAGCGCGTCGGCGGCGGCCGGATCGCAGTCGCGGAGGAACTGGGCGCAGCGGGCCGCCTCGTCCGCCTCGGCGATCGCGTCCGCCGCCCGGGACAGCACGTAGAGACAGCGCAGGAAGCCACGGTTCGGCTCGTGCGACCACGGCACCGGCCCGTGCCCCTTCCACCCGCTGCGTCGCAGCTGGTCCAGACCCCGGTGGTAGCCGGTACGGGCGTACGCGTACGCCGGCACGACCTGGCCCTGCGCGAACGCCCGGGCGGCGAGCGCCGCCCACGCCGCGCTGTGCGTCGGGTACCGGGCCGCCACCTCGGCGAACGCCTCGTCGCTGCCGGCCTGCTCGGCTGCGGCCAGCGCGGAGTCGGCCTCGACGTGCGCGGGCAGGAGCGTGGCGGGCGGCTCAGGTAGGAGGTTCTGCATCGCCCCATTCAACCCGCTTCGCACGGCGGCCCGCGAGGGGGTCCGGCGAGCCGGTCGGCTGAACGGCCGAGAGGTCGGTCACGCCTGCGGCCCATGCCGCCGTCGGGCCGTATCCACTACAACTATGGATCCGGAGCCTCCCCAGGAACCGGAAGTGCGGGAGCCCGGCCAGGCCGCCGGGCTCCCGTCTCACGACCGGGGCCGTCCCGGGGCCGCGTCCACGGCGTTGCGCCGGCCCGGCAGGATGGCCCGATGCCGACTCCACCTCCCGCGGACGTCATCGAGCCGCACACCTGGACAGACGAGATCCAGACCCGGGCGGAGTTCGACCGGCGACTGGCCACCGGCAGCCTGGTCGGACTCACCGTGCAGGGGCTCCGACTGGACCTGGAGCCGGTCCCCGACCTCACCGGGGTCGAGGTGGCCGGCACGCTCTTCGTCGGCTGCCGTTTCGCCTCCCGGCAGGTCGGCGCCGACCTGGTCCGGCGGGGTGCCAACGTGGTGCCGCCGTTCTCCGGGCTGCCGTACCCGACCCAGCCGTCCCACCTCTACACGCCGGAGGAACTCGCCGCCGGCTTCGCCGAGGGCGGCTTCGCGGCGATGTACGACACCCGGGTGTACGCGCACTTCCGCGCGCACGGTGGCGCGTTACCCGATGTCCGGGAGGCGCTCGGCCAGCGCCTGCACGACCACGGGGTGGACAACGCGCTCGCCGACGCCACCCGTGCCTGGCTGACCACCCACGGGCCGCAGTCGGTGGTCGGGGTGATGGGCGGGCACGCGGTCCGCCGCGGCAGTGAGCCGTACCGGATGGCCGCGGTGCTCGGCCGGGAACTCGCGCGGGCACACCGGCTGGTGGTCACCGGTGGTGGGCCGGGCGTGATGGAGGCCGCCAACCTGGGTGCGTACCTGTCGACCCGGCCGGCGGAGGACCTCACCGCAGCCATCGACCTGCTCGCCACCGCGCCGGACTACACCGATCACGACCGCTACACGGCGGCGGCGCTGCGGGTACGGGAACTCTTCGGCCGGTCGGTCACGCCGCCGGTGAACGGCACCGAGCCGGTGACCGCCTATCGGGCGGACTCGGCCGCGCTGAGCACCGGTGATCTGGACTGGGCGGGCTGCGGCGGACTCGCCGTGCCGACCTGGCTGTACGGGCACGAACCGGCGAACCTGTTCGCGGGCCGGATCGCCAAGTACTTCTCAAACGCCATCCGGGAGGACACCATCCTGCGGCTGGCCCGGGGTGGCATCGTCTTCGCCCCCGGCCGGGCCGGGACCGTACAGGAGGTCTTCCAGGCAGCCACCAAGACCTACTACGGCACCGACGGAGCCAGCGGCGCGTACGTCTTCCTGGACCGCGCTTACTGGACGACGGAACTGCCGGTGGAGTCGCTGCTGCGCCCGCTGCTGGCCGCCTCCCCCTTCGGTGACCTCTCGAACACCGTGCACCTGACCGACGACGTCCACGAGGCCGCCCGCCTGCTGACGAGGTGAGACAGGGCATCCGGTCAAGGAAGCAAGCTTGAGCGGAGGCGGGTGTAACGGCACGGCGGCCGGCCCCGGGTCGGGGCCAGCCGCCGTCCGGACGACGTCAGTTCGTCACTTGGTCATCGTGGTGCCGGTGGAGCGCAGGTGCTCGCAGGCCTCCGCCACCCGGGTGGCCATGCCCGCCTCGGCGGCCTTGCCCCACACCCGCGGGTCGTACATCTTCTTGTTGCCGACCTCGCCGTCGACCTTCAGTACGCCGTCGTAGTTGCGGAGCATGTGGTCCGCCGCCGGACGGGTGAAGGCGTACTGGGTGTCGGTGTCGATGTTCATCTTCACCACGCCGTAGTCGAGCGCTTCGCGGATCTCGGAGAGCAGCGAGCCGGAGCCGCCGTGGAAGACCAGGCTGAGCGGCTTCTCCTTGCCGTACTTGGCGCCGACCGCCTCCTGGATCTGGTTGAGGATCTCCGGGCGGAGCTTGACGTTGCCCGGCTTGTAGACGCCGTGCACGTTGCCGAAGGTCAGCGCCGCCATGTAGCGGCCCTTCTCGCCCAGGCCGAGGGCCTCGACCATGGCCAGGCCGTCCTCGACGGTGGTGTAGAGCTTGTCGTTGATGGCGTTCTCGACGCCGTCCTCCTCGCCGCCGACGACGCCGACCTCGATCTCCAGGACGATCTTGCCCTTGGCCGCCTCGTCGAGCAGCTGGGCCGCGATCTCCAGGTTCTCCGCCACCGGCACGGCCGAACCGTCCCACATGTGCGACTGGTACAGCGGCTCCTCGCCCCGCTTGACCCGCTCCTGGGAGATGGCCATCAGCGGCCGGACGAACTTGTCCAGCTTGTCCTTCGGGCAGTGGTCGGTGTGCAGGGCGATGTTGACCGGGTACTTCTTGGCCACCTCGTGCGCGTACGCGGCGAACGCCACCGCACCGGTGACCATGTCCTTGACCGAGGGGCCGGAAAGGTACTCAGCACCACCGGTGGAGACCTGGATGATGCCGTCGCTCTCCGCGTCGGCGAAGCCCTTGAGCGCCGCATTCAGCGTCTGCGAGGACGTCACGTTGATCGCCGGGTACGCGTACCGGCCGGCCTTGGCGCGGTCCAGCATCTCGGCGTAAGCCTCGGGGGAAGCGATGGGCATGTCGAACGCTCCTTACTTGCCGCTGTCGGCCGTACGGCCGCTGTTCTCCGTAGGGGCCCGGCCGTGCGGCCGCCTGTTCTACCTGTGGGGGCCGGCCGTGCGGCCGCCTGTTCCACCTTGGGGGCCGGCCGTGCGGCCGCCTGTTCTACCGTGCTGCGCCGGACCGCGCTGTCCTCCGCGGGAAGTATCCCGTAGCGGCACCGGACCGGCACAACCGGGCCGGTTCACCGCCGGTCCGCTGGATCCGGTACCGCGACGCTGATCAGCCAGGTGACCACCGCCATCACGATGGCTCCCCAGAAGGCCGCCCAGAAGCCGTCAACCTGGAACGGCAGATCGAGCGCCCGGGCGATCCGGTCGGTCAGCAGGAACAACAGGGCGTTGACCACCAGGGCGAACAGGCCGAGGGTCAGTAGGTAGAAGACGCAGCCCACCACCTTGATGACCGGCTTGAGCACCGCGTTGACCAGGCCGAAGATCAGCGCCACGACAAGCAGGGTGAACGCCGTTTCGTAACCGGTGCGCCCGGTCACCTCGACCCCGGGCACGATCAGCGTGGTGATCCACAGTGCGATGGCGGTCGCCGCCAGTCGGATGAGGAAGCCCACGGTCCCATCCTGGCACCGGCGACAGTCGCCGGTGGGGCGATCGGCCGACTCGGCTGCGGCGACGGCGTACCCTCGGCGGCCCGACGCGGGCGCACGGCCCGGCGGCTCGGTGGTTCCCAGCGTGCCGGCGGCACACCCCGTACGGTGGGTGGGTACCCGCCCGCCGACACCCGGAGGCATCGAATGGGCCAGCCCGACGAGGACTTCGCCCCCGGCGACCACCTCAGCCCGGAGGAGCGCGACCTGGAGGCCGAGCCGGCCGACGCCGTCGAGCAGGCCGCCGTGGTCGACCCGAGCCAGGTCGATGTCGAACCGCATCGCGGCTTGGAGGTCGACGACTGGGACGCCATGGAGCAGGCCCGCGTGGTCGGTGCCGACGAGGACGACTACCGCTGATCAACCTTTCGGTCGGACTTTGTCCGGGGCGGTCGACACGGACAGCGGGAACCTTAGAGATTCCTTAGCATCCGGGGGCTTCGCCTGCACCCTTCACGGGAGGACCCCCCTTCATGCTCACCCACTCCACCCGGCGCCGGCTGGCCGGGTTGGGCGTGGCCGGCGCGCTGATCGCCGCCGTCGCCACCCCTGCCACTCCCGCCTCGGCCGATGAGTCCGAGGTCTCGCTGGGCGTCTACTTCGGCGACACCACCATCGCCGCCGGCTCGCCCGGCAAGATCGACAGCCCGATCCTGTTCGCTTCCTCCACGGTGGTGGTACACGACCTCACCGTGCGCTACGACTTCACCGACCTCGCGGGCAAGGCCACCGTGACGTCAGAAAGCGACTCCAGCTACTGCTCGACGCCCGAGCCGAACGTCCTGGTCTGCACCGACCCGTTCGAGGTCGAGCTGTACGAGGGCGGCTTCGGTGGCCTCTACTCGGTGGTCCTCGCGCCGACCAAGGACGCGAAGGACGGCGACGAGGGCACCGTCAAGGTGAGCCTCAGCGCCACCGGCTACGCGGCCGTGACCCACGAGGCGCGGGTGCGGATCGGCGAGGGCGTCGATCTGGCCGCCGGTCCGGAGACGGAGCACTCCGGCAAGCCGGGCTCGGCGTTCACCGTGCCGCTGCGGGTCGGGAACCCGGGAGAGACGGTCGCCAAGGGTGCCGTCGCCGTCTTCTACAACGACTATGGAATCCAGGCCGACAAGCAGTACGCCAACTGCACCTACGACGAGGGTTGGCTGCGTACCTGCCACTTCGACCGCTCGCTGGAGCCGCGTACCAGCTACGTCGCCACCCTGGCGTACCGGATCGCCAAGGACGCGTTCGCGCCGGGCTTCGACTATGGCGAGATCCTGTGGCTGACTCCGGCCGAGTTCGAGGACTACGAGGCGTACGTGAAGAGCCGCGGTGCCACCATCGGCAAGCCGGGCACCGGCGGCGAACTGCTGCTGGACGAGGCCGGCCCGAGCATCTCAGCGCGTACCTTCCAGGCGGACACCCAGCCGGACAACAACTGGTCGAGCCTCGGGGTGACGGTCACCGGCAAGAACAGCACCGACCTTGAAGCGGTCGGTGACGAGGTCTCCGGTGCGAAGGGCGACGAGGTCGTCGCCACCGTCGGCTTCCGCAACAACGGCCCGGCCACCCTGGACTACGGCCGTTCCGGATCCTCGGTCACCAACATGCAGGTCGAAATTCCGAACGGCACCAGCGCGGTCAAGGTGCCCGACAACTGCTCCCCGGTGCGTGGCGAGAACGAGTGGGGCGAGCCGGGCGAGCCGGGTGCCCGCCTGTACCGCTGCTACACCAGCTGGTTCATCAAGGCCGGTGACGCGGAGACCATGGCGTTCGGGCTCCGGATCGACAAGGTCGTGCCGAACGCCACCGGCGAGGTCAAGGTCAACGTCGCCTGCCAGTGCGACGGTGGCTTCTACGCCGACCTGAAGCCGGCCAACGATGTGGCCAAGCTCGTCGTCAACCCGAGCGGCGGCCAAGGCGGCGACGGCGGCGGTGACGGCGGCGAACTGCCGATCACCGGCGCCAACACCGCGCTTATCGCGGGCGTCGGCGGCGTGCTGCTCGCCGCCGGTGTGGCCGGCTTCGTGCTGGCCCGCCGCCGCCGTACCCACTTCACCGCATAACCCCGCACGGAAACGACAGCACCACCGGTGCCCCGCCGACCACCTCGGCGGGGCACCCCCCTTTCCACCCCGCCACATTCACGTCCCGCTGTCTCCACCCCGCCACCATTCACGTCCCCGCTGTCTCCACCCCGGCCACCTCCCACGTTTGCCACCATCCCCGCACCCGCCGCCCAGCCCACCCCACCAACCCTCGCCGCCGCTGAAAGCCGGCACTGCCGCTGGAAGCCGGACCCCGACGGGTTTGCGGGGCAGCCCCACCCGCGCAGGGATCAAGCCTGACCGCCCGGAGCGGGTGGGGCTGCCCCGCAAACCCCACCGCAACCACCGAAGACCCCACCGCAACCACCGAAAAACAGGACCGCACAAGATCGAGAGAGCTGACACCATGGGCGGGTGCTGCTCACCCTCACCACCACGCACCAGCCGGCGACGGACCTCGGTCACCTGCTGATCAAGCACCCCGACCGGGTGCACGCCTTCGACGTGCCCGTCGGCACCGCGCACGTGTTCTACCCGGAGGCCGACGGGCAGCGCTGCACCGCCGCCCTCCTGCTCGACGTCGATCCGTTGAAGCTTGCCGCCGCCCGGGGGCGCGGCCGGAAATCGGCCACGACCCCGGAGAGTTTCACCCTCGGGCGGTACGTCAACGACCGGCCGTACGCCGCGTCCAGCCTGCTCGCCTCGGCGCTGTCGAAGGTGTTCCGCTCGGCGCTGCGAGGTGCGTCCAAGGAACGCCCCGAGCTGGCGGCCAGCGGCATCCCGCTGGAGGTGCGGGTGCCGGTGCTGCGCTGCCGTGGTGGGGCCGATGTGGCCGAGCGGCTGTTCGGTCCGCTCGGCTGGACGGTCAGCGCCACCGCCATCCCGCTCGACGAACTGCACCCGCAGTGGGGCGACAGCCGCTACGTGGACCTGACCCTCACCGGCACGCTGCGGGTCGCCGACGCGCTCAACCACCTGTACGTGCTGCTGCCCGTGCTGGACGACGCGAAGCACTACTGGGTGGCACCGGACGAGGTGGACAAGTTGCTGCGGGCCGGCGCGGGTTGGCTGGCCGACCATCCCGAACGCGGGCTGATCATCCGCCGCTACCTGGCGCACCGGCGGGCGTTGGCGGGTCAGGCGATGGAGCGGCTGGACGCCCAGCGGCCCACCGACGAGCCGACCGCCGACGACGAGCTGGAGGACGCGGTACCGGCCGGGTCAGCGCCCCGGGCGTCGCTGGCCGCCCTTCGCCGGCAGGCGGTGCACGCCGCGCTTGTCGACGCGGGCGCCCACCGGGTGCTGGACCTGGGTTGCGGCGCGGGCGCGCTGTTGGCCACGCTGATCGGTGACCGCCGGTTCACCGAGATCGTCGGCACCGACGTCTCCACCCAGGCCCTCGCCCTGGCCGCCCGGCGACTGCGACTGGACCGGCTGCCCGAACGTCAGCGCACCCGCGTCACGCTTCAGCAGACCGCGCTTACCTACCGCGACGAGCGGCTGCGCGGGTACGACGCGGCGGTGCTGATGGAGGTCATCGAGCACGTCGACCCGGCCCGGCTGCCGGCGTTGGAGGACGCCGTCTTCGGCTACGCCCGACCGACGACGGTCGTGGTCACCACGCCCAACGTGGAGCACAACGTGCGCTACGAGGGGTTGCCCGCAGGCACGTTCCGGCACGCCGACCACCGGTTCGAGTGGACCCGCGCCGAGTTCGCCGAATGGGTACGGCGGGTGGGTGCCGCGTACGGCTACTCGGCCGTGGTGCACGGCCTCGGCGCGGACGATCCGGAGGTCGGAGCACCTACCCAGATGGCCGTGTTCACCCGTGCGGAGGCAGCCCGATGACCGTCCTCGAACTTCCCGAGCTGGCCCTGGTGGCGCTGGTCGGGATCTCCGGCTCCGGCAAGTCGACCTTCGCCGGCCGGCACTTCGCACCGAGCCAGGTCCTTTCCTCCGACGCCTTCCGGGCGATGGTCGCCGACGACGAGAACGACCAGTCCGCCTCGGCGGAGGCCTTCGACGCGCTGCACTACGTGGCGGGCAAGCGGCTGCGCGGTGGTCGGCTCACCGTGGTCGACGCGACCAACCTCCAGCCACACGCCCGAGCCGCCCTGGTCCGGGTGGCCCGCGAACACGACGTGCTGCCGGTAGCGATCGTGCTGGACGTGCCGGAGGCGCTGGCCTGGGAGCGGACCGAGGCGCGGTCCGACCGCACCTTCGGCCGGCAGGTGCTGACCCGGATGTCCCGGGACCTGCGGCGCAGCTACGGCCAGTTGGCCCGGGAGGGCTTCCGCAAGGTGCACGTGCTGCGTGGCATCGACGAGATCGAGGCCGCCGAGATCCGCTACGAGCGGCTGTTCAACGACCGGCGCGAGCTGACCGGCCCGTTCGACATCGTCGGTGACGTGCACGGTTGCCGGGCCGAGCTTGAGGCGCTGTTGACCCGGTTGGGCTGGCGGCTGCACCGCGACGACGCGGGCCGGGCGGTGGACGCGTCGCATCCGTCGGGGCGTACCGCCGTGTTCGTCGGCGACCTGGTTGACCGCGGCCCGGACTCACCCGGGGTGCTCCGCCTGGTGATGGGCATGGTCACCGCCGGGCACGCGCTCTGCGTGCCCGGCAACCACGAGCAGAAGCTGCTGCGCAAGCTGCGCGGTCGCAACGTGAAGGTGGCCCACGGTCTGGCCGAGACACTGGCGCAACTGGACGCGGAGCCGGCCCAGTTCACCGCCGAGGTGGCCACTTTCGTCGACGGACTGGTCAGCCACTACGTGCTCGACGGCGGCCGGCTGGTGGTGGCGCACGCCGGACTCAAGGAGGAGTACCAGGGCCGGGCGTCAGGGCGGGTACGCGCATTCGCGTTGTACGGCGAGACCACCGGTGAGACCGACGAGTACGGCCTGCCGGTGCGCTACCCGTGGGCCCGGGAGTACCGCGGTTCGGCCATGGTCGTCTACGGTCACACCCCCACCCCGGAGCCGGAGTGGGTCAACAACACCATCTGCATCGACACCGGCTGCGTCTTCGGCGGTCGACTGACTGCGCTGCGCTACCCCGAGCGGGAACTGGTCGCGGTGCCGGCGGAACGCGAGTGGTACGCACCGGTCCGGCCGCTGACCGCCGCGCCGGCCCGGCCCGACGAGGTGCTGGAACTGACCGACGTGACCGGTCGGCGGCACGTGGAGCACGCGTACGGTTCGCTCACCGTGCCGGCGGAGAACGCCGCCGCCGCGTTGGAGGTGATGAGCCGCTTCGCGGTCGACCCGCGCCTGCTGGTGTGGCTGCCGCCGACCATGGCGCCCTGCTCGACGTCCCAGTTGGACGGCTACCTGGAGCATCCGGCGGAGGCGTTCGCCGACTACCGGGCGGCGGGCGTGGACCGGGTGATCTGCCAGGAGAAGCACATGGGTTCCCGGGCCGTGGTGCTGGTCTGCCGGGAGCCGGACGGTGGCCCGTTCGGGCCGGGTGGCGGGGTCGTGTACACCCGCACGGGTCGGCCGTTCTTCGATGACCCGCTGGGCACCGAACTGCTAAACCGGGTACGCGCAGCGGTGACCAACGCCGGGCTCTGGGACGAGCTGGCGACCGACTGGCTGCTGCTCGACTGCGAGCTGCTGCCGTGGTCGGCCAAGGCCGCCGGCCTGATCCGCGGGCAGTACGCGGGGGTGGGCGCGGCTGGCCGGGCCGGCCTGCCGGTGGCAGTGGCGATGCTGGACGCGGCGCTCGGTCGCGGACTGGACGTGGCCGAGCTACGGGACCGGACGGCCCGTCGCCGCGACGACGTCTCGGCCTACACGGCTGCGTACCGGGCGTACGTGGGACCGACCGACGGGCTGCGCGGGGTGCGGCTCGCGCCCTTCGCGGTGCTCGCCGGGGCGAAGGCCAGTTACCGCGACCGCGACCATGGCTGGCATCTGGCGTTGGCCGACCGGCTCTGCGCGGTCGACCCGGATTTCTTCACGCCGACCCGGCGTCAAGTCGTCGAACTGTCCGACAGCGATGCGGTGCGGGAGGCGACCGACTGGTGGCTCGCGCTGACCGGGGCCGGCGGCGAGGGCATGGTCGTCAAGCCGTACGCGGGCCCGGCCGCCCGCAGCGGGCGTGGCACGCTGCTCCAGCCGGGAATCAAGTGCCGGGGGCGGGAGTACCTGCGGATCATCTACGGTCCCGAGTACACCGAAGCGGGGCAACTCGCCGTGCTGCGACGTCGGTCCCTGGGCCGCAAGCGGGGCCTGGCGCTGCGCGAGCACGCGCTCGGCCTGGCCGCCCTGGACGCCCTGGTCGACGGTGCTCCGTTGTGGCGTCGCCACGAGTTGGTCTTCGCGATCCTGGCCTGCGAATCGGAGCCGGTGGACCCGCGGCTGTGACCTGGCCGGGCGGGTCACGGGGACCCCGGTAGCCTGATTGACCGTGGCGGACGCCACACGGGCCAGTGATCGAGCGATTCACGGAACGGAATCTTCATGGCATTTGGCGAACGGGTAGGCCATGTCCTGCGCGGCGCGGCCATCGGCGTGGCCGAGGCCGTGCCAGGCGTCAGCGGCGGGACGATCGCGCTGGTGACCGGCGTCTACGAGCGGGTCATCGCGTCCGCCGGGCATCTGGTGAACACGGTGCGGTACGCGGTGACCGACGTCCCGCGCGGGCGCGGATGGACGCGGGCGGGCCACCAGCTACGGCAGGTGCACTGGGAGGTGGTGATCCCGCTGCTGATCGGCATGCTGCCCGGCCTGCTGATCGCGGCGAAGCTGCTCGAACCGCTGCTGGCCGACCATCCGGAGCAGACCAGGGGCCTCTTCCTCGGGCTGGTCCTCGCCTCGGTGCTGGTGCCGATCTCGATGGTCGGCAAGCCGTGGCGAGGGCTGGAGGTGTTCGCTCTGGTCGTCGCCGGGGTCGCGGCGTTCGTGCTGACCGGGTTGCCTCAGGCCACCATCGAGCCGCACCCGCTGGTCGTGCTGGTCGCGGCGGCGGTCGCGGTCTGCGCCCTGGTGCTGCCCGGGGTCTCCGGGTCGTTCCTGCTGCTGACCGTCGGCCTGTACGAGCCGACCATCAGCGCCGTCAACGACCGCGACTTCGGCTACCTGGCGGTCTTCGCCACGGGCATGGTCATCGGCCTGGCGCTCTTCGTCAAGCTGCTCCAGTGGCTGCTTGAACAGCACCGCCGGATGACCCTGGCGGTGATGGCCGGCGTCATCCTGGGCAGCCTGCGCGCGCTGTGGCCGTGGCAGTCCGAGGACCGCGCCCTGCACGCGCCGGGCGACCACATTCCGTCCATCGTGGCGCTGTTCCTGATCGGCGTCGCCGTCGTCACGGCAATGATCATCGCCGAGCGTCGCCGGCTGCGCCGGGCCGCCCGGGACCTGACCGAGGAGACGTACGAGACGCCGCACGTCCGCTGACAACCACCGCTTGGTGGCTGCCCGGCTGGGCCGCCACCAAGCGGTTCCGGTTCAGCGAGCCTTTTTGGTAGCCCGCTTACGCGGCGGGGTCAGCAGGTCGGCGATCGTGGCGATCGCGCTCGGGACCAACCGGTAGTAGGCCCACACACCGCGCTTCTCCCGCTCCAGCAAGCCGGCCTCGGTGAGGATTCGGAGGTGGTGACTGACCGTCGGCTGGGAGAGGCCGAGCGGCGCGGTGAGGTCACACACGCACGCTTCACCCTCGGGTGCCGACTGGATCAGGCTGAGCAGCCGCAGCCGAGCAGGGTCGGCGAGGGCCTTGAGGACCCCCGCCAGCCGCTCGGCGTCGGCGCGTTCGATCGGCTCGCCGGCAAGCGGCGAGATCTGAGGCATAGTCATTTCGGCCAACGCAGTTCCCACGTATTCCATCCTTCCACCAGCAGCATCGATCCGCCTGCATATCAGCAGATCCGAATCGGCAGACTTTTACGCCACAAGGCCGAGGTCAGCCAACGTATAGGCCGCCCGATAGGGCAATCCGGCGGCTCGCACCGCGTCGCCGGCACCACGATCAACGATAACCGCCACCCCCACGACCTCGGCCCCGGCCTCGCGAAGGGCCTCGACGGCGGTCAACACACTTCCCCCGGTGGTGGACGTGTCCTCCACCGCCAGCACCCGGCGACCCGCCACATCGGGCCCTTCGATCCGACGTTGCAGCCCGTGCGCCTTGCCCGCCTTGCGAACCACGAACGCGTCCAATGGACGCCCGGCAGCGTGCAGCATCGCGAAGGCGATCGGGTCGGCCCCCAAGGTCAGACCGCCCACCGCGTCGTACGACCAGTCGGCGGTCAGCTCCCGCATCACCCGTCCCACCAACGGTGCCGCCCGGTGATGCAGCGTGACGCGACGCAGATCTACATACCAGTCGGCCTCCCGCCCGGAGGAGAGCACCACCCGGCCATGGACCACAGCCAGGTCGGAGATGAATTTACGCAGGTCGTCGTGGTCCCCCATGGCGATAGAGGGTACTGCGCAAGTCTGTGTGTCGCGTGTGCGGGCCACCCTGGTCAACCCTCCGGGGGACCGATGAGTGGCGATGTCCGGTTACGCTACGTCGATCATGGCGGCGGATCGAGTGATGTCATCGTCCCCGCCCGACGGCGGGGCCACTCGGCCGCCGGTCAGTGGCGGTCGCGGCCGATGCGCCCACGGGTGTCCCGGGAGACCACGTCGAGCAGCCGACGCGGAGCGTGCCGCAGCCCCGCCACGGCCAGCTTGTACTTCCACGACGGGACGCTTACCAACTTGCCTTTGCGCAGGTCACGCAGGGCCTCGTCGACCACATCGGTGGCTTCGAGCCACATCCATTCGGGGGTTTTCGACATGTCGATGCCGGCTCGCTGGTGGAACTCGGTGCGGGTGTAGCCCGGGCAGAGCGCCATCACGCGTACGCCGAAGGGGCGGGCGGACTGCCCGACGGACTCACTGAAGTTGGTGACCCATGCCTTGCTGGCCGAGTACGTGGACCCGGGCATTACCGCACCGAAACCCGCAACGGAAGAGACATTAATCACTGCCCCGCTGCGACGCTCGGTCATTGTGGCCAGCGCGGCGAGGGTCAGCCGCAGCACCGCGTGCACGTTCAACCGGAGCAGTCGGGTCTCGTCCTGGACGGACGACCGGAGGAAGGGCTTGTTCAGACTGATGCCGGCGTTGTTGACCAGAAGCTCCACGGGCGGCCCGTCGGTCAGCCGTCGTTCGACCGCGGCACAACCGTCGTCGGTGGACAGATCCGCGGTGATGGTCTCGGTCTCCACGCCGTGCCGCCCGGTCAACTCGGCGGCCTGGGCCGCCATCCGGGTCGCGTCACGGGCGACCAGCACCAGGTGCCATCCGTCGGAGGCGAGCCGGCTGGCGAACGCCGCTCCGATACCCGCGGTCGCCCCGGTGATCAACGCCCATCGTTCGGTCGTCCGGTCGGGCGTCACGGGCGTCATCACCTCGGGGGGTACGGGGGCGACGTCGGCGCCCCGGGCGGCGGGTAGGGCTGGTACGGCGGCGGCTGGTACGGCGGCGCCGCCGGTGGCTGTCCGAACGGTGGGGTGGGTGGCTGGTAGGGGAACGCCTGTCGCTGGGATGCCGGCCGACGCCGGAACCAGGCGTTGGCCGCAGGCAGTGCCAGCAGCACGGCTACCACAAGGTAACCGAGCACCTGGGCGATCGAAAGGGTGGCGGTGAGCGGAATCCACCAGGACGGGTGGGCATCCGGCACCAGGGCGAGCAACTCGGCGGTCGCCCGGTCGTCACCGAATTCAAGAGGCGTCGCGCGCTGCACGATCAGCGCGGCGATCCCACCACACCCGCAGCACATGCCCAGCCCGGCGACCACCCAGGTCGCCACCCGGGCCGCCGGCCGACGGGCGGCCAGCCCCAGCGCCAGGCCGACGAGGAGCAGACCGGCGAGGATGCTCAGCACCGCCGACACCACGACCGAGGCCCGCAACAGAGCCACCACCGCGTCGACCTGACCGGGGTCGGCACCGGCGTCGGCCGTCGCGCGGAACCGGTCCACCGTGCCGCTGACCGACGCGAGCCCGATCACCGCGAACACGAGCGCGCCGAGCGCCATCACCACAAGCGTCGCCACGGCCAGCACGACCGCGGCCGGTCGACGGGCCGGTGCCTGATCGGGGTACGACACGACGAGTCCCTCCGGTAGGCGTTCGGAAAGCAACCTACTCGGAGGGACCGTCGCGGTCGTGCCTTATGCGTGTGTCGAAGTCCTGGGGAGAGCCGAGGCCGAGTTCAGACAGCGGCTGGCCAGGTGCGTCGACACCCCCGCCAACTCAACGAAGGTCAGCCGGGACGATCGGTGGGCGGCTGGGTACCGGGCTGCTCCGGGCCACCGGACGGCGGGGTCTGCCCGCCCGGCTGGCTGCCCTGGTCGCCGGCCGGTGGCTGGCCGCCGGTAGCCGGATAGCCGGGCTCGGTCGGCTGCTGCGGGGTGCCCGGGTAACCCGGCTCGGCCGGCGTGGTGCCCGGGTAGCCGGGGGCCGGCGGGTAGCCGGGCTGGCTCGGGTAGGCACCGCCGGGCGTGGGCGGCTCCCACTGCTGGGTCGGCTTGCGGAAGAACTCGTTGGCCTTCGGCAGTGCCAGCAGGATCAGCGCCGTCAGCAGCGAGATCAGGCTGATCACTCCGAGCAGGATGCTGACCGGCGTGGCCCAGCTCGGCAGCGCCTCCTCCAGCCGACGCTGGATCTCCTCACCGCTGGGCATGTCGCCGCTGGTCTCGCCGGGCGCGCTGAAGTTGCCGGCGAACCCGCTGAGCAGACTAAATCCGGTGCAGCAGAAGAGGATGCCACCGACGATCCAGGTGGCGATCCGGGAGCCGTTCTTGCCGCGCAGGTTCATCAGCCCCAGGCCGAACAGCGCGAACGCCACCACCAGCAGGAAGATGGCGGTGCCGACGCCGATCACGACGGTGATGTCGGCGACGTTCTGCGCCCCTTCGACGGTGGAGTCGCGGTAGGCGTCCTCCATCACCTCGCGGACGGTGCCGATGGTGGCCAGCGAGATGATCACGCTGATCAGCTGGCAGATCGCGAACAGCAACAGCAGGTAGGTGGATATCGTCACCACGCCCGGCCGCGACCGGGCCGGGGTGTTTTGAGGATCGACCATCTTTCTCCCTTCCTGGAACGCGCTTCACCGTATCGGCAACAGGCCATTCCGGCACGGTGCGACGCCGAGAGGTGGGCGCGTCACCGGCCGCCCGGGTCGACCGGGATCGATCGGACGGGCTGGTTTCCGGCTCAGGACCCGTGCTGCGGGTGGACGGTCACGCTGTCACTGTCCAGCCGTTCGCCACGGGCCATCTCCCAGCCCGCCTCCCCGTACGCCTCGAAGGTGAGCCGCGCCCCGCCCGGGGCGCGGTAGTCGTGGTAGCGCATGGTGCCGCTCGGCGTCAGTTCGGTGACCCCGGAAGCGGTGTACCGGGCCTGACCGGACTCGTGCCAGCTGTAGCGCCGACCACCGGACTCCACCACCGGCGCGCCCGGCGTGACGGTGGGGTCGCGCGGCACCGACTCCCACAGCACCAGCTCGAATGCGGGACTCTCCGCCACCGAGAGCCGGCACCGGTCGCCATGCTCGCCATGCTCGTCGAGGAGGTGCTCGGCCCACCTCCACTCGCCTTCCACCAGGCGAATCGAGCCCTGCACGGAATAGGTGGCGTCGCCGATCTCGACGATGTCCCCGACCTCGATCCGCCGCGGGTCACGTCGCTGCCCGCCGTCGTACCGCCGCTGCTGCCGACGTGCCGCTGCCGACCGGCCGCGCCACCAGCGCAGCGCGAACCCGGCGACGACCAGCCCGACCAGGCAACCGGCCGCCAGGTACGCCGTCGTCCCGTCCACCCGGTCACCTCCCGAACAGTTCAGCGGAGACGTCGACCATGATCCGGGCAGGTGCCGCCTTCCGCCAACCGGCTACCGGTCCGCCTGATCCGGTCCGCCGGAGCCGACACCGTTCTGCTCACCCTCGCCGGGAGAAGCCGGTCCGTCGGATGCGGGTGGAGCAGGCGGTGCCGGCGGCGTCTCCGGGACGGTCGGCGAGGCCGCCTGGTGCGGGGGATACCCGGCCGGATCCGGGCCGCCCACGCCACCGGGCCCGGGATACCCGGGCACCGCATACCCCGCACCGGGCACCCCATACCCGGGCAGCACCGGATACCCGGGCGGCGGCGGATAACCAGGCGGATACCCGGGCGGTATCGGGTGGCCGGACACCGGCGGGGCGGCACCGACTGGCGGATGTCCGGGCAGCGGCGGGTATCCAGGCGGCACCGGGTAGCCGGGGATCGTCGGATAGGCGCCCGGCGGCACGGGACCACCGGGCGGCACGGGATAGGCGGGGTAGCCCATCGGCACGGGATAGCCGACGAGGTGGGCGTTCGGGATGTCGCCCCGGGCGGGCGGCCAGGCTGCTGCCGGCCCGGAGCGGGGCACGGACCAGCGGTGGGCCGGCGGCAGCGCCAGCAGCAGCACCACCGCTGCCGTGAGCAGGAACACCAGCAGCACGCCGAGGCCCGCCAGCGGGAAGAGGATGTCGAACGGGCTCGGCTGGCTGTAGAGCGCCTCGGCGAAGTCCGACTCCTGCCAGAAATCCTCGCCCGGCGGCGGCACGTCGTCCGGGTACGACTCGTCGACGTACGGCTCGTCGACGTAGGGCGCGCCGGACACCGCGAACGCCAGACCGAACGGAATCAGGAACGCGCCGAGACATCCCTGGACGATGCAGAGCAGCAGCTGCACGCCACCGGCCACGAAGACCATCGTCCGGGCGGTGTTGCTGCCCGCCCGTACCCGGGGCGCGGTCAGACCCAGCCAGAGCGCCAGCAGCAGCGCGGGCACACCGAGCACCGCCGCCATCATGACGCCGTTCCAGCGCTCCGCGCGTACCTCGTCCGGGTCCGCGTCGGGCACCAGCCGCACGGCGCGGTCGATCGCGGCATCCCACTGGACCGCCTCGATCACCAGCAGGGCGACCAGGCCGAGCAGGATCAGCACGGTGCCGAGTTGCAGCCAGAAGGCCACGGTGACGGTGCCGGGACGCGGCGGACGGGGCGGGGGCACGGCTGCCGGTGCGTCGGCGGTCGCGGTCATACCGCGGACGGTACGGACCGGCCGCAAGCCCCGGCAGCGCCGTTCGGGTGGACCCGATCGGCGTACGGATCATGCTGCGTCGAGTCGCTCGGCGGCGTACTCCCCGACGGTGGTGCTTCCCATCACGCAGCCGGTCATGGTGCTCAGTTCGGCCTCATCACCGCGCAGCGTCGTCCAGGCCGCCCGTCCTGCCGCCGGGTCGAGCCGCTCCAGCAGCGTGGCGGCGTAGACCCGACCAGCGGGGGCACCGCCGGCAAGCAACCGGTCGAGCAGGTCGCGTACCTCCTCCGGGTGGTCGGTCACGGCCGCCGCGACGCGTTGGTACGCCGCGGTCTCGGGCAGCAGGGTGCCCGCGATCCCGACCCCGCCGAACGCCAACGTGCTGGCGTGACCGAGTTCCGCGACGGCCCTCGCCAACTCCGACTCCTTCTTGCGCCGCATCCCGAACATGTCTCCATCCTCGCCCCGGGAGCCCGCCTCCGCTCGTCGGAGGCGGGCCGGGTGCGACGGGTTCAGCTGGACGTGACCGACAGGCCGTCCTTGCTGTCCCGGAGGTCGACCCGCACCGTGTCGCCGTCGCGGACCTCGCCGGCGAGCAGGGCCCTGGCGAGTTGATCGCCGATCGCCGACTGGACCAGCCGACGCAGCGGCCGGGCACCGTAGATCGGGTCGTACCCGTGCTCGGCGAGCCAGGCGCGGGCGTCCTCGGTGACGTCCAACGTCAACCGGCGGTCCGCGAGACGCCGACCCAGCCGCGCCAGCTGGATGTCGACGATGGCCCGCAGGTCGTCGCCGTGCAGGGCGGCGAAGACCACGATGTCGTCGAGTCGGTTGAGGAACTCCGGCTTGAAATGCGCCCGGACCGTTGCCAGGACGCCCTCGCGGCGCTGCTCCTCGGCCAACGTCAGATCGCTGATCACCGCCGAACCGAGGTTCGAGGTGAGGATCAGGATGGCGTTGCGGAAGTCGACCGTACGCCCCTGGCCGTCGGTGAGCCGGCCGTCGTCGAGCACCTGGAGCAGGATGTCGAAGACGTCCGGGTGGGCCTTCTCCACCTCGTCCAGCAGGATCACCGAGTACGGCCGGCGGCGCACCGCCTCGGTGAGCTGGCCGCCCTCCTCGTAGCCGACGTAGCCGGGCGGTGCACCGACCAGGCGGGCCACGGAGTGCTTCTCGCCGTACTCGCTCATGTCGATGCGGACCATGGCCCGCTCGTCGTCGAAGAGGAACTCGGCGAGCGCCTTGGCCAGCTCGGTCTTGCCGACACCGGTCGGGCCGAGGAAGAGGAAGCTGCCGGTCGGACGGTCCGGGTCGGCGACCCCGGCACGCGCCCGGCGGACGGCATCGGAGACCGCGGCGACCGCTTCGGTCTGGCCGACCACGCGCCCGCGCAGCGACTCCTCCATCCGCAGCAGCTTGGCGGTCTCACCCTCCAGCAGTCGACCGGCGGGAATGCCGGTCCAGGAGGCGACCACCGCGGCGATGTCGTCCGCGCCGACCTCCTCCTTGAGCATCGCGCCGGCGGACTGGAGCCGAGCCAACTCCTCCTCGGCGGTGGCCAGTTCGGCTTGGAGGGCGGGAATCCGGCCGTACCGCAGCTCGGCGGCGCGTTCCAGCTCGCCGTCACGCTCGGCCCGTTCGGCCTCGCCACCGAGCCGCTCCAGTTCCTCCTTGGCGGTGGAGAGCTTGGTGATGTGGCTCTTCTCCAGTTGCCACCGCTCGGAGAGGGCGGTGAGCTGCTCGCGCTTGTCGGCCAGTTCCTTGCGCAGCCGCTCCAGACGCTCGGCGGACGCCGCGTCCGGCTCCTTGGCCAGCGCCATCTCCTCGATCTCCAGCCGACGCACCGCCCGCTCGATCTCGTCCACCTCGACCGGACGCGAGTCGATCTCCATCCGGAGCCGGGACGCGGACTCGTCGACCAGGTCGATCGCCTTGTCCGGCAGGAACCGGTCGGTGATGTACCGGTCGGAGAGGGCGGCGGCGGCGACCAGGGCGGCGTCGGTGATGCGTACGCCGTGGTGCACCTCGTAGCGCTCCTTGAGCCCGCGCAGGATGCCGATGGTGTCCTCCACTGTCGGCTCGCCCACCAGCACCGGCTGGAAGCGGCGCTCCAGCGCCGGATCCTTCTCGATGTGCTCGCGGTACTCGTCGAGCGTGGTCGCGCCGACCATGCGCAGCTCACCACGGGCCAGCATCGGCTTGAGCATGTTTCCGGCGTCCATCGAGCCCTCGCCCTTGCCGGCACCCACGACGGTGTGCAGTTCGTCGAGGAAGGTGATGACCTGCCCGTCAGAGTTCTTGATCTCCTCAAGGACGGACTTCAGCCGCTCCTCGAACTGGCCCCGGTACTGTGCGCCCGCCACCATGGCGCCGAGATCGAGCGAGACCAGCTTCTTGTCGCGCAGCGACTCCGGCACGTCGCCGGCCACGATCCGCTGGGCCAGGCCCTCGACTATCGCGGTCTTGCCGACACCGGGCTCGCCGATCAGCACCGGGTTGTTCTTGGTACGCCGGGACAGCACCTGGATCACCCGGCGGATCTCGGAGTCCCGGCCGATCACCGGATCGATCTTGCCGTCCCGCGCGCTCGCGGTGAGGTCCACGCCGTACTTGGTGAGCGCCTGGTAGGTCTGCTCCGGATCGGCGGTGGTCACCCGGCGATCCCCGCCGCGTACCGTCGGGAAGGCGGCCACCAGGCTCTCCTCGGTGGCACCGGCGGCCTTCAGCGCGGCGGACACGGCGCCGCCGACCCGGGCGAGCCCGGCGAGCAGGTGCTCGGTGGAGGTGTATTCGTCGCCCAGTGGGCGGGCGATCTGCTCGGCGGCGCCGATGGCGTTGACGAACTCGCGGGCCAGGGTCGGCTCGGCGATGCTGGAGCCGCGGGCGGCGGGCAGCGCCTCGACGGCCCGCTGGGTGGCCCGGCGCAGCTCGGTCGGGTCGGCCCCGACGGCGCGCAACAGGCCGGCAGCGGTCGAGCCCTCGGTGTCCAGCAGCGAGAACAGCAGGTGCCACGGCTCGACGGTGGCGTGCCCGCGCTGGTTGGCCAGGGCGACGGCACCGGTGATGGTCTCGCGGCTCTTGGTGGTGAGGCGTTCGGTGTTCATGGGCTCCCCTGGATCGGTGTGTCCACTGGTACCGACAGAACCAGAGTTGAGTCTATTCCACTCAACCTCAGCGGTGTGAGCTGCATCACTTGTTAGACATCAGCCGGTCGGCATCGGGTTCGCACCCACCTCGCAACACACCGGCTCCGTACGCCCGGCGGCTTGCCGGTAGCGTTGCCCGGGTGCGAGTACGTGTCGAACAGACTGCCTTACCAGGGATCGGCGTACGTCATGACATGATGACGGAATCCGGCCGGCGTCTGGGGGTCGTCTCCCACCGCAGCGGTCGCCGCGACCTCGTCCTGTACGACCCGGACGACCCGGACGGCTGCTCGGCGGACATCCCACTCACCGACGACGAGGCGGAGGCGCTGGCCGACATCCTGGGTGCCTCGCTGATCCTCGGGCAACTTTCCGGGCTGCGCGAGCAGGCCGCCGGCCTGCTCACCGAGCAGATCGCCGTCCCGGCCTCCTCCACCTACGTCAACCGGCCCCTCGGTGACGCGAAGGTGCGCACCCGTACGAGCGCCTCGATCGTGGCGATCCTGCGCGCCGGTGAGGTGATCGTCTCGCCGGTACCCACCTTCCGCCTCGCCGCCGGCGACGTACTCGTCATCGTCGGCAACCGGCAGGGCCTGGACGGGGCGAGCGCGATCTTCGCCGCCGACGATCCCGCCGGCTGAGCCCCGATGCACGATTTCAGCACCCTGCTCATCGAGGTCGGCGGGCTGCTGTTCCTGCTCGGGCTGCTCGGCCGGCTGGGCCGCCGGGTCGGGCTCTCCCCGATCCCGCTCTACCTGCTGGCGGGGCTGGCCTTCGGTCACGGCGGCGTGCTGGAGTTGAGCGCCAGCGAGGAGTTCTTCGCGATCGGGGCCGAGATCGGTGTGATCCTGCTGCTGGTGATGCTCGGCCTGGAGTACTCCGCCGACGAACTCGTCGGCAGCCTGCGGTCGGCCGCGCCGGCAGGACTGCTCGATGCACTGTTGAACGCGCTGCCCGGCGCGGCATTCGCGCTGCTGCTCGGTTGGGGTTGGCTGGCCGCGGTGGTGCTCGGCGGGATCACCTGGGTGTCGTCCTCCGGGGTGATCGCCAAGATCCTGGCCGACCTGGGCCGGCTCGGTAACCGGGAGACCCCCGTGATCCTCTCCGTGCTGGTGGTCGAGGACCTGGCAATGGCCTTCTACCTGCCGCTGCTTACCGCTCTGCTGGCCGGAGTCGGATTCGTCAAGGGCGGTGTCTCCCTCGCCGTCGCGGTGCTGACCGTGATCGCGGTGCTGGTGGTGGCCCTGCGTTATGGCAACGTCCTCTCCCGGGCTTTGTCGGCCGGAAACGCCGAGGCACTGCTGCTCGGGGTGCTCGGACTGACCCTGTTGGTGGCCGGGGTGGCCGCGAAGTTGCAGGTGTCGGCGGCGGTGGGCGCCTTCCTGGTCGGCATCGCGCTCTCCGGGCCGGTCGCCCACCACGCCACCGAGCTACTGACTCCGCTGCGGGACCTCTTCGCCGCCGTGTTCTTCGTCTTCTTCGGCCTCGCCACCGATCCACGGCACATCCCGCCGGTACTGCTGCCCGCGCTGCTGCTCGCGCTGGCCACCATGGGGACCAAGACGCTTACCGGCTACCTGGCCGCGCGGCGGGTGGGCATCGCCGAACCGGGTCGCTGGCGTGCCGGCCTGGCGCTGGTACCCCGGGGCGAGTTCTCCATCGTCATCGCCGGAATCGCGGTGGCCTCCGGCAGCGTCTCACCGAAGCTGGCGGCGCTGGCGGCGACGTACGTGCTGATCACGGTCGTCACCGGGCCGGTGCTGGCCCGGCTACCCGACCTCGCCTGGTTCAAGGGTTGGCTGCGGACCCGGGCGGCGGCGCAGCGGGCCCAGGCGGCGGCCGCGTCGAACCGAGCGTGACCGTCGAATCGAGCGTGACCGTCGGACCGAGCGTGACCGTCGGACCAGCCGATTCGACCGTCCGGAGGTCCTCGCCGACCAAGAGATGCCGAATTGCTTCCCGCAGGGGCTACCGGTACTCACCGGTACCGCGTTAACGTGTCGCCCCAGCAGCCAGGGTTCGCGGTGGGCGGACGCCCCCGCGGGCGAAAGCGGAAGGTTGGCCGGTGAGCGTGCAGGAGTCAGCGTTCCACGGCTTCGCCAACCCCGTCGACCCAACCCCGGCGGAGTTGCGAGCGTGGGCTTACCACCCCGATTCGGTCCCGTTGACGTCGATGCCGCCGGACTGGGACCTGCTGGTCTCCGGTGACCGGCTGGTGACGACGCTGTTCGATCTCGCCATGGACACCCGCTGTCCGGCGCGTCGGTTCGCGCTGCACTGTCTCTACATCTACGCCGCCGACGGGATCCGGACGAACTTCCGGGCACACCCGAAGCGTCGCTTCCGGAAGCTGGTCGACCAGGCCGAACGCAACGGCGACGAGATGATGCGCACCTGGGCGCACAACAGTCGGGTGCTGCTGACCCGGCCGGAGCTCTTCGTGTACCGGGAGTGGTGCGAGGGCGGCCTGGTGCGGGAGAACCGCAGGCTCTGAACGTGCCGAACGGGCCGGGACCCCCCGTGGCTCCCGGCCCGCACGTCGGCGGATCGTCAGCGCGACCCGCCCCGCTCGCGCCGGTGCTGGTCGCTGCGCACCTGGCCGGCACCACGACCGACCCGACCGCTGCCCGCGGCGACCCGATCGCCCTTGCCGCTGAACCTGCCGGCCTGGATCTGGTCGGCGAAGCGTCCCTTGGTGAGCCGGTCGAACCGGTGTTGGACGTTCTCCGCCAGGTCGTCGAGGCGTTGCTCCGTCTCCTCGGCCACCTTCCTCGCCGATTCCGTCATGGCTCCCCCCGCCAGATCGGAGTCCGGATTGAGATGGTTTAGACCTGATTTCTGAAGACTAGTCGAGACAACCTGTCTCGTGCTCGGGTTTGCGAAAACACGAGCGGTGCAGCGCCTGCGGAGAAGCGGAAAGGGGTGTGGCCCCGAGGTCGGAGCCACACCCCTTTGCCGTAACGGGCGTCAGCGCCCCGGGCTGCGCCGGGGACGCCAGACCACCAGGGCGGTCGAGGTCTGGTTGGTGGGAACGAGATCACGGCCGGGGAAGCGGGCCAGCGACTCCAGCTCGGCCATCCGGCGGTACGCGGCGTCGAGCTCAGCCTCCAGCTGGGCGACCCGCTGCTGTGCCTGCTCCAGCAGTTGCTCCAGCCCGATGATCCGCTTGATCCCGGCGAGGTTGACGCCGTCGTCCTGGCTGAGCCGCTGCACCTCGCGCAGCAGCACCACATCCCGGACGCTGTACCGCCGCCCACCACCGGCCGCCCGCCCGGCCTGCACCAGGCCGAGCCGGTCGTACTGGCGCAGCGTCTGCGGATGCATACCCGCCATCCGCGCCGCAACCGAGATCATCAGCACCTTGGCCTCGTATGCCGGGTCATCCGAGCCGACGAACCCGTCCATCCCGCTCACCTCCGCACCGCTTCACCGATCAACCGAACCGACGCACCCGCGCGTCGAGATGTTCCCGGGCCGCCGGCGGGGTCTGCTCGGCGAACGTCTCCAGCGCGGCCCGCGCTTCGTCCGAGATCCCCGCCGGCACCACCACGTCGAGGGTGACCAGCAGATCGCCGTGCTGTCCGTCCCGGCGGCTGACGCCCTTGCCCCTGGCCCGCAGGATGCGGCCGCTCGGCGTACCCGCCGGCACCCGCAGGGTCACCGGACCGTCGAGCGTCGGTACCCGCAGGTCGGTGCCGAGGACGGCCTCCGCGAACGTGATCGGCACGGTCAGGGTGAGGTCGTCGCCGGTGCGCCCGAACACCTCGTCCGGGCGGACCTTCACGTGCACGAACAGATCACCCGCCGGACCGCCGCGCTCACCCGGCTCGCCTCGGCCGGCCAGCCGGATCCGCTGGCCGTCGGCCACCCCGGCGGGAAAGCGGACGTTTAGCGTCCGGGTCTTGGTGACCCCGCCGGTGCCCTGGCACTCCGGGCACTTCTCGTCCACCACCGTGCCCACGCCCTGACAGTTGCGGCAGGGCTCGGAGAAGCTGAACGCACCCTGGTTCCGGTTGGTGACCCCGGCACCGTGACAGACCGGGCAGGTGCGTGGCAGCGTCCCGGGCTTGGCACCGTTGCCGTGGCAGGTGTCGCAGACACCGGGTGCGCGCAGCGTCAGCGGCAGGGTCACGCCGCGTACCGCGTCGTTGAAATCGAGCGCCACCTCGGTCTCGATGTCCCGGCCCCGGGCCGGACCCGGCGCGCCCGCACCCCCGCCGCCACCGGAGAAAATCGAGCTGAACAGGTCGGAGATGTTGCCACCGGCGAACCGGCCGCCACCTGACTGCGCGCCACCGAACAGGTCGGAGACGTCGAACGGCGCACCGCCCGGTTGGCCGCCCTGACGGGCACCGCGCCGGAACGCGCCCGAGCCGAACAGCGAGCGCATCTCGTCGTACTCGCGGCGCTTCGCGTCGTCGCCGAGCACCGCGTACGCCTCGGACACCGCCTTGAAGCGCTCCTCGGCCTTGGCGTCGCCGGGATTGTGGTCCGGGTGCGACTCGCGGGCCAGCTTGCGGTACGCCTTCTTGATCTCATCAGCCGGGGCGGTCTTCGCCACGCCCAGGACCGCGTAGTAGTCCTTCTCGATCCAGTCCTTCGAACTCACCCGTACACCTCCTCCCCACCTCCGGGCCCGGTCCGCCCCGCCCGCCGGGTTTCGGCGAGCGGGGCGGCCGGATCACCGTCGCGCACTATTCGGGGTCGGCGACCGCGACCAGCGCGGGCCGCAGTAGTCGCTCACCGACCTGGTAGCCCCGACGCATCACCTGCACGCAGGTCGGCTCGGTGACGTCGGCCGAGGTCTGGTGCGCCACCGCCTCGTGCCGCGTCGGGTCGAACGGATCGCCCTGCTCGCCGAACGGGGTCAGCCCGAACTTGCCCAGCGCCGTGACGAGCTGCTCGGCCACCGAACCGAACGGGCCGACCAGGTCGCCGTGCTCCCGGGCCCGGTCGAGATCATCCAGGATCGGCAGCAGCGCGGCGAGCACGGACCCAGTCGCCTGCTCGGTGACCAGGCCACGGTCGCGCTCGACCCGCTTGCGGTAGTTGGCGTACTCGGCCGACACCCGCTGCACGTCGCGGGTGCGTTCGTCCAGCTCGGCGCGGAGTGCCTCCAACTCGGCACCAAGCCCGCCGGTGGCCGGCTCGGACGGCTCCCCGACCGGCTGTGCCGGCGCGTCCACGACCGGCGGTCCCTCGGTGGACGCGTCGCTGAGCGCGCCCGCCTCGACCTCGATCGAGTCGACCACGACCTCGGCCTCCTCGACCAGGCCCTCCGCTGGCACGTCCGGTCCGGCGTCCGCCGCCGTACCGTCGGGCTCGCGGATCTGACTGATCTTGCGATTGTTGCGGATGACGACCCGCGGCGCGTCGCCGGTGGCCGGCTCGGACGCCGAGCCACCCGGCGCCGACCCGGTGTCACCCGGGTCGGCGGCTCGTGGCTTCTCCGTCATACGACTACCTCATCCCTCTGCCCGTGCGCTCGGGTGGCCAGGACCGTCACTTCTTGTCCTCGTCCACGATCTCCGCGTCGACCACGTCGTCCGCGCCGGGCCGTGCGCCGCCGGCCTGCGCGCCGCCGGTCGCACCGGCGGCACCGGCCGTACCGGCACCGGCCTCGCCGCCCTCCTGGGGCTGCTCGGCCTGCTGGGCGTAGAGCAGCGAGCCCGCCTCCTGGGAGACCTGCGCGAGCCGCTCGTGCGCCGACTTGATCTTCTCGATGTCGCTGCCACCGAGAGCGCCGCGCAGCTCACCGAGGGCCTCGTTGAGCTTCTCGCGGTTCTCGGCGGGGAGCTTCTCACCGTTCTCCGCGAGGAACTTCTCGGTCTGCCACTGCAGGGCCTCGGCCACGTTGCGGGTCTCGGCCTCCTCGCGGCGGCGCTTGTCCTCCTCCGCGTGCTCCTCGGCGTCCCGGCGCATCCGCTCGATGTCGTCCTTCGGCAGCGAGGAGCCACCGGTGATCGTCATCTTCTGTTCCTTGCCGGTGCCCAGGTCCTTGGCGTGGACGTTGACGATGCCGTTCGCGTCGATGTCGAAGGTGACCTCGATCTGCGGCACGCCGCGCGGGGCCGGCGGGAGGCCGGTCAGCTCGAAGGTGCCGAGCTTCTTGTTGTACGCGGCGATCTCACGCTCGCCCTGGAAGACCTGGATCAGCACCGACGGCTGGTTGTCGTCGGCGGTGGTGAACACCTCGGACCGCTTGGTCGGGATCGTGGTGTTGCGCTCGATGAGCTTGGTGAAGATGCCGCCCTTGGTCTCGATGCCCAGGCTCAGCGGCGTCACGTCGAGCAGCAGGACGTCCTTGACCTCGCCCTTGAGTACACCGGCCTGAAGGGCGGCGCCCACGGCGACGACCTCGTCCGGGTTGACGCCCTTGTTGGGCTCACGGCCGGTGAGCTGCTTGACCAGGTCGGTCACGGCCGGCATCCGGGTCGAGCCACCGACGAGGATCACGTGCTCGACGTCGGAGACCTTGATCCCGGCGTCCTTCACGGCCTGCTCGAACGGGCCCTTGCAGCGGTCCAGCAGATCCTGCGTCATCCGCTGGAACTCGGCCCGGCTGAGCGTCACGTCCAGGTGCAGCGGGCCGGCGGCACCGGCGGTGATGTACGGCAGGTTGATGTTGCTGGTGGTGGCGGCGGACAGCTCGATCTTGGCCTTCTCGGCGGCCTCCTTGAGGCGCTGCATCGCCATCTTGTCCTGCGACAGGTCGATGCCGTGCTCGCCCCGGAAGGTCTTCACCAGGTGGTCGATGATCCGCTGGTCCCAGTCGTCGCCACCGAGCAGGTTGTCACCGCTCGTCGACTTGACCTCGATGACGCCCTCGGCCAACTCCAGCAGCGACACGTCGAAGGTGCCGCCACCGAGGTCGAAGACCAGGACGGTCTGCTCCTTGGAACCCTTGTCCAGGCCGTACGCCAGCGCGGCCGCGGTCGGCTCGTTCACGATCCGCAGCACGTTGAAGCCGGCGATCTCACCGGCCTCCTTGGTGGCCTGACGCTGGCCGTCGTTGAAGTACGCCGGGACGGTGATCACCGCGTCGGTGATCTGCTCGCCCAGGTAGGCCTCGGCGTCCCGCTTGAGCTTCATCAGCGTCCGGGCCGAGATCTCCTGCGGGGTGTACTTCTTGCCGTCGATGTCGACGGACCAGTTGGTGCCGATCTCCCGCTTGACCGAGCGAATCGTCCGGTCCGGGTTCGTCACCGCCTGGCGCTTGGCGACCTCACCGACGAGCACCTCGCCGTTACGGGCGAACGCGACGATCGACGGGGTCGTCCGCGAGCCCTCAGCGTTGGCGATGACGGTGGGCTCACCGCCCTCCAGAACGCTGACGCAGGAGTTCGTCGTGCCGAGGTCGATACCGACCGCACGTGCCATCTTCGCTTCCTCGCTTCGTTACGTTGAGCAGGTGACGGGCCCTCCCGTCCCGCTACGCGGCGCATGCCGTCCGCAGCGACCCCACCTCAAGTTGAGTGAACTTGACTCAATAGTGCCACGCCCCCGGAAATCGTCAAGTCAAGGTTGAGTCGGATCGACGCAAGTCGTCAGTCCTACCGACCGGTTGTCTTACCTTGTGTCGGTCGGGCACGCTTTAGCGGTGACGACGCACGGCGATTCCGCCTCACCGTCCGGCGCGCCCGCCGTCGCAGCCCGCACCGGGTCCACCGGCGTCGGCGAGGACCGGCCCGCGGCCACCGGGGACGACACCCTGCCCGACGCTCTGACCAGCCTGCGCGCCGCGATCGGGGCGGCCCGGTTTCCGCTGGCCCTGCCCTCGGCCGAGCTGGCCGCGCGCACCGTCGCCGCCCTCGCCGACCAGCTCGACGACTACCTGCTGCCCCGCCTGGCCCGCCTCGACGCACCGCTGCTCGTGGTGGTCGGCGGATCCACCGGCGCCGGCAAGTCGACCCTGGTCAACAGCCTGGTGCAGGCCCGGGTCAGCGCGGCCGGGGTATTGCGGCCCACCACCCGATCCCCGGTACTGGTCTGCAATCCGGCCGACTCGGCCTGGTTCCGCCGGGGCGAGCTGCTGCCCGGGCTGACCCGCACCAACCAGCCCAGCGACGATCCCCGCACCCTGCACCTGGTCACCGCCCCGGCGCTCCTGCCAGGGCTGGCGTTCCTGGACGCCCCCGACATCGACTCGGTGGTCGACGCCAACCGGGCGCTGGCCAACCAGCTGCTCGCCGCCGCCGACCTCTGGCTCTTCGTCACCACCGCCGCCCGGTACGCCGACGCCGTCCCCTGGGAGCTGTTGCACGGCGCCCGGGCCAGAGGTGCGGTACTCGCCCTGGTGCTCAACCGGGTGCCCGCGGAGGCGACCGACGAGGTGGCCGCCCATCTCGCCGAGATGCTCGCCGGGCAGGGTCTCGACGCGGCCCCACTGTTCGTGCTCCCGGAGACCTGGGTCGACGGGCAGGGGCTGCTACCGGGCCGCAGCACCGCACCGCTGGCCGACTGGTTCGCCCGACTCGCCGCCGACGCGGAGGCCCGTTCGGCGGTGGTCCGGCAGACGCTGGGCGGCGCGCTGGCCCTGCTGCAACCCACCGTCGAGAGCCTGGCCCTCGCCGTCGACGAGCAGGCCGCCGCCGCCGACGCGATGGACGACCGGGTACGTGCGGCGTACCGGGCCGCGAACCGGACCGTCGAGCAGGGGCTGCGCGACGGTCGACTGCTCCGTGGCGAGGTGCTCGCCCGTTGGCAGGAGTTCATCGGCACCAGCGACCTCTTCCGCACCCTTGAAGCGCGGATCGGCCGGCTGCGGGACCGCGTCATGGCCTCCTTCTCCCGCCGCCCGGCCCCCGCGGTCGAGCTGCGGGACGCGATCGAGTCGCAACTGGTCACCCTGCTGCGGGGGGTGGCCGCCGAGGCGGCCGAGCACGCGTACACCGGATGGAAGGCGCACCCGGCCGGCGCGGCCCTGCTCGAACCCGACCTCGCCCACCACTCCGCCGACCTGCCGCAGCGCGCCGAGCGCCTGGTACGCGACTGGCAGCGCGGCGTCCTGGAACTGGTCCGGGCCGAAGGTGGCGACCGACGCTTCGTGGCACGGACGGCCGCGTACGCGGTAAACGCCACCGGGCTGGCCGTGATGATCGCGGTGTTCGCCTCCACCGCCTTCATCCCGACCGGGCTGGAGGTCGCCACCGGAGCCGGCACCACCCTCGCCGGTCAGGCGGTGCTTCAGGCGATCTTCGGCGATCAGGCCGTGCGTGCGCTGGCCAGAAAGGCCCGGGAGGATCTGCTGGAGCGGGTGACGGTGCTGCTGGACGACGAGGCCACCCGCTATCTCGCGCGGACCCGGCAGGCCCGACCGGCGGGCCGGACCGCGACGGCGTTGCGCCAGGCGGCCGAACGGGTCGAGGCGGCCCGGTTGCGCAGTGGCTTCGCCGACGCCGCACCCGCGCTCAGCGCCCAGAAGATGGGCGTCGACGCCCCGGTGACCGAGGGGGAGCGGCCGTGACCGGCATGGGCGGACGACTCCGCGAGGCGTTGCGCATCGCCGACGGGCGGGTGGACGCCGACCAACTGGTCGCCCGGCTGGAGGCGGTGCGGCGGTTCCTCGGCATCGTCGACGGCCACCTGCCGGACACCCCGCTGGTACCGGCCCGCACCCTGGTCGAACGCGCCGGGACCCGGCTGGCACTCTCCCGCGACCACACCGTGGTGGCGCTGGCCGGAGCCACCGGTAGCGGCAAGTCGAGCCTGTTCAACGCGATGGCCCGGATGGATCTCTCACCCGTCGGGGTACGCCGGCCCACCACCGGTGTCACACACGCCTGCGTCTGGGGCCCGCTCGACGGGGGCACCCGGCTGCTCGACTGGCTCGGCGTGCTGCCCCGCCACCGGTTCGTACGGGAGAGCCTGCTCGACGGCGAGGACGAGTCCACGCTGCACGGGCTGATCCTGCTCGACCTGCCGGATTTCGACTCCGTCGAGCACTCGCACCGGCTGGAGGTGGACCGGCTGCTCGGCCTCGTGGACCTGGTGGTCTGGGTGGTCGACCCGCAGAAGTACGGCGACCGGTTGATGCACCGCAGCTACCTCCGCGAGTTCCACCGGCACCGGGACGTGACCCTGGTCGTGCTCAACCAGACCGACCGGCTGCCGCCGGCCGAGGTGCCCCGGGTACTGGCCGACCTGCGCCGCCTGATCGACGCGGACGGACTGGACGGGGTACCCCTGCTGGCCACCACCGTCGCCGACCCGGAGGGCCCGGAGCGGTTGCGGGCGGCGCTGGAGCGCACCGTCGCCGAACGACAGGCCGCGCTGCGTCGTCTCTCCGGTGACGTCGACGCCGTCGTCGCCGCGCTGGACGACATGGTCGGCGCACCCCGCACCGCACTCGCCGCCGACGATCCCGCGGTCACCGCGCTGGACCGCGCCCTGTGCAAGGCGGCGGGAGTGCCGACCGTCGTCGCGGCGGTCGAGCAGGCGTACCGGCATCGCGCCGCAGCGGCCACCGGCTGGCCGTTGATGCGGCTCTGGCGGCGGCTGCGGGCCGACCCGCTGCGCCGGCTGCACCTGCCCGACCGGCGGGCCGGCGGTGACCCGGCGGAGAGCCTGGTGGCCGCCACCTCCGTGCCCGAGCCCAGCGCGGCCGACAAGTCCGCGCTGGTCCTGGCCCTGCGGACGGTGGCCGAGCAGGCCGGCGCCGGCCTGCCGAACGCCTGGCCGGATGCGATGGCCACGGCGGCCCGGTCCCGCCTCGGCGACCTGCCGGACGCCCTGGACGGCGCACTCGCCGGCACCGATCTCGGCGTCGACCGTCCCCGTGCCTGGTGGCGACTGGTCGGCGGGGTGCAGTGGCTGGTGACGCTCGCCGCGGCGGTCGGACTGGGCTGGCTGGTCCTCGGCTACGCGATGCGGGCACTCGGGTTGCCGGAGTTGCGGCACCCGATGGTCGGTGAGGTACCGGTACCGACCCTGCTGCTGCTCGGTGGGTTGCTGACCGGGTTGCTCGTCGCGGCGCTTACCCGCCCGTTGGTGCGGTGGGCCGCCCGGCGGGCCCGTCACCGGGCGGAGGCGCAGCTCACCCGGGCCGTCGCCGGCGTCGGCGAACAGCAGGTGCTGGCCCCGGTGCGCGCCGTCATCGCCGCGCACGCCGACGCACGCACCGTCCTCGAGGTCGCCCGACACCGCTGACCCGGCCGCTGAACGTTCCTGGACCCCGCACGATCGGCGTAGGGTCGGGTCATGGCCACGCCACAGACCCCTTACGACGCGGTGCTGCACGCCGCACGCGACGTGACCAAGCTCGACTCGGCCCTCGACGCGGAGATGCTCGGTGCGGCCCTGCTCGGCAGCGTGTACGAGGTCGCCGAGACGGACCGGGAGGCGGCGGTACGCGACTTCGTGGGCGAGTTCCTCGCCGCCACGTCGAGACGACGCGCGGTCGCGGCGACCACGGTCCGGGCCGTCTTCGCGGCCCTGGTGCCGGACGCTGCCGGCGCGGACCGGGTACGGCCCGGTGCGACCGCACCAGCCTGGTCCGGGCAGCTCGGCAAGGTGCACCTCACCGGCACCTGGGCGTACGGCGACGTGTACGGCGACCAGACCTCCTACCTGGCCACGTTCGCCTACGACGATGCCAGCGGAGGGCCGGAGCACGCCCTGGTCGCCCTGATCGACCACAACATCGGCATCACCAAGGACGTGTTCGTCGGCGGTCCGGCGGGCCGCATCCTGGAGCAGGTCCGGCAGTTGTGCGCCGAGGACGAGCTGACCTGGTTCCGGGAGGAGAGCCCGACCCGGATGCGCGACGAGGTGAGCCGGCATCTGGCCGTCACCGACCATCTGGGTCAGCTGCCCGGTGCCGCCTCACTGGCCACCGACCGGGCGCTCGTCGGGGCCCGGCTGGCGGTCCTGCCGGCCGCGACCGCACCGCCGCCCCGGCAGGCCGACGACCCGTTGCCCGACGCTGCGCGGGCCGCGGAGATCCGCCGGTTCCTGGGCTCACCGGACGCCGCCCGGGCCGGGCTGGACGCGGTCGACGACGCCGAACTGGCCTCGCTGCATTTCTGTCTGGGCCTGCTGCTCGATCATGCGGCCACCTTCCCGGACGCCGACCCGCTGCGGTGGAGCCCGACCGTCGCCGGCCTCTTCCTGCTCGACTGGGTGCACCGCCGGGCGGTACTCGACATGGACGACGCGGCGATGCTGCCCCGGGTGCTGCGCGCCTGGGCCGGATACGCGGCCCGCCGACGTGGGCTGCCCGAATCGGCAACCGCCGCCACGGACGCCGCGATCGAGGAGATGGTGCCGGAGTTCGTCCGGCTCTACGCGACCGGCGAGCGGCGCAGCCCGGCCACCGCCGCGGTGGCCCAGTTGATGGCCGACGGCATCGACCCGGATGATCCGGCGGCCCTGGACGCCTGGATCGAGGCAAACCGACACCGCCTGGCCGACGACGGCTGACCCGCACCTACGCTCGGCGGGCCGCCTCGCGGCCGGCACCGTCGGTCAGGCCGGCACCGTCGGTCAGGCACCGTCCGTCAGGCCGGCAGCGGACCGGCACCGGTTCCGCAGGCGGATCCGTGCCCGGGATCGGGCGCTGCCGTTTCGCTCGGGCGTGCCGGGCAACAGCGGTTCGGTGACGATGTTGGTCGGCGGAGGCTCCGGCGCGGATCCGCCACCGCTCGGGGCGGCCGACGGACCTCCCGGCGCGGTCGGCTCAGCCGACGCCGAAGGACCGCTCGACGCGGTCGGGTCGGTCGTCGGCGACGGGTCACTCGACGCGGTCGGCTCGGCGGACGCGGTGGGACCGCTCGACGGGCCCGGATCGGCGGACGCGGAAGGATCACTCGACGCGGTCGGATCGGCGGACGCGGAAGGATCGGTCGACGGGCTCGGGCCCGTGGTCGGCGGGTCGTTGGACGCGGTCGGGTCGGCCGAGGCGGTCGGCGGGTCCGGATCGGCGGTCGGCGTCGGCGAACCGCTCGTCGGGGCCGGCGACGGTGTCCGGGTCGGGGTGGGCGCCGGGCGAGGAGCCGGTGTGCTGGTGGGCGGCCGGGGAGCCGGTGCGGTTGCCGGCGCGCCGGGGCGACGGGCCGGCGTGTGCTCGACCGGTGTGCCGACGATCGTCAGTCGTGGCGTCGGCACCACGGGGTTGACCGGCGGTGCCGCCGGCTCGACCGACGGCACCGCGGTCACGGTGGACGTCGGCGAACCGGTGGGTGGCGGCGGGACCACCACCGGACCGACGGAGGGCGTCGGGATGAACGGCGTGCTGCCGTCCGGCAGTGCCGTGCTGCCGACCGTCGCGGAACCGGTGCTGATCGCGGCGAGGACCGGCATCGAGGCCGTGCCGGCGAGCAGCGCCACAGTCAGCAGGTAGCCCCGGGTGGGCCCGGCGGTACGCACGGCCCGGTGCGCACCCACCACGCGGCGGTAGCCGGACGCCCGGTGCCGGCCGAGGATCGGCGTCCCGGGGCCTTCACCTGGTTCGGACACCACGCACTCCTCGTCGTCGCCCCTGGTCAGGGCCGCCCGATGGGGCACCCCGGCGGGCCGCCGAAGCTGGATCCGACCCGCGCGATCAGCCTGGGGCAGTGACTCTGCGTCGGCCAACCCCGTACCGCGTGTCGACATGCGTATCTGACCGAATGGTGACGAACCACCACCGGAACGGTCGCGCGTCGTTCGAGCGGACACTCCAGCGCTTCGGGTAACGAAGCGGGCCGGCCGCTGGATGCGGGGCAGGCGGGGTGTGGGACGCCTCACCTCTGATGCGAAACTGGAGTCACGGCGGCAGCGCAGCCGCGACCTCCGCGCACCCACGCGGTAGGCGCGACTGGGCACCGGCGCTCCCGAACCGGGTTCGGCCAGAATCCGGCTCATGCCGCGCGGCAACCCCTACCGGGGTCAGGCGCGGCCGCCAGGAACCATCCCGGCACCAGCCGGGACGGGCGCACGAGTCGCGCGGCCGGGTGACCCCCCGGTGCCGACGCAGACACGACAGGGAGAGACGGATGGCAAAGGGCGACCCCGGGGCTCCGGCCCGCGGCCGGCGAGCCGCACCCCGATCCAGGAAGGCCACGGCCGGCGATCCGGAGCTGGTGCAGTTGCTCACGCCCTCGGGCGAGCGGATCGAGAGCGTGACCGGCCCGGACGGCACCGAGTACCGCGTCGACTTCACCGACGAGGAGTACCGCGGCCTCTACCGCGACCTGGTGCTCGTCCGGAAGCTGGACGCCGAGGCGACGGCCCTGCAACGGCAGGGCGAGCTGGGCATCTGGGCGAGCCTGCTCGGCCAGGAGGCGGCGCAGGTCGGTTCCGGTCGGGCGCTGCGTACGCAGGACATGGCGTTCCCCACCTATCGCGAGCACGGCGTGCTCTACTGCCGCGGCATCGACCCGATCATGCCGCTGGGCCTGTTCCGCGGGGTCGACCAGGGTGGCTGGGACCCGAACGAGTTCAAGTTCAACATGTACACGATCGTGATCGGGGCGCAGACCCTGCACGCCACCGGCTACGCCATGGGCGTCGCGATGGACGGCAAGACCGGCACCGACGACGGCGAGGCGGTGATCGCCTACTTCGGTGACGGTGCCACCAGCCAGGGTGACGTCAACGAGGCGTTCGTCTGGGCCGGCGTGTTCAACTCCCCCCTGGTGTTCTTCTGCCAGAACAACCAGTACGCCATCTCGGAGCCGCTGGAGCGGCAGACCCGGATCCCCCTCTACCGGCGGGCCGCCGGCTTCGGCTTCCCCGGCGTCCGGGTCGACGGCAACGACGTGCTGGCCACCTACGCGGTGACCCGGCACGCGCTGGACAACGCCCGGCACGGGCAGGGCCCGAGCCTGATCGAGGCGTACACCTACCGGATGGGCGCGCACACCACCTCCGACGACCCGACCCGCTACCGGATCGCCAGCGAGGTCGAGGCGTGGCAGGCCAAGGACCCGATCGCCCGGATGAAGGCGTTCCTGGAGCGGGAGAAGATCGCCGACGCCGGCTTCTTCACCGAGGTCGACGAGCAGGCCCGCCGGGAGGCGGTGGACCTGCGTGAGCGGGTGCTCGCCATGCCGAACCCGGAGCCGGGCACCATGTTCGACCACGTCTACCCCAACGGATCGCCGCTGCTGGACGAGCAGCGCGCGCAGTTCAGCCGGTACCTGGAGTCGTTCGAGGGGAGCGCGCACTGATGGCCACGGAGACGCTCACCCTCGGCAAGGCCCTCAACGTCGGCCTGCGCAAGGCACTGGAGAACGACCCGAAGGTCGTGATCATGGGCGAGGACGTCGGCAAGCTCGGCGGCGTCTTCCGGATCACCGACGGGTTGCAGAAGGACTTCGGCGACCAGCGGGTGATCGACACCCCGCTCGCCGAGTCCGGCATCATCGGCACCGCGGTCGGCCTGGCCATCCGGGGCTACCGCCCGGTCTGCGAGATCCAGTTCGACGGTTTCGTCTACCCCGCGTACGACCAGATCGTGTCGCAGGTGGCGAAGATGCACTACCGCTCGCGGGGCAAGCTCAACATCCCGATGGTGATCCGGATCCCGTTCGGTGGCGGCATCGGTGCGGTGGAGCACCACTCCGAGTCGCCCGAGGCGTACTTCGCGCACACCGCCGGGCTGAAGGTGGTCTCCTGCGCCAGCCCGCAGGACGCCTACGTGATGATCCAGCAGGCCATCGCCTCGGACGACCCGATCGTGTTCCTGGAGCCGAAGCGGCGTTACTGGGAGAAGGGGCAGGTCGAGTTGGACGCCCCGCTGTCCGAGGCGTACCCGCTGCACTCGTCCCGGGTCGCGCGGGCCGGCACCGACGCCACCCTGCTCGCGTACGGGCCGATGGTGCGTACCTGCCTCGACGCGGCGACCGCCGCGGCCGAGGACGGGCGGAACCTGGAGGTCATCGACCTGCGCACGCTCTCCCCGCTGGACCTCGGTGTGGTGTACGAGTCGGTGCGGCGTACCGGCCGCGCGGTGGTGGTGCACGAGGCTCCGGGCAACCTGGGCATGGGCGCGGAGATCGCGGCCCGGATCACCGAGGAGTGCTTCTACTCGCTGGAATCGCCGGTGCTACGGGTGGCGGGCTTCGACACTCCTTACCCGGCCGCCCGGGTGGAGGAGGAGTACCTTCCCGACCTCGACCGGGTGCTCGACGCCGTCGACCGCACCTTCGGCTGGTGAGCGCCATGTCACGGATCAAGGAGTTCAACCTGCCCGACCTGGGCGAGGGCCTGACCGAGGGCGAAATCCTCGCCTGGCTGGTCAAGGTGGGCGACACGATCGAGTTGAACCAGCCGATCGTCGAGGTGGAGACGGCCAAGGCGGCCGTGGAGATCCCGGCGAAGTGGGCCGGCCAGGTCCAGGCGATCTTCCATCCGGAGGGCACCACCGTCGAGGTCGGCACCCCGATCATCGCGATCGACACCGACCCGGGCGCCGGCCCGGTGGAGCAGTCCACCACCGGTGCGCCCGCCACTGAGCTGCCCACCCCGTCGGCGGCGTCGTTGGCCGCCGTCGAGGTCGCGCCGGCCGAGGGTGCGGTCGAGCCGGGCCTGATCGGCGGTCCCGCCCCGGGTGGCCGTACCGCCGTTCTGGTCGGCTACGGTCCGCGCACCACGGCGGCCAAGCGTCGCCCCCGCAAGGCCACCGGGCCGGCCGGCAACACGGCCGTGCCGACGGCGCCGGTCCAGCCGACGCCGGTCCAGCCGACGCCGGCACGGATCGTTGCAGCACCGGTCACCCCTGCGCCTGCGGTGAACGGCAACGGGCGGGCCGGCGGTCCGGTGCTGGCCAAGCCGCCGGTACGCAAGCTCGCCAAGGACCTCGGGGTCGACCTGGCCACCCTCACCGGGTCCGGGCCGTCGGGCTCGATCACCCGGGAGGACGTACAGCGGGCGGCGGCGGCCCCGGCGGCGGCCGAGCCGCTGACGGTCACCACCTCGGCCAGCTCGGCCGCGAGCTTCGGCGCGGACCGCGAGCAGCGCATCCCGGTCAAGGGCGTACGCCGGCTCACCGCCGAGAACATGTCCCGCTCGGCCTTCACCGCCCCACACGTCACCGAGTTCCTCACCGTGGACGTGTCCCGAGCCATGAAGGCGCTGGACCGGCTGCGTGAGCGGCGGGAGTGGCGTGACGTACGGGTCTCGCCGCTGCTGCTGGTCGCCAAGGCGGTACTGCTGGCGGTCCGGCGGCATCCGATGGTCAACTCCAGTTGGGCCGGCGACGAGATCGTCGTCAAGGAGTACGTCAACCTCGGCATCGCGGCGGCCACCGAGCGTGGTCTGATCGTGCCGAACATCAAGGACGCCGGCCGGTTGACCCTGCGCGAACTGGCCGACGCGATGACCGACCTGGTGCAGACCGCCAAGGCCGGCAAGACCTCGCCGGCCGACATGTCCGGCGGCACTCTGACGATCACCAATGTCGGGGTGTTCGGGGTGGACACCGGTACGCCGATCCTGCCTCCGGGTGAGTCGGCGATCCTGGCCTTCGGTGCGGTACGCGAACAGCCCTGGGTCCACAAGGGCAAGGTCAAGCCACGCCTGGTCACCACGCTCGGCCTTTCCTTCGACCACCGGATCATCGACGGTGAGCTGGGTTCGAAGTTCCTCCGCGACGTGGGCGACTTCCTCGCCGATCCGGAGGCGGCCCTGCTCGCCTGGACCTGACGCGCGACGACGGCGACGGCCGGTGTGCACGGGTTGACGCCCGGCACACCGGCCGTTGTCGTTTGATGAAGAAAGGGTGGCCGTTCGGTGCGGCTTACCTAAGATTCTTAGGCTGGTGGCTCAGCTCACCTAACAATCGCTGGAAAACCAGGGCACCGTGCGCTTCAATGGAAGGGACGACGGGACGACAACCGAATAGCCCAGGAGGAGAGACACCATGAGCATGATCGAGCGAATCCGCAACCGCCGCGACGCCAACCGCCGCGCCCGCGCCATCGAGCGGGCCCTGCGCTCCGCCAGTTCGCCCGCGGTCCGCGACGAGATCCTCGCCATCGCCCAGCGTCACATGCACTGACGCCACACGACGTTATCCGCCTCCTCCAGATCGACGACCCGCCCGGGTGAACCGGGCGGGTCGTCGGCGTTACGACCGCCGCTGACACCGGGATACCGCCCCGACGCAGCGCCCGGTACGGTGGGGCTCGGTCGTCGTCCGCGCTCGGGGACAGGCCGAGGCGATAGAAGCACCTCGACACCGCCCGGCGACGGACAGTGACGACCGGAGCTCCCCGGAAGCCCACCGGCGGCGACCGGGATACGGTGCGGGGAGCCGGCACAGCCGGTACGCCGGCACCGCCGGCTGCCCTGCCGAGACCATCGGCGACGGCGGCCGACATGTGATGGAGGAGGCGCACGCATGACGTCCGAGGGCCCGCACCGCCCCGGCCAGGAGCCGGACGAGGTGCCGCCGGGCGGCGGCGGACCGGCGCCGTACGGCGACCGACCGGCTCAGCAGGACAACGGGTACGGCGCATCCGCCCCCGACCTCGGTTGGGCTCCGCCACCCCCCGCCCGCCCGGACACGTCCGCACCAGCCTGGGCGAACCAGCAGGGCAACGCGTGGGGCAGCGCCCAGGCGACCCGGCAGGCGGAAACCACGCCCGGCAACTGGGACCAGCCCGCCGGCAACCAGCCGGCCTGGGCGTCCCAGGGAGACCAGCCGCAGCAACCCGCCCCTGGTTGGGCACCGGCCGCACCGCCCACATCGGATCGACCTGCCTGGGCGAACGGCGGTCAGGCCGGGCCCGCCTGGGCCACTGATCCCGCCACTGGGGACACCGCACGCCCCGCCGAATGGACGCCGAACCAGCCGGCCGGGAGCCAGCCCGACTGGGCCGCCAACCAGCCAGCCGCGAGTCAGCCCGACTGGGCCGGCGGGCAGCCCGCCCCGGGCCAGTCCAACCCGGCAGCCCCCAGTGGGTGGGCCGGCGGCCAGCAGCCGGACTGGGCCGGCGCACCGAGTGCCGACGACCAGACTCCCGGCTGGGCCTCGACCGCAGCTCAGCCCGAGCCGGTCCAGCCGGCCTGGGCACAGTCCGACCAGCCGCCGGCAGCCCGGGCCAGCGCCCAGGTGCCGGCGCCGGACGCGGGCCAGCAGCAGCGGCCCGCCGACGGGTCGTCACGCGCCGACGCCTGGCCCGCCGAACAGCCGGAGCAGTCCGGCTGGGCGACCGGCCAGCGGCGGGAGCCCGCCGCTGGCGGTTGGGCCACCGAGCAGCCGGCCGAGGGCTGGCACCCGGGCGGTGACCGGCCGGCGCAGCCCGACTGGGCCACGCCCGCACAGGAGGAGTCGGCCGGTTGGGCCGGAGGCAACCCGGCTGCTGGCCCGCCACCGTCCTGGAGCCCGTCCGCCGAGCCACTTCCGTCCCGTAACGCCGCCGATCGGTCCGCCACGCCGGACATCGAGCCGTGGGCACCCGGTGAGGCGTGGGGTCAGGCGGCGGAGCCCGCCGCACCCCGCACCACCTCTGAACCCGACGCGGGTCGGTCCGAGGACGCGGTCTACCAGCCCGCACCTGGCCCGGGCATCTCCCCCGCCAACATGGTGCCGTTGCCTCCGCAGGAGCAGCGGGTGCCGGGCGCCAGCCTGGCCGCCACACCGCCCGCGGACTTCGCTCAGCCCACGCCGTTCACCGACGACCCGTCTGGAGCGCCTGTCCGCCCGGTCGCCGACCAGGCGGCCGGCGGCACGGCCTGGGGCCAACCCGAGCCCCGACACGACGAGCCGCAGTCCCCGGCCATCCCGGCGCCCCGCACCTCTCCGGAGGCCGAGGGCCGCGCCGCGCCGCCGGCCGGCGGCGGTGTCGCGGCGAGCGCCTCCGTACCACTGTCCAGCCGGGTCATGCCCCCGACCGACCACGCGGTCCGCCCGGCCGGTTCACCCGCGCCGCAACCGCGGGTGTACGGTCGGCCGGCCCGCCCCGAGCACACCGAGGAGCCGGCCCCGGAGCACGGCGAGCAGCCCCTGGTGCCCCGCTTCGACCAGGGCCCGGGGCGGTTCGACGTGGACCAGGCCGCAGCGCGCGGCGATCAGGGCCCAGAGCGGTTCGAGCAGCCCCCGGAGCCCCGCTTCGCCGACCGGGAGCCGCCGATGGGCGGGCCGAACGCCTTCGCCGGTCCGGCCGCCCCGGCTTCGCCGGCTGCCCCACCCGCCTTCCCGCCCGGGATACCGTCCTTCATCGACGCGCCTCCGGCCAACCGGCCGGTCAACGGCGTACGGCCGCACGCCGAGCCGGAACGCCCGGCCGACCCGTTCGGCGGTGCACCGCGTGACCCGTTCGGTGGGCCGGGCAACGACCCGTTCGGCGGGCCGGGCAACGACCCGTTCGGCGGGCCGTCCGAGCGCCCGAGTGGCGCCTACGGCTCTCCCGTCAGGTCCGAGCCGGGTGTCGAGCACAATCCGGCGTTCCCCCCGCCGCCGCAGTCCGCGCCACCGTGGAGCCCGGGTCCGGGCGGCGGGTCGGGCGAGGCGGAGCAGGGCCGCTTCGACGCGTTCAAGCCGGTCGCTGAGCCGGCTCCGGAAGCACCGGCACCGAAGGTACGCAACGGACGGGTACTCGCCGCGGTGCTGGTCGCGGCCGTGCTCATCCTGGCCATTCCGCTCGGCCTGCTGATGCTCCTCGGCATGATCGGTGGTTCGGACGACGCGAACGCCTTCGACCCAGCGGTCGGCTCGTGCGTCAAGCGTTCCGGCAACACCCCCGTGGCGGTCGACTGCGCCGATCCGGAAGCCTTCACCGTGGTGTCCAAGGTCGAGTCGAAGGACAAGTGCCCCGACCCGGCCATGCCCCACGTGGACCTCCGCAGCGCCACCGACACCCCGGTGCTCTGCCTCAAGGAGGCGACCGGCGGCTGAGTCCGCTCACCGCGTTGCGGGGTCACGGCAACCGTGGCCCCGCCGCGCTGTGCTCGCGGTTTGCGGCGTGCCTTACCGGGCGGCGTGCGGGCCACGATGCCGCGAACTGTGCGCGGCCCCTCAGCCTCCCCCCTTCGCACCGGCTGAACTTCGCCGGTAGGGCACGATGGGGCGATGAGTGCACGCGTGCGGGCTCCCGAGCTTCGGGGCCGGGCCTGGTTGAACACCGGCGGGCGGCAGCTGACGCTCGCCGACCTGCGAGGCAAGATCACGATCGCGGATTTCTGGACCTTCTGCTGCATCAACTGCCTGCACGTGTTGGACGAGTTGCGCCCTCTTGAGCAGAAGTACGCCGACGTCCTCGTCGTGATCGGTGTGCACTCGCCGAAGTTCGAGCACGAGAAGGACGCCGACGCGCTGGCCGCCGCCGTCGAGCGGTACGGCGTACACCACCCCGTCCTCGACGATCCCGAGCTGGACATGTGGCAGCAGTACGCGGCCCGCGCCTGGCCCACCCTCGCCGTGATCGACCCGGAGGGATACGTGGTGGCCACCATGGCGGGTGAGGGCCACGCCGACGGGCTGGCCCGGCTGATCGACGACCTGATCGCCACCCACGAGGCCAAGGGCACGCTGCACCGGGGCGACGGTCCGTACGTCCCGCTCGCCGAGCCGGAGACCACCCTCCGCTTCCCGGGTAAGGCGGTGGCTCTGCCCGACGGCGGTCTGCTGGTCTCCGACTCGGCGCGGCACCGCCTGGTCGAGCTGGCCGCCGATGCGGAGACCGTCGTCCGTGGCATCGGCACCGGCGAGCGGGGTCGCACCGACGGCTCCGCCGGTGCCGCGACCTTCTCCGAGCCGCAGGGGCTGTGTCTGCTGCCGCCGCAGGTGGCCGAGGTCGCCGGCTACGACCTGGTGGTCGCCGACACCGTCAACCACCTGCTGCGGGGCGTACGGCTGGCCACCGGCGAGGTGCTCACCGTGGCCGGCACCGGGCGGCAGTGGCGGTCGACGGTCGACGACCACGCGCACGACGCCCGCTCGGTCGACCTTTCCTCCCCCTGGGACGTCGCCTGGTACGACGACAAGATCGTCATCGCCATGGCCGGCATCCACCAGCTCTGGTGGTTCGACCCGATCAAGCGCACCGCCGGCATGTACGCCGGCACCACGGTGGAGGCGCTGCGCGACGGGCCGCTGTCGGAGGCGTGGCTGGCCCAGCCGTCCGGGCTCGCCGTCTCCACCGACGGCAACCGGCTGTGGGTCGCCGACAGCGAGACCAGCGCCATCCGCTACGTCGAGAACGGCGTCCTGGGTACCGCCGTGGGTCAGGGCCTGTTCGACTTCGGGCACGTGGACGGGCCGGCGGCGCAGGCCCTGCTACAGCACCCGCTCGGCGTATGTGCCCTACCCGACGGCTCGGTCCTGATCGCCGACACCTACAACGGCGCGGTACGCCGGTACGACCCGGCCGGCGACCGGGTCGCCACCGTCGCCACCGGCCTGGCCGAGCCGAGCGACCTGGTGCTGACCGCCGATGGCGCCGTGCTGGTGGTGGAGTCGGCGGCGCACCGGATCACCCGGCTGGCTCCCGGTGCGCTCTCGGCGGCCGGCGCGGAGACCGTCGACGGTCCCCGGCACCGCACCGAGCGCAAGCCGACGGAGCTGGCTGCGGGCGATGTCGTGCTGGACGTCGTCTTCACCCCGGCCCCCGGGCAGAAGCTCGACGAAACCTTCGGACCGTCCACCCGGCTCGTCGTCTCCGCGTCGCCGCCGGAGCTGCTGGTCGAGGGGGCGGGCACCGGCACCGACCTGTCCCGCCGCCTGGTGATCGACGGATCGGTGCCCGACGGGGTACTTCAGGTGACCGCCCAGGCGGCGACCTGTGACGCCGAGGTGGAACACGCGGCCTGCCACCTGACCCGGCAGGACTGGGGCGTACCGGTACGGGTGGTCGACGGCGGTGCCGGCCGGTTGCCGTTGGTCCTGCGCGGCATGGACGCCGGCTGAGATCCGACCACGTCGACAGGAAGGGCCCGTCGACACGGTGCCCTGCCTGCACCTCAGGCGAACGGGGCGGGGGTGACTCCGGCCTCGACGAGGGCGGCGCGGACGAGTTCCGCCGCGGCCACCGCGCCGGGGGTGTCGCCGTGCAGGCAGACCGACTCCACCACGCACGGGACCGTACCGCCCTCGACGGTCACCACGACCCGTTCGGTGGCCATCCGCACCGCCCGACGGGCCACCTCCTGCGGGTCGGTGACCAACGCGTCCGGGGAGGTGCGTGGTACCAGGCGGCCGTTGGGCAGGTAGTTCCGGTCGGCGAACCCCTCGGCCACCACCCGGATACCGGCGCCCTGGGCGAGCTGGGCGAGGACCGACCCGGGTGGGCAGAGAACCGGCAGCTCCGGGTCGTAGTCGTCGACGGCGGCCAGCAGGGCCGCCGCCGGCAGTTCCTGGCTGGCCGCCGCGTGGTAGAGCGCCCCGTGGGGCTTGAGGTAGCGAACCCGGGTGCGGTACGCCCGGCAGAAGGCGTTCAGCGCGCCGAGTTGGTAGAGCACCTCGTCGCGCAGTTCCGCGAATTCGTACTCGATGTGCCGCCGACCGAAGCCGGCGAGATCCCGGTACCCGACCTGGGCTCCGACGGCGACTCCCCGCTCCGCGGCGGCGGCGCAGACCCGGCGCATCGTGGCCGGATCCCCGGCGTGGAAGCCGCAGGCGACGTTGGCGGACGTGACCAGGTCCAGCAGGGCCCGGTCGTCGCCGAGACGCCAGATGCCGAATCCCTCGCCGAGGTCAGCGTTGAGGTCCATGAAATCTCACCGTAGTGCCTGGGCGGGCCTGCGCGAGCGGGGTCACGTCGTCCACCACCGCGATGACCGGGTATCCGCCGGTGGTGGGGTGGTCGGCGAGGAAGACAAGTGGTTGACCGTCCGCCGGCACCTGCACCGCGCCGAGCACGAGCCCTTCGCTGGGCAGCTCCCCGGCCACCGCGCGGGGCAGCGGCGCGCCGCTCAGGCGCGCACCGACCCGGTTGCTCAGTGGACTCACCTGGTACGCCGTGGCGAGCAGCCGGTCCAGCGCCGCCGGGGTGAACCAGTCGTGCCGAGGGCCGAGCCGCACGGTGAGCCGCAACTCCGTCAGGGACGCCACCGGCATGGTGACGTCGACCGGGGCGGGCGGTCCGGCGGGAGTGCCCAGCGGCAGCAGGTCGCCGTCGCGCAGCGGGGCCGGCCCGAGCCCGGCGAGGGTGTCGGTGGAGCGGCTGCCCAGCACCGGTGTGACCGCGATGCCACCGGCCACCGCGAGCCAGCAGCGCAGGCCCCGTCGGGCGGGACCGATGCGCAGCACCGCCCCGCCCGGTACGGCCAACGGGCGGCCGGTGTCACCGGGACGCTGGCCGACCCGCACGTCGGCCTCGGCACCGATCACGGCGACGGTGGTGGCCCGGGTGGGGCGCAACTCGCAGCCGGTCAGGGTGATCTCCAGTCCGGCCGCGTGCTCCGGATTGCCGACCAGCCGGTTGGCCAGGCGCAGCGCCGCCGGGTCGAGGGCACCGGAACGGGGTACGCCGAGGTGCGCCCAGCCGGGCCGGCCGAGGTCCTGCACGGTGGTCAACACCCCGGCCCGGAGCACCTCGACGATGCCGCTCACCGGTCCACCAGCCGGACCCGGGTGCCGGGGCCGAGCAGGGCCGGCGGGTCCGCCGTCACGTCGAAGAGGGTCACCTCGGTCCGCCCGACCAGCAGCCAACCGCCCGGGGACGCGGTGGGATAGATGCCCGCGTACCGGCCGGCCAGGGCGACCGAACCGGCCGGCACCCGTTGCCGGGGAGTCGCCAGCCGGGGCACCGCCAGCTCGACGGGCAGCCCGGTGAGGTACCCGAAACCGGGCGCGAAACCGCAGAACGCGACCTGGAACTCGGTGTCCCGCAGGCGGCGAACCACGTCGGTCACCTCCGTCCGCCAGTGCTCGGCCACCCGGGAGAGGTCCGCCCCGTCGTAGGTGACGGGTACCTCGACGATACGGGCGGGTGCGGCGGTGGGCTCTGCCAGGACTGTTCCGGCGGGAGGCTCGGGGGCGGTCCAGGTGGCGATCCGGGCGGCGGTCGCCGGCGGATCGGGTACGCCGTCGAGCAACACGGTGGCGGCGGCCGACACGATCTCGACGGCGACCAGTTCGCCCTGGTCGCGGCGGCGCCACAGCTCCGCCCGCCACGCCTCGACGGCGGCGGCCACGTCGGTGTCCCGGCTCGACGGGGCTGCGGGATCGGTGTCCTCCGGTGGGGCGAGGTCGAGCAGGAGGGCGTGCCTGCCGACCGGTCTGATCCGCATTCGGCCATCCTGCCGGAGGAGCGACGCTTCCGCGTCGGCCACTGGTCGGACAGCGTGACCAGTTGCACTACCCGAAAGTAACCTACGCTGCCGTAACCTAAGGGCGTGACCACCTCAGCACGCCCCCGGCTCAAGCCGGTCGACATCGGGAAACCCCGGATGCGCGGCTGGCTGCACACGTACGCGTTCTTCGTCGCTCTGGTCTGTGGCATCGTGCTCTGCTCGATCGCCGCCACCCGTCCGGGCTGGACCCCCCTGGTCAGCTCCGCCGTCTACAGCTTCACCGTCTGCGGCCTCTTCGGCACCAGCGCGTTGTACCACCGTCGGGTGTGGTCGACCCGGGGCTACGCGGTCATGCGCCGGATGGACCACTCGATGATCTTCCTGTTCATCGCCGGCACGTACACCCCGTTCTGCCTGCTGCTGCTGGAGACCCGGGCCGCCGTCATGATGCTGTCGATCGTCTGGGGTGGTGCCCTGGGCGGTGTGGCGCTCAAGCTGATCTGGCCACATGCCAACCGGTGGATCTCCGCGCCGCTGTACCTCGCCCTCGGCTGGGTGTCCGTGGCGATGCTGCCCGACATCCTCCACCAGGGCGGCGTCACCGCACTGGTGCTGCTCGCCGTGGGCGGCGCGATCTACACCGTGGGCGCGGTCTTCTACGCGCTGCGTCGCCCCAATCCGTGGCCCACCGTCTTCGGCCACCACGAGTTCTTCCACGCCTGCACGTTGGTCGCCGCGATCTGCCACCACATCGCCATCTACTTCGCACTGTTCGCCTGAGCCGGCACACGACGACAGCGGGGGTGGTGAGCCTCGTCGCTCACCACCCCCGCTGAGTTCTGGCGGGCCTGCGGGTCAGATCGTGGGACCGGGCCGGCGCACCTCGCGGTACTCCTGAACCACCCGGTCGTCCCGGACCGGCACGGCGCGGTCGGCCACCACCCGTTCCTCGCGTACCGGCGCGACGACCGTACGCCGCCGCGAGTTCCAGTAGTAGAGGGTCACGATCAGCCCGGCGACACCCGCGAGCATCAGCACCCAGCCGACGACGCTCAGGTTGAGCCAGCCTAGGTCCGCCTCCACGGCGAACGCGAAGATCGCACCCAGCGCGATCAGGAAAATACTGCCACCGATGCCCATCTCGTCGTCTCCTTGGCTATCGAAGCTGGCATTCCACTCCGCCGCGGCCACGGATGAGGTTGCGGCACCGACCGACTTACCCCGGCACGGAGATCGCCAATCGGGCAAGCTGGAGACATGACGGACAGCCCGCACCACGAGCGGACACTGGTGCTGCTGCGGCATGCCAAGGCCGAACAGCCCACCACGGACCGTCCCGACGTCGAACGCCCGCTGGCCACTCGCGGCCGGGCGGACGCGGCGGCGGCAGGGGCGTGGCTGGTCCGGCACGGGCTGCTGCCGGACGTGGTGCTCTGCTCGGCGGCCGTACGGACCAGACAGACGTGGCACGACGTCCAACTCGGGATCACCGGCGCACCGCCGGAGAGCGGTCCCGCAGGTGCGGTGCCGGTGGTCCGCTACGAACCGGACGCCTACGAGGCACATCCGGAGGACCTGCTGCACCTGATCCGGCAGGTGTCACCGACCGCGACGACGGTCCTGATGATCGCCCACAACCCCGGCATCTCACTACTGTCCGAACTGCTCGACCCGGTCCGGGCAGATCCGGAAGGGCTGCGTACCGGCGGTCTCGTGGTGCACCGGACGGCCGTGCCCTGGGCGGAGCTGAGCCGCGGCGGGGCCGCAATCGAGACACGGCACACCGCACGCGGCTAGCCCGCGTGCGGTGTGGGCGGAGGCGGTCGCTCAGCTCGGTGGCGCGGTCGGTGGCGGCGGATCGGGCGGTGGCGGCATCATCGCGGTCGGATGCGAGAGCCGGTTCTCCTCCACGATCAGGGTCCGGGCCCGCTTCCGGCGGTCCTGCCAGAACCAGAGCGTGGTGAGCAGCACGGCCAGCCCGGCCAGGATGAAGACCCAACCGACCGCCCGCAGGTCGACCCACCAGACGTTGGCCCGGATGGCGAAGGTCAGGATCGCGCCGATCGCGATCAGGAAGATCCCACTACCAATGCCCATGTGCGCGGCACTCCCCCGTGCGGTTGCTCTGGGCGTACTCGGACTGGTCCGCACCGCATACCCGCCCACCCCCCAGTTACCCCACCCACCCCCCTCACCCCCACAGACAAGGGGTTGATCATGAGGTTAGCGGCGATGTTGATCTCTTAAACCGCCGCTAACCTCATGATCAACGAGACGCGGGGGGTGGGTTGGGGGGTGGGGGGTTAGAAGGCTTCTTCGGGGAGGTCCATTAGGTCCAGGTCGGTGTTCTCGATGATCCGGCGGTCGGCGCCGATGCGGGGCAGCACCTCGCGGGCGAAGAACCGGGCGGCAGCCACCTTTCCGGTGTAGAACGCCTTGTCCGCCGCCGTCACCTCACCAGCGAGGGCCGTCAGCGCCACTTCGGCCTGCTTCTGCAGCAGCCAGCCGACGACCAGGTCGCCGAGGGCCAGCAGGAACCGCCGGCTGCTCAGCCCGACCTTGTACAGCGCCCGGGTGTCCCCGCCCTGCGCCTCACCCAACCAGCCGGTCATCACGCCGAGCATGTTCTGGATCTCGGCGAGTGCCTTGCCGAGCGCCTGGCGCTCCTCCTTGAGCTGGCCGTTGCCGGCCTCGGTGGCGATGAACTCCTGGATCTCGCCGGCCACCGCCATCAGTGCCTTGCCGTTGTCGCGGACGATCTTCCGGAAGATCAGGTCGAGGCTCTGGATCGCCGTGGTGCCCTCGTACAGCGTGTCGATCTTGGCGTCCCGGACGTACTGCTCCAGCGGGTAGTCCTGGAGGAAGCCGGAGCCACCGAAGGTCTGCAGCGACTCGTGTCCGAGCAGCTCGTACGCCCGCTCCGAGCCGACGCCCTTGACCAGCGGGAGGAGCAGGTCGTTGACCCGCTTGGCCAACTTGATGGCCTTCTCGTCACCGGCTGCCTCCGCCATGGCGACCTTGTCCTGCCAGGTGGCGGTGTAGAGGACCAGGGCCCGCAGACCCTCGGCGTACGACTTCTGCAGCAGCAGCGAGCGACGCACGTCGGGGTGCGCGGTGATGGCCACCCGCGGGGCGGTCTTGTCCGCCATCTGGGTCAGGTCGGCGCCCTGCACCCGGTTCTTGGCGTACTCAAGCGCGTTGAGGTAACCGGTGGACAGGGTGGCGATGGCCTTCGTGCCGACCATCATCCGGGCGTACTCGATGATCATGAACATCTGCCGGATGCCGTCGTGCTTCTCACCCAGCAACCAGCCCTTGGCCGGCACGCCGTGCTCACCGAAGGTGATCTCGCAGGTGTTGGAGACCTTCAGGCCCATCTTGTGCTCGACATTGGTGGCGAAGACGCCGTTGCGCTCGCCCAGTTCGCCGGTGTTCTCGTCGAAGTGGTACTTCGGGACGACGAACAGCGACAGGCCCTTGGTGCCGGGGCCACCCACGCCCTCCACGCCGGCCGGGCGGGCGAGTACGTAGTGGACGATGTTGTCGCTCAGGTCGTGCTCACCGGAGGTGATGAAGCGCTTGACGCCCTCGATGTGCCATGAGCCGTCCGGCTGCGGGATCGCCCGCGCGCGGCCGGCACCCACGTCCGAACCGGCGTCCGGCTCGGTGAGCACCATCGTGGAGCCCCACTGCCGGTCGATGAAGAGCTTGGCCCACTTCTTCTGCTGCTCGGTGCCCTCGACGTGCAGCACGTGCGCGAAGGACGGGCCGGAGGCGTACATCCAGACCGGCGCGTTCGAGCCGAGCACCAGCTCGGCGAGCGCCCACCACAGCGCCCGGGGCGCGTTGGTGCCGTCCAACTCCGAGGGCAGGTCCAGGCGCCAGAACTCGGACTCCATGAACGCCCGGTACGACTGCTTGAACGACTCCGGCAGCGGCGCGGTGTGCGTGGCCGGGTCGAAGACCGGCGGGTTGCGGTCGCTGTCCTGGTAACTGGCGGCCAGGTCCTGCCGAGCCAGCCGGTCGACCTCGGCGAGGAAGCTCCGCGCGGTGTCGACGTCGAGGTCGGAGTACGGCTCCTGGCCGAACGCCCGGTCCGCCCCGAACACCTCGAACAGGTTGAATTCGAGGTCCCGAAGGTTGCTCTTGTAGTGGGTCATGTCGCTGGCCCCGCTTCCGGACAGGTGTTACCGATCAGTAACCCCGACTCTATTACTCGCGGGTAGGCAGCGACAAGCCGGTCCTGATAGTGACAGGCATTACACACCTGCCGTTCGGGTTCGCCAGCCCGACCCCGGGGTGGTCACCCTTCGGCCGCGCCAACCTCCCAACTCGGCACCGCCGCCGTCGCATTGCCCGGCGAGCCCGTGTACTCCATCAGGACCAGTGCGATGTCGTCGTCGAGCCGGCCGTGCACCCATTCGACCAGAGCGGTCTCCAGGGAGGCGAGGCCGTCGCCGACCGTACCGTGCCCGAGCAGCCGCCAGGCCCGGTCCGCGGTGGGAAAGAACTCGCCGTCCCGCCGCGCCTCGCCGAGCCCGTCGGTGAACAGCAGCAACCGGTCACCCGGCTCGAGCCGTTCCACGCGGGGCCGGACCACCGGCATGAAACCCAGCGGGGGCGCCGGCGCCGGCGGCTCAAGAGAGATCACCGCGCCGCGACGCAGCAGCAGCGGCGCGGGATGTCCACAGTTGACGATGGTGAGCGTGCCACCGCGCTCCTCGACCAGCGCGGCAGTGACGAAGTCCTCGTCACCGACGTTGCGTGCCACCGCCCGGTCCAGATCCGCCACCACCGCTCGGAGGTCGGCCCGCTCGTATGCCACGTGCCGGTACGAGCCGAGCACGATGCTCGCTAGCCGGACCGCCTCCAGGCCCTTGCCGCGCACGTCCCCGATGATCATCCGGACGCCGTACGGAGTTTCGATCGCCTCGTAGAGGTCGCCGCCGATCTCGGCCGTGGCGGTCGACGATATGTACCGGCCGGCCACGGAAAGAGCGCCCACCCGAGGACCGAGCGGGCGCAGCACCGCCTGCTGAGCCACCATGGCCAGCTTCGACAGCTCGGCGATCTGCTCCGCCTGCCGCTGCCGTACCGCCGCCACCGCTCCCGCGATGCCCGTGCCCAACGCGATGCCGGCCACGGCGAGGGCCGTGGAAACCGACATCGTCCGCTCGGCCAGGGCGAAGGTCGCCCCCAGCACGGAGGCGGCGGCACCGACGCCGAGCACGATCCGCCAGGAGGCGAGCGCCGCGGCCAGGAACGGTGCGGCAACCATCAGTGCGATGTAGTTCGCCGTACGGCCATCCGCCAACTCGACGGCAGACACGATTGCGAGCAGGACGAGGGCCGCGCCGAGGCCGGCGCGGGATCCGGGGCTCAGCGGGCCGCGGCCCGGCTGGAGGAGTTGCGTGCGTACATCCGACAGCATGCCCGATGTACGTGAGCGAAAGAATGAACCTGGCCCCTCGGACGAGACGGATCTGGCCGCGAGGATCCAGGGCCGGAGCCGATCGCGACGCTCCACCGCCTCAGCCGAGCACCTCGTAGCGGACCTCGATGTGACCGAGGTCGAGCGACGCGATCTCGGCGAACGCTGCCCGGGCCAGGTCCAGGCAACGCCCCTCGATGAACGGACCGCGATCGTTGATCCGGACGATGACCGACTTGCCGTTGGCCGGGTTGGTCACCCGCACCTTCGTGTCGAAGGGCAGGGTCTTGTGGGCGGCCGTCATTCCCTCCGGGTCGAACGTCTCGCCGTTGGCGGTCATCTGACCCTGCCAGTAGAAGGAAGCGCCGCAGGAGCCGGTGTCGACCACCGGACGGGCCGTCGTCTTCTTGGCCGTCGGCTTCGGCTTCGGGCTGGCCGTACGCTGCTTGCTACGCGAAGGTGCCTGCACGGTGCGGCTCGGCGTCGGGCTCGGCGTCAGGCTCACCGTCGGGCTCGGCGAGGTACTGGCGGTCGGCGACGCGGTCGGTGTACCGGTCGCCGGGGCGCTCGTGCCGACGGTGGGCGACAGATCGATCGCGGCCGGTCGGGTCGGCTCCGAGTCGGCGGTCAGCCGTACGGCGCCGACGGTGCCGCCGACGGCGAGCGCGACCGCCACCACGGCGCTGGCCGTGAGACCGGCCGGCGAGGTGAACCTGCGGGTACGGGAGTGCTTACCTGCCACCGGCCCGGTCCTTTCTCAGCGGGTCAAACCGGGTCGGACCATAACGAGAGAAGCACTTCCGAAGTCAACGTGATCATGACGTTATGCCCGTAATTGCGGCGATACGTGGAGCCGATCATCCGAGTCGTGGTGGGCCGGGCGGGCCGGTGTCCGGCAGGTGGCTGACGCAGGATGGTGACATGCCCGTTGAGCTGAGCAGACGCCTCGTCGAGTTGTTCGAATGGGTCGATCCGGGCCCGGGCGCGAGCCACCTGGTCAGCGACACCTCCGGGTGGTGGCGGGACCCGGAGACGCTCGCCGAGCTGGGGTCTGCGCTTGTCGCGCCGTTCCGAGCGACCCGGCCCACGGTGGTCGTGTCCCCGGCGGTCACCGGGTTCCTGCTCGGGCCGTTGGCGGCCACCGCCCTCGGCGTGGGATTCGTGGCAGCACACAAGCCCGGGGACGGACGGCTGCCCGCCGGCTCGCTGACCTGGGCGCAGAGTCCCCCCGACTTCCGCGGTCGACGGGTGGACCTCGCGGTGCGTGACCGGCACCTGGGTCCGGGCGACCGGGTGCTGGTGGTGGACGACTGGGTGGACACCGCCGCCCAGGTACGCGCCATCTACGAGATCTGCGCGGCCCGGAGAGCCGACCCGGTCGGCACCGCCGCCGTAGTCGCCACCTGTCCACCGACCGTAGCGGCCCACCTACGAATCACCGCCCTCCTCACCACCCCCGACCTCCCCACCTGAAACCCCCGACCCGATCCCGCTGATCATGAAGTTGTTACCCCTCGCTTCGGCGTGGCGCGACAACAACTTCATGATCAACGGGGTGAAGGGGGTGAAGGGTGCGGGGGGTGGGGGCGGGTCAGCGGACGAAGTCTTCGACCACGGTGCAGACCTGGCCGAGCGCCTCGGCGGAGCGGGCCAGCGGGCCAGGCACCATCAACGCGTGGTCAGCGCCGGGGATCTCCAACACGTTCGGGGTGAGCCGCCGGGCGACCCCGCCGTCCCAGGACGAGTCGGCGGTGCCACCGACCAGGATGAACGGCGCGGTGGCCCGGCGCAGCGCATCGACCACGTCGCCCCGGTGCAGCAACGGGGTGAGCCAGACGGCGGGCAACCCCCGGTCGGCCGCGAGCGGCGCGGCGAGGGTGCCGAGCGACTTGCCGACCAACAGGTCCGTCCGCTCGTCCAGGGTCGGGGAGACCTGGTCACACACCCACCTGCCGATGGTGTCGATGTCGAAGGTCTCCGGCACCTGCCAGGAGATCCCGTGCAGCCCGAAACCGACCCGGCGCAGCGCCTCGCCCAGGTAGAGAAAGAGGGGGTACCGGGTGTCGTACCCGCGTCCCGGGATGAGCACCGCGCGTCGGTCCGCCATGGACATCTCCTTGTCGTCGGCCATCGACCGTACCCCCATTCGCACCCTTCCGGGACGACTCACTCAGGCTCCACCGGATGGCGGCGATCGGGCAGTAGCCTCGACACGATGTGGCCACGGATCGGCGGACTCCGCGCGCTAGCCCTCGGCACCCCCGGTGAACTACGGACGCGCCTCAACACCCTCGTGCTGGCCGGCGTGAAGACCGCCACCGCCGGCCTGCTCAGCGAGTACGCCGATGAGGGCGAGGAACTTGAGCACGTCGGGGAGCGGCTGGCCCTGGTGGACGACGCCGACGCGTTGGTGGCCGTCGTCCAGGTGACCGGCATCGAGATGGCCCGGTTCGCCGAGGTGCCGTGGGACTTCGCCCGCGCCGAGGGGGAAGGCGACCGCTCGATCGAGGAATGGCGCGCCGGACACGCCGCCTACTGGGCTCGCGTCGGCACCCCGGTCACCGACGACAGCGAGATCGTCTGCGTACGCTTCCGCCTGGTGTCCGCCGGAGCCGGCGGCATCGCCACCGGCGACCTCGGCACCTGAGCCGCCGTCCGGCGAGCGGCACCTGCGCCGACCCGACGGGCCAACGCGGGCTCTGAGCCGGCCGTTGGCCGACCCGGCGGTAGGCCGACCCGGCGGGCGGGCGGGCGGGCGGCGCGGCCGGCGGGCGGCGCAGCGGGCGGCGCAGCGCAGTGCAGCGGGCGGACGGCGCAGCGTAGCGGGCGGACGGCGCGGCGAAGCGGGCGGGCGGGCGGCGCGCAGGTTCAGCGCAGCTCGGGCAGAAGGCGGGTGGCGACCTCCACCAGGATCGCCTCGTCACCGGCGTACCAGCTGCTCTCCCGAGGCCAGTGCGTGATCACATCGGTGAAGCCGAGCTTCGCCGCCCGCTCCACCTGGTCGGCGAAGAACTGTGCGCTGCTCAACGAGAAGATCGGCGCCGAGTCCAGCGAAAGGTAGCGGTCCAGGCTGGCCGGGTCACGCCCCTGCGCTGTCAGCGTCGCGTCGAGCCGGGTGGTCAGCTCGGCCACCCCGGTCCACCAGTCGTCCAGCTTGTCGACGGCGGGCCCGGTGGTCACCCAGCCCTGCCCGAAGCGGGCCGCGATCCGCATCGACCGGGGTCCGTTGGCGGCCACCACGAACGGCGCCCGGGGCTCCTGCACGCAGCCCGGATTGCTCCGGGCGTCGACCGCCGCGAACCATTCGCCCCGCCAGGTGGTGCCGTCCTGCCGCAGGATGGCGTCGAGCGACTCGGTGAACTCGGCGAACCGGTCCACCCGCTGCCGTGGGGGCAGCGTCTCACCGCCGAGGACGGCGGCGTCGAACCCGATGCCGCCCGCGCCGAGGCCGAGCAGCGCCCGGCCGTCGGAGACGTCGTCCAGCGCGGTCACCTGCCGGGCGAAGGCCGCCGGATGCCGGAAGTTCGGTGAGGCGACGAGCGTGCCGAGACGGATCCGGGTGGTCACCGTCGCGGCGGCGGTCAACGTGGTCATCGAGTCGAACCAGGGCCCGTCCACCAGGTCGCGCCAGCCCAGGTGGTCGTACGTCCAGGCGTGGTCGAAGCCCCACTCGTCGGCTCGCCGCCACCGGTGCCGCGCCACCGACCAGCGCTGGTCGGGCAGGATCACGATGCCAACCCTCATGATCACGATGGTACGCGGGTGCGGGTCACACCGCGGGGCACGGCAAGGGGCCCGGCCCCAGGGTCTCCCCTCGGACCGGGCCCCCATGCTGCCTCGACCAGTCCTCACATAAGAGCTTCGACGGCGGCCGGTGCCCGGGTCAGCGTCACCGTGGTCGGTGCGAGTTCGACCTGGACGATCTCGCCTTCGTAGTTCGGGTCGTTCGCCCAGGCGCTGCCGGTCACCTCGACCTTCCCCTTCTGGAACGGGGTGGTGCCCGTCGGGTCCGCCGTCGCGGACCACTGCGCCGTCTCACCCTCGACGCAGTCGACCCGGCCAGTGAACGGACCACGGATGATGACCTTCTTCTTGACCTGGGTGACCAGGCCACTGAGCTGCACCGTCGCGTCCGCGTTGCAGACCACGGTGCCGTGCACCGTGGCCTTGCCGTTCAGCTTGCTGAAGACGCCGTCCGCCGCCGGCGTGACGGTGAACTCCAGCGGGGCCGGCGGCGGCGGATTGCCGATCACGACCCGGCCGCGCAGAGCCGACTCGCCGCCCTCACAGTGCTGCTCGAAGGTGGCGTCCAGGCGCTCCACGTACCCGTGCGGGCCGAAGGCCACGTCGGCGACCACGAATGAGCCCGTGATGGTGTTGCAGCCCCGGCCGTTGCCGCTGATGTCGATGCCCGCGCCCGCACCGCTGAACGGCGCGCGCGTGGCTTCGGGATAGTCCCCGACGGCGAGCTGCTGCTCGGCCGGCGCCTTGAGCTCCATCGACCACCAGTCACCGTTGCTGCCGTCGATCGACAGGTAGACCCCGCGAAGCTGGTCGTCGGCGCGGATCGACAGCCGATCTCCCGCAGCGGCGTCGTAGCTGTAGGTGGCACCGCCGGTGATCCAGTCACCCGGGTCACCGGTCATCGTGAACGTGCCGGCGGTCACCGGCTCGGCCTGGGCCGCAGTCGCTCCGGTCAGCAGGCCGGCCGCGGTGACGGCGCCCGCAAGCAGTGTCGCCGCGATGGCCCGACTGGTGCGCATGGTCATGGATGCCTCTTTCACCACGGAGTGGGCTTTCCTCGCCGGGGAAAGCCTAGGAACCGCGAGCCGGGCCCGTCGCCCCATCGGTCAAAGTGGACAGTTCGTCCCGCTGCCGGCCCGGTCGCGCCCCACCCGCAATCCTCCGGCGACGCCCCGCAGATCGGGGCCACGGCGCTGCCTGTTCGTACGAACCTGAGAGCTTTGCCGATCGGCACACGAGTTGACCCGAAACGGCGCTGGTGTCGGTTTGGCACCGTCCTCTGGCCCGACGGCGGCGATGGGTGCCCCAACGACGAACGCCTGCCCACAGCAAGTGTTGTGAGCAGGCGTTTCTGCACGTGGAGCGGGTGACGGGAATCGAACCCGCACTGTCAGCTTGGGAAGCTGATGTTCTGCCATTGAACTACACCCGCGAGCGGCATCACTCTACCCGAGTCACCCAGGCCGACGCACCCAGGGCTCCACCCGAGCCACGAGCCGCCCCCAGAATGCCCTGCTCGCAACTTCCCCGAACTTGCTGGGGAGGGCGGGTCGGAGGCAGCAACATCCCCGAAAATGCACGGATCTTGGCGGCCCTCGACGTGCCGGTTTGGCACCGCGAAGGGTGCGGGTGGGGGTGGTCGGCAAGAAGTTTCACCATCGCAACATATGGCCATGTTCAAATCTGTCTATCGGTTGTAACGTCTGCCCCACGTTTTCCGCACGACGCGACACAACCCCCGGTCGCGTCGCCAGAAAGAGGTGGGCATATGGGACTGCGTCCCGTCCTGCTGAACCGGCGCATGGCCGGCATCGCATCGACGTCACTCGCGCTGGTGCTCGGCGTGGCCACGGTCGGCCTGCTGCCGGCCGCCACCACTACCGCGAGCCCGGCGGCTGCCGCCGTCACCGCCGACGAGGTGTGTGAGGATCCGACGGGCACCCTGGCGCGGGCCAAGGGTGGCAGTGCCGTCGAGCACGATCCGAACCAGTTGACCCTCGCCCAGGTGCATCAGCGCGAGGCCGAGTTCGCCGACATGCTGCAGGAGCGAGCCAAGCGCGTCGGCCAACGTACGCTGAGTGCCCAGGCCGCTGCGGCCTCGGTCACCATCCCGGTGGTGGTACACGTGATCCGTCGGGACACGACCCGGGCCGGCGGGAACATCCCCGACTCGATGATCCAGTCCCAGATCAACGTGTTGAACCAGTCGTTCAGTGGCGCGACGGGCGGCACCGCGACCGCCTTCGCGTTCCAGCTACAGAGCATCAACCGGGTGACCAACTCGTCGTGGTACCCGATCCGGCAGGGCTCGACGGCCGAGCGGCAGATGAAGACCCAGCTGCGTCAGGGCAACAAGTCGACGCTCAACATCTACCTCGGTGCGCTCAGCAACAACCTGCTCGGCTGGGCGACCTTCCCGCAGCGCAACCTGAACGTCATGGACGGCGTGGTCGTGCTTAGCGAGTCGCTGCCCGGTGGCACCGCCACCAACTACAACCAGGGTGACACCGGTACCCACGAGGTCGGCCACTGGCTGAACCTCTACCACACCTTCCAGGGTGGTTGCTCGGGCAGCGGTGACCAGGTCGGGGACACCCCCGCTGAGGCCTCGCCGGCCAGCGGCTGCCCGACCGGTCGGGACACCTGCTCCAGCCAGGGCCTCGACCCGATCACCAACTTCATGGACTACTCGTACGACTCCTGCATGTACCAGTTCACTCCGGGTCAGGCCACCCGCATGATCAACGCCTGGAACTCCTACCGCGCGGCATAGCGCGAGCCCATCACCGCGTACTGACGGTGCCGGCCCCGGATGACGGGGCCGGCACCGGCGTATGCGAGTCAGGCGGCGCGGCGATGGTGCCGCCCGGAGCTGGCCGGCACCGGGCGTACGGCCTGAGGCGCGGCACCGGCCGGGTCGAGCCAGACCTGGACGGCCGGACGGGACGCCAGCTCGCTCGGCCCACCCACCGACTGCTCCCGCCGGGCCAGCATCGCCACGTCGACGCTGAACTCGAAGAGGCGCCAGTCGGCGTGCGGGGCGGCCCGCGCTGCGAACGCCAGCCGGGCGACCGTGGCGTCGTCCGTGACGGGTCGGGCGCGACCGGCGACGTACGCCTCGTCGTCGCTCTCCTCCGCCGGGAACGAGTGCAGCGCGTAACGGCCGTCGCGTTCCAGGTCGCGCCGCTTCGGTGAGTCGATGACGAAGCAGTAGAGACCGTCGTCGGTGATCACCGGGGAGACCGGGTGCACCCGGGGCCCGCCGTCGGAGCGGACCGTGGCCAGGTAGCCGAAGCCCGGGCCGTACTGCTGCATGAGAAGGCGGATCCCGTCGGCGAGTCGAGGCTCGTCAGCGGCGAATTCGGACCAGGAAGCCATGCCGACATCCTATCGAACACACGTTCGAAGCGGGTAGTCCGACACGCGTGTCGCATACCGGCAGCTATGGTGTGGCGATGCTGCTCTCCGACCGCGACCTGGTCTCCGAGATCAAGGCGGGCACCCTGGCGCTCGAACCATTCGAGCCCACCCTGGTGCAGCCCTCCAGCATCGACGTACGTCTGGACAAACTGTTCCGGGTCTTCAACAACCACCTCTACACCCACATCGACCCGGCCACCCGGCAGGACGACCTCACCTCCGCCGTCGAGGTGCCCGACGGCCAGGCGTTCGTGCTGCACCCGGGCGAATTCGTGCTCGCCTCGACGCTTGAGGTCATCTCGCTGGGCGACCAGCTCGCCGGCCGCCTCGAAGGCAAGTCCAGTCTGGGACGGCTCGGCCTGCTCACGCACTCCACCGCCGGCTTCATCGACCCCGGCTTCTCCGGTCACGTCACCCTGGAGCTGTCCAACGTGGCCAACCTGCCGATCACCCTCTGGCCGGGCATGAAGATCGGGCAGCTCTGCATCTTCCGGCTCTCCTCGCCCGCCGAGCACCCGTACGGATCGGCCGTCTACGGCTCCCGCTACCAGGGTCAGCGCGGCCCGACGCCGAGTCGTGCCTGGCAGAGCTGGCGCACCTGGCCCACCCGGTGACACCACAGCCACGCCGCAGCCGTTGATCCACCGTCCCGCGCCTACGTCCGTCCGCCTCAGCCGGGCCGGCCGAAACTGTGCACCGGGCTGCTGTCCAGCCGCTTCATCTTGACCGGCTGACCCGCCCGGGAGGCGTGCACCACCCAGCCACCACCGACGTACATGCCGACGTGGTGCAGGTCCCGGTAGTAGAAGACGAGGTCGCCGGGGCGCAGTGCGCCGCGACTGACCGACGCGGTGACCCGACGTTGCCGTGCCGCGTTGTGCGGCAGTGCGACACCAGCCCGCGACCATGCGGCCAGCGTCAGCCCGGAACAGTCGTACGCGTTCGGCCCCTCGGCGCCCCAGGAGTACGGCTTGCCGATCTGGGCACAGGCGAAGGTGACCGCCTCGCCGGCCGGTCCGCCGGGGTAGCTGGCCGGACAGGGGGCCGGCCGCAGCGGCCCACCACCTCCCTTTCCGTACGCCCGCAGCCGGAGCCGCTGCAACCGGTCGATCTCGGCGTCGATCTGTCGCCGCTTCGCCGCGAGATCGGCCTCGGTACCGGCGAGCTGATCGATGGTGCGGTCGAGCCCGGCCTTGGCGGCGGCGAGTTCGTCGCGCAGTTCACTCGCGTGCCGGACGTCCTGCTGCTGGAAGCGGGCGTACCGGTCGAGCAGGCCGAGTTGCTCGACGACCTCGCCCGGCGACCGGCTGCCGAGCAGCGTGTTGACGGCCCGTACCTGCTCACCCTTGTACGCGCGGGCAGCGAGCTTGCCGACCCGGTCCATGGCCTCGTCCACCTGCCGTTGCAGCGGCGCGATCCGGGCGGCCAGCGCGTCCGCCTCCCGCCGCTTGGCGGCCAGGTCCTGCCGGGTGGCGTTGTGCTGTTCGATGACGGGTTCGAGCCGGTTCCAGTCCTCGTCGATCTGGCGCTCGATGTCGGCGACCGTGGGGTCGGCCCCGGCCGCCGCCACGCCGCCGGTCAGCATCACGGCGGTCGCGGCCAGTGCGGCAAGGATGCAGCGGTACCAGCGGAAACGCGGCGCAGCCGTCGGTCGGCCGGGCATCCCCGGCCGCGATGACGGTGGCCGCGGGGCATGGTGTGCCACCGGGCTCAGCACTCCTTCTTCCCATACCGCCTACCGGGTTAGCTGACGGGTTCGGGCGGGAAGGGGCGCCCTACCGTGACTCGCACGGATTCACCCCGGGTACCTGGTTCCCCGGCTCGCTGAGGAGCGATTCGGCGGTGTCGGACCGTTACCGCCCTGGGTGGGCGGAACTGCCAGCGGCCGACGATTGCCCAGCGTAGGGACGATCGGAGTCAATACGCAACACAACCGCACCGTCACCGTGGGTGCTGACATCTGACAATGGCGAGGGCCCCCGTCGACTTGACCGGGAGCCCTCGGGCGTTCCTGCGCGACCGCTCAGCGGGCGCGGGTGGTGACTCAGCCGGGTCGGCGGAAGCCGGCGACCGGCATGGTCGTGATGGGCGATACGTTCACCGGTTTACCGGCTCGAGCCGCATGCACCATCTGGTTGTTGCCCAGGTAGAGCCCGACGTGGTGCAGGTCGCTGAAGAAGAACACCAGATCACCGGGACGGGCGTCGGAGCGGGAGATGGCCTTGCCCTCGTTCCACTGGGCACCGGTGAAGTGGGTCAGCGAGATGCCGGCGGCCCGGTACGCGTACTGGGTCAGACCGGAGCAGTCGAACGAGTTCGGCCCGGTGGCACCCCACACGTACGGCTTGCCGACCTGGGCGCAGGCCGTCCTGATGGCGGTGCGGGCGGCGTCGCTGACCACACCGTTGATGGTCGGGCAGTTGGTGGTCTTCACCGTGGTCACCGGCAGCGACCGTTCGAGCCGCTTGATCTCGGCGTCGATCTTCTTCTTCTTCGCCGCCAGATCCTTCTCCTGCTTCTCCTGGGAAGCGATCAGGGCGTCGAGCTTGGCCTTCTGGTCGTCGTACTTCTTGCGGATCTTCATGACGCCCTCAAGCTCGCGGCGCTCCTGCGACGCGAGCCGGTCGAGGAGGGCCATCTGCTCACCGAGATCGTCGGGCTTCGCGTTGAGCAGTACCGCACCGAGTTCCGCGGACGGGCCGCTGATGTAGTAGCGGGAGGCGAGGTCGGCCACCCGGTTCATCGCCAGCTCGGTCTCCAGGGCCAGCGGCTCGATCTTCTTCCCCAGGCTCTTCGACTTCTGCCGGTTGACCCGCAGCTCGGAGCGCACCTTGTTGTACTGCTCGATGGTGGGTTCCAGCTTCCGCCACTGCTTGTCGATCTGGGCCTCGATCTCGTCGACCGAGGGTTCGGCGTACGCGGGGGCGGCGAGCAGGCCGGCACCGACCGCGGCGGCGGCGACGAGGACAACCAGCGCACGGGCGGCCCTACGCAGGCCACCCGGACGGGATAGTCCTGGCGCACGACGATGAAGGGGCATGGTTGCCACCGGCAGCGTCTCCTTTGCAACCGACCGCCGGGCGTCCCGCGAGCGGTAAGGGGCGGGGACAGAGGACCCATGGCGGTCGGTGCCCCACATTAGGGAACGGCAGGTGGGGAATCAAGGCGACCAACGGCTCATTCACCTTTGCGCGACGGTACGCACACTAAGGGTGTCGACCGATTCGTTACAGTTACGTGCGCCAATACAAAACCGGGCGGGACAGCACCGGTTGAGGTGCCGTCCCGCCCGATGCGTACGCGCCGGTCAGCCGGCCACCGGCGTGCTCTCCCCGGTGCCACCGACCCGCTCGGGCTTTACCGACCGGAGCAGCACGCTGGCCACGTCGATCACCTCGACCTGCTCTCCGGCACCCTTGCCGTTCACCCCGTCGGTGAGCATCGTCGAGCAGAACGGGCAGCCGACGGCGACCGTCCTCGCTCCGGTGGACATGGCCTCCTCGACCCGGTCCACGTTGATCCGCTTGCCGATGCGCTCCTCCATCCACATGCGGGCACCACCGGCACCGCAACAGAAGGAGCGCTCGCTGTTACGCGGCATCTCGGTCAGCTCACCCTCGATCGCGCTGCCGAGCACCTCGCGTGGCGGGGTGAAGACCCGGTTGTGCCGCCCCAGGTAACACGGGTCGTGGTAGGTGACGCCGCCGTCGACCGGCTGCACCGGGGTGAGCTTGCCGGTGGCGACCAGGTGGGCCAGCAACTGGGTGTGGTGTACCACCTCGAACTCGCCGCCCAGTTGGCCGTACTCATTGCCCAACGTGTTGAAACAGTGCGGGCAGGTAGCGACGATCTTGCGCTTGGCCTTCTCCCGACCCTCGAACGCCTCGTTCAGGGTCTCGACGTTCTGCTGCGCGAGCATCTGGAAGACGAACTCGTTGCCGATCCGCCGGGCCGGGTCGCCGGAGCAGGTCTCCCCCTCGCCGAGGATGGCGAAGGAGACCCCCGCCTCGTTGAGCAGGGTCGCGACGGCCCGGGTGGTCTTCTTCGCCCGGTCCTCGAACGCACCTGCGCAACCCACCCAGAAGAGGTACTCGAAGTCCTCGACCTCGCCGACCCGGGGCACCTCGAAGTCGAGCCCCTTGGTCCAGTCCTCACGGGTGTTCTGCGGCGCACCCCAAGGGTTGCCCTTGTTCTCCAGGTTGCGCAGCATCACGCCGGCCTCGGAGGGGAAGCTGGACTCGATGAGCACCTGGTAGCGACGCATGTCGACGATGTGGTCGACGTGCTCGATGTCCACCGGGCACTGCTCCACGCAGGCACCGCAGGTGGTGCAGGACCAGAGCACGTCGGGGTCGATGACGCCGCCGGACTCGGCGTCGCCGATCAGCGGCTTCTCCGCCTCGGCGAGGGCCAGCACGTCGAGGTGGGCGAGCTGCGCGGCGGTGGCCTTCTCTTCACCGGTGAGGTCCTTGCCGCCGCCCGCCAGCAGGTAGGGCGCCTTGGCGTACGCGTGGTCCCGCAGGCTGAGCACCAGCAGTTTCGGCGACAGCGGCTTTCCGGTGTTCCAGGCCGGGCACTGCGACTGGCAGCGGCCACACTCGGTGCAGGTGCTGAAGTCCAGCAGACCCTTCCAGGTGAACTGCTCGACCTGGGCGACGCCGAACTGGTCCTTCTCCGGGTCGGCCTCCTCGAAGTCGAGCGGCTTGCCGTCGCTCATCATCGGGCGCAGCGCGCCGAGGCCGGAGCCGGCCGCACCCGGCTTGCGCTTGAAGAAGATGTTGGGGAAGGCGAGGAAGCGGTGCCAGGCGACACCCATCGTCACGTTCAACGAGATCACGATGACCCAGGCCATCGAGATCGAGATCTTGATGAGCGCGGCGACGCTGACGCCGGACTCCCAGCCCGGCAGCAGGGCACCGACCGCGTGGCTGAGCGGGGTGGCCCAGGTGGGGTACTCGAAGTGGTCGGTGGCCACCTTGAAGCCGCGGATCACGAAGCCCATGACCAGCACGGCGAGGACGACCGCCTCGACGAAGTAGCCCTGCCACATGGTGGAGCCGGTGAACCGCGACCGGCGTCCCGCCCGGTTCGGCCGGTTAGCCACCCGGATCGCGATCAGGACGCCGATGCCGATGACGCCCAGAATGCCGATCCACTCGGTGACCAGCCCGTAGAGCGTCCACGACCCGATAAGCGGCAGCCCGCCGGTCGGCGACACCACCTCGAAGTACGCCTCGAGGACCAGCAGCGACAGCACGATGAAGCCGACCATCACGAACCAGTGCGCCGCACCCACCACGCTCCAGCGGAGCATCCGGGTGTGCCCGGCGGTCTCGGCCAGCATGGTCCTGGTGCGGCTGACCTTGTCGCCGGAACGGGTCGGATCAGGCTGACCCAGCCGGATGACGGCCACCATCTTCGAGACCGCGCGTACCGCAAGCCACACCGCAACGGCGGTGATGGCGACCGCGAGGATCGTGGTGACGATCTGGACGCTGCCCATCGAGTTGGCCTCCCGGTCTGCTGCCTGTCGAGCGGCTCGGCGACCGGGGCGTCGGTGCGATCGTCGACCAACGCCGCCGCACCTCAACCTGATCGGTCGATGACCTCGCTCCGCTCGGTCATGCAGTGCAGCCTACGCGCAAGGTTACCCAGCAGTAACGTGAGTCATCTCGCACCAGGGGCCACGCTGCCCTGCGCACACCTTAGGAGGCCGGCGACGCCACCGCTCGGGCGGGCCGCCGGTGGTGCCGGACAGTCATGGCCTTGAGCTGCGGGTCAGCGCCAGCGGGAGAGCACGATCAGGGAGGCGACCATCGCGCCGAACCCGACCGCCAGGTTCCAGTACCCCAGCTCCATGACCGGGTACTCCTGCTCGGAAAGGTAGTAGACCACCAGCCAGCCGATGCCGAAGACGATCAGCGACACCGCCAGAACCGGCAGCCACATCGGGCTGGGCTTGTTGGTGGCCGCGGTCGTCGCCGTCGGGCGGACGTCCGTAGGCGGGGTGTACACCTTCTTCTTGCGGACCTGAGACTTGGGCACGGCGCTCTCCAGAGGGGTTACGACCTCGTCCGGCCTGACAACCGGGCGCGAGGGCGACGGTCCATGGCCAATAATGTTCGACAGCTAGCGTAGTCCGGAAGACCCGTCCGATCCACGAATGAGGTGAGACCGGTACCGGGCAGCACCGGAAAACAGGACAACACGGCTGGCGCCCGGCCCGCACCGGGTGGCGTCGGAGCGCGATGACGAGGGGGACTGGACCGTGGAGTACACATCCGGCGCAGCGTCGTGGCAGAAGGCGCTGCGACGACTCGTCGCCGGGTTGCTGCCTCGGCGACCACGTCAACGCCGGCCGTTCTGGTCGGTAGGTGTACCGCTGATCGCCCTGGCGGCCGGTCTGCTCTTCACCACGACGGCCACGACGGCGGGCGGCACCGCCCTGCGCGAGGACCGCCGACCCCAACTGACCGAGCTGATCGAGGACCGCCGCGCGCAGGTGGCGGCGAACGAGGAGCGGGCCGCCACGCTGCGCGGGGAGTTGGAGAGCCGGACGGCCGTCCTCGCGAACTCCGACGGTCCGATCAGGGAACAGCAGCAGCGGGCCGACGCCAGTCGGGCCGCCGCCGGCTTCACCGCCCTCACCGGTTCCGGTCTGACCGTCGAGCTCAACGACGCACCGCAGCTCAGCAATCTGCCCGAAGGGGCCTCCAACGACGACCTGGTCGTCCATCAGGGCGACGTGCAGGCGGTGGTCAACGCGCTCTGGGCCGGCGGCGCCGAGGCGATGTCAATCATGAACGTGCGCGTGCTGGCAACCAGCGCGGTACGCTGCGTGGGTAACACCCTGCTGTTGCACGGCCGGGTGTACTCCCCACCTTTCAAGATCGTAGCAATTGGCGATCCCGCCGCACTCCGGCAGGCCCTCGCCGCTTCCGAGGGAGTCCGGTGGTTCAGGGACGCGGTCGACAACTACCAACTCGGCTACTCAGAGACCCCTGGCACCGTCACGGTGCCCGCCTTCGAGGACTCCACCACCCTGCGTTCGGCGACGGTGCCGGCGGTGCCGCAGTGAGCCCGCGGTGAGCCCGCAGTCCGACGGTCGGCACCGCGACCAGACCGACGAGCCGACCGCCTTCCTGCCCAAGGTCGAACGGTCCGAGTCCGCCGACGCCCGTGCGACGGGCGCCTGGCCCGACCCGGTGCTGCCGACCCGGTCCGGGCCGTCCCAGGCACCGCATGTCCCGCCGCCGACAGCTGCTCCGCGTCCGAACGATCAGGCTTCCGCCGGGGGTCGGCCGCCGGAAGGCCAGCGGCCGACCAACTCCGGCCGCTTCGACGGTGCCGCCGAGGCCACCCCGCCCGTCGGCGGCCGGTGGGACGCCCCAGCGCCGACGGACCCGCCTGCCCGGACCACAACCGCGCCCGCCGCCCCGACCGGCTGGAACGCACCTGCGGGGCCGGAGCGGACCAGCGCGCCGACGGCCGACCGTCGGGGTGCCGGCCCGGGCCAGGAGCAGTCGACCGCACCCGGACGTCGGGACACCGCCCCGGCCACGGACCACCGGGCGAACCAGTGGGACGCTGCGGCGACCACCGGGCGCAGCGTCACCCAGTGGGACCCGGCACCGAGCGGGCAACGTCCGGTGGATCCCGACCGAACGGCTAACCAGTGGGACTCCACGCCCGGCCCGGCTCGTGACGCCGCCGGCCGGCAACCGGACGCCGCAACCAACGACCAGTGGCATGGCGTACCCCTGCCGTCGGGCCAGCCGGACATCCCGGTGGGGCCGACGCCGTGGCGCGGGGCCTTCCAGCCGACCCGGAGCGCGGGCGACCCGCAGCAGCCCAGCAGCACCCGGGCGTCCGCCGCGGACGCCGGTCACGCCGGATCCGGTCCCCTGGGCGTCACCGGTCAGCCGGGCCGGACGGTCCCGGACGACACCACGGCCCGGCCGGGCAACGGCGAGGCAACCGGCACCCCACCGCCCTGGCCCGGTGCCCGACCACCAGGCTCGACCCGGGCCGGGACCGGAGCGCCCCCCAACGGCAGTACGACCTGGCAAAACGGCGAGCAGCCGAGACAGCCCGCCGGGCTCACACAACCTGCCGCTGTGCGACCGGCCACGCCACCGCCCGGTCAGTCATCCCAGCCTTCGCAGCCGGCGCCGACCCCGCAGTTCGGGGCACCCTACGGCGATCACAGGCCGCGTCCCGGCGCCAGCCAAGCCGGCACCGCAGCTCCGGCACCGCACGCGTCGGGTCCCGGGTCCGGGCAGCCCGCCAACCCAGCTCCGGCACCGCACGCAGCGCGTCCCGGGTCCGGGCAGCCCGCCAACGCTGCGCCGGCACCGCACGCGTCGTACGTCGGACCGGCGAGCAACGGTGGGTCGGCGCAGCCGCCGTATCCCGGACAGCCGGGCCCGACCGGTCCGGCAACGCAGCCGTCGCGCCCTGCGCAGGCGGGTCAGGAGAGGTCGACACCGCATCCGCCCCGCCCCGGGCAGGCTGGCCAGGAGCGGCCCGCCGCAAGTGGTGCGGCATACCCGGCACCCGGCCAGGGTGACTGGTCCGGTGAGGGCCCGACCGCGTTGATGCCGAAGATCGGCGACCTCACCGGCGCGGCACCTGCCGGCAGGGGAACGGAACCGACCAGGGCGAACCGGGCGACGACCGGGCAGCCCGGTACCGCCCCCAGCCCGGCGGCCACGGACCGTCCGACTACCCCGACCAACTCCACCTCGGGCCAGCCAACCCGCCCGGCAGCACCGGGCCAGCCGTCCGCGCCGAGCCGACCGGTCGACCCGAGGGCGACCGCCCTCATCCCGGCGGTCACCGGGGCGCGGCCGAGTGCTGCGCCCGCACTGGACTCGACCGCCCTGATGGGTGCCGTACCCCGGCCACCCAAGGGCGAGGAACCGTCCGACGGCGCCGACCAGCCCGCCGAGGCACCGAAGCCGCGGCGCGGTGACCGGGTGGTGCAACTACGCCCCCACCAGACGGGCGAGGGCTACAAGAGCGTCTACTCGGAGCTGACCCGTCCGTCGCTGTGGTCCCGGGTGCGTACCGGGCTGCGGTTCAGTGGCGAGCTGCTGATCACCTTTGGCCTGGTGGTGCTGCTCTTCGCCGGCTACGAGATCTGGGGCAAGTCGGCGATCGTCGACGCCCACCAGGGCGAGTTGAGCGAGCAACTGGCCCAGGCGTGGGCACCCGAACCGGCTACCGACCCGACGGTCACGGCGTCGGCCAGCCCGTCTGCAAAGCCGAAGCCGGCGGTGCAGGGCACGCCGATCGCCGGCCTCTACATTCCGAAGTTCGACAAGGAATGGGTCGTCGTCGAGGGGGTCGGCCAGCAGGACATCCGGTACGCGCCGGGCCACTACCCGGACAGCGCCATGCCGGGCCAGGTGGGCAACTTCTCCGTGGCCGGGCACCGGAACCGGGCCACCTTCTGGCGGCTGGACGAGCTGCGCGACGGCGATCCGATCCTGGTCGAGGGCCGCGACGAGTGGTACGTCTACCAGGTGACCGAGAGCCTGGTCGTCAAACCGACGCAGGTGGAGGTGGTGGCTCCGGTGCCGGGTCGACCGGGCGAGAAGCCGACCAAGCGGATGCTGACCCTGACCACCTGCAACCCGAAGTTCGACAACTACGAGCGGTTGATCATTCACGCCGAGTTGACGCGTACCCAGCCCAAGGCCGAGGGACGCCCGGCAGAGCTGGGGACCTGACGATGTACGCCTGGATCTGGCGCAAGCTGCCCTTCGGGCTGCCCGGCAAGCTCGCCGGCAGTCTCCTGCTCGCCACCACGATGGTGGCGCTGCTGTGGTACGTGGTGTTTCCCTGGGCGGAACCGCTGCTGCCCTTCGACGACGTGCAGGTCACCCAGGACGACTCCGGCGTACCGGGCGCACCGGACGGCGACGTCGGGCCCGGGGACGACGGCACGGTCGATGACGCTCCAGCGGGCGACGAGCACGATCTGCCGTACGACACCGACCGGAACAACACCCCGCCGCCGGACGAGGACTAGTGAGACCGATGCGCGTCCTGGTGATCGACAACTACGACTCGTTCGTCTTCAACCTCGTGCAGTACCTCGGCCAGCTCGGCGTGGAGTGCGAGGTACGACGCAACGACGAGATCGAGGTGGCCGAGGTCGGGCGGGTCGGCGCGGCCGGCGTCCTGCTCTCACCGGGCCCGGGCACGCCCGACCGGGCCGGCATCTGCCTCGACGTGATCCGCGAGTACGCCGGCAAGCTGCCGATCTTCGGGGTGTGTCTGGGGCACCAGGCCATCGGCGAGGCGTTCGGGGCGACCGTCACGCGCGCCCCGGAACTGCTGCACGGCAAGACCTCTGAGGTCCGGCACGACGGCACCGGCGTCCTCGCCGGCCTGCCCGACCCGTTCACGGCGACCCGCTACCACTCTCTCGCCGTGCTGCGGGAAACCCTGCCGGCCGAGCTGGAGGTGACCGGCTGGACAGCCTCCGGGATCGTCATGGCGATGCGCCACCGCACCCTGCCGATCGAGGGCGTCCAGTTCCACCCCGAGTCGGTGCTCACCGAGGGCGGTCACCTGATGCTTGCCAACTGGCTCGCCGCCTGCGGCCATCCGGAAGCGCTGGAACGCGCTCCGGAACTGGCCGCCGAGGTCGACGCCCGCCGCCTCGCCGCCTTCGCCACCACCTGACGCCGCACAACGACATCGGGACCGCCGCGTGGATCGCGGCGGTCCCGGATACGACCGGCGGCGCTGGACCACCGCCCGGGCCTCGGCTCGCTCGGGCGAGCCCTGTGAAACCCCTAGTAACGACTGGTGCAGGACCAGATCGACGGGCCACCGATCTGCGTGTCATAGCAGGCCTTGTAGGTGTAGCCCGCGTCGTCGAGCATGGCGGTCCAGACGTTGGTGCCGTTGAACCGGCCGTCGTGGTTGTAGACCGAGAGGCGGAGATTTCCGTTGGCGTAGTACCCGAAGCCGGCGATGGAGGTGTAGCAGCAGCCGCGGCTCCACGCCGTTCGGCAGGTCGGGCTGTACCGCAGCTCGACTCGCGAGTTGTAACCGTTGTACTTGCTGTAGATGGTCACGGCGTCGGTGCTGCAGTAGGCGTAGTTCGACGGGCCCCCCGGCATCGGTGCCAGGAACGACGCGGGGTCCTTGCCGTCACAGGCCGAGCCGCAGGCGTCGCCGACTGCGAGGGTCGAGCTGAGTGCCCGGACGGCGGCCGGGTCCGCGATGGTCTCGACACTTCCGTCGGCGTGCCGGACGGTGCGGCTGGGCAGGGTCACCTCCGCCCGGCCGTCCCGCTCCTTGGCGATGGCTTCCTCCCGGGTCGGCTTGGCGGGTTCGGCTGACGCGACGACAGGAGAGGCCGTCGTTTCCGACGGCCCGGCCGCCAGGGACTGCCCAGGTGCGACGAAGAGGAGCGGGATCAGTGCGGCGAGCAGTAGGGACGCGCGGACAGGTTTACGCATGATTTGGAACCCCCGTGCGGTGATGCGGTCGCCACGATCTGTGACGCGCCAATATCATCACGGCGAGGAGCATCCGTCAAGATACTTAAATATTCGGATGAAGCTAGGCGTCCTGAGACCTGTCCCGTCACTCTCTGGACAGGCGGAACGGCGGGGTCGGCAGGACGGACCCGCCTCCGCCTCCGCTGTCGTCATCGTCGTCGGGCGGCGGCGTGGTGGGAGCGCCGGTGGTCGGCGGGGTCTGGGACGGCGGGTCCGGGTCCTCCGGCTCCTCGACCGACACGATGATCTTCACCGTGCTGCCCTTGGTCCGCTCGGTATTGCCGTTCGGGCTCTGGTCGACCACCCGCCCGGCCTGATCGGCGGGAACCTCGTCACCGAGTTCGACGTCGTGCTTGAAACCGGCGCGTTCCAGGGTCCGCTTCGCCTCCGCCTCGGAAAGGCCGACGACCGACGGCACCGTCCCCACATTGCCCTTCGAGACGGTGAGGACGACCTCGGTGCCCTCGGCAACCTTCTCCCCGCCATCCGGGGAGACCTTCAGCACCTGCCCCTCGGGCGCCGCGTTGTTGGCCTCCTCGACCTCCACCTTGAGGTTGAGGTTCTTGAGCTGGGTCTCCGCGCTCTCGCGGGTGCTGCCGACAAGGCCGCGCGGGATTTCCACCTCGGGCTTGCCGCCGCAGATGCGTACGGTCACCGTGCTGTTCGGTGCCGCACGCTCACCGGGGGGTGGGGACTGGTTGGTGACCGTCCCCTCCTTGCAGTCCGAGGTGAACTCCTGCTCGCCGAGCGCAGGCACCAAGCCGTCCCGCTCGATCTGGGCGAACGCGTCCGCCTGACTCAGCCCGGTGACCGTCGGCACCGCGACGTCCTGCGGCTCGTCGCGCTGGTTCAGCAGGAGGGCAGCGACCAGGGCGATCACCGCGAGCACGCCGAGCGCGGCGAACGTGGCGATCAGCCAGGACGACGCCTTGCGCTGGCGCGGATCGCCCACCCGGGCTGGAATCTGCCGGGTCTGCGTCGCGCCCGCCGACGGGTAGCCCGGGTGACCGGCCGCGGCCATCGCCACGGTCTCGTCCTCGCGCATCACCGGGGTCGCCAGCACCGGCCGGCCGGCTGCCGCCCGGAGCAGGTCGGCTCGCATCTCCCCGGCGCTCTGGTAGCGGTTCAGCGGGTTCTTCGACAGTGCCTTGAGCACGATCGCGTCGACCGCCGGGTTGACGTCCGGGTTGAGGTCGCTCGGGGTCGGCGGAGCCTCCCGCACATGCTGATAGGCGACACTGACCGGGCTGTCGCCGACGAACGGCGGATGCCCGCAGAGCAACTCGAAGAGCACACAGCCGGCGGCGTACACATCGGAGCGGGCGTCGACCGCCTCGCCGCGCGCCTGCTCCGGGGAGAGGTACTGCGCGGTGCCGATGACCGCGCTGGTCTGCGTCATCGTGGTGGCACCGCTGGCCAGCGCCCGGGCGATGCCGAAGTCCATCACCTTGACCTGGCCGGTCTGGGTGAGCATGACGTTGCCCGGCTTGATGTCGCGGTGGATGATGCCGTGCCGGTGGCTGAAGTCCAACGCGGCGCAGATGTCGGCGGAGATCTCCAGTGCCCGCCGGGGCTGCAACCGGCCCTCCGCGCCGAGCACCTCCTTCAGCGTGCGCCCGTTCACGAACTCCATCACGATGAACGGAAGCGTCTCGCCGGTTGGCGCCTGCTCCTCGCCGGTGTCGTAGACGGCGACGATCGCCGGGTGGTTGAGGGAGGCGGCGTTCTGCGCCTCCCGCCGGAAACGCATCTGGAAGGTGGCGTCGCGGGCCAGGTCGGCGCGGAGCATCTTGATCGCGACGTCCCGGCCGAGCCGCAGGTCACGACCGCGATGCACCTCGGCCATGCCGCCGTACCCGAGCAGCTCGCCGACCTGGTACCTGCCACCGAGCAGGCGGGCCTGCGCTGTCATCGCGTCTGTCGTCCTTCGCTCGTCGTCGTCACGTCGCCGCCCAGTCGGGGCTGATCCAGTCGACGGTACGCCGTATCGACCAGATCGTCTCGCCCGTCAGGCCGCAGCGCGTCGGACGTCACCGTTGGCACGGAAGCTCCACCCGGCGTGCCCGCGCCGATGTTGTTCCGCAGTTGGTAGGAAATCACGCCGGAGCAGATGAGGACCAGTGCGCCCAACATGATGGCCAGGAAGACCATCCCGGATCGTGACCGTCGGGGTACCGGCCGTGACGATCCGGGCTGCGGAGCGTACCCGGGCGGAACCGTGGCCGCGCCGCGCGGGTAGCCGGCGGCGGCCGGCGCCACCGCGGTGGGACGGTGCGCGGCCACCGGCGGCCGGGCCTGCGGGTGGGTCGGCGGCGGTCGATGCCCCACGGCCTGCGGGTGCGCGGGGGCCGGGGAATGCGGGGCCGCGACCGGACGCGGTGGCTGCGGCGGCGGAACCTGCGCGCGGCCCGGTGCCGGCGAGGCCGGCGCTGCGGAGATCGGTGCGGCCTGCCCACCGGCTCGGGCCTGCCGGGACAGCGCGGTCTTCAACTGTCGCGCCGCACCGGCCAGCGCGGCGGCACTCGGCCAGCGCCCCTTCGGATCCTTCGCCAACGCCCGCTCGACCAGCGCGCGGACCTGGGGCGGGATGTCGGAGGGCAGCGGCCGGGGCGTCTCCCGGACGTGCCGCATCGCGATGTCGAGGGGGTTGTCACCCTCGAAGGGCCGCCGGCCGGCGAGGCACTGGTAGGCGACCACGCCGAGCGCGTAGACGTCGGAGGCGGGCGTGGCGACCTGGCCGGTGGCCTGCTCCGGCGAGATGTACGAGGCGGTGCCGAGCACCGAACCGGCCGCGGTGAGCTGCCCGACCAGGTCCGACCGGGCAATGCCGAAGTCGGTGAGCACCAGCGTGCCGTTGGGGCGGACCAGCAGGTTGCCGGGCTTCACGTCCCGGTGCACGATGCCCTTCACGTGGGCGGCGTGCAGCGCGTCAGCGGCCTGGGCGACGAGCGCCATGGTCCGCGCCGGAGTGAGCCGGCCGACGCGGCTAAGCGTGGCCGAGAGGGGGTCGCCCTCGACGTACTCCATCACCAGGAAAGCGATGTGCTGGTCGTTGCCGAAGTCGTAGACGTCGACCACGCCCGGGTGGTTGATCGTGGCCATGGTGCGGGCCTCGCCGCGGAACCGCTCGGCGAACCCGGGCTCGTCCAGCAACGCCGGGAGCAGGCTCTTGACCGCCACCGTACGACCGAGCACCTGGTCGGTGCCGCGCCAGACGTCACCCATGCCGCCGCTGGCGATCCGCTCGTCGAGGCGGTAGCGGTTACCGAGTTGCACACCCGGACTGAGCATGTCACCGCCCTCCGGGTTCGGCGATGGCGGCCCGCATGATCTGACCGGCGATCCGGGCGGCCTCGGCGCTGCCGCCGTCGCCGCCGTTCTCCAACAGGACACAGACGGCCGAGACCGGCTTGTCGTCCTTGTCCAGCGCGAAGCCGATGAACCAGGAGTGCGGCGGGACGCCGGGCGCGACGTCGGCGGTGCCGGTCTTGCCGCCGACGGTGTAGCCGTTGATCCGGGCGTTACGACCGGTGCCGTTCTGCACCACGCTTACCATCATGTCCCGCAGGTCGGCGGCGACCTGACCGCTCACCGGCCGGCGCAGCTCGCGCGGGTTGGCGGTGTCGTAGACGGTGGTGCGGTCCGGTGCCAGCAGCTGACGCACCAGGTACGGCCGCATCTGGCTGCCGCCGTTGGCCACTGCTGCGGCGATCATGGCGCCCTGCAACGGGGTCATCCGCACGTCACGCTGCCCGATGGAGGACTGTGCCAGCGCTGCCGGGTCGGCACCGCCGTCCGGGTTCTCCATGCTGCCCGTCTGGCTGGCCGCCACGCTCAGGCCGCCCTCGCCGAGCCGGCCGACGGTCAGGTCCTCCTGCTCGAACCCGAACTGCCGGGCCTTCTCCTTGAGCACGTCCGGGCCGAGCTGGCCACCGAGCTTCGCGAACCCGGTGTTGCAGGATTCGGTGACCGCGCTCATCAGGGTCACCTGGGACTCGGGGCAGATCGACGGCGCGGCGTTGCGGATCGGCTCGCCGGAGGTGGGCGGGGTGTAGCTCGAACCGGCCGGGATGTTCGTCTCCTTGGTGATCCCGTTTTCCAGCGCGGCCGCAGCCACCACGATCTTGAAGGTGGAGCCCGGCGGCAGCACCTCGCCGAGCGCCCGGTTCCGCAGCGGCCGTCCCGCCTCCTGTTCGAGCCGGTTGTACGCGGCGGTCGCCTCGTTGGTGTCATGGCTGGACAGCGGGTTCGGATCGAAGCTGGGGATGGAGACCAGTGCCTGCACCGCCCCGGTGGCCGGGTCGAGGGCGATCGCCGCACCCTTGGTCGACCCGACGTTGTTGCCGCGCAACTCGTCGTACGCGGTGTCCTGGGCCCGCTTCGACAGGGTCAGCAGCACGTTGCCACCGGCGGTGGTGTCGCCGGTGACCATGTCCCGCAGCCGGTTGACGATGAGCTGGTCGCTGGTGCCGGCGAGGAAGTCGTTCTCGGCGCGCTCCAGGCCAGTGGCGGAGCCGTTGACCGGCTCGTACCCGAGCACGTGGGCGTACTTCGCGCCGCCCGGGTAGGTGCGCAGGTACTTCAGCTCGCCGTCGGTCTCCTTGCTGACCGCCAGGGCGGTGCCGCCGGCCTCGATGTTGCCGCGCTTGCGGTCGTACTTGGCGACCTGGACCCGACCGTTGTAGTCGCTGGTGCGGTACTCGTCGGCCTTGTACGCCTGGATCCAGTTCAGGTTGGCGAAGAGCAGACCGAACAGGACGATGACGACCACACCGACCCGGCGCAGGGGTGCGTTCACGGCTTGATCACCTCCGTGGGGGCACCGTGCAGTTGCTCGGGCGGACCGGAGGGGCGGGTCACCTTGCCACCGGCGCCGTCGACCGGCCGGCGGCCGGCGTCGGAGACGCGCAGCAGCACCGCGATGAGCAGCCAGTTCGCCATCAGCGAGGAGCCACCGGCGGAGAGGAACGGCGTGGTCTGACCGGTGAGCGGGATGAGCTTGCTGATCCCGCCGACGATCACGAAGACCTGGAGCGCGAGGGTGAAGGCCAGACCACCGGCGAGCAGCTTGCCGAACGAGTCCCGGACCGCCAGGGCGGCCCGCAGGCCCCGCTCGACGATGAGCAGGTAGATCACCAGTAGCGCGGAGAGGCCGAAGAGGCCGATCTCCTCACCGATGCCGGCGAAGATGAAGTCGTTCTGCACCTCCGGCAGCAGCAGCGGCTGACCGCCGCCCGGCCCGGCACCGAACAGCCCACCGGAGCCGAGGGCGAGCAGTCCCTGCACCAGCTGGTAGCCGTCGTCGTACGGCTCGGCGAACGGGTCGAGCCAGATCTCCGCCCGCAGGTAGAAGTTCGCGAACGGACCGCCCACCGCCTCGCCGAGCACATACGCGAGGTAGGCACCGCCGAAGAAGAGGACCAGGCCGATGAGCAGCCAGCTGACCCGTTCGGTGGCGATGTACACCGTGGCCACGAACATGCCGAAGTAGAGCAGCGAGGTGCCCAGGTCCTTCTCGAAGACGAGGACCAGCAGGCTGATCACCCAGACCACGAGCACCGGGCCGAGGTCGCGGCCGCGCGGGAAGTCGATGCCGAGGAACCGGTGACTCGCCAGCGACAGCACCTCACGCTTGCGCACCAGGTAGTAGGCGAAGAAGACAAGCAGGGCGAGCTTGGCGAACTCGCCGGGCTGGATCGAGAAACTGCCGATGCGTACCCAGAGCTTCGCGCCGTTGATCTCGGAGATGCTGGCCGGTAGCACCGCCGGCAGCATGACCAGCACGATGCCCGCCAGACCCAGGGTGTACGCGTACCGGGAGATCGACCGGTGGTCGCGCATCAGCGCCAGCAGCCCGGCGGCGAGGACCACCGAGATCAGCGTCCAGGCGAGCTGCCGACCGCCGATGCCGGCGAAGATGGCCAGGTCGGCCCGTTCCTCGGGGGCCGCCTTGGCGAGGTCGAGCCGGCGGAGGAAGCCGACTCCCAGCCCGTTGAGCAGGGCCACCGCCGGCAGCAGCGCCGGATCGGCGAAGGGCGCCAGGAACCGGATCACCAGGTGCATGCCGAGGAAGACCGCGGTGAGCGTGGCGGCCGGCACCCAGAAGCCCGGGGTGACCGTGTCGAGCACGTTCGCCTCGACCATCGCCCCGTACGCGGCGACCAGCGCCATGGCCAGCAGCAGCAGCGACAGTTCGGCGTTGCGCCGGGACCGGGCCATGCGTACGCCGGGTCGCTCGCCCGCGGTCGCGGGCGAGGATGCCGGGGTGGCCGGTGCGGTCACGATCGTCCTCGGGTGGGGGCCGGTGCCTACTCGGGCGACCGGCAGGCCGCCGGATCGACCGTGGGCGTGAAGGTGTCGACGGGCGGCGCGTCGGGGGTGCTGTCCGGTGCGGCGACGGAGCCGGTCGGCGTGACCGTGGCTCCGGCGCGCGACGACGGCGAGACGCTGCCCACCTGGCTGGGTGAGCCGGCCGGGACGCTCGGCGATCCCGCCGGGGCGCTCGGCGTCGGGGACGGCGAACCCGCCAACGAGGGCGTCGGGCTCGGAGTCGGCGGACAGATCGGCTTGAGGTTCACGTTTGTCGGGCTGTCCATCGTCAGCTCGGCCAGCCGCCGTTCCGCGTCCGGCTCGCTCTTGGCCGGGATGCCCTGTTTGACCTGCTCCTGCGCGGCCAGGGTGAGGTCGTCCAACTGGGCACTGCTCTCGGAGTGCACGCTGGAGAGATCCATCCCGGCGATCTGGCCCTGGATGCCACGGAACACGGCCACCTGGCCGTTCTCTGTCGCGCCCACGTAGTACTGGCGCTGCGTGTAGCTCCAACCGGCGAACACCCCACCGCCGACGATCACCAGCAGTGCGGTCGTCATCGCGAGCGCCCGCAGTGGGCGCCGTCGCGCCTCGGGCTCGTCGTCGTTGTTGGCGGCGGAGTCGTCAGGCGTCGCCGGCCGGGGCGCGGAGAGCGCCGAGGCACGAGCCGCCGGAGTGGAGACGTCCGCCGAGGTGGCCATCCCCCGGTCTTGGGCCGCCGCACCGCCGACGATCGGCGCCGCCTCGACGATGTCCCGGTCGGTGGCGTCGGCGATGATCACGGTGATGTTGTCCGGACCGCCGCCGCGCAGGGCGAGCTGGACGAGCCGTTCGACGCACTGCTGCGGGTCGGCGTACTCCCGCATGGTCTCGCCGATGGTCTCCGCGCTCACCACGCCGGAGAGCCCGTCGGAGCAGATCAGATACCGATCGCCTGGCAGCACCTGCCGGACCGAGTACTCCGGGTCGATGTCGCGGCCGTCCAGGGCCCGGGTGAGCAACGAGCGCTGCGGGTGGCTGCTCGCCTCCTCCGGGCTGATCCGGCCCTCGTCGACGAGCATCTGGACGTAGGTGTCGTCCTTGGTGATCTGCGCGAACTCTCCGTCGCGCAGAAGATAGGCCCGCGAGTCGCCGATGTGGACCATGCCCAGCTTGCTGCCGGAGAACAGGGTCGCGGTCAGCGTGGTGCCCATCCCCTCCAACTGGGGGTTGGCCTCCACCGTCTCGCGGAGTTGCTGGTTGGCGGTGCCTACCGCGGAACGGAGCGCGTCGACCAGGGCGTTGCCCGGGACGTCCTCGTCCAGCGGCGCCATGGCACCGATGACGATGTTGCTGGCGACGTCACCGGCGGCCATGCCGCCCATGCCGTCGGCAACGGCGAGTAGCCGCGGCCCGGCGTAGACGGAGTCCTGATTACCGTCTCGGATCAGACCGCGGTCGCTGTGGGCCGCATAGCGCAGGGTCAGAGTCATGGCCGTAATTCGAGAGAGGTGCGGCCGATCCGGATCGGCACGCCGAGGGGGACGGGGGTCGGTCCGGTGACCTTAGCGCGATCCAGGTACGTCCCGTTAGTCGAACCCAGGTCCTCGACGAACCACTGTCCATCGCGCGGCACGAGCCGGGCGTGTCGCGCGGACGCGTAATCGTCGGTGATGACGAGGGTGGAGTCCTCGGCACGACCGATCGTTATCTGCGCCTCACCCAACGTGATCCGAGTGCCGGCCAGCTGACCTGCGGTCACCACCAGTTGGTGCGCCGCCCGCCCCCGCTTCACCTTCGCCGGCTTCGCCGTCGCCTGTCCGGTCGACGCGCCCACCGCCCGGGGCGCGGCCACCAGTCGACCCGACCGGGCCCCTGCGAAGAGGTCCCGGCGGATGACGCCGACCACCGTGAACACGAAGATCCACAGCAGGACGAGGAATCCGAACCGGGCAACGGTGATAACGAGTTCCGGCAAGGCGGATCAGCCGTCCACGCGGAAGGTCAGAGTGGTCGTACCGAGCTGGATCATGTCACCGGGGTTCAACGCCACGGCGGAGACCCGCTGGCCGTTGACCATGGTGCCGTTGGTCGAGCCGAGATCGGTCAGCACGACCTGCCCACCGTCGAAGTCCAGCCGGGCGTGTCGCCGGGAGATGCCGACGTCCGGCAGGCGCAGGTTGGCCTGGTCGCCACGACCGATCACGGTCGAGCCCATCTGTAGCGGATAGGTGCGGCCGTCGCCGGAGACCAGCCGGATGTTGCGTCCGGCGCCGTGCCCCGGCGGCGGGCCGTAGCCACCACCCTGGTCATAGGACGGGTAGCCGGGCGGACCGGCGTCGTATCCGGGCGGACCGGCGTCATAGCCGGGCGCCGAAACCGGGGCGACCTCGCCACCGGTGTAGACCTCCGCGGTGACCCGGAACATACCGGTGTCCAGTCCTTCACCGCGCTCGATCTCGACGATCACGTCCCCGTAGACCGTCCAGGCCTGCTCGCCGATGAACTCCGCCTGCGACTGGGCCAGCTCCTGGGCCAGCGCGGCGGCGTACGGTGCCAGCCGACTGTGGTCGTACGGGGAGAGATCGATCACGTAGCGGTTGGGCACCAACGTGCGCCCACCAGCCAGGATGGCCTTGTGTGCCTCGGCCTCCCGCTGCATGGCGTTGAGGATCTCCACGGGGTGGACCACCCCTTTGAAGACCTTGGCGAAAGCCCCTTCGACCAGGCCTTCCAGACGCTTCTCGAAGCGTTGCAGCACGCTCACCGGCTCCTCCTCGGGTCCCGAGGACATGATGGTATCCGTCCAGAGCGCACGCAGCTCACACGCCGCTCGGCCGGCAGGCCGCGGCCCGTTCGGACGGCTTCTGATTGTCGTGCTACTCTTTCGTCCGCCACGAACGGTAACCGCTGCGAGCAGCGAAAGCCATTCGCGGCAGCAGACCAAGGTCACGTAGTATGGCCGAGGCCCGCCGGTCGCCGGCGGTGTCCGGCCCGGGCCACGTTTACTGAGGTCAGGCCACGGGGAAGTGGCGGAATGGCAGACGCGCACGGTTCAGGTCCGTGTGTCCGAAAGGACGTGGGGGTTCAACTCCCCCCTTCCCCACCACACACGAGGGCTCCGCGGAATGCGGGGCCCTCGCTCCGTATCAGGGCGTGCCGGACGTCACGCTATGCTCCGATGGTTTCTGCCTCCGACGCACCAGGAGTGGCATGTGAGTGTCGCATTCGTGACCGGGTCGGGCGGGCTGATCGGCTCCGAGGCGGTCCGGCACTTCGCCGGCCTCGGTCTCGACGTCGTCGGCATCGACAACGACATGCGGCAGGAGTTCTTCGGCGCGGAGGCGTCCACCGCGTGGAACGTCCGCCGGCTGACCGACGAGCTGGGTGAGGCGTACTCCCACCACAGCATCGACATCCGGGACCGGGCGGCGCTCGGCGCGCTGTTCGGCCGGTACGGCCGGGACGTGGCAGTGGTGATCCACACTGCCGCGCAGCCCTCGCACGACTGGGCGGTGCGTGACCCGTTCACCGACTTCGACGTCAACGCCGCAGGCACCCTGAACGTCCTCCAGAACGTCCGGGAACACTGCATCGACGCCCCGGTCATCCACTGCTCCACAAACAAGGTCTACGGCGACCGGCCCAACAGCCTGCCTCTGGTGGAGTTGGAGACCCGCTGGGAGATCGAGCCGGGCCACCCGTACGAGCAGGGCATCCGGGAGGACATGTCGATCGACGCGTGCCTGCACTCGATCTTCGGTGCCTCCAAGGTCGCGGCGGACGTCATGGTGCAGGAGTACGGCCGCTACTTCGGCATGAACACGGCCTGTTTCCGGGGCGGGACGCTGACCGGGCCGGCGCACTCGGCGACCGAGTTGCACGGCTTCCTCGGCTACGTGATGCGGGCGAACATGGAGCGCCGCACCTACAAGATCTTCGGCTACCAGGGCAAGCAGGTCCGCGATGCCATCCACAGCTCGGACGTGGTCTCCGCGTTCGAGGCGTTCTTCCGCAACCCTCGCTCGGCCGCCGTCTACAACCTCGGCGGCGGTCGGCACTCGAACACCTCCAACCGGGAGGCGTTCACACTGGCCGAGCAGATCACCGGCCAGGAGATGATCACCGAGTACGTCGAGGCCAACCGGATCGGCGACCACAAGTGGTGGATCGGCTCCAACGAGGCGTTCCAGGCCGACTACCCGGACTGGAAGCAGGTGTACGACGTACCAATGATCATGCGAGAGATCTACGAGGCCAACGTGGACAAGTGGGTGCCGGGAGCATGACCAAGAAGAACGTGCTCGGTGTCCTGGTCGATGCGACCGACTACGCCGAGGCCACCGAGCAGGTGGTGGCCGCCGCGCAGGAACGCCGCCCGTTGGCGCTCACCGCGCTGGCCGTGCACGGCGTGATGACCGGCGTGCTGGACCGGGCACACAACGCCCGGCTCAACTCCTTCGACGTGGTTACTCCGGACGGTCAGCCAGTGCGCTGGGCGCTGAACCTGCTGCACGGCGCCGGGCTCACCGATCGGGTCTACGGTCCGACGCTGACCCTGCACGTGCTGTCCCGCTTCGCCGACGAGGGGCTGCCGGTCTACCTGTACGGTTCGACCGAGGAGACCCTCGCCCGGTTGATTCCGGCGCTGGAGCGGATGTTCCCGGCCCTGAAGATCGCCGGAGTGGAGGCGTCCAAGTTCCGCGGTGTGCAGCCGGGCGAGGACGTCGACATCGCCGAGCGGATCAAGGCCAGTGGTGCCCGGCTGGTCCTGGTCGGGCTCGGCTGCCCCCGGCAGGAGATCTTCACGTACGCGATGCGCCCGCTGCTGGACATGCCGCTGATGGCGGTCGGCGCGGCGTTCGACTATCACGCGGGGCTGCTGCGTCAGCCGCCGCCGTGGATGCAGCGCGCCGGGCTGGAGTGGTTCTGGCGTCTCGGCCTGGAGCCCAAGCGCCTGTGGCGGCGCTACGTGATCCTGAACCCCGCGTACCTGGGTCGCCTGTTCGCGCAGAAGACCGGGCTGTGGAAGGCCCGGCCGCCCGCGCCGGCCACCGAACGGCCGACCGAGTTCGCGGTCTGACCCGGCACGGCAGACAGGCCCCGGCGTAGCGCCGGGGCCCGTCCTCGTACCGGACGTCAGAGGGTCAGCGTCCAGGTGTTGATGTAGCCGGTGTCACCGCCGTAGACGTCGCGGACCTGGAGACGCCAGGTGCCGTTCGCCGCCTCACTGGACAGGTTCCCCGTGTAGGTGGTGTTCACGTTGTCCGTGCCGTCGAAGATGCTGCTGTTCTTCAGCCGGTAGGACGAACCGTCCGGGGCGAGCAGGTCGATGACCAGGTCGCCGCGGTAGGTGTGCACGATGTTCACCGCGACGGTGGAGCTCGACGAGGCGTTCCGGTTGCAGCCGGAGATCGTGATCGAGCTGGTCACCGCCGAGCCCGAGTCCGGAATCGGCACGTCGGTGCCGTTGGTCCCGGAGCAGCCGCCGCCGCTGCCGCCGGTCACCGTCAGCGAGTACGTCGCGCTCCTGGTGCCGGAGGCCGCGGTGCCGGTGACGGTCACGGTGTACGTGCCGGCCGGCGTGCTGGCCGAGGTGCTGATGGTCAGCGTGGACGATCCACCGGAGGTGACGGTGGCCGGGCTGAACGAGGCGGTCGCCCCGGACGGCAGGCCGCTGGCCGACAGACTCACCGACTGGGCGGAGCCGTTGGTGGTCGCGGTGGACACGGTGGCGCTCGCCGAGCTACCCGCCGTGACCGAGCCGGAGGTCGGCGACACCGAGACCGAGAAGTCGTTTGTCGGTGGCGGGGTGCTGCCGTTGACCACGTAGAGCAGCTGGTTCGGGGTTCCCGTGCCGACGTTCGAGATCACGTTCGGGGTGGCGTTGTTTACCAGGTAGTCCCGGACCTGCTGGGGCGTCCAGGACGGGGTGGCCGCGAGGACCAGGGCCGCGACACCGGCGACGTGCGGCGAAGCCATCGAGGTGCCGCTGATGGTGTTCGTCGCGGTGTTGCTGGTGTGCCAGGCGGAGGTGATGCTCACCCCCGGGGCGAGGATGTCCACGCAGGTGCCGTAGTTGGAGAAGCTGGCGGCGGCGTCGTTGCTCTGGGTGGCACCGACGGTGATCGCCGCTGCGGCCCGGGCCGGCGAGTAGTTGCAGGCGTTCTGCCGCTGGCCGAGCGCGTTGCCGTTGCCGGCGGCCACCGCGTACGTGACACCGGAGTTGATGGAGTTGATGACCGCGTTGTCGACCGAGGTGTTCGCCCCACCGCCGAGGCTCATGTTGGCCACGGCCGGCTTCACCGCGTTGGCGGTGACCCAGTCGATGCCGGCGATGACACCGGCGTTGGTGCCGCTGCCGGAGCAGTTGAGCACCTTGACCGCCACCAGGCGGGTCGCCTTGGCCACGCCGTACGCCGAGCCACCGACCGTGCCCGCCACGTGCGTGCCGTGACCGTTGCAGTCGGTGTTGTTGGAGTCGACCGTGTTGGTGCCCCAGGTCGCCCGACCGCCGAAGTCCGAGTGGGTGGTTCGGATGCCGGTGTCGATGACGTACGAGGTCACGTTCGTGGCCGTGTTGGGGTACGTGTACGAGCTGTTGAGCGGCAGGTTCCGCTGGTCGATCCGGTCCAGGCCCCAGGACGGGGGGTTCGTCTGGGTACCCGCGAGGGAAACGACGTGGTTCTGTTCGACGTACGCGACGGCCGGGTCCGCCGCGATCCGTGCCGCGGCCCGCGCGCTGACGCGCAGCTCGGCGCCACGGACGGCCGCGCTGTAGGTCCGGGCCGTGGCACCGCCGTGCCGGCGCAGCAGCCGGTCCACGGAGGATCCGACGGCCGTACGACTGACTTCGCTGTCCTTGAACACGACGATGTAGCTGCCTTCGACGGCGGTCGCGCCGCCGGCGCTTCGGATGGTGCCGACCGGCTCGGCCGCCATGGCCGGCGTGGCCGCCGCCACCATGGCCAGCGTGGCCAGCCCGACGAGCACGGATCTCTGTGGAAGAGCCATCTTCCTACCTCCCTCCGATCGGCACCGAACGTCCACCTGCTCGTGGCAGATTGATCGATGAATGCCGATCACGGTGAGGGTAGTTGGATGTGTGCGGACAGTTAAACATGCCGGATTCCTCATAACACTGGCGAGATGGTTCCCCTACGGGGACGGGTACGGGACGAACGGGGGGTGGGCCCGGATTCGGCGAGCCGGAATTCGGGCAAGGCTGATGGACATGCAGAGCCATCTCGCCCTCCTGCTTCCGGTCGCCGCCGTCTGGTGGACCGCCGGCTTTCTCGCGGACGGGCTACCCCGCCTGAGCCAGGCTCGTGAGCTGCGTCAGCACACCGGCAGGCTGCTCGCGCTGACGCTGACCGGGCTCGGTCTGACGGTGGCTCTGCCGATCGCCGGGCTGGTCACCGTCGGGCCGACCCTGGCGGATCGAGCCGCCGACGGGCTGGCGCTCGCCGCCGTACCCGCCCTGCTGGTGGCCGGCTGCACGGTGCGCCGACTGCGCCGGTTGTGGGCCGGAGCCGGCACACTGGCCGTCGCCTCCAACACACCGGCCCCACACGGACTGCGTGCCGCCGCCGCCCACCCGCTGATCGGACTGCCGTTGCAAGTGACCGGTCTGGCGCTGCTACCGGCCGTGATCGCGGCGAGCGGTGCGGGCCAGTTCCTCGGGCCCTCGGCAACCGGGCCGGCGATCACCATCGCGGCGCTGGCCGTCGCGTCGATCGGCGTACGCCACGCGTTGCGACACAACCGGTTCGCCGAGCGGGCCATGCCCGAGCGGGTGTCGTCACCGCGCCCGGCCGCTGGCGCCCTGCACGTATAGCAGTTCCAGGATCGCCCTGGTCGCCTCGAACCAGCGGTCGAGCCAGCCGGGTGGCGGCACGCTGCCCTTCGGCGGCAACTCCATCAGCAGGCCACGCAGCAGCGGATGGTCCACGAGGGAACCGTCGTCGACCGTCGACCAGCCACCGGCCGGGAAGGACGGCTCGGTCAGCGGATTCGGATCCAGCGACGGCAGGGTGAGCGGCGACGGCGGCTCCGTCGTCGCCGGGGTCTCCCGGCCCGCGTGCTCGGTCTCCGCCGACACCACCTCGGTCAGCACGGTGTCCCGCCGGGCCCCGCGATACTTGCCGCCGAACCGTTCCGGCTTTCCCGGTCCATTGGTGAGGTTCTCCGACCCGATACTCGTCATCCGTCTCGCCTGCCTCGCTCGGTTACCCGCCCTGCCGGGGGGATGTCGACCAGCGCGTACCGAGAGGTACAACGACACGGGCAGGATGTGGCGACGGCAGCCGGCGGAGCACGCGTCCGATACCCCGCCCACCGCGGCCGGGTCACGACAGCGGATCCCCGCTCGGCCAGCGGCCGAACGGGGATCCGTCGTCACCATCCCCGGGCGTCAGGCCCGGGGGAACGCGCCGTCCCTGGTGCTGGCGACGAAAGCGTGCCAGTCACCCGGCGCGAAGACCAGGGCCGGTCCGGCCTTGTCCTTCGAGTCCCGGACGCCGACCGCCCCGGTCACGTACGCCACCTCAACGCAGTTGTCACAGTTCGGCCCGCTCTTCGAGCTCTTGAACCATGTCGCCTGCGTCAGGTTTCCGGAGAATCCTTGCGTCGCCACTTCCACAACGGCTCCTCTGCCAGTCTCGCGATGTACTCGACGGACTCCTCCGGACGTTTGGCCGCTGCTCGAATGTGATCGAAGATGAAGCTGTACTTCTGTAGTTCGTCGCTCTTCTCCAGGAAGAGCCCACCCGTGGCGTTCTCCGCGTACACGACATCCGGATCACCGGGTTCGGGGAAGCTGAGGATCGTGAAGGTGCCGTCCATGCCGGCGTGCGCCCCCACCTCGAACGGCAGGACCTGAAGCGTCACGTTCGGCAGCTGTGCCACCTCCACCAACCGGCTGAGCTGGTCACGCATGACCGCATCCCCGCCCACCGGACGGCTCAACACCGCCTCATCGAGCACCACCCACAGATCGACCGGATCATCCTGGGTCAACAACGACTGACGACCGAGTCGGACACGCACCCGTTGCTGTACCTGCTCCGGACTGAAGTCGGGGCGGGCCGCGCGAATCATCGCGCTGGCGTAGTCCTCGGTCTCCAGCAGCCCCGGCACCACCTGCTGCTCGTACGCACGAATCGAACTGGCCGCCGCCTCCAGGCCCACGTACGCCCCGACCAGCACCGTGCTGTAGGGATGCCACCAGCCCTTCTGCCGGGCCTCGCGGGCGATCTGCACCAGCTCGTCGCTCTCGGCGCCGACCACTCCGTAGATCCGGAGCATGTCCCGAACGTCGCGGGGAGTCGCGGTGGTGTGGCCCGTCTCGATACGCGAAATCTTGGAAGCCGAGCATTCCAACTGCTCTGCCACGACCTCGATGGTGATCCCGGCGGCCTCACGCTGGCGGCGCAGTTCTGCGCCGAGCCGGCGCCGCCGGATGGTCGGGCTGCGCCGCTCGCTCACCGTGTCACCTCTCCGCTTCGACGCGCCGCTCTGACCGCCCGCCCACGGCGCGATCCTCTCGGCGAACGTTCGCGGCGTGGGGTGGTCCCGGTCCTCGGCCGGCCGCGGCGGGCGAAACCGGCTCTCAGTGTGCCGCCCGGGTGGCGGCGCGTTCAAGCGCCGTTTCGCGCGAGCCGCTCACGTATCGGCAAAAGTCGACGTGCAACTTGCATGAAGCACACTCCTGATGCACTCTGTCCGTATGACCCGGGTTACTGACCGTCTCCGATCCGTCTCCACGAGTGATCAACGTTGTGGAGAAGTGGGTCACCCGGGAGGAGCTCCGCCACCAGCAGCTCCGCACTGACGGCAACGACACCGGCCCCGGCCCCCGAGACACGACCTCGTCGCCGGAGCCAGCAAACCCCCCATCCTTGCCGGCCCTTCCCCGCCGGCCGACCCTTCCAGGAGCCCATGTGCTTCCCCGCTCCGGTGACGTACTGCACGTGACACGCGCGGCGAGTGTCCAGTTCCTCAGACCCATCCTGTTCCGGGTGATCCGGGTGCTCGACCGGCCCACCTACGACGGCTGGCTCTGGCTCGAAGGCTACGAGTTGAACGCGGCGGGGGACGCAGTCAACCGTCGGTCGATCTTCGTCCAACGGGCCGGGCTGCGGCAGGTCCAGGCCGCCCCGCAGCCGCGTCCACACACCGTACGCTCGGCCCGCCGGCCGGCCGTACGGACGCCGGTTCGGGTGCACTGAGCATCACCGACTGCACTGAGCATCACCGACGTCAGGTGAAAAGGATTCGGGGGGTATGCCGCCGACATAGAATCGGTATGCCCACCCCGGCATGTCTCCACCCCGCGCCTCCCGGACCCCGAACCTGGGATGGCCATGGTCACTATGTCCGCGCGGGAGCCACGTCGGTCCCGTATCGCCCACACCTTCGGACTCCTGGCGCTTCTCGGTGCCGTCACCACCCTGGTGGTGCTGGGCCGAGATCCCGCCCTGTCGTCCACCCGGCTGGCCGAGCCCGTACCGGCCCCGGAGATCACTGTCGTGGAGAGCGAGCCGGTCGAGCCGGACGTCATATCCGACGGCGTCTGGGACGCCTTCGCCTACGACGGCTTCTTCGACCGACCGGCCGACGGCCCGGCGGAGTCCGACGGCGACTCGGAGCACTCTTACCCCGCTGAACAGAACGCGCCAGCCAGGGCCACGGGTGGTCACACCCGGGAGGAACTCAGCCGCTCGCTGTTCTGGTCGGGGGTGTTCGGGCTGGCGATCTCCCTCGCCGGTCTCGGGCTGGTCGGCACCAGACGCCGCATGTGGTGACTCGGGCGATCACCCCGTGGGGCTCGCCGTGGCGGTCGGCTCGGTGGTCGGCTCATCCGTCGTCGGCGAGGGACTCGGGCTGGCCGCGGCGACCACCAACCGGACCTCGTCGCCCGCCTCCACCAACTCGCCGGCCTCCGGGTCGGTGGCGATGACGGTCCCCTCCGGCTGGCCCGACGGGCGGTACTCCACCCGATAGTCGAGGTCGAGCCCGTCCAGCGCCGCCCGCGCCGCAGCCTCCGGCAGACCCACCAGCGGCGGCACCGGCACCTCGACCGGCGCGGCACTCGTCGTCGGTGCTGGTGACGGGGACGCCGTGGTCGGCGACGGCGACGCCGTGGTCGGCGGGGCCTGGGTGGTTGGCGAGGGCGACTCCGACGCCGGCCCGTCGTCGTCCAGCCCTTGGCGGGCCAGCCAGAACCCGCCCCCGATCAGGCCGAGCAGAAGCAGCAGCAGGACGCCCCAGAGGATCGGCAGCCACCACGGTCGGCCCGGCTGCTCGTCGGCGTACCAGTCGCCGCCGGCCAGTTCGCGGTCCACGCCCGGCCGCACCGACGGCACCTCCGCGCGCCCCGACCAGGCCGCCGGCCCGGAGCGATGAGTCGGCGGCAGCGGCGCGGTCGCGTCCACCGGCCCGCCAGCCGCGCGATCCATCGGCGCGGTTTCATCCGGCGTACGCCCGAGCGGCGCCGTCTCGTCCGGCGTACGCGCCGACTCTGCGGCCGCGCGATCCATCGGCGCGGTTTCATCCGGCGTACGCCCGAGCGGCGCGGTCTCGTCCGGCGCACGCCCCGGCGGCGTCGCGTCGGCCGGAATCCTCGGCTCGCCGGCTGACCGCTCCATCGGCGCGGTCTCGTCGGGAGCCCGCTTCAGCGGCGCGGTCTCGTCCGGGTTGTCGTCGGACGGCGGGATCGGGCGGGTCCGGTCGTCCGGTTGCCCGTCGGTCGGCTCCTGGCGGTCGTCGCTCACGGCACGTCCTTTCCGCCGACCGGGCGGGCAACAGGCCCCTCGACGGTCAACCTAGCGGTTCTGCCGGTCATCGGCCGGCATCAGCGTGTCGGGTGCACGTCACGGTGCCGGAGCGCTCGCGTCCGCAGTCGGCGGCGTGCCGCACCAGATCTGGACCACGTCGTTCCACCTGCCGACCGTTCCGCCCGGCGGTTGCTGCGACGTGACCGTGCCGGAGCGTCCGTTGGGATAGCGAGGCGAGAATCCGTCGTCGACGAGTTCGTCCCTCGCCTCGTTGCACGCCTCACCGATCAGGTCCGGCACCTCGTTCGGCGGAGCGGCCCCAGCTACGTTGATCTTGACGGTGACCCCGCGCCGAACCGGCGTACCCGGGGCCGGGTCGGTGCTTCTCACGCTGGAACTGTCACCACTGCCGAAGACGAGTTGCCAGCCCAGGCCCAGGTCCCGCAGTTCCTCCCTGGCCTCCTCGAAGTCCGCGCCGACCAGGTCCGGGACGGTGAGTCCGGTCGGCCGCGACGGGCTGGGGCTGTTGCTCGGCGTGGTCGCGGTGTTCGGCGTCGGCCGCTCCCGCGGCGGCGAGGTCCGCACCGTCGGGCTGGGGATGGGAGTACCGGTGGCGCCGGACGACACCGGGCCGGGTCGTACCTGATCGCCAGCGAGCACCCAGCCCCCGGCCGCACCGATGATCGCGAGCAGTACGGCGGCGGCTGCGCCGCCGATGATCAGCCTCGTCCGGCCCGGGTCGGTGTCACCGCGCCCCGGCTGCCCGTCCGTGGTCCCGTCCGTCATCCCGCCCACCGCCTCATCACCCGCGACCGTAGCGACCGGGGCCAAGCACTGTCCGTAACCGTTGCCGGTCGATGCCACGCACGACTCGCCGCACCGACCACAGGACGTTACGCTGCCCCGCATGGCCAGACAGGGCTGGGGAGGATCGATCGCCACGGCGGCCGGCGTGGCAGCCGGTGCCGGTGCCGCCCAACTGGGCTTCGGATACGGTCTGGGCATTCTCAACTGGGCACCCAATGAGGCGTCCGCCGGCACGGCGGCCTGGGTGGCGAGCCTGATCTGGGCGACCTGGATCGCCGCCACGTCGACCATCTTCGGCGCGGTCTGCGCCCAACGGCTGCACGACCGCCGTCGGGCCGGTTCCCCGTCGGACACCCCGGCGGTGGTCGGCGGGTCGCCCGCGACCGGTGCCCCGGTTCCGCCGTCCGATACCGCAGCGGCGGCCGGCGACCCGGTTCCGCCCGCCGGTGAACCGCCGTCCGCCACCGCCAGGCAGACCGGTGGCGGGCTGTGGGGAGTTGCGCTGGCCGTCTCCGCCGGCCTGGGCGCGCTGATCACGGTGTTGCTGGTCGCCGTGCCGGCACGGGTCGCGGTGGTACCCGACACGCCGTCCCCTCGGGACATGGCCGCCATGTACGCGGCAGTCGGCGTGCTGATCGGAACGCTGGTGGCCGTCTGGGCGCTGCGGTGCCGCGCCGCCGCCACCAACGTCATCGCCACCGCCGGTTGGCTCTGGCTGCTCGCGGTCATCGCCGTGGTCGATTCGGTACTAGCCGGCCGCGGGCTGACGACCGCCCAACTCGGCATCTGGCAACTCAGCTCGGACAGCGACCAGTTCTGGGTCCGGGACTACTTCTACTGGCCCGGGGCGGTCCTGTCGCTCGGTTCGGCACTGGTGATCGGTGCGCTGGCCGCCCGCAGCGGGGTCCGCGCGACCGATCGACGGGTCGGCGCCACCGCCTCGGGTGCCGCCGGACCGCTGCTCGTGGCCATCGCGTACTTCCTCGCCGTACCGAGGCTCACGGCGATCAGCCCGGAACAGGTGTCCGCTCATCTCACCGCCCCGTACGCGGTGATCGTCGGCATCGGCGGGTCGGTCCTGGTGGCGGCGCTGGCCCAGCGATCGGCCCGGCTGGCGGCGCGCCGGTCAAATGGCCCCGACGCGGCCCCGGTGGTGCCTCGGCAACGGGTCGGTGACGAGGACCGGTTCACGCCCGGGTCCACGACGGATGTCGAGCGGTCCACGCCGGGTGCCGAGCGGTCCACACCGGGTGCCGAGCGGTCCGCGCCGGGTGCCGAGCGGTCCGCGCCGGGTGCCAACCGGCTCGACGAGACGGTAGCCGGCGAGGTGACGACCACCCGGAAGGAAACCGCACCGGGGGGAAGCACATCGCGACCGGTGGCGGTCAAGCCGGCAACACCGAAACCCGCACCGAAACCGGCAGGACCGAAGCCCACGGCAGTGAAGCCGGACGGGTCGGCGGAGGTGGGTGAAAACACCCCCAGCACCTCGCTGCCCGACGCGTCGTCCGGCAGCGACGAGACGCCCGAGGGCGGTGGCCGCCGTGGCCGTCCCCAGCGGCGAGGTCGCTAGTCTGGATCTTGGTACCAGATGGCCACGCCGAGGGGCGATTCCGTGCCAAGATCGGCTAGGTTGCCGGGTCGCTCAGTCGAGCGGCCAGGTGTGCACCGGCTCGTTGGTGTACTGCAACTCCGCGTAGCGCTGGAGCGTGTGGTGCAGCGCGGCCCTCCGGTCCAGGCCCAGGTGCCGCTCGGCGGCCCACACGGTGGCGGTCTGCCAGACCGCGCCGTTGCGCCCGGTACGACAGCGTTGCTCGATGATGCCGAGCAGCCGATCCCGGTCGGCGGGGGCGACGCCGAAAGCGTCGAGGCCGGCTGCGGCGAGCGGCAACAGTGTGTCGAGCACCAACGTGGTCACCGGCACATCGCCCAGCCGCGGCCAGTGCAGGACCGCGTCCATGCCCCGGCGGGCAGCCGCGTGGAAGTTCTCCTCGGCCGAGCTGAAGGTGAGCTGGCTCCAGATCGGTCGGTCGGCCTCGGCCATGCCGCGGACCAGCCCGAAGTAGAAGGCGGCGTTGGCCAGCATGTCGACCACGGTCGGCCCGGCCGGTAGCACCCGGTTCTCCACCCGCAGGTGCGGGCGGCCGTTCATGATGTCGTACACCGGCCGGTTCCACCGGTAGACGGTGCCGTTGTGCAGCCGCAACTCGGCCAGTTCGGGAACGCCGCCGGCATGCAGGACCTCCACCGGGTCCTCGCTCTCGCAGATCGGCAGCAGGGGCGGGAAGTAGCGGACGTTCTCCTCGAACAGATCGAAGATCGAGGTGATCCACCGCTCACCGAACCAGACCCGGGGCCGTACGCCCTGGGCCTTCAGCTCGTCCGGCCGGGTGTCGGTGGCCTGCTCGAACAGGGCGATGCGGGTCTCCGCCCAGAGCTGCCGATCGTAGAGGAACGGCGAGTTGGCACCCACTGCCACCTGCGCGGCGGCGATCGCCTGGGAGGCGTTCCAGTAGTCGGCGAAGCTGTCCGGCGCCACCTGTAGGTGGAACTGGAGGCTGGTGCAGGCCGCCTCCGGCGCGATCGAGTCGTTGTGCGTACGCAGTCGCTCGACGCCCCGGATGTCGAGCTCGATGTCCTCGCCCCTGGCCCCGACGATCTGGTCGTTGAGCACCCGGTAACGCTCGTTGGTGGAGAGGTTGTCCGCCACCAGGTGTTGCTCGTTCAACGTGGGCAGAATGCCGACCAGAACGATCCGGGTGTCCGACCGCGCCGCGCGTTCGTTGGCCCGGTTGAGGCTGGCGCAGAGGTCGCGCTCGTAGTCGGCGAACCCGTTGCCGGAGATCAGCCGTGGATTGGCGTTCAGTTCCAGGTTGAACTGCCCGAGCTCGGTCTGGAAGGACGGGTCGGCGATCGCGGCGAGGATCTCCTCGTTACGCATGGCCGGTTCGGCGGCCGGGTCGACGAGGTTGAGTTCGATCTCCAGCCCGGTCATCGGCCGGTCGGCGTCGAAGCCGAAGTCGTCCAACATGAGCGCGAACACGTCCAGACAGCGACGGACCTTCTGCCGGTACCGGACCCGGTCCTCACGGGAGAAGGCGGCTCGATCGACGTCCCTGCCCATGCTTCCTCCCGGCGCGCGACGCCACGGAACGGTGCCGCTCCGCAGCGCACTGTGAACCATACTCGTTGGGAGCGCCGAGCCCAGCCGCCCCGAAGATCGGTCCATTGCCGCAGTCCACCCCGCCGTAGCGGCCGACACGTCGCCCCGACCAGGTGGGTCGCTCCCGCCTGAATACGTACCCAGTCGTACCGTCGAACCCCCGGCGACCAACGACGAACAAGTTGTGACAATTCGCACCAGCGGCCGCGGGCCCGGGTACGCGCGGAGACACCCGGACAGCCGACAGGCCCGCGCGGTGCGGGCGCGGGCCTGTCGGGGCGTACGGATCAGGACTGCCGGATGGCCTCGCCCTCGATCTCGATCTTGACCTTCTTGCCGACCAGGACGCCACCGGACTCCAGGGCGACGTTCCAGGTCAGGCCGAAGTCCTCACGGTCGATCTCGGTGGTCGCCGAGAAACCGAAGATGTCCTGGCCGAAGGGGCTGCGGCCGACACCCTCGAACTCGACCTTGAGCTCGACCGGACGAGTCACGTCCTTGATGGTCAACTCGCCGGTCAGGACGAACTCGTTGCCCTCGTGCGACTTCACGCCGGTGCTGCGGTACTCCAGCGTGGCGAACTTCTCGACGTCGAGGAACTCGGGGCTGCGCAGGTGCGCGTCCCGGTCCGCCTGGGCGGTGTTGATGCTGGCGGCCTGGATGGTGGCGGAGACCGTGGACTCCAGCGGTTCCTCGGCGATGGTGATGGTGGCGCTCGCGTCCGCGAACTCGCCGCGAACCTTACTCACCATCATGTGCCGGGCAACGAAGCCGACCCGCTTGTGCGCCACATCCAGCAGGTAGGTGCCGGCCGCCGGGATGGTGAGGCCGTTCCAGTCGCGGGTAACCGGCTCGGTGCTGCTGGTCATGAGAGACTGCCCTCCGGGAGAGATTGTTTAGTAGCCCAACGGCTGCGTCAGCAACTATAGCCTCGGCAATATTCCTTCTGTCAAGTATTGGTACGATGGACCGGTGGAAGCGAACACGTTCGACGACCCTCGAATCACGGCCGTCGGCCTGCTCTTCGAGGTGCACGCCGGGCTGGCCGCCCGATTCGCCGCCCAGCTGGAAGAGCACGGCCTGTCATCGGTCGAGTTCGAGGTGCTGACCAGACTCACCCGATCACCCGCCAACCAACTGCGGATGACCGATCTTGCTGCCCAGACCTCACTGTCCACCAGCGGCGTGACCCGGGTGGTGGACCGGATGGAACGCGACGGGTTGATCACCCGCCGTGCCTGCCCCTCCGACCGACGCAGCTCGTACGCGGTCGTCACGCCCGCCGGCCTGCGCCGGCTCGACGAGAGCCTGCCCGGACACCTTCAGCTCATCGAGGACTGGTTCACCGGGCAACTCGACCCGGCCGCGCTTACCGCACTGCTCGACGGCCTGCGCCGGGTACGTGACGCCGTGCATCCCTGCGCGACCGCCGGCAGCCGATCCGCCGCACCGGGCGAGCCCTCGGCCGAGTGCGACGAGAAGGAGGTGAGCTCGCCCGCACCGGGAGGCCAGCCGGGCCGCTGATGCACCCCTCGCGCCGCCCGTGCCAGCCGATTGTCGTCACCCTCGACGGTCTGCGAACCCTCGGTGCGCACCGGAACAGCCGAGCGTCACGGCACCGGCAGAAAGACCGGCAGAACCACGGGGTCAATAGGCGATAGCCCATCAAACCCGACAGACGGGCGGACTGCGCCTCGCTAGTCTCGCAGCGGCGGGGGCAGCGGGGGGCACCGGCGCGGGCGATGAGCGAGGGGTGGCAACAGGGGGCTTCCTCGCCCGCGCCGGCCCCGTCCCCGCCACCCGTGGTCCGTTTCGCACTCTCACCGCCCCTGCGTGGTCGGGCCGTTCCGCACTCTCACCGCCCCTGCATGGTCGGGCCGTTCCGGGTCACCGCCAGCACGTAGAGCAGTTCCTCCTCATGCTCCAGCAGCCGGATGCCGCCCTCCCGGCAGGCCACGTCCAGCCGATCGAGCACCCTCGCGTCGGAGGTGCTCGCCGCCAGCCCCACCAGAGCCTCCACCACCGTGCGCCGGTCCCGGCCGGTCTCGTCCGGCTCCGCTGCCGCGGCGAACCACTCCGCCGCGACCTCCCGGTCCCCACGATGCAGCGCCAGCTGACCCTCGATCAGTGCACCCGTGCCGTCGAGTGGACGCAGTTCGGCGAGCACCTCGGCGGCCTCGGCCGCCCGACCGTCCTGGGCGAGCGCCAGACCCAGCGTCCCCAGCACCTGTCGTCGACCGCGCGGGGTGCCCAGGTCACCGAAGGCCGTCAACACCCGGCGCGCCTCGTCGACCGCGTCGGCGTACCGGCCCTCCAGACGGAACACCTCCGCGACGGTGCCCCGAGCGAGCACCCGCAGCCGCTGCTCCGCGCACTGACCACCGAGCCGGTCCACCACGGCCAGCCGGCGACGGGCCGTGGCCAGGTCACCGAGTCTGATCTCGTGCCACGCCAGTTGATGCTGTGCGACCGCCATCTGGCGGGTCAGGCCATGCTCGGTGGCCAGGGCCAGCACCGCCTCCGCCTGCTCCCGTGCCTGGCCCGGCCGTCCGGTCGCGGCCAGCAGGACGCCGAGGACCGTCCGCGCCTCCAGTTCGCCCGGCACGTCACCGAGCCGACGGAACTCCGCCAACGCCGCGCGGGCCGTCGGCAGCTCCGCTGCGGCCGCACCGTGCTCACCGGCGAGCATCGCCACACCGACCGAGGCCCACGCGCGCAGGGCCGGATCGGCGTCGGCGGTACGCGGATCGGCCAACAGGCGCAGCAGCCACTGCCGGCCGACCACGTCCCGCCCACGTAACCGCCACCACCGGGGCAGGCTCACCGCGAGACGTAACGCGGTCAAGGGATCGTCGACCGCCGCGTACGCCAGTGCCGAGCTGATGTCGCCGGTGACCTCGTCGAGACGGTGCGCGGCGGCACCGGCACCGGCGCCCGTCAACCCCGACGCGGTCCGCTCCACCAGCCGGGTCACCACCCGCGCGTGCCGACGTCGGATCACCGTCGACTCGCCGGCACCGGACGCCTGCTCGACGGCGTAGTCCCGAACGGCGTCGACGAGCCGGAACCGGAACGAGCCACCACCTCGTACGCTCAGCAGCCCGAGGTCGAGGAAGCGGTTCAGCAGCGGCACCGGATCGACGCCGGTTCCGGCGAGCATCTCCTCGGCCAGTTCCACCGACCACCGGTTGCCGAAGGCGGCGAGCTGGCGCAGCGCCGCCCGGTCCCCGACGGCGAGCAGCCGGTAACTGGTGGCCACGGCGTCGCGCAGGGTCTCCGCCACCGCCGTGCGGGCATCGTCGCCCCGTGGCCGTGTATCCCAACCGCTGTGCGTGGCGGCCGAGGTGTCCAGATCCAGCACCCGGTCGCCGTACCGGTCGAGCAGTTCGGTGAGATCGAGCAGCCGGCCGCGCGCCGCCATCAGTTCGATCGCCAGTGGCAGCCCACCCAGCCGGCGCACCAGTGCGGCCAGCGCCGGCAACTCGGCGTCGGCCGGCGGTTCCCGCCGGACCTGGGCCAGTCGGGAGGTGAACAGGGCGACCGCCGGACAACCGGAGACGGTGGCCGGATCGGTGTCGCCCGGTGGTGGCACCTCCAACGGGGACACGGGGCGTACCCACTCGCCGGGCAGCCCGACCGGATGCCGGCCGGTGACCAGTACCCGCAGCGACGGCACCGCGCCGATGAGTCGCCGCAGGGTGCCGGCCACCGGGTCAGGTGCCCGCTCCACGGCGTCCGCCAGCAGCAGCGCCGGCCGGTCACCGAGCCGCGCGGCCAACTCGGCGTCCCGGGCCACGCCGAAGACCGTCATGACGGCGGCGTGCACGTCGGCCGCGTCCGACCCGGCACCGATCAGCACCCCGGCGACACCGCCGGGGTGGGCGGGCGCGGCCGCATGAACCGCCGCCAACGCCAGGGCCGTCTTGCCGACGCCGGCCAACCCCACCAGGCTCACCACCCGGGGACCGCGCGGATCGTTCAGCAGCGTGGCCAGCTCGCTGACATCGCGCTCCCGGCCGATCAGTTCCGGTGGTGGCGGCAGCCCCAGCGGCGTATTGACCTCGGGCTGGACGGTCGCCGGAGCGGTGCCCCGGGCAGCGGCCAGAAACGTCGCGCGGGCGGAGCCGGTCAGCCCGAGCGCCCCGGCAAGCAGCTCCACGGTGGTGCGTTGTGGCCGGGTGGAACGGCCACGTTCCAGGTCACGGACCGTCCGTACCCCGACGCCGGCACGCGCCGCCAGCTCAGCCTGGGTGGCGCCAGCAGCCAGCCGGTGCGCCCGCAGCAGCTCCGGTAGACCGGCGTGCGGCGGACCGGATTGACGATCATGACCGGGAGCCATGGGCACGGACAATACGGGCCAGGCCCGACATCGGACACGGGATCGTCGGCCACCCGACGGTGCCGCGCCGAAAGCCGACAACGACCGCCCGATGGGCAACCCAGGACGACCAGCCATCGACGTCGGCGGTCCGCTGGCCGTTGGACGTTTCCGGTCGGCACCGGCCGGAGCCGGATGCCGACCGGCCGGCTCACATCCCCAGGTCGCGAGCGATGATCATGCGCTGCACCTCGGAGGTGCCCTCGCCGATTTCCAGGATCTTGGAGTCCCGCCAGAACCGGGCCACCGGGTACTCGTTCATGAAGCCGTAGCCGCCGTGGATCTGCGTCGCCTCCCGGGCGTTGTCCACCGCGATCGTGCTCGCGTGCAGCTTGGCGATCGCCGCCTGCCGCTTGAACGGCTCGCCGGCCAGCATCCGGGCGGCGGCGTCGTAGTAGGCGAGCCGGGCGGTGTACGCCTTCGCCTCCATGTCGGCGATCTTGAACTGGATCGCCTGGTAGTTGCCGATCGGCTGACCGAAAGCGTGCCGCTCCTTCGCGTACTTGATCGACTCGTCGACGCAGCCCTGAGCGAGACCCACGGCCAACGCGGCGATGGCGATCCGACCCTCGTCGAGAATGCGCAGGAACTGAGCGAAGCCGCGACCACGCTCGCCGAGCAGGTTCTCCGCCGGCACCCGGCAGTCGTCGAAGGTCAGTTCGTGGGTGTCCGAGGCGGTCCAGCCGACCTTGGAGTAGCCCGGAGCGACGCTGAAGCCGGGCGTCCCGCTCGGCACGATGATGGAGGACAACTCCTTCGTGCCGTCCGGCCGCGTACCGGTGACCGCGGTGACGGTGACCAGGGCGGTGATGTCGGTACCCGAGTTGGTGATGAACGCCTTCGAGCCGTTGATGACCCATTCGCCGGTCGCCTCGTCCAGCACCGCCCGGGTCTCGGTGCCACCCGCGTCCGAGCCGAAGCCCGGCTCGGTCAGCCCGAACCCGGCCAGCGCCTCGCCGCTGAGCAGCCGCGGCAGCCACCGCGCCTTCTGCTCGTCGGTGCCGAACCGGTAGATCGGCATCGCGCCCAGCGACACCGCCGCCTCCAGGGTGATGGCCACGCTGGAGTCGACCCGGGCCAACTCCTCCAGGGCCAGGCAGAGGGCGAAGTAGTCGCCCCCCATACCGCCGTGCTCCTCCGCGAAGGGCAGGCCGAACAGCCCCATCTTGCCCATCTGGCGGATGATCTCGTACGGGAAGGTGTGCTGCTCGTAGTGCTCGGCGATGACCGGCGCGACCACCTCGCGGGCGAAGTCCCGCACGCTGTCGCGCAGCGCCTCATGCTCCTCGGTGAGCCGGAAGTCCATCGGGTTGCCTCCTGTGTGGACGGCCCGCGGGCGCTCGTGACGCCGGAACGGGATCGTGCTGGTGCCGGACGGACGACTCAGACCGGGGTGACGCCGTGCCGTCGCCGGGAGAAGTGCCGCTGCTTGCCGCGGGCGGCAGCGAACCGGCGCACCAGTTCCGCCCGCAGTTCCTGCGGCTCGACGATCGCGTCGACCACCAGTTCGCTGGCGAGCCGGACGATGTCGATGTCCCGCTCGTACTCGGCACGCCGGGCGGCGACGAACGCGGCCCGCTCGGCCTCGTCCTCGATCGCGGCGATCTTGTTGGCGTACACCGCGTTGACCGCGGCCTCCGCGCCCATCACCGCGATCTTCGCGGTGGGCAGGGCGATGGTGGCGTCCGGTTCGAAGCCCGGGCCGGCCATGGCGTAGAGGCCAGCACCGTACGCCTTACGCACCACCACGCAGATCTTCGGTACGGTCGCCTCGGAGATCGCGGTGATCATCTTCGCGCCGTGCCGGATGATGCCCTGCTTCTCCACCGCGCTGCCGACCATGAACCCGGGCACGTCGCTCAGGAACAGCAGCGGCACGTTGAACGCGTCGCAGAGCTGCACGAACCGGGTCGCCTTGTCGGCCGAGTCGACGAAGAGCACCCCGCCCTTGAACATCGAGTTGTTGCCGACCACGCCGACGACCTCGCCGTTCAGTCGGCCGAAGCCGATGGTCAGCTCCTTGGCCCAGAGCGCCTGGATCTCGAAGAAGGAGTCCTCGTCGAGCAGGCCCTTGACGTACCGCCGCATGTCGAACGCCTGCCGCTCGCTCGCCGGCACCAGCGCGGCGAGGTCGGCCTTTGCCGGTGCTTCGACGGCAGGGGCGGTGGGCGGCTGCTGGGTCCAGTTCGCCGGCAGGTACGACAGGTAGCGCTTCACCACGTCGAGCGCATCGACCTCGGTCTTGCAGAGGAAGTGCCCGACGCCGGACTCGGCGCAGTGCACCCGCGCCCCGCCCATCGCTTCCAGGGTCGTCTTCTCGCCGGTGACCATCTCGACCATCCGGTCCGACCCCAGATACATGCTGGCGTTGCCGTCGACCATGGCGACCACGTCACAGAACGCCGGAATGTACGCCCCGCCGGCCGCACTGGGCCCGAACAGCGCGCAGACCTGGGGGATCGATCCGGAGGCGCGGACCTGGTTCCAGAAGATCTTTCCGGCGCCACGGCGGCCGGGGAACAGCTCGACCTGGTCGGTGATCCGGGCCCCGGCCGAGTCGACCAGGTAGACCATCGGAACACCGGTGTCGTACGCCCGCTCGATGATCCGGATGATCTTCTCGACGGTGCGGGCACCCCAACTGCCGGCCTTGACCGTGGAGTCGTTTGCCATCAGGCAGACCTGACGACCGTCGATGGTGGCGGTGCCGGTGACCACGCCGTCGGCGGGCAGGCCCTCGGCGAGCGCGTTGGCGTAGAGGCCGTCCTCGACGAAGCTGCCCTCGTCGACGAGCAGCGCGACCCGCTCCCGGGCGAAGAGTTTGCCTTTCGCCGCATTCGCCGCGTGGTACTTCTCCGCGCCGCCGGCCCTGACCCGCTTGCGCAGCTGCTCCAGCGCCTCACCGTCAACCGTCACTGCGGCTCCCCACCCCAAGCAACCTGAACGATCGTTAGGCTACCCCACCCCAACCCACCCCCGCACCACCCACCACCCCCAGCCCCACCCCCACCCCCGCCCACCAGCCGTGCGCGATCTTGCACTTTCGGTCGCCGAAATGCCGGAAAACAGCGGATCTGTCCCGACCGAAAGTGCAAGATCGCGAGGCCGGGGTGAGGGTGGGGTGAGGCCGGGGTGGGGGGTTAGTGGGGGGTTAGTGGGGGGTTAGGCGGGTGCGGGGGCCGGCGCGGAGGACGCCGGAGGGGAGGCTGCGGGCGGTGAGGGCCTCGGCCAGTTCGGCGACCTCGATCAGGGCGTCCAGGTCGATTCCGGTGTCGATGCCCATGTCGTGCAGCATGTGCACCGCCTCCTCGGTGGCCAGGTTGCCGCTGGCCCCGGGCGCGTACGGGCAGCCACCCAGCCCGCCGACACTGGCGTCGAACTCGGTCACCCCGAGTTCGAGGGCGGTCAGCAGATTGGCCAACGCAGTACCCCGGGTGTTGTGGAAGTGCAGCAGCACCGGGACGTCGGCGTTGCGGTCGCGTACCGCGGTGAGCAGGTCGCGGACCCGTCGGGGCGTACCCATGCCGGTGGTGTCGCCGAACGCGACGCGGTCGGCGCCGTCGCGAACCACCCGGTCCACGATGGCGGCCACCCGCGTCGGATCGATGTCTCCCTCGTAGGGACAGCCGAAACTGGTCGCGACGATCACCTCGGCGTGGGCTCCGGCGCCGTGCAGCAGGTCGATCAGCTCGGCGATGTCGTCCAGCGACTCGTCGGTGGAGCGGTTGACGTTGCGCCGGTTGTGCGTGTCGCTGGCCGAGACGACCACCTCGATCTCGGTGAAGCCGGCGGCCAGGGCACGCTGCGCGCCGCGCGTGTTCGGCACCAGCGCCGAGTAACGCACCCCGTCGACCTGCTGCGCCCGTCGCCACACCTCGTCGGCGTCGGCCATCTGCGGAATCGCCCGGGGGTGCACGAACGACACCGCCTCGATCCGTCGTACCCCCGTACGCGAGAGCGCGTCGAGCAGCCGCACCTTGGCGTCGGTGGGGATCGGTGCCTCGTTCTGCAACCCGTCGCGCGGCCCGACCTCACGAATGGACACGTACTCCGGCATCTCCGCCATCCACCCACCTCGCTGTGACAAGCCCCCGCCCCCAACACCCCCAGCATGTCACACCCCACCACCCCCCACCCTCCACGTCCCCCCCAGTTGATCATGAAGTTGTTGCCCTCGACACGCCGGGCGGAGCACAACAACTTCATGATCAACCGGGTGGGGGTGGGGGTGGGGTGGGGTGGGGGGAGTTAGCGGAGGCGGGAGACGATTGTGGTGTCGTAGTCGCCGGAGAGGAACTCCTGGTTCTCCAGCAGCTCGGCGAAGAAGGGGAGGTTGTGCTTGGGGCCGGACAGGTCGAAGGCGACCACTGCCGTGCGGGCGCGGGCGATCGCCTCGTTCCGGTCCCGGCCGTGCACGATCAGCTTCGCCATCAGGCTGTCGTAGAACGGGGTGACGGTGTTCCCCTCGGCGTAGCCGGAGTCGACGCGTACCCCCTCGCCGGTCGGCTCCACCCAGGTCTTGATGGTTCCGGGGCCGGGCAGGAACCGCTTCGGGTCCTCGGCGTTGACCCGCAGCTCGATGGCGTGACCACGCGAGGTCAACGCGTCCGGGTCGAAGGTCGGCGGCAGGCCGGCGGCCACCCGCAGTTGCTCCTCGACCAGGTCGATGCCGTGCACCAGCTCGGTCACCGGATGCTCCACCTGGAGCCGGGTGTTCATCTCCAGAAAGAAGAACTCCCCGGAGGCCGGATCGAGCAGGCACTCGACAGTGCCCGCGTTGCTGTAGTCGACCGCCTCGCCCGCGCGCACCGCGGCGGCCAGCAGGCGGGAGCGTAGTTCCGGCGAGACCGCCGGGGAGGGCGACTCCTCCACCAGCTTCTGGTTGCGCCGCTGCACCGAGCACTCCCGCTCGCCCAGCGCCAGCACCCGGCCGTCGGCCAGGCCGAGGATCTGCACCTCGACGTGCCGCACCCGGGGGAAGTAGCGCTCCAGCAGCACCGAGCCGTCGCCGAACATCCGCTCCGCGAAGGCCCGCACCTTGTCGTACTCGGTGCGCAACGCGGCCTCGTCGACCGCCACCCCCATGCCCATGCCGCCGCCACCGGCGGCCGCCTTCACCATCACCGGATAGCCGATCTCCGCCGCCGCCGCGACCGCCGCCGCCAGGTCGGCCGCCGGCTCGGTGGTCCCGGCCGCCACCGGCACTCCGGCCGCCGCCATCAGGTTCCGCGCATTGATCTTGTCGCCCATCGCGCTGATCGCGTCCGCGCCGGGTCCGACCCAGGTCAGCCCGCTGGCCTGGACGGTACGGGCGAAGTCGGCGTTCTCCGACAGGAAGCCGTAACCGGGGTGGATGGCCTGCGCACCCGTCGACCGGGCGGCGTCGAGGATCGCCTCGGTGTTGCGGTAGCTCTGTGCCGGGTTGGCCGGCCCGACGCAGACGGCCTCGTCGGCCTCGGCGACGAACGGCAGGTCGGCGTCGGCCTCCGAGTGCACCGCGATCGCCCGCACCCCGAGCCGCCGAGCGGTACGGATGATCCGGCGGGCGATCTCGCCCCGATTGGCGACCAGCAGCGACTCGATCATGCTTCCTCCGGCGTCCAAATGGTGGGAACGCGTGCTAGGGAACCACGCCGCCCCGGGTGCAAGGAAGGGCCCCCTCTCAACGCCTGCGGTAGAGCCAGGGTCGTCGAGCCGGATGTGATGAAGCGCACCGAAGCCGGGCCGGGTCAGCTCCGAGGGCCACCCCGCATGGTCGAGGGGGACGAGTCGGCGAAGGTCAGGCGGGGTCGGTGGGGGCGAGCAGCGCGGCCAGCGTGGCGGCGCGCAGCAGCTCGGCCCGACGCCGGTGGTCGACCTCGCCGCCGAGGAACGGGGTGGAGTTCATCAGACCGAACGCGGCGTGTGCCAGCACCCGCGCCTCACCGTCGGGCAGCCCCGGGTGCAGGGCGGTCAGCACGGTGACCCACTCCTCCACGTAGAGCCGCTGAAGCCGGCGGATGCGCCGCCGGGGCTCCTCCGGCAGCCGGTCCAGTTCGTGCAGGTGCAGCGCGATGACGGCCGGATTGGCGAGCGCGAAGTCGACGTGGAAGTCGATCAGCGACTCCAGAGCGGCGCGCGGGTCACCGGGATGGGCGGCGGAACGCTGCCGACCGCCGTCGAGCAGTCCCTCGCTGACCGGCGTCAGCGCGGCGACAAGCATCGCCTCCTTGCCGGCGAAGTGGTGGTAGAGCGCCGGGCCGGTCACGCCGGCAGCCGCGCCGATGTCGTCCATCGACACACCGTGGTAGCCCCGGGAGGCGAACAGGCCCACCGCGATCTCAAGAATCTCGTCCTTGCGGGATCGGCGTCGTCCCGCCCCCGTGGCCCCGCCGTTCGCGCCCCGGGCCTGCTGCTCCACCGTCACCGGGCCAGCGTAGACCCGACTGTCGACAGCGTGGAGCCGTGGTTACCCGCCAGTCCGATTGCCGGGAACCGTGGCTCACGTCGGGCGTTGGTTGAGGCCGGAGAGCCGGAGCGCGATCCGGTGCCGCACCGGCGGCAGCACCGAGGTCAGGCGCAGCAGCAGGTCCCGGGCCGGCCGGACGGACGGGGGCACGGTGGCGAGGCGGGTCAGCCGGTCGGCGAAGCCGGCCACCTCGTGTGCGAGCGGGCGACGTCGGGCCGCGTACTCGTCCAGCCCGGTTTCGGCGGCTCCGGCGAGCACGTCGGCCAGGGTCTCGCCGAGGTCGACCGCGTCGCTGATGCCGAGGTTCATGCCCTGCCCGCCGGCCGGGCTGTGCACGTGTCCGGCGTCGCCGGCCAACAGCACCGGCCCGGAGCGGAACGTCCCGGCGACCCGTCGGTGCAGCCGGAAGCGCGAGGACCAGAGCACCTCCCGCACCTGGTCCGGCCGTCGCCGGGGACCGCGCTCGTCGAGCAGGCGTTGCAGGTAGGGCGCGTCCGGCTCGGCGGGCGGATCGGTGACGGTGGCGACGAGGCGTACCCGCCCGTCGGGCAGCGGTGCCCAGACCAGCGGCCCGCCCCGGGCGAGGAAGATCGACGCGCCGTCGCGGGGCAGGCCGCTGTCGACGCGTACGTCGGCCAGCACGAACGACTCCTCGGTGCCGGCCGGCCCGGTGAAGGTGATGCCGGCCAGCTCACGGACGGTGCTGTTGATGCCGTCGGCGCCGACCACCCACCGGGCGCGCACGCTCGTGCCGTCGAAGTCGGCCACCGCGCCGTCGCCGTCGCGGCGCAGACCGGTGAGCCGGTACGGGCGCAGCACCCGCACGCCGGCCTCGGCCAGCCGGTCGGTGAGCACCTCCTCGGTCACCGACTGGGAGACCATCAACGCGTACCGGTGGCGGCTGGGCAACCCGCCGAACGGCACGGTGACCAGCACCCGGTCCCGGTCGCGGACGCTGAACCGGGCCGACCGCAGCCCTCGGGCCACCAGCGTCTCGCCGGCTCCGATCCGGTCGAGCACCTCCAGGGTGTACGCGTGGACGACTGCGGCCCGCGAGGTCACCGCCGGTTTCTCCCGCTTGTCGACGACTGTCACCTCGACCCCTCGGCGGGCCAGGGTGAGCGCGGCGGTGAGCCCCGTCGGGCCCGCGCCGACGACCAGGACGTCCGTTCGTTCGGGCAGCATGACGACCTCCTCGGCGGGATGCCAACAAGTGTTGGCCAACGCTTGTTGGCAACGTTAGGCCGCCCCGGATTGGGAAGTCAACAATCGTTGGCATACCGTCGGTCACATGACGGAGGGCGTACCCGAGCGGGCTCAGCAACCGGTCGCGGAGCCGGCGGCCGACGGCGGACGCCGCGACGACGCGGGGCCAGCGGCGTCCGGCGCCGGACGGCGGAGCACGGCGTCGGGCGGCGGAGGCCGCAGCCCGGAGACGCCGCCCGGCGGCGGACGCCGCAGCCCGGAGACGCCGCCCGGCGGCGGACGCCGCAGCTCGGAGGCGACCCGCGCGGCCATCCTGCGGGCCGCCCGCGACCGCTTTGCCGCCGACGGGTACGACCGGGCGACGATCCGGGCCATCGCCGCGGACGCGCGGATCGACCCGTCGATGGTGATGCGGTACTACGGCAGCAAGGAGAACCTGTTCGCCACGGCGGCCGAGTTCGACCTGCGGCTGCCCGACCTGAGCGGCGTGCCGGCCGATCGCCTCGGCACCGCGCTGGTCAGCTACTTCTTCACCCGATGGGAGGGCGACTCGACCCTGCCGGCGCTGCTGCGCACGGCGAGCACCAACCCGAGTGGGGCGGAGCGGGTACGCGCCATCTTCGCCACCCAGCTCGGCGTGGCGGTCGGCCGGGTGGTCGCCGACCCCGACGAAGCGCCCCGGCGCGCCGGACTGGTCGCCAGCCAGCTGCTCGGCGTCGCCCTGACCCGCTACGTCCTGCGCCTGCCCCCGATGGTCGACATCTCCCCCACCGAGCTGATCACCTGGCTAGCCCCCACCATCCAGCGTTACCTACGCGCCCCAGCCCCCCGCTGACCCCCTGACCCCACTGCGTTGATCATGAGGTTAGCGGCAGAATTGATGATCAAATACGCCGCTAACCTCATGATCGATCAACGAGGTTATCTCGGGTTGGGGCCCTTGACGACGGGGGCGCGGACGAGGTTGCCCCACTCGGTCCAGGAGCCGTCGTAGTTGCGCACCTTCGGGTAGCCGAGCAGGTGCCGCAGTACGAACCAGGTGTGGCTGGACCGTTCGCCGATCCGGCAGTAGGCGATCACGTCGTCGTCCGGCGTCAGCCCCAGCTGGTCGGCGTAGATGCCACGCAGCTCGTCGGCCGGCTTGAAGGTGCCGTCGTCGTTGGCGGCGGACTTCCACGGCTTGCTCACCGCGCCGGGGATGTGACCGCCGCGCAGCGCACCCTCCTGCGGGTAGTCCGGCATGTGCAGCATCTCGCCGGTGTACTCGCCCGGCGACCGCACGTCGACAAGCGGCCGGCCGGCGTCAACGTGCGCCGACACCTCCTCGCGAAACGCCCGCACCGGCGCGTCGTCGCGCTGCGGCACCGGATACTCCGCCCGGGGCCGGGTCGGCTTGTCGCGGGTCAGCTCCCGCCCCTCGGCGATCCACTTCTGCCGGCCGCCGTCCAGCAGCCGTACGTCCGAGTGACCGAAGAGAGTGAAGACCCAGAGGGCGTACGCGGCCCACCAGTTGAAGTTGTCGCCATAGAAGACGACCGTATCGTCACGGCCGATGCCCTTGGCGGCGCAGAGTTCGGCGAACCGTTCGGCGTCCAGGTAGTCCCGGGTCACCTGGTCGTTCAGCTCCAGGTGCCAGTCGACCTTGACGGCACCCGGGATGTGACCGCTGTCATAGAGCAGTACGTCCTCGTCGGACTCGACGACCACGAGACCGTCGTCGCCCAGATGCTCGGCCAGCCAGTCGGTGGTGACCAGTCGCTGCGGGTCCGCGTACGACTGAAGTCGGGGATCGGGATCGTTCGGCACAGACATGGTCCCCAAAGTACGCCGCGCTCCGCTCGGCCATCGGAATTCGGGTGCAGCGAATGTGGTCCGCCAGGCGTGACACTCCTGACTGCCGCCGAACACAAGGACCGCCATGACCGCAGCGCCACCAGGGGCCGACCCACCGCCGGTGGACTTCAGCGAGTTCTACCAGGCGCACTTCCAGCGGGTGGCGGTGCAGCTCTACGCGTACCTCGGTGATCACGCCGAGGCGCAGGACCTCACCCAGGAGGCGTTCTGCCGGACGCTTGAACGCTGGGAGCGGATCAGCGCGTACGACGATCCGTCGGCTTTCGTCCGCCGGGTGGCCTGGAACCTGGCCACCAGCCGGCTCCGTCGGGTCCGTACCGCCGTCCGTCACCTGGCGCGACAGCGGGAGGAACACGTACCCGGTCCGGGCCCGGACCGGGTGATGCTGCTGGAGGCGCTCACCATCCTGCCCGCCGCTCAACGCCGGGCGATCGTCCTGCACCACCTGGCCCAGCTCACCGTCGCGGAAATCGCCGACCAGCTCGGCGTACCGGAGGGGACCGTCAAGTCCTGGCTTTCGCGGGCCCGCGCGGCCCTGGCCCGTCACCTCACCGAACGGCAGGAGGCCGGCCGTGCGTGAGATCAACCTGGACCAGCTGTTCGCCGAGTTCGAGGCGACCGCCGCACCGACCTTCCGCCCGCCCGGCATCGCGGACCTCCAACGCCGGATGCGCCGCCGCCGGAGTTGGCGGAGCCTGCTGGCTGGGCTGGTTGTGCTGCTGCTGACCGGGCCGGGCGTGTACGCCACCGCCGGTCTGGACGCCGACCGTGACCCACCCGACCCGGCCCCGTCACCGACCCCGGACGGCCAGGTGATCGAGCGGAAGGTGAACCCGCTGGGGGTCGCGGGCAGGTTGGCCGATTTACGTTTCGTCGACGCCCGGCACGGCTGGGCTCTCTTCGACACCTGCAGTCCCGAGGACACCGACCGGACCGGCTGCCGGATCGACCTCGCGCGTACCGCCGACGGGGGTGCGACCTGGCAGCGCACGCCGCTGCCGGACACGGCGAACAACCCCCGATGGGCCGGACCGTACTACCTGCTACCGCTGGACGGCCGGAACCTGACCGTTGGCGTACCCGACGGCTACCTGGTCACCACCGACGGCGGTGCCTCCTTCACCGAGCATCCTCGGGAGTCCCCGCCCGAGGTCACCCGGCTCGCCGTGGCCACCCGCCGCGGGTACCTGCTCCAGTGCCCGGGCAGCGGACCATTGATCGAGATCAACTGCGCCGAGTGGGAACTGGCTCGGATCGGTGCGGCGGGCGTGCTCACCCAGCCCCCGGTGACCCTGAGCGGCGAGGCCGAGAAGGGACTGATCGACGGCGGTGACGGTCGAATCTGGGTGACCTTCCGAAACGGTGGTCCGCTGACCGTTGCGGTCAGTCACGACGACGCCGCGACATGGGAGAAGTTGCCCGCCGTCTCGGGTGCCACCCAGTTGCTGGTCTCCCCCGACGGCCGCGACGCATGGCTGGTGAGCCTGACCCATGCGGATTTCGACACATCGGCCGCGAAGCGGGTGTGGCGAATGGTCAGTGACCGGTGGCAGGAGCGGACACAGCTGCCGCCCGACACGAACTCCGTCGCCGCGGTCAACGGTGGCCTGCTGGCGGTGACCAACATGTGGGGCAACGTGGGCTACTGGACGGGCGACCGCTATCTCGATGTCCCGGAACTCCGCCGCCGCCTCACCAGCGGCGAGCACCCTCCGACGGTGCAGGTGCTCCCCGACGACACCATCGTCGTCACCACCCCGACCGACACCACCCTCGGCACCGGCCCCACCCAAACAAGAACCTGGATCCGCCACCTCCACTGACTGCCCACCCCGACCCCCACCCACCCCACCCAGCCCCACCCACCCCACCCAGCCCCACCCACCCACCCCCGCCCAGCCCAGCCCACCCCCGCCCCCGCCCAGCCCCGTTGATCATGAAGTTATTGTCCGATTTGGAGATCAACTAGGGTAATAACTCCATGATCAACCCGGAGGGGTGGGGCACGAGGGGGTGGAGGGGGGAGGGGGGAGGGGGGAGGGGGGAGGGGGGTTAGTCGGTTAGGGGGGTGAGGGTGGGGCGTTTGGCGGTACGGGTGTCGCCGGAGGAGCGGCCGGTCAGGCGGCGCCTGATCCAGGGGGCCAGATGTTGACCGGCCCAGCGGAGATCGGCGGTGCGGGCGGAGAGCCAGGGGGTGGGCTCCGGGTTCGGTGGGACGAGCAGCCACTCCTCGTCGCAGCCGACGCCGAGAGCGTTGAGCACCTGGCCGGCGACGCGGCGGTGCCCGGCCGGAGACAGGTGCAGCCGGTCGGTGCTCCAGAGCATCGGGTTCAGGTACGTGTCGTCGGCGTACAGGTCGACCAGGATGGCGCCGTGCCGCTCGGCGGTCTCCCCTACAGCACGGTTGAGCAGGGCGACCCGGGGCGCGATCAGCCGTTGGCCGGGCAGCCGCGCCATCACGTCGGCGAACCGGAACAGCAGCACGTCGGCGCCGCCGCTGCGCAGCCGCCCGACCACCTCATCGAAACGGGTGACCAGGGTATCCGGGTCGAAGCTGCGACGCAGCACGTCGTTGCCACCCGCCGCGAAGCTGATCAGGTCGGGCTTCATCGCCAGCGCCGCCGGTGCCTGCTCGGCTACCACGCTCGGGAAGGTCCGCCCCCGGATGGCCAGGTTGGCGTACGTGAAGTCCGGCCCGGCCTCGGCGGCGAGCCGGGTGGCCACCAGATCCGCCCAACCCCGGAAACTGCCGTCCGGATACGCGTCGTCCAGACCCTCGGTGAAGCTGTCCCCGACCGCGACGTAACTGCGCCAGCGCACTGCTCACTCCTCCGACCTGCGAGTAGGGAAGGAACCCCTGCCTACCACCGGAAGTTTTGCACCGGCCACCCTCCTGGCGGTGCCCCGTACGGGGGAACGTGGCGGACGTCATCGACACTGCACGGGTGATGGTGTCCATCTCCACCGGGCGGGTGCAGCTGACCGATCGACGGACCGAGCGCCGGTGGTCGGTCGAGGTCGAGGCGTACCAACTCGCCGCCTTCCCGGTCACCCAGGCCGAGTACGCGCAGGTCACCGGGGAGCGTCCCAGCGCCTCCGCCGGTGACCGTCGGCCGGTCGAGAGCGTCTCCTGGTGGGACGCGATCCGGTTCTGCAACGCCCGCTCGGCGCGGGAAGGGCTGCGGCCGGCGTACCGGGTCGACGGCGAACACGTCGACTGGGACGTCGCCGCCGACGGCTACCGCCTGCCGACCGAGGCCGAGTGGGAGTACGCCTGCCGGGCCGGCACGACCGGCCCCCGGTACGGACCGCTCGACGACATCGCCTGGTACCGCGACAACTCCGGCGGACGCCTCCATGAGGTCGGCGGCCGACAACCCAACGCCTGGGGCCTGTACGACATGTTGGGCAATGTGTGGGACTGGTGCTGGGACGTCTACGACGCGGAGGTCTACGGCAGCTACCGGGTGCTCCGGGGCGGCGGATGGTTCGACGAGCACTGGAGTTGCCGCGCCTCGGTACGCCGCCGCAGCCATCCGACCTTCACGGTCGATGACGTGGGCTTCCGGGTGGCGCGCTCCGGCTGAGCGGGGTATCGCGCAGCGACGCTGTAGCAGATAGTGTCCTGATCCGCACAGTCCGCGCACCCGAAGGGTTCTGTTGTGGTCGCTGGTCGTCGGTGGCTGTCGCAAACAGTCGCAACCGCACTGCTTCTCCTTGCCGGAATGGCTGTCCCCGCCGCTCCCGCCTCGGCGGCGGATGTGGACGAGATGTTCACCTACGACCTGACCAGCACGACGATTCCGCTCGGGGTCAGGAAGAAGCGGATCCACCTCAGATTCACCAATCTGACCGACAAGACCCCGGTCGCCGTCGAATTCCACGTCCATCCCGTCGGTCCTGACTGGTACGACAAGGCATCCGTGGAGTGGCCGGAACGCGGTGGCTCCGGCGAGTGCGACGGCGACTACGACAGTTGGTACTGCTATGTCAGCGCACCCGTGGTCCCGGAGTTGCTGCCGGCGCCGGGTGGGACGGTGGACCTTCCGATCGACGTTTACGTCCGGGAGAAGCATGAGCCTTTCGAACGCTCGTTCCGGATCAAGGTCGGTATGGCCCTGACCAAATATGACAAGATGCAGTTCAGCGACTACCGGCTGATCACGCTGAGCTTCGTCAACGATCTTGAGGCTGACCTGGCGGTGGTGGCGCCGGACGTGAAGCAGTCGGTACGCGTCGGCGCGGGCGGCAGTCTCGAACCCACCGGGGCGTTGAACCCAGGCGAGACGGGTGTGCTGCGGTACCGGATCGTCAACCAGGGTCGCAAGGCGGTCAGTGGCGTCAAGGTCACGCTGCGGCTGCCGGAGAACGTGACGTTCACCCGGCCGTCGCAGGAGTGTGTGATTGACGACGACGGACGGTCGGTGGTCTGCACCTACGACACGCTCGCGCTGGTGCCGGCCGTCGAGGACACCGACCCGACAGACGGCATCCACTCCGCCGTCGAGTTGCGTCACCTCGTGGCGGTGCCGGCCGACCTCACGGCACCGGTCACCCTGACCGGCGGGATCGTGCAGGTCGAGGGCTTGACCGAGGGCCCGGCCGACCGGCTGGACACACAGTCCACTCCGGAGCGCACCGTCCTACCGGCCAACGCCGTCGCCGTACCGGCGGCCGATCTGGACGCCAGTGACAACCAGGACGGGTACGCCGTCGTGGTCGCCGGCAAGAAGGACGACGGCAACGGTGGCGGGGGTGGTCTGCCGGTGACCGGGCCGCAGGCCGGGCTGTTCGCCGGTGCCGGCCTCGCCATGGTCGCGGCGGGCGTCGTGCTGCTGCTCGCCCGACGCCGCCGCTCGGTCGCCTTCGTCTCCGGCGAGGACACCACCGCCTCCTGATCCGTCCGCCGGCCCTGGGCTAGTCAGTCCCAGCCGGCCGGTCAACCCGGGCCGGCCGAGCGGGGCTGGTCAGCCTCGGGCCGGCCGGTTACCGAACCCGCCGACCTCGGATCGGCAAACATCGCGCACGCCAGCTCCGGGCCCACAGCTCCGGGCCCGCATCGGCGTGGGCCGACTCAGGTCCGGTCGGCCCGGGTCAGGTGGTGCGGCAGCGGCCGGTGCAGGCCGGGGGCAGGGCGACAGCCGGGCGACGGTACGGGCCCCAGGCCACGAAGCGCTGGAACAGCTCGCGCGGGGTGGGGCCGCCCTCCGGGTCCAACCGGAACAGGTCGTGGGTCGCCTCGTAGTAGAGCCCGGACAGGTAGACGGCCAGGTCGAGCCAGCGGTTGTCGTACTCGACCCGCAGCAGCAGCCGGGCCTCGGCGCATGGCCAGGACAGCCCGCAGGCGCGGCACAACCAGAGCGGGCGTAGCGGCAGATGCTGCGGCCCGTCCAACGGATGTCGCCGGGGCCGCTCGGCCGCCGGTCCGCGACGCGCAACGGGCATCCCCGCAGCCCGACCACGAGACGGTACGGCCGACTGCCGCGCCAGGTCACCACGCTCTACCTCTGGCTGTGCGTCCGAACAACCAAGCGGCACGGCCGGCTGCGGTTCCGCGCCGGCATCGACTGGTGCCGGCGGTGCGGCCGGCTCAGTTCCCGGGCCGGTGCCGGCCGGTGCCGCTCGCCCTGACTGCTGGGCCTGCTCCAGGATTCGGTCGGCCGGGCCGTCGACGCCGTCATGTCGCGGTGGCTGGTTCGGGGCGGGCATCGGCACCTCCGGTGGCTAAGGGAAGGGGCCGCCCCGGCACGGGGGATAGCGGGGGCGGCCCCGTTGCAGCCCCACCCCGTCCCCGATGGATGGGAGCAGGACCGCCAGGTGACAGTGTGGTGACCGCACGACTACTGCCGGAAGGCATCGACGCCGGCCGTGGCGCGACCGATGCCCGGCCGGGAAGCCCACTTGAGCAGCCGATCGATCGTGGAGGCAGTGTGGAATCCGAGCCAACCGCCGAACTGATCCGGGCACAATTGCGCCGGCTGCGGCTGGCCGCCGATCTGACCCAGGAGGATTTCGGCAAGCAGGTGCACTTCTCCGGCTCGCAGATCTCCGCGATCGAGCTGGGGCAGCGCCCGTTCGACAGGCTTTTCCTCAAGCGGGCCGACGAGGTGCTGAACAGCGACGGCCTGCTGCTGGGGCTGCTGCGCATCGCCGAGCTGCACGGCCAGCCACACTTCCTGCGCCCCTGGCTGGACGCCGAGCGCGTCGCTCAGCAGTTGCGCTGCTACCACCCGACGCTGGTCCCCGGTCTGCTCCAGACCGAGCACTACGCCCGCGCGGTGATCCGGTCCGACGACATGCTCAGCGACGAGGAGGTGGAGCGGCGGGTGGCGGTACGGATGGATCGGCAGGCGATCCTGACCCGACCGGACCCGCCGATCCTGATCGCAGTGATCGAGGAGGCGGCCCTGCGCCGAGCCGACGAGAGTTTCCGGGGCATCATGACGCAGCAGATCGGGCACCTGCTCGACTGCGTGAAACGCGGCGGCGTGCTGATCCACGTCATCTCGGCCGAGGTCAGCGTGCACGCCGGCCACGCCGGCCCGCTGACCCTGGCTCGGGGGGCCGACGGCGACTGGGTCGGCTACCTGGAGAACCAGGTCGGCGGCGCGACAATCGACAGGGCCGAGGAACTCGCTACCCTGCACGCTATGTGGGAGGGAATCCGCAGTGTGGCCCTCCCCAAAGGACAGTCCGAGCTGCTGATGAAGGAAGTGATGGAGTCATGGTCCACGATCTGACCGGCGCGACCTGGCGCAAGTCCACCCGCAGCGCCAGCAGCGAGTGCGTCGAGGTGGCCGACAACCTGCCCGGCGTGGTCGGCGTACGCGACAGCAAGGACGCCGCCGGCCCGGTGCTCACCTTCGCCCCCACCGCCTGGCGTCGCTTCGTCGCCCACGCCAAGCTCCGCTGACCGCTGACCGCTGACCGCTGACCGCTGACCGCTGACCGCTGACCCGCTGGTCCGCCAACCCGCCGACCACTGAGCGCTGGGCGCTGAGCGCTGCCTCGCCCACCCGCTGGTCCGCTGACCCGCTGGTCAGCGGGAGGCGACCGCCAGCACCGCGTCGACGAAGGCCTGCGGTGCCTCCTGCGGCAGGTTGTGCCCCACCCCGCCGGTGACCGTGCGGTGTTCGTACGGGCCGGTGAACTGCTTCGCGTACGCCTCGGGTGGCAGGTGGGGTGCGCCGTTGGCGTCCCCCTCCAGGCTGATCGTCGGCACGGTGATCGGCGGTTTGCCGGCCAGCCGTTCCTCCAGATCCGCGTACTGCGGCTCTCCGTCGGCGAGGCCCAGCCGCCACCTGTAGTTGTGGATGACGATGTCCACGTGATCCGGGTTGTCGAACGCCGCCGCGCTGCGGTCGAAGGTGGCGTCGTCGAAGTCCCACTTCGGCGAGGCCGTCTGCCAGATCAGCCTGGCGAAGTCGCGGGTGTTCCGCGCGTAACCCTCCCGACCGCGTTCGGTGGCGAAGTAGTACTGGTACCACCAGGCGTGCTCGGCCACCGGGGGCAGCGGTACCCGGCCCGACGCCTGACCGTCGATCAGGTAACCGCTCACCGCGACCAGGCCCCGGCAGCGTTCCGGCCAGAGTGCGGCCACGATGCCGGCGCTGCGGGCACCCCAGTCGAACCCGGCCAGGGTCGCCCGCTCGATCTCCAGCGCGTCGAGGAACGCGACGGTGTCGACCGCGAGGGCGGCGGGCTCGGCGTTGCGCACCGCGTCAGCCGACCGGAACCGGGTTGTGCCGTGCCCGCGCGCGTAGGGCAGGAGCACCCGGTGACCGGCGCTGGTCAGCAGCGGCACCGTCTCGGCGAAGCTGTGGATGTCGTACGGCCAGCCGTGCAGCAGCAGCACCACCGGACCGTCCGGTGGACCGGCGTCGACATAACCGACATCAAGTACGCCGGCCTCAACCTTCCGCACGTCAGTGAACAACGCCCCACCCCGCCCCGGCCAACCACTCCCGCCTCATAACCGAACCTAGGACGTCGCGACGCTCACCGAGACCGCTTCCGCAGATCTTGGTCCGGGAACGCCGCTGGAAGGGCGCTGCCGGACCAAGATCCTCCTCAGGGACGCTGGCGGGAGAGGGCCCAGGCGATCACGCCCGCGACGACGCCGACGATGACGCCGGTGAAGAGGCTGCTGATCGCGGCGAAGAACCGCACGATGACGGCTTGGGCTCCCGGCGCGAGATCGGTCAGGTTGCCGCCGAGGGTCGGCTGCTCGTCGAAAGCGACGTGCCAGAGCAGCTGATGGGTCAGGGCCAGCAGGACGCCGTACAGCAGACCGACGACGAGCAGGGTCAGGAACGGGTTGGGCACCCGCTTCGCCAGCGCCACGGCGATCCACACGATCGGCGGTACGACCACCAGGAGCAGGTTGACGAAGGTGCGCTCGTGTACCAGACCCAGGTCGTGCAGCACCACCCGAGGCAGGCCGAGCAGTGCCAACCCGAGCAGGGTGAGCAACGGAAGCCCGAGAGCCGGGCGAGGTGACGTGTTCATGCCGGCAACGCTAGGAACGATCGGTGGCCGCGCCATCTGTCAGCGGACCCGGTCACGGTACGTCGGTAGGCGATCCCCGATGTCGCCTTCTGACGACTCCGACCGGCCCGACCTCGCCGTACGCTGATTTCGTGGCCGGCCAGTCGACGCAGCGGAGGGTACGTCCCTGGGTCACCGACGTGCTCCTCGGCGCGGGCGTCGCCCTCACCGTGTCGATCGTCATCACCGCGAACGAGGGTGGCCGGCACGGGCCGGACCAGGTCGCGTACCTGTGGGCGGTCGGTCTGGGCGCGTTGATGCTGGTCCGGCGACGCTACCCGGTGGTGGTGCTGGCCGTCAGCGTGCTCGGCCTGTTCGCCTACTACGCCGCCGGCTACCCGGCCATCGGCCTGGCCGTGCCGGTCGCCGCCGCCCTGTTCTCCGCAGCCGAACGCGGCCGGATCGCCGCCTCGATCGCCGCCGCCGTGCTGGTGATCGTGGTCTCGGTGGTCTTCCGGCTCGCCGAAGGGCAGGACTTCTCCTTCGTCGTCGGCTACGAGCTGGCCGGGCACGTCCTGCTGATGGGTGCGGCGATCGCCCTCGGCGACAGCCTGCGGTCCCGGCGGGCCGCGCAGGCGGACGCCCGACGGATCGCCGAGCTGACCGAGGCCCGGTACCGCCAGGAGGCGCAGACCCGCCTCCGGGACGAGCGGATGGCCATCGCCCGCGACCTGCACGACAGCCTCGGCCACACCACCTCGGTGATCGCGCTGCACGCCGACGTCGCCCGGGAGGCGCTGGGCCGTGACGAGGCCGCCGCCCGGTCGGCGTTGGCGCTGATCCGGTCCACCGCCCACCGCAGCATGGACGACCTGCGGCGCACGGTGACCCTGCTGCGGTCACCGGGCGACCCGCCACGCACCGTCGTCTCGCTGGCCAACCTCGACGCGGTCACCCGAGCTGCCTCGGCCGCCGGGTTCGACGTCGACGTACGGGTGGCCGTCGACACGCCCCTGCCGGCGCCGGTGGAGGCCGCCGCGTTCCGGATCGTGCAGGAGGCGGTCACGAACGTGGTCCGGCACTCCGCCGGCAGCCGCGTAGAGATCCACGCCGAGCAGCACGGCGATCAGCTCACCGTCACCGTCACCGACACCGGCTCCGACCCGACCCCCAACGCAGAGCCGACACGCAACGCAGAGCCGACACGCAACGCAGAGCCGACACGCAACGCAGAGCCGACACGCAACGCAGAGCCGGCACGCAGCGCTGAGCTGGCCAAGCCGCCGGCCCACCGGGATGCCGCGAACGGCCTGGTCGAGCCGCCAGCGCTGGCCCGGTCCGGGCACGGCATCGCCGGGATGCGGGAACGGGCCGAGAGCCTCGGCGGCACACTCACCGCCGGGCACCGGCACGCGGGTTTCGTGGTACACGCGGTGCTACCCCTGGCGGAGCCGGCATGACAAGCGTGCTGGTGGTCGACGACCAGGATCTCGTCCGAGCCGGGATACGCACCCTGCTGGCGGCCGACCCGCAACTCACCGTGGTCGGCGAGGCTGCCGACGGCCGCTCAGGTCTGCGCCTGGCCCGCCAGTTGCGGCCGGACGTCGTACTCATGGACATCCGGATGCCGGTGATGGACGGCCTGGCCGCCACCGCGGCCATCCGCGCCGACGACACCCTGGCGGCCACCCGGGTGCTGATCCTCACCACCTTCGACGACGACGAGGACATCATCGAGGCGGTCGGCCTCGGTGCCGCCGGCTACCTGCTGAAGGACACGCCCTCGGACGACCTGCGGCGGGCGGTGCACACCGCCGCGGCCGGCGGGAACCTGCTCTCGCCGACGGTCGCCCGCCGGGTCATGGAGCGGCTCGCCGCCACGCCGAAACAGCCGCCGCCCGATCCTCGGCTGTCCGTGCTCACCGACCGGGAACGTGCCGTACTGGCCCGGGTCGGGCTGGGTGAGACGAACGACGAGATCGGCCGCGCGCTGTTCATCAGCCCGGCCACCGCCCGCACCTACGTCAGCCGCCTCCTCACCAAGCTGAACGCCCGCGACCGCACCGCCCTAGCCGTGATCGCCCACCGCGCCGGCCTAACGACCCCCCACCCATAACCCCCACCACCCCCCGCACCCACCCCAGGCCCCGCCCTTTGCGCGTTGATCAAGAAGTTTTGGTCGGGAAGCGGCCGATCCACGACCAAAACTTCTTGATCAACGCGCCGGGGACGCGCCGGGGACGCGCCGAGGGCACGCCGGGGGACCGCCGGGGACGGCCAGCCCGGCCCGGCCGCGAGCACCAGCATCGGCCGGTTCGGCGCGGTGAGCAGGCGCCGGGGGCACGGGTGGGGTGGGGGAGGAAATGGGTCGGTGGGGTGGGGGGTGGGGTTTTAGGGTGCGGGGGTGATGCTGCGGATGTCGACGTCGCTGATTCGGACCCTGCGGGAGGATCCGGCGGACGCGGAGGTGCCGAGCCACCGGCTGCTGCTGCGGGCCGGGTACATCCGGCGGGCGGCACCGGGCGGCTACACCTGGCTGCCGCTGGGCAGGCTGGTGCTGGAGCGGGTCACCGAGATCGTGCGGGCCGAGATGACCGCGATCGGCGACCAGGAGGTGCATTTTCCGGCCCTGCTGCCCGCCGAGCCGTACCGCACCAGCGGGCGGTGGACCGAGTACGGCGACGACATCTTCACCCTGACCGACCGGCGCGGTGCCGAGCACCTGCTGGCACCGACCCACGAGGAGTGGGCCGCGCTGCTGGTCAAGGAGCTGTTCACCTCGTACCGCGATCTGCCGGTGACGCTGTTCCAGATCCAGACCAAGTTCCGCGACGAGGCCCGCCCCCGCGCCGGTCTGCTGCGCGGGCGCGAGTTCCTGATGAAGGACGCGTACTCCTTCGACCTTGACGACGAGGGCCTGCGGGCCGCGTACGGCCGGCACCGGGTGGCGTACCAGCGGATCTTCGACCGGCTCGGACTCGACTACACGGTGGTGCACGCGATGTCGGGCGCGATGGGCGGCTCCGCGTCCGAGGAGTTCCTGGCCACAACGCCGGTCGGCGAGGACACCTACGTCGGCTGCACCGACTGCCAGTACGCGGCCAACACCGAGGCGGTGACCACGCCCGCCCCGGCGGCCGGCGACCCGCAGGCGCGGCCGGCGACCGAGGTGCACGACACCCCCGAGACGCCGACCATCGCCAGTCTGGTCGCGCTCGCCAATGACCGCCGGTTGGCCGGCCGGGACGACTGGTCGGCCGCCGACACCCTGAAGAACGTCGTGCTGACGGTACGCCGGCCGGGTGCCGAAACGCCCGAACTGCTGGTGGTCGGGTTGCCCGGCGACCGCGAGGTCGACCTCAAACGGCTGGCCGCCGCGCTGGCACCGGCCACCGTGGACGTCTTCGACGCCTGGGACGAGCATCCCGAGCTGGTGCGGGGCTACCTCGGGCCGCAGGTTTTCGACAAGCTCGGCGTCCGCTACCTGGTCGACCCCCGGGTCGTGCCCGGCACCGCCTGGCTGACCGGTGCGAACGAGCCCGGCCGGCACGCCACAAACGTGGTGTGCGGCCGGGACTTCACCCCTGACGGCACGGTCGAAGCCGCCGAGGTCCGCCCCGGTGACCCCTGTCCGGCCTGCGCCACCGGTCGATTGACGATGCGCCGGGGCATCGAGATCGGGCACATTTTCCAACTCGGTCGGCGCTACACCGACACCTTCGCCGTGGACGTCCTCGGTCCACAGGGCAAGCCGGTCCGGCCCACCATGGGCTGCTACGGCATCGGGGTGTCCCGAGCGGTGGCGGCGATCGCCGAGCAGCACCACGACGATCGGGGACTGGTGTGGCCGACGTCGGTCGCGCCGTGCGACGTACACCTGGTGGCCGCCGGCAAGGGTCCGCAGCTCGACGCGGCACTCGACCTCGGCGCCCGGCTCGCCGACGCGGGCCTGCGGGTGCTGGTCGACGACCGGACCGCCGTCTCCGCCGGGGTGAAGTTCACTGACGCAGAGCTGATCGGCATTCCGCGCACCGTCGTGGTCGGACGCCGCCTGACGGACGGGTACGTCGAGGTGCGTGACCGGGCGACCGGGGAGCGCACCGAGCTGCCGGTGGCGGATCTGGTGGCGAAACTCTCGGGCGGGTAGGTAGGAACATGGTGTAGCCGTCAGGTGACGGGGTACCGCAGTCCGATCGGCTCGACGTTGCTCTGGAGGGGCTCTCATGACCGGTTACCGGGTCGCTGACGTGATGACCAGGCAGGTGATCTACCTGCCGGCGGAGACCACCCTCGACGAGGCGGCCAAGGTGATGAAGGAGGCCGACATCGGCGACGTCGTCGTCACCGACGGCGCGAACCTGGCCGGCATCCTGACCGACCGCGACATCGTGGTACGCGCGGTGGCGGAGAACGCCGACGCCAACACCACCACCATCGGTTCGATCGTCACCCGCGAGGTCGTGATGATCGAGCAGTTCTGCACGGCGGGTGAGGCCGCGTCGCTGATGCGTGAGCGTGGCATCCGGCGCGTCCTCGTGTGCGACAACGAGCGGAAGCTGGTCGGCATCGTCTCCCTCGGCGACCTCGCCATGCAGCTCGACCCCACCTCGGCGCTCAGCGAGATCAGCGAGCAGTCACCCACTGTGTGAGGCGACGTCCCCGACCCGGACGCCTCCGGTCCGGGGCACCGGCCGACACGTCATCCGACCCCGCGGCGACGGCGGTAGCCTGGCCGAATGCCCGAGATGCCGAGCAAGCTGGCCGAGATCGTCGACGAGTTCGCCGGGGCACCCCGTGATCTGGTGCTGGAGATGCTGCTGGAGTACTCCGACGCCGTGCCGCCGCTGCCGGCCGGGCACCCTGGCCACGAGGGCATGGAGCAGGTCGTGGAGTGTCAGACCCCGTTCTTCCTGCGTGCCGAGGTGACGTCCGAGGGCACCGTCGACACCCTGTTCGACTGCCCGCCGGAGGCACCCACCACCCGGGCGTTCGCCGGCATCCTCGCCGAGGGGCTGGCCGGTGCCTCCCCGGAACAGGTCCTCGCCGTTCCGGACGACCTGTACCAGCGGATGGGCCTCGCGCAGGCGATCAGCCCACTGCGGGTACGCGGCGGCACCGCCATCCTCGCCCGGCTCAAGCGGCAGGTCCGCGAGCAGACGGGGTGACCAGGGCGCGGTCCCGCTGCCGCCGACACCGGCGGCCGAGCCACCCGGGCTAACCGTGACCTGGGCGGCAGTCGGGAACAGACCCGCCGGTCAGCGGGTTGTCTCCGGTCATGGAGATCGACATCTACGCCGACGTGGTCTGCCCCTGGTGCTGGATCGGCCGCCGCCGGCTGGCGCAGGCGCTCGCGTCGTACGACGGCAAGGTGACCGTCCGGCACCGGCCCTTCCAGCTGGACCCGTCACCGGTTCCGTCGCCCCGCCCGACGCTCGACGTGCTGGCCGAGAAGTTCGGTGGCCAGGAGCAGGCCCGGCAGATGGTCACCCGGGTCGTCGAGGTGGGCGCGAGCGTCGGTCTGGAACTGCGCTACGACCGGGCGATCGCGGCCAACACCTTCGACGCCCACCGGCTGACCAACTGGGCCGGTCGACAGGACCGTGACGGGGAGATGGTCGAGGCGCTGCACCAGGCCCACTTCGTCGACGGCATCGACATCGGCTCCCGGGAGGCGCTGGCCGGGGTGGCCGCCACTGTCGGCCTGGACGGCGACGACGCCCGCGGCTTCCTCGACTCCGAGGAGGGCGTGGCCGAACTGAGCGCCGAACTGGCCGCCGCCCGACAACTCGGGGTGACAAGCGTGCCCACCTTCGTGCTCGCCGGCAGGTACGGAATCTCCGGGGCGCAGGAACCAGCCACCCTGCTCGCCGCCCTTGCCGAGGTTGAGCAGCGCGAGGCCGCCGCACACTGACAGCCATCGACGTCGTTGATGTTTCACGTGCAACGACATCGACGACAGTCGACGGTTATGTCGGCCTGGCCAGGTCTTCCACCACCCGGGCACCGGGCAACGCGGCCAGCGCCGGGCCCGGCAGTGCGATCTTGCTGTGTCGTACGCCCGACCCGATCACCACGTACGGCATGGCCACCACCCGCGTGTCGACCAGGATCGGCCACTGCAACGGCAGCCCGATCGGGGTGATCCCGCCGTACTCCATGCCGGTCAACTCCACCGCGTCGGCCATCGGTGCGAAGCTCGCCTTGCGCACGTCCAGCGCCCGGCGGGCCACCCCGTTCACGTCCGCCCGGGTGGTGGCGAGCACCAGACAGGCGGCGTACCGGATCACACCCTCGCGCTTACCGGCCACGACCACGCAGTTGGCCGACTCGTCCAACCCGACGTCGTACGCGGCGCAGAACGCGGCGGTGTCGGCGAGGTCGGCGTCGATCGGCGCGACCTGCACCGCGTCGACGTCCACCGGCGAGTCGACCGGCCACTGGGCGAGCGCGGCGGCGACCGGCGCGGCCAACAGGTCGCTACGGGTGCGAGCGGGCTCGGTCTTCAGCGTTCCCATCACGCCTGTGATCGTCGCATCCGGAGCCGGCGACGCGGACCGAGACCGGCGGTCGGACCCGGCACCCGGGCCGACGTCCGGACCGGCACCCGACGGTCAGCCCTCGTTGGCCAGGAAGCCGTGCCGCTCCAGCATCGCCCGGTCCCGGGAGGCGGCCATCTCCTCCGCCCGTGCGGCCTGGACGCGGCGCACCTCGATGTCCTCCATCGCGTGCCGCACGGCGAGCCGGATCACCCCGTAGAGGAAGACGAAACCGCAGACATACAGGAGGCTGGTGATGACGAACGTGAGCATGGCTCGACGGTAGGGCGAACGTGAACCCGAGCAGGTGTCATCGCGCCGCTGTTCGCCCGTACGTGTCGGACAGGTAGTCGGCCCAGGTTCGCCGGCCCGCAGGTCGGGCGTCGGTGACCAGGCCACCGGCTCGCAGTTCCCGGCCGAGGCGACCGGGAAAGCGGATCGGTAGCAGCGGTTGACGGGAGCCGCGCGCCTGCCGCCAGGCCCGCACCGCCTCGTCGAAGCGCTGCACCTCAGGGCCGCCGTACTCCACGATGTCGCCCCGCGCCCCGGCCCGGAGCAGTTCGACCAGCTTGTCGGCCACCTCGCCCGGGTCGACCGGCTGGGCCAGCACCGCCCGGTCTCCGATGACCGGGCCGAGCTTGCTGGACAGGCGCAGCAGCTCGTCGATGAACGGGAAGAACTGGGTGGCCCGCAGCACCGTCCAGGGCACCTTCCCGGCGGCGATGATCTGCTCGGCAGCCAGCTTGTGCCGGTAGTACGAATAGGGCACCCGGTCCACGCCCACGATCGAGACGTACACCAGGTGCTGCACCCCGACATCGGCAGCGGCGGTGACCAGGCGGCGGGTGCCGAGCACGTCGATCCGTTGGGTCTGCCGGGTCGGCGAGGACGCCAGGTGCAGCACCGCGTCCACGTCGGTCACCGCCGAGGCGATCCCTTCGCCGGTGGCCAGGTCCGCCGTCACCCACCGAACCCCTGACCCGGTACGCGCCCGGCGGCTGGTGGCCCGCACCTCGAACCCCGCGTCGACCAGCCGGGGGGACACCTCCCGGCCCAGCGTGCCGCCCGCCCCGGTGACCAGTACGCGCATGTCAACCTCCCTCGTCGCCTGCCCGCTCGACGGATCGAACCGCCCACGACGTGACCACCTGTGAGCCGACTCACTTCACCAGGTCGAATGCGGTGAGCACCGCGAAGAGCACGATGACGGCCTCACTGACCAGCCAGGAGTGGCTGTTCGCCCAGTCCCGGATTCGCGGCAGCAGCACCGCCGCCCGGCGGCCGAGCAGCACCAGGGCCAGCAGCGGAAGGGCGAGCAGGGTCAGGGTGAGCAGCACGAAGGGCAGCAGATGCCACCACGGCAGGTCGTGCCGTGCGGCGCTGGCCCCGACGGTGGCCATGGTCAGGTCGTCGGACGGCATGCCCAGGAACAGCAGCAGGCCCACCTTCGACGCGTACCCGGGACCGGCGTGCTGGAGCTGGCCCATCCACCGCGGCGGCCCCGAGTGCCGGCGCAGGAACACGACCACCGCCAGCACCGCGAGCAGCGCCAGGACGAGCCAGTCGAGCCATCGTTCAACGGCGCCCCGCCCCGCACCTGTAAAATTGATCTTGAATAGGCGGACCGCCAGCCAGGCCACCGTCGTACCACCGAGGACGACGAGCCCCGCGCCTGCCAGATAGCCGAGCGAGGCGGCCCGTGGCCGGTCGGACGAGGCGAAGAAGACCGCCGCCACCAGTTGGGTGCCGGCGACCATCACCACGGCCAACGGCAGCAGCGTCAGGAAGGTCATCGCCAGCTCATCCTGCCGGCTGCCGCCTTCACACACCGCCGCTTCGGCCAATCCGCCCGCCGCCCGACCCTGGTCAGGAGGCAGCCGGCCCGGTCAGACCGGCGCCGATCAGCAGGCACCCGCGCCGGGTCAGACCGACGCCGATCGCGGCGCAGCCACGACCCGGCCGGCGAGCAGGGCACCGAGCAGCGCCAGTCCGGCCGCCACGGCGAGGGTGACCCCGTAGTCGAGCCGTCCAGGTGCCGCGCCGGCGGCGAGCACCGCACCGGTAAGCGCCAGCACCGTCGCCGACGCGAGCGAGTCGCACAGTTGCAGGGACGAGCTGTTACGCCCCTGTTCGCCCGGCGCCGACAGCTCCAGGGTGAGCGCCGACAGCGACGGATAGAGCAGACCCATGCCGAGCCCGGCGACCGCCCAGCCGAGAATGCCCACCCACACCGGCACCGCCGGGATCACGCAGCCGCCCACCACCGCGGTACCGGCCGTGATGCAGGTGAGACCGGCCCTCGGCAGAGTGCCCCGGGACCGGGGTGACCGAATCCGCGCCTGCAACCACGAACCGAGCGACCAGGAGAGCGCCCCGGTGGTCAGCACCAGCCCCGCCGCCGTCGGCGTGAACCCCCGCTCCCGCGACAGCATCAACGGGATCACCACCTCGGCGCCGACGAACGCGGCCGAGGCCAACCCCCGCAGTCCCACCACGGTGGGCAGGCCGCGACCGGCCCGCAGGAACCCGGTCGGCAGCAGTCGCGGAACACAGCTCAGCAGACCGACCAGGGCGATCCCGACAAGCGACACGGCGGCGGCGCCACGCTGCTGACCCCCGATGTACAACAGTGCGGCGCTCACCCCCGCCCCGCAGGCCCAACCGATTCGCGCCAGCGCCCCGGCGGAACGGCGGACCGGGCCGGCCACGCCGATCGACCGCAGCCCCGGATGGATCAACAGCACCGCCGGCACCGCCACCGCCGGCACCGCCAGGAACACCCACCGCCAGCCGACGTGCTCCACGACCAACCCCGCCACCACCGGACCGACAAGCGACGGGACCACCCAGGCCGCGGCGAACGCGGCGAAGATGCGGCGGTGCAACTGCTCCGGGTACGCCTGCGCGACGATCACGTACAGCGCCACCGACAGCAGACCCGAGCCGAAGCCCTGCACGATCCGACCCACCACAAGCGTCGCCATGTCGGTGGCGGCACCGGCGAGCAGCAACCCGGCGACGAACCCGGCGAGACCGGACCACATCGGCGCACGTGGACCGCGGGCGTCACACCAGATACCGGAAAGCACCATCGCCACCACGCCGGCCGCGAACGGGCCACCGAAGGCGATCCCGTACAGCGCCAGACCGTCCAGGGCACGGGCGACCGTGGGCATGGCGGTGCCGACCGCCAGCGCCTCGAACGCCAGCAACGAGACCAGCGCCACGCTGCCCACCGTCATGGCCCGCAGTCGAGGGGCGAAGAGCGACTCGGCGCGTACCGGCGACGGGGCGATCAGCATGAGGCAAGCCTCGGACCTCAACCAGTCTTCAGGTCAAGGGTGACGCGGCTTACCCTCAGGCGGACTCCAGCGCCTCGCCCAGCCCTTTGGCCAGCCCGGACAGATGCTGGTCGGCCAGCAGGTGCCCGGCCGTGATCACCAGCGCCAAGGGCCACTCGATCACCTGGAGCACGGTCAGCACCCCGATGCCGGCGTAGTAGGTCAGCTTGTCCGGCGGCGGCACCGCCACCTCCCCCAGCCACGGCACATTCACCCGGCGGGTGAACATCTGCAACGACTCCCGGGTTCCACTGAGCTGTCGTGTCAGCGCACTCATCTCGCCTCCCCGTACCGATGACGCCCACCTCGGATTCCTCCGCCGCAGCCGTCCATGCCCGGTCGAGCAGGAAACTTTTCCCAGCTCGGCTGGGCATAAGGGACGTCCGGCCGGGAAGCCAGGCCGCCGGGCACGAACGGTGGGAGGCAAAATGCGGTTTGGCGCCGTCGGAGTACCTCCGGTGGTGGAAGCCGCCTCCCGCCGCGTCGGTGCCACCGCGACCCGGCTCGCCCGGGCGGCCGGGCTGACCAGCCGGCGGGTGTGGTCCCGCCCAGGCCGGCACCACATCGAGGTCCACGGCGTCTGCCAGGACGGCGGCGACACTCTCGCCCGCCAGGTCGAGACGGCGCTGGAACGAATGCCGGGGGTCAACTGGGCGCGGGTCAACGCGCCCTCCGGACGGGTGGTCGTCGCCGTCGACACACCGGGACCCAAGGTACGCGAACTGGTCGCCACCATCGCCCGGGTCGAACGCACCTGCCCACACGAACCGGATCCGGAGATCCCGCCGCCGCACCCACCCGAGGAGGGACCACGCACCCCGCGTACCCTCGGCGCCCTCGCCTCCGACGCGCTCGGCCTGACCATCTCGGCAGCCACCCGGATCCTGCCCGTCACCCCGGTTCCCGGTGAGGTCTCCGGACTGCTCAGCGCCATCGACCTGCACCCGAAGCTGCACGCCCTCGCCGGTCTGGGACTACGCCGCGACCCCCGCGCCGAGGTTCTCTTCCCACTCGCCGAGGCGGTGGTGCAGGGCCTCACCGGCGGCTGGACGGGGATAGTGCTCGACGGCGCACAGCGGATAGTCCAGTGGGGTGAAGGGCTGGCCCAGCTGCGCGCCTGGGAGAAGGCCGAACCGCGGCTCACCGGCGAGCCGGATCGCGCCGTCGCCCGTACCCCCGCCTTCGAGCGGCCCTGCCCGAAACCCGACGGCTCCGTCGAGCGGTACATCAACCGGATGCTCGCCAGTGGCGCGGCGGCCTTCGCCGCGGCGACGCCCGTGGTCGGCCCGAAACGGGCCGCCGCTCTGGGCCTTTCCGCGCTGCCCAAGGCGCCGGGCAGCGGACGCGAGGGGTACGCGGCCCAACTCGGCCGGATCCTCGCCCGACGCGGCGTCATCGCGATGGACCGCAGCGTGCTCCGCGAACTCGACCGCATCGACACGCTGGTGCTGGACGCCCGGATCCTCGGCTCCGATCGGGGTGTCCTGGCCGACCTGGCCCCGCTGCCGGGTGTCGACACGTCCCAGGTCGCCGCCCGGGCGTTCACCCTCTTCGAACCGACCGCACCGAATGAGGTACACCAGCTCGACGGTTGGCGGCTCGGCCCGCTGGACCGGCTCGACGTGCGAGACCCCGGCGACACCGACGACAGCCGACGGCTACGCGAACGCGGCGGAACCCTGCTCGGTCTGGCCCGGGCCGACGCCCTCGCGGCCGTACTGCGAGTCGAACCCGAGCCGGCACCCGGCGTCGAAGCCCTGCCAGCCGTCGCCCGGCAGGCCGGCCTGCGGCTCGTCGTGGCCGGCGGCGACCCGCAGCGACACGCGTCGGCCGACGCGCTGATGGCCGGCGACGACCAGCTCACCGAGTCGGTACGCACCCTGCAACGGGAGGGCGCGGTGGTGATGCTCGTCTCCGGCGACCGTTCCGCGCTCGCCGCCGCGGACTGCGGACTGGGCCTCACCGACCAGGACGATCCGCCGCCGTGGGGGGCGCACCTGCTGGTCGGCACCGACCTGCGGGTTGTCGCTCTGATCATCGAAGCGGCCGGGGTGGCCCGGCGGATGACCGCGCAGAACCTGCGCATCGGACTGGCCGGCACCGGCCTTGGCGCACTCGGCGCCTTCACCGCCGACCCGGCCCTGCTGCCCGGCCGTACCCTCGCCTCAGTGAACGGCGCGGCGGCGCTGGCCTTCGCCCACGGTGTCTGGCGGGCCGGCCGGCTGACCGAAACGACCGCCGCACCCGCGCCCGCGATCACCGCCTGGCATCTGATGCCGGTGCCCACCGTCATCGACCAGCTCGGCACGGACCACAACGGGCTGACCGAGACCGAGGCGCAGCGACGACACGCCAACCGTCCAGGTGAGGCCGCTGGCCCGGGCGGGCTGCTCCGCGCCTTCGTCGACGAACTCGCCAACCCGCTCACCCCCGTGCTCGCGGCCGGGGCGGTGCTCTCGGCCAGCTTCGGTTCGCTCGTCGACGCCGCCCTCGTCGGCGGCGTCGTCGGAGCGTCCGCGCTGGTCGGCGCGGTACATCAGCGCAACACCGAGAAGTCGCTGGCCCAGCTGCTGTCCCGCTCGGCGGTGACCGCCCGGGTCCGCCGCGACGGTGTCGAACGGGTGGTACCCGCCGACGATCTCGTCCCCGGCGACGTGATCGTGCTCGAATCCGGCGACGCGGTACCGGCCGACTGCCGGGTGTTGACATCCGTCGGGCTGGAAGCCGACGAGTCCTCTCTGACCGGCGAGTCGCTGCCGGTCACCAAGACCGACCAACCGGTGGTCGCCGCCGCCGTGGCCGAACGCTCCTCCATGGTCTACGAGGGGACCAGCATCGCCGCCGGGCGTGGCGATGCCGTGGTCGTGGCCACCGGCGCCGCCACCGAGGCCGGGCGCAGTCTCGCGCTGGCCGGGCAGGCACCACCGGTCAGCGGGGTGGAGGCCCGCCTGGGCAAGCTGACCCGCGCCGCGATCCCGATGGCCGCCGGATCGGCGGTCGCGGTGGCCGGTGCCGGGCTGCTGCGGGGCGTACCGCTGGCCCAGACGGCCGCGACCGCCGCGAACCTGGCCGTCGCCTCGGTGCCCGAGGGGCTGCCGTTCCTGGTGAGCGCCGCCCAACTGGCCGCCGCCCGACGGCTCGCCGAGCACGGTGCGCTGGTCCGTAACCCACGCACCATCGAGGCACTGGGCCGGGTCGACGTGCTCTGCTTCGACAAGACCGGCACCCTCACCGAGGGACACCTGATGCTGGCCGGAATGGGTGACGCCGACTCGTACGCCCCGCTTGAGCAACTCGACGACCGGCTGCGACGCACCCTGGCGGCGGCGCTGCGCGCCACCCCGGCCGCCGACGACCCAGAGGAACTCTCCATGCAGACCGACCGGGCGGTGCTGCGGGGTGCCCGCGCCGCCGGTGTCACCGAACAGGACGGGGCACCCGGCTGGCGGGCCGCCGGCGGTCTACCGTTCGAACCGTCGCGCGGGTACCACGCAAGCGTCGGCGAAATCGACGGTGGGTTGCTGCTCAGCGTGAAGGGCGCACCGGAGGCGGTGCTACCCCGCTGCGCCGCGAACCGCGTCGCCGGACGCGACGAGCCGCTCGACGACGCGGGCCGGGCCGAACTGCACCGGTTGCTCGGCGAACGGGCCGGCGCGGGACACCGGATCCTCGCCGTCGCCGAGTGCACCGTCGCCGACCCCGACATCACCGACGAGGGCGTACGCGGGCTGGTGTTCACCGGCTTCCTGGCCATCGCCGACGGGGTACGCGCCAGTGCCGCGCCGGCCGTCCGCCGGATCCGTCAGGCGGGGGTGCACACGATCATGATCACCGGCGACCATCCGGCAACCGCCGAAGCGATCGCCGCCACCATCAGCGACGGAGACGCCCAGCGGGTGGTCACCGCCACCGAACTCGACCAACTCGACGACACCGCCCTCGCCGAGCGGCTGGCCGGCACCGACGTGGTGGCCCGCTGCACCCCGGCGCACAAGGTCCGCATCATCCAGGCGCTGCAAAAGTGCGGGCGCACCGTCGCGATGACCGGTGACGGCGCCAACGACGCACCCGCCATCCGGCTGGCCGACGTGGGCATCGCCCTCGGTCAACGGGGCACCCCGGCGGCGCGCGCCGCAGCCGACCTGGTGGTCACCGACGACCGGCTGGAGACCATCATCGCTACCCTGGTCGAAGGCCGAGCGATGTGGTCCTCGGTCCGCCACGCGCTCAGCATCCTCGTCGGTGGCAACCTCGGCGAGATCGCGTTCAGCGTGCTGACCGCCGCCGCCACCGGCCGGGCCGCGCTCAACGGTCGCCAACTGCTGCTTGTCAACCTGCTCACCGACATGGCACCCGCGCTGGCCATCGCCGTGCGGCCACCCGGCGGCGACCACGCAGACGGGCTGCTCCGCGAGGGCCCGGACAGCTCACTCGGCCAGACCATGACCCGGGAGATCGGCCTGCGCGCCGCCGCCACCACCCTCGGTGCGACCACCGGCTGGACGCTGGCCCGCTACACCGGCACCCAGCGACGCGCCGGCACCGTCGCCCTGGTCTCCCTGGTCGGTACCCAACTCGGCCAGACCGTGCTGGCCGGCGGCACCAGCCCGACCGTGCTCGCCTCCACCGCCGCGTCCTTCGGCGTGCTGGCCGCGGTCGTGCAGACCCCCGGGCTCAGTCAGTTCTTCGGCTGTACCCCGCTGGGGCCGGTCGGCTGGACCATCGCTACCGGATCCGCGCTCGGCGCCACCCTCGCCAACGGCGCTCTCACCCGGCTCGTCGCGCGAATCCCGAGTGACGGCGAGCGGGCCGACGACCAGCGCTCCGAAGGCGAGCAGGCGACCGAGCGGGCCGACGGCGGCCGGGAAGCCGGGCAGGCTGGACCTGGTCCGGCCGATGATGGCCGGACCGGACGTGGTCGGGCCGGACGCGTCTCTGCCTCCGGTGCGTAACCATCGCCAGGTCCGTCACCGTCGTCGCCAGCCACCGGCGGCGCCGAGGGGTGCATGATGCGGCGTCAGGGGGCGGGATGCCAGGTGGCGGCGGCACGGCGCAGGCGGTCGTTGACGGCCCGCCCCACGCCCGCGTCGGGTACCGGCTCCGCGACGATCTCGGTAACCCCGACGGCGTCCAGTCGATGCAGCGCCTCGAAGAGGCGGGCCGCCGCCTCGGTCAGGTCACCGGAGGCGGAGAGCACCTCCACCGCCGCCCAGCCGCCCGCCGGCCGGTCCCGGAACGCCAGGTATCCCCGCCCCGCCCCGCCGGCACCCGCCGACTCCGCGCTGGAGACCAGCCGTAACGGCGTACGCGGCGCGTAGTGCGCGGCCAACGTGCCCGGCGCGACCGGCTGCCCCGAGCTACCCGGCCGCACCGTCACCGGGCCAGTAACCTTCTCCAACTCCTCGACCGGCAACGCACCGAGCCGCAACACCACGGGATGGTCCCCCCGGGCGTCCACGATCGTCGACTCGATCCCACAGCGGGTCGGCCCGCCGTCGAGCACCACGTCCACAGCCGCACCCAGCCCGCGTACCACGTGTTCCGCACGGGTGGGACTGAGCTGACCGAACCGGTTCGCGCTCGGCGCGGCCACCGGGACCCCGGCAGCGGCGATCAACCGGCGGGCGTGCTCGTGGTCCGGCACCCGTACCGCCATACTGTCCAGCCCCGAGGTGACAATCGGCGGAACTTCAGCCGGTCGATCCACGATCAGGGTCAACGGTCCCGGCCAGAACCGGGCAGCCAACGCCGCCACGGCCGGCGACACCGTACCCACCAGCGGTTCCAGGTCCGCCGCATCGGCGAGATGGGTGATCAGGGGGTCGAAACTCGGCCGCTGCTTGGCCTCGAAGATCCGGGCCGCCGCCCGCGCGTCCAACGCGTTCGCGCCCAGCCCGTAGACGGTCTCCGTCGGAAAGGCCACTAACCCACCCGTACGCAGGACGGCAGCCACCTCGCCGAGGTCACCGTCGGCAGGCAGGACGCGGGGAGTTCCGATGCTCACGCTCCGACGCTAGCCTGTCGCTCGTCGGCCGGACCACGCTCCCCGGACACGCACGTCGCACCGTTGTGACCGCTGATGCTCCAGGTGCGCGTGGGAGCAAATCACGCCCGACTGACGGGACAACGCGAAACCTTCTTCCATTGTAGAGTCCCGCTTACGGCAGTGAAATCACTCGATCGATTCCTGGCTCCATTGTGGCCAGATGCTGTCGCACACCCCTCGAAGAAGGATGCAGATGGCAGACGTTGACGAGATGGTCCTTCGGGCACAGCGCTTCATCAACAGCACCTACAGCAACGGTGCGACGCTCGGCATATCGAAGCTGGAGGAAAACGGCCGCACCGGATGGCCCACGATGTACGCCCTGACCCGGGCGCTGCAGTACGAGATGGGCCTCACCGCCTTGTCGGACAACTTCGGTCCCACGACATTGGCGACGCTGCAGAGCCAGTATCCGAGCCTGAACGCATCCACCGTTCCGTCGTGGATCTTCGGTTGCATCCTCCAGTCGGCCCTGTACTGCAAGGGCTATGACGGCGGCGGCATCGACGGCATCTACAACGCCCGGGTCCAGGAATCGGTCATCCGGCTGAAGCAGGACATGGGACTCGCCTATGCCTACCCGGGTGGATCCCTCGAACCCAAGGTGGTCAAGGCGCTGCTCAACATGGACGCCTATGTCACCGTCAACAACGGGTCGAGCCAGATCCGCTCCGTCCAGCAGTGGCTCAACGGCCGGTACGTCAACCGCCGAGACTACTTCGTCATACCGTGCGACGGTCACCACTCCCGTGACGTCGCGAAGTCGATGTTGCTGGCGATCCAGTACGAGTTGGGCATGGCCGACGGCACCGCGAACGGAGTGTTCGGGCCCGGCACGCAGGCCGGTCTGAGATCCCATCCGGTGTCGCTCGGCGCCGCCGGCACCTGGGCCGAGATCTTCACCGCGGCGATGCTGCTCAACAAGCGGCCCGTATCGTTCGGCGCCTTCACCTCCGAGGTGCAGGCCGCCGTGCGCGAATTCCAGTCGTTCGTGAAACTGCCCGTGACCGGGACCGGGGACTTCCAGACGTGGGCGTCGCTGCTGGTGTCCCACGGCGACCAGAGTCGCAAGGGCGAGGCCTGTGACGGCGTGACGAAGATCACGCCGGATCGCGCGGTAGCGCTGAAAGCGGCGGGATACAAGTACATCGGCCGGTACCTCTACAACCCGTCCTCGACGGACCTGCCAGAGAAGGCGATCCAGCCCGGCGAGCTCGCCACGATCAAGCAGTACGGGCTGCGGTGTTTCCCGATCTATCAAACCTGGGGCCGGGACGCGACCAACTTCAGTTACGCCAGCGGCTGCGTCGACGCGAGCAACGCCATCGAATGGGCCCGGATCCACGGCTTCAAGGCGGCATCGACCATCTACTTCGCGGTCGACTACGACGCAATGGATGCCGAGGTCACCAGTTACATCCTGCCGTACTTCCGGGGCGTGCACGGCACCGTCAGTGAACTCTCCGGCTATCGGGTGGGCATCTACGGTCCCCGCAACGTCTGCCAGCGAGTCTCCGACGCGGGTTACGCGGTCACCTCGTTCGTGTCCGACATGTCGTCCGGGTTCTCGGGCAATCTCGGGTATCCGCTGCCGACCAACTGGGCGTACGACCAGATCGTCACCACGACGATCGGCTCCGGCAGCGGCCGAATCGAGATCGACAACAACATCGCCTCGGGTCGCGACATCGGTCAGGGCGATTTCGACCCGCCAAGGCCCAACACCGACGATCTCGATGTGGACCTCGACAAGGGGCGGTACCAGGAGGCACTGCTCAGGGACGTCCAGACCTACCTGACGTCGATCGGCGTCCCGGAGACCGGCGGCGAGGGCTGGACGCTCGACGGGGATTGGGTCACCTGGAACGTGATCTCCACGACCAATGCGTTCGAGCGGATCATGGAGGGCGACTGGCTGTTCACGAACCTGGCCCGGGCCCTGAAGCTGCGCAAGGCACTCATCCAGGCGCCGGTCCTGTGGGAGCTGCGCAAGCTGAATCCGACCGATCCGATCATCGACGACCTCGTGCGCAGCGGGCTGCGGGACGACTCCTCCACCGGCTACGGGCAGATCTTCGCCTGGGTGGCCATCGAGGCCCGCAACTACTGCATCGAACAGGGCATCATCAACGGCACGCCGCTGAACCTGAGCACCGACCGGCGCGCGGTGTGGGATCGCCTCCAGGACCCGCACTACAACATCCCGACGGCGGCCTACGTGACGATCTACAACGCGCATCAGGTCGGGCTCGCCCGCCCGTCGCTCACCACGAGCATGACCGACATCCAGCTCATCCTGGAGCGCTACAACGGTGACAAGACCGTGAGCAACAAAGACAAGATCGAGCAGTACGGACGCGAGCTGACCGGCCTGTACAACGTCCTCGAGAATTACAACAGGCTCTCCCGTGGCGCCTAGCGCGAATCGATGACGAAGAATCGGGCACATGCGAAGACTCCTTGTAGCGGTCAGTGTGAACCTTCTCCTGGGGGTCTTGGCCGTCGTGCCGTTGTTCCTGATCTGGTACGCGCTGTCCAACGGGCCGCTGGCCACCCTCGGATGGACGCGGCCGGAACCGACCGAGAACGATGGGATGCTGATCTGGTGGCTCCTGGCCGCCGTGACGTTCGGCGGGTTCGCCTCGATCTGGGGCCTGGTCAACCTGTGGATTCGCGGCCGGGTGGCCGTCTCGGGATCCCGCTACTGGCCCGCCTGCGTGGCCGCGTCCCTGGTGCCGTTCTGCCTCATTCTGCTTCGATGACCCGGAAGGCAACATCATGAATTACCGGTTGACTCGGCGAACCGTTCTCCGAACCGCCGCCGTCACAGGCGCGGCCGCCGCCGCCAGTTCCGTTCTGCCCGCCGCCCCCGCGGCGGCCCGTGAGATCCGCAAGCAGAAGCGGCCGGCGACCTCGCAGAACGGGTGGACCATCCAGGTCAACGCGGATCTCGATTCGCAGGTGTGGACCCGGACGGTGGCCGGCACCGGGCTGCGCGTGCCGGTGTGGATCGGGGACGTCGAAGCGATCCTGCTTCACACGATTCGCCGATTCCACTACGAGATCGAGGAGATCCGGCCGAACGACCTGGTCGGCTGGACCCCGGCCGAGAAGGTCCGCAAGCACAGCCCCGAGTCCAACCTGGCCTCCGGCACCGCGGTACGGATCCGACCCGGCGCCCGCGCCAGGGGCGGCTTCTTCCCCTTGCAGGAGTTGGTGCTGCGGGACATCCTCGCCGACTGCGAAGGCCTGGTGCGCTGGGGCGGCGACGACCGTGAGGTGGACGAGTCGCTGTTCTACATCGCGGCCGGCCCCCTCGACGAGCGGGTCAAAGCCATCGGTGACAAGCTCCGCGGATGGGAGGCGTCGCCCGGCGAAGGCGCGGGCATCGGTGTGGACGTGCTGTCCCGCTCCCGGCGTGCCCGCGCGGCCAAACTGGCTCACCAGCAACGCCGCTAGCTCGCTCGTCGTAGCGGCGGGTGGGATGGCGGTCGATCCCCAATGACAACGATGGGCCGGCTGAAAACCCAGCCGGCCCATCCACGTTCGGCACAACGGTGCGAATTGTGGAGCCCAGGGGACTCGAACCCCTAACCCCTGCCTTGCAAAGGCAGTGCTCTGCCAGTTGAGCTAGGGCCCCGTGGCTGCGCTGTCGCCGCAGGTCGGAACGGACGTCGTCAGCGCAGATCCGGCGAGGTGGTCGCCTCGTGCCAGAGAGCGCGCTCGTCGTTGGCTTCCTTGATCTTCTTGGCCACCACCGCGGCCACGCCGACGACACCGACCAGGATCAACAGCTTCTTGAACATCGGGGCTGCCCCTCACGCTCGACGTGCCGTCGGACCATGTGCGGTGGGGCTAGCTGGAATCGAACCAGCGACCTCAGAGTTATCAGCTCTGCGCTCTAACCGACTGAGCTATAGCCCCGCGTAGCGACGAGCAAGGTTAACCCATCCGCCCAGCGGCCCCCAAATCGGGGCCAGGCCCGCCAGCCACCCCTCGTCGCCCCCTGAACCTACCCGAGTAGCGGTTGCGGGTACACCACGTTACTGCCCCTGCCACCGCCCCGACGAAGCATCCCACCGGATGCGGCATCCCGCGCCTACCCGGCCGCGGAAAACGCCGGTATGCCGCATCCCGCGCCAGCCTGGCGGCCGGAGAGGCCCGCATGCCGCATCCTGCGGGACCCGGCCGCCGGGAGACGCCCCCGTGCGGCATCCCGGGCCGGCGCAGCTGCCTACCCCGGGCATACGACGACGCCGGTCCGCACCACCGCGAAAGGTGATCCGGACCGGCGTCGGAGATCGGAGTCAGTCCCGCTCGGCGAGGGTCAACTCGATGCCGCCCACCAGGTCGGCGCAGACGTTGTACACGAACGCCCCGAGGGTGGCCAGCGCGGTGAACAGCACGACGTTGACCAGGCCGATCAACGCCGAACTGAAGATCACACCGCGTGCGGTGATCTGGAAGCCGTCCGTACTCTGCCCACCACCCGCGTTGACCAGGTCACCGAGGCTGTCGTTCACGCTGGTGAACACGCCCATCGCGTCCAGCGCCAGGTACAGCACCGAGGTCGCCACGACGATGACGATGAACAGCACCACCGACACCGCGAAAGCGAACTTCATCACCGACCACGGGTCGATCCGCTTGAGGTTCAGCCGGGCCCGGCGCGGCCCGCGCGACGCAGCCGAGCTCACCGACGTACGCGCCGCGCGTACCGCCTCACCGACCCGCGCGGCACCCACCGCCGTGCTGACCCCCGGGGGCAACCCACCACCGTTCGCCGGTCGGCCGAGCCCGAACGACCGGGTCGGGTCCGGCTTCGGACCGACCCCGGTCACCCGGGGCTGGGTACCGGTCGTGCTGGTGCTGGCCGTCGGCAGGATCCCGGTGGCACCCGCAGAGGGCTTGCCCACAGAGGCGGCCGTCGACTGGGTGGGGGACGGCTTGCTGACCGAGGTCGTGGTGGCCTCCGTGGTGCTGCCACCCTCGGTCACCTTCTCCTCGGCGGCGTCGCCCTCCGGTGCGTCTGTCGGCTTGTCGGGTGGTGGGGCCATACCGGGAGCCCGGGTGAATTTCGGGGCAGGCGCATCGGCAGGGACGGTGGCCCGGCCCACGGCCGCGCGGCCGGTCGTTGGCGTGCCGCTCTTCGCGGCCTCCTCGTCGACCGGGTTGGCCGAGGTCCCCGCGTTCCCCGACTTCGCCTGTGTCTCCGTCATTCAACTAGTCCTGTTCGTCAGGCTCGTCGGCATTGCGAGCAATCGCCACGATAGTCACGCCGTCCGGAAGGTCCATCAGCTTGACCCCCATTGTGTTCCGGTCACGCGTACGGCGTACAGGCTTCACCGGAGTCCGGATGACGCCACCGTTGCTGGTGATAGCGAACAGCTCATCGTCCGGGTCGATCACGACAGCGCCGACCAGACCACCGCGTCGCTCGGTGATCTTCGCAGTCAGCACACCCTTACCTCCCCGGCCCTGCACCGGGTATTCCTCGATCGGGGTACGTTTCGCGTATCCGCCGTTCGTGGCCACCAGAACGTCCAAACCCTCCCGGACGACCTCCATGGCCAACAGCACATCTTCCTCGCTGAAGCGCATGCCGATCACGCCGGAGGTCGCCCGACCCATCGGGCGCAGCGCCTCGTCCGTGGCGTTGAACCGGATCGCCTGGGCGTTCTTCGAGACCAGCAGCAGGTCGTCGGCGGGGCCGACGAGCGCAGCACCGACCAGCTCGTCCTCATCGCGCAGGTTGATCGCGATGATGCCGCCGGACCGGTTGGAGTCGAACTCCTCAAGCCGCGTCTTCTTCACCAGGCCGTTCTTCGTCGCCAGGACCAGGTAGGGAGCCACCTGGTAATTCGGAATCTCGATGATCTGTGCGATCTGCTCGTCCGGTTGGAAGGCGAGCAGGTTGGCCACGTGCTGGCCCTTGGCCACCCTACTGGCCTCCGGAAGCTCGTACGCCTTGGCCCGGTACACCCGCCCCTTGTTCGTGAAGAACAGCATCCAGTCGTGCGTCGAGCAGACGAAGAAGTGGCTGACGATGTCGTCCTGCCGCAGCGTGGCGCCACTGACGCCCTTACCGCCCCGCCGCTGCGAACGATAGAGATCGACCTTGGTCCGCTTTGCGTACCCGGTCCGGGTGATCGTGACGACCACGTCCTCCCGCGCGATGAGGTCCTCCATCGAGACCTCACCGTCGAACGGGACAATCTTGGTGCGTCGTTCGTCGCCCCACTTGGCGACGATCTCCCCCAACTCCTCCGAGACGATCCGACGCTGCCGCTCCGGCTTGGCGAGTATGTCCTTGAGGTCGGCGATCTCCACTTCCAGCTTGGCCAGGTCGTCGAGGATCCGCTGCCGCTCCAGCGCGGCGAGCCGGCGCAGCTGCATGTCCAGGATCGCGGTGGCCTGGATCTCGTCGATCTCCAGCAGCCGGATCAGACCCTGCCGAGCGTCCTCCACCGTGGGCGAGCGCCGGATCAGGGCGATGACCTCGTCGAGCGCGTCCAGCGCCTTGGACAGACCGCGCAGGATGTGCGCCCGCTCCTCCGCCTTACGCAGCCGGAACGCCGTCCGCCGTCGGATCACCTCGATCTGGTGCTCGACGTAGTAACGGATGAACTGCGCCAGGTTCAGCGTGCGCGGCACCCCGTCGACAAGCGCCAGCATGTTCGCGCCGAAGGTCTCCTGAAGCTGGGTGTGCTTGTAGAGGTTGTTCAGCACCACCTTCGCGACCGCGTCGCGCTTGAGCACCAGCACGATCCGCATGCCGGTACGCCCGGAGGACTCGTCGCGGATGTCGGCGATCCCGCCGAGCTTGCCCTCCTTGATCAGCTCGGCGATCCGCTCGGCCAGGTTGTCCGGGTTCACCTGGTAGGGCAGCTCGCTGACGACAAGCGCCGGCCGACCCCGCTTGTCCTCCTCCACCTCGACCACGGCACGCATCCGGATCGAGCCACGACCCGTGCGGTACGCGTCCTGGATGCCCGAGTGACCGACGATCAGACCGTGGGTGGGGAAGTCCGGGCCCTTGACGATCTCCAACAGTGCTTCGAGGGTGTCAGCCTCGTCGGCCTCCGGGTGCTCCAGGCACCACTGCACGGCCGCGCCGATCTCGCGCAGATTGTGCGGCGGGATCTTGGTGGCCATGCCGACCGCGATGCCCTCGGAGCCGTTGATCAGCAGGTTCGGGATCCGCGACGGCAGGATCGTCGGCTCCTTGGCCCGACCGTCGTAGTTGTCCTGCAGGTCGACGGTGTCCTCGTCGATGTCCCGCAGCATCTCCATGGCGAGGGGGTCGAGCTTGCACTCGGTGTAGCGCATCGCCGCAGCCGGATCATTTCCGGGCGAGCCGAAGTTGCCGTTGCCGTCGACCAGGGGGTAGCGCAGCGACCAGGGCTGGGCCATCCGGACCAGGGCGTCGTAGATGGCCGAGTCGCCGTGCGGGTGGAACTGGCCCATCACGTCGCCGACGACTCGGGAGCACTTCACGTAGCCGCGGTCCGGGCGGTAACCGGAGTCGAACATGGCGTACAGGATCTTGCGGTGGACCGGCTTGAGCCCGTCCCGGACATCCGGCAGCGCCCGCCCGACGATGACGCTCATCGCGTAGTCGAGGTAGGAGCGCTGCATCTCCACCTCGAGCCCGACGGGCTCGATCCGGTCGTGCGAGACGACGGCGGCCAGCGCCTCGGGGACCTCGGGCTCGTTCGGTGTGGACTCGGGGGAATCGGTCACTGTTAACCCTTATCAGACTGAGTGTCGCTTTTGCGCTGTGGATAACGGCTGTGGATACCGGCCAAGCTGTGGATAACTCTGTGGACTGGCAGCCGGGCCGGTGGTGGCGATCCGGTCCGGCTGCCATGCCCGTCAGATGTCCAGGAAGCGAACGTCCTTGGCGTTGCGCTGGATGAACGAGCGGCGCGCCTCCACGTCCTCACCCATCAACACGCTGAACAGCTCGTCGGCGGTTGCCGCGTCGTCCAGGGTCACCTGGCGCAGCGTACGGGTGGCCGGGTTCATCGTGGTCTCCCACAGCTCCGGGTAGTTCATCTCGCCGAGACCCTTGAACCGCTGGATGTCGTCCGGCTTGGCGTTCGGCTTCTTCTGCTGGCGCAGCGCGATCAGCCCGTCGCGCTCCCGGTCGGAGTACGCGTACTGCGCGTCATCGCCCTTCCGGTTCCACTTGATCTTGTAGAGCGGCGGGGCGGCCAGGTAGACGTGGCCCAGTTCCACCAGTGGGCGCATGAAGCGGAACAGCAGGGTGAGCAGCAGCGTCTGGATGTGCTGGCCGTCGACGTCGGCGTCGGCCATCAGCACGATCTTGTGGTACCGCAGCTTCTCGATGTCGAAGTCGTCGTGGATGCCGGTGCCCAGCGCGGTGATCAGCGCCTGCACCTCGTTGTTCTTCAGCACCCGGTCGATCCGGGCCTTCTCCACGTTGAGGATCTTGCCGCGGATCGGCAGGATCGCCTGGGTACGCGGGTCGCGGCCCTGCTTGGCCGAGCCGCCGGCCGAGTCGCCCTCGACGATGAACACCTCGGACTCGCGCGGGTCGGTGGACTGGCAGTCGGCCAGTTTGCCCGGCATCGAGCCGGATTCCAGCAGCGACTTGCGCCGGGCCAACTTGCGGGCCTGCTGGGCGGCGATCCGGGCGCGGGCCGCCTGGGATGCCTTGGTAATGATGATCTTTGCCTCGGCGGGGTTGCGGTCCAGCCAGTCGACCAGCCGGTCGTTGCAGACCCGCTGCACGAAGCTCTTCACCGGCGTGTTGCCGAGCTTGGTCTTGGTCTGACCCTCGAACTGCGGGTTGGTCAACTTCACCGAGATGATTGCGGCCAGGCCCTCGCGGATGTCCTCGCCGGAGAGCTTCTCGTCGCCCTTGAGCAGCTTCTTGTCCGTGCCGTAGCGGTTGACGACGCTGGTCAGCGCGGCCCGGAAGCCCTCCTCGTGGGTGCCGCCCTCGTGCGTGTTGATGTTGTTGGCGAAGGTGTAGACCGACTCGCCGTACGACTCGTTCCACTGCATGGCGATCTCGAGCGCCATGCCCTCCTCCTCGGAACCGAACTCGATCACCGTCTTGTGGATCGGGGTCTTCGAGGCGTTGAGGTGGCGGACGAAGTCTGCGATACCGCCGTCGTACTTGAAGGTGACCTCGCGCAGCTTGCCTTCTTCACCCTCCGCGACCCGCTCGTCCAGCAGGTGGATGGTGAGGCCCCGGGTCAGGAAGGCCATCTCCTGGAGCCGGCGGTAGATCGTCTGGAGGTCGAAGTCGACGGTCTCGAAGACGTCCGGGTCCGGCCAGAAGGAGACCGCCGAGCCGGTGCGGTCGGTGGTCTCGCCCTTGAGTAGCTCGGTCGGCTTGGAGTGGTGGTACTCCTGCCGCCAGACGAAGCCGGTCTTGTGAATCTCCACCGCCATCTTCGTGGAGAGGGCGTTCACCACGCTGACGCCGACGCCGTGCAGGCCGCCGGAGACCGCGTACGCCTTGCCGTCGAACTTGCCGCCCGCGTGCAGAACGGTCAGCGCCACCTCGACGCCCGGCTTCTTGAGCTTGGGATGCAGGTCGACCGGGAAGCCCCGGCCGTTGTCGGTGACCCGGACGCCGCCGTCAGCGAGCAGCACCACGTCGATGGTGTCGCAGTAGCCGGCCATCGCCTCGTCCACCGCGTTGTCGACGACCTCCCACACGAGGTGGTGCAGGCCGCGTTCGCCGGTGGACCCGATGTACATGCCGGGCCGCTTGCGGACCGCCTCCAGCCCTTCGAGGACGGTGATCGACTCGGCGCCGTACTGCTGATTTTCCTGCGCTGCCACCCTCGGCCACTTTCTCGCGCCCGGCGCGCCGTAGGGCACGTCGAACGCGGGTTCGGCGGACAGACGCGACGTCGGCACGCGGACCGGCACCGGGGACAACTCCGGGGTACGGGTCGAACGCGCCGGTCGCCGCGGTTGCCCGCGGATCGCGATCGGCTCGACCCGAGTCGGACGGATGATCGCGGGCCCGCACCGGACCCGTGACCCGTCACTCCGCACCGGGTCTTCGTCTCACGCCAATCTTACTGTGCGCGGGCGATAGAACCACCACTCGGCACCCCTTCGCAGCGGCTCAGATCTCCGTAGCGGGCCGAATTGCGCTGTCCGCGACTCCCCCTACACGCCAGGGCATGATCAACGGATCTGCCGCATGACGACGCTGCCGGCTCAGACGGCGAGAGGTGGGCGGTACCGTCCGGTACGACCCGGGAAGGGCGATCCGTGACCCTCGGGTTGCCGTACCGGCCTTGATCTTTCAACGTTGGAACCGGACGATCGACCCGATCCACTCGCCCGTGCCTTGAGAGGTGACACCAGATGGGGCTGGACAACGTCGCGGTTCAGTGGCCGCGGACCGGCCGCTTCTACGACCCGGTCGCACCGGCCGAGTTCGTCGATTTTGGCGACATCGTCGAGGTCCAGGGGATCTCGGCACCGACCGCCGCGCTCGCTGAGCTGATCGCGAAGACAGGTACGGTCCGGGCCACCGCGTACACGGAAGTGGTGGATCTGATCCTCGGACTCGATGGTGTGCTCTACGCCACAGACGCCGCCGCCGAGGACGAGGATCCGGTCATCGACCCGGACGGGTGCGGTTGGATCGCGGGCGGCATCGAACGCTTCGTCGCCGCGCACCGGCCGCACGGTGAGGCGGTCACCTTCGAGTCGGTGGGCACGGTGCTGCGTTCGCTGCTGGCCGACGGCCGCCTGGCCGAGCAGCAGCTACGTTGGCTGGACAGCCGGTTGGACGCACTGCGTGACGACAGTGGTGCCGCGCCGCAGTGGACCTTCACCTGCGCGGAGCTGAGCGTGCTGGCCGCCTTCTACCGGCGCTGCGCCGACAACGGCTTCGCCGTCTACGCCGAGTCGGCGGCACCTCGCCGGGCGGCCCAGACGTAACCGGCCGGCTGTCGGGCGGTCCGGTCCCGCTGGATCCGAAGGAATCGCCCGACTGTCAGCCGTAGGTGTCGCGGGGGCCCCGGCCGCGTACCCGTCGTGGGCCGCGTGACCAGGACGGGGCGGCCGGGCCGTGGATGTGCAGTTTGCGGACCACGTTGTGGCCGACCTCGCGGGCGATCTGCTGCAACAGCGAACCGGCGAGCAGCCGTAGCTGCGTCGCCCAGGCCGTGGAGCGGGCCTCGACGGTCAGTTCACCGTTCTCCAGCTTCACCGGGCGGCTGTGCTGGGCGACCTCCGCGCCGACCACCCGTTCCCAGGCGCCGAAGACGGTGGCCTCGGCGGCCGGCTGCTGCCAACCACGGGCCTTCACCAGCCGGTTGAGCACCGCACCGAGGGGTTGCGGGTCGCGCGGGTCCGGGCCGGGGCCGGAGTAGCCGCGCAGCCGGCGCTCACCGTCGCCGCCGGTCGCGGTGCGGCGGCGGGGACGGCCGGCGGCCTCGCGCCGCGCCTTGGCCGCGTCCAGCACCGCGCGGGCCAGTTGCGGGCCGGAGACACCCTCGCCGTCGCCCGGCACCGGCGCGGTGTCGCCCGGCCCCGCCGAGGTCGGCCCGGCGGCCGGCTCCGCCGGTCGACCGGTGGGTCGGTCGGTTCGGCCGCCGTCGCCGGTGCCCCCCTTCCCGGCGGTACGCGCACCGCGTCCCCGGGTAACGCCACCCGGCTGCCCCGCGGGCGCGCTGTCCGGGCCCGGCTGTGGTGGCTCAGTCGGCACGGCGCACCGTCCCCTCCGTCACCTCGTACCGGGCGCCACGCAGGGCGGCTGGCACGTCGTCGGCGACCGCGCAGGTCACAAGCAGTTGACTGGCCCCGCCGACCAGTTCGGCGAGCCGGTCCCGCCGGCCGGCGTCCAGCTCGGCGAAGACGTCGTCGAGCACCAGCACCGGTTCGATGCCGTCGTTGCGCAGCAGGTCGTAGCCGGCCAGCCGCAGCGCGAGCGCGTACGACCACGATTCGCCGTGACTGGCGTAGCCCTTGGCCGGCAGGGGGCCGAGGGTGAGGGTGAGGTCGTCGCGGTGCGGACCGACCAGGGTGGTGCCGCGTTCGATCTCAGCGGAGCGGGACTCCTCCAGTGCGGTGGTGAGCACCGCCGCGAGGGCCTCCCGGTCGGTGGTGGGTTCGGCGAGGTCCACCGAGGGCCGGTAACTGATTCCCGCCGCGCCGCGGCCGGCGGCCACCGCGTCGTACGCCTTGGTGACGTGCGGGGCCAGGGCGGCAACGAGTTCCAGCCGCCCGGCGAGCAGTTCGGCGCCGTGCCGGGCCAGGTGGGTGTCCCAGACGGCGAGGGTGGACAGGTCGCCGCCCCGCGATCCGCCGGTCTTGCGGGCGAGGTACGCGGTGCGCAGCAGCGCGTTGCGTTGTTTGACCACCCGCTCGTAGTCGGCGCGTACCCCGGCGTAGCGGGGTTGGCGCAGCACCAGCAGGTCGTCGAGGTAGCGGCGGCGTTCGGCCGGGTCGCCCCGGACCAGTTCGAGGTCTTCCGGGGCGAAGAGCACCAGCCGCAGCGCGCCCAGCACGTCGCGGGCCCGGCGGGCCGGGGAGCGGCCGAGCCGGGCCCGGTTGGCCTTGCCCGGGACGATCTCCAGCTCCACCAGGAGTTCGCGGCCGTCGTGCACCACCGCGCAGCGGATCACGGCGGCGTTGGCGCCCATCCGCACCAGCGGGGCGTCGGTGGCGACCCGGTGGGAGTCGAGGGTCGCGACGTAGCCCAGCGCCTCGACCAGGTTCGTCTTGCCGACGCCGTTGGCACCGATCAGGACGTTCGGGCCGGGTTCGAGGTCGACGCCGATCCGCTCGTACGAGCGGAAGTCGACCAGTTCGAGCCGGCGGACGTACACGGGGTCGCGGTGCCGGTCAGGGCTTGCGTACGGTGTGCCCGCCGAACTGCTGCCGCAGTGCGGAGACGGCCTTCAGCGCCGGCGAGTCGTCCTGCCGGGAGGAGAACCGGGCGAACAGCGAGGCGGTGATGACGTTGAGCGGTACGGCGAGACGCACCGCCTCGTCCACCGTCCAGCGGCCCTCGCCGGTGTCCTCGGTGTAGTCGCTGAGCCGGTTCAGCTCGGGGTCCTCGTCGAGGGCCCGGTCGAGCAGGTCCAGCAGCCAGGAGCGGACCACGGTGCCCTCGCGCCAGGACTTGATCACGCCGGGCACGTTCGTCACCAGTTCGGAGGCGGACATCAGCTCGTAGCCTTCGGCGTAGGCGTGCATCAGGCCGTACTCGATGCCGTTGTGAACCATCTTGGCGTAGTGGCCGGCACCGACCGGCCCGGCATGTACGAAGCCGTACTCGCCTTCGGGCTTGAGCGCGTCGAAGATCGGCATGAGCCGGTCGACGTGTTCCTGCGCGCCGCCGACCATCAGGCCGTAGCCGTTCTGCCGGCCCCACACCCCGCCGGAGACGCCCACGTCGACGTAGCCGATGCCGCGTTCGTGCAGCCGCTCCGCCCGGGGTGCGTCCTCGCTGAACCGCGAGTTGCCGCCGTCGATGATGAGGTCACCCTCGCCGAGCACGTCGGCCACCTCGTCGATGGTGGCGTCGGTGACGGCGGCAGGCACCATCACCCACACCGCGCGCGGCGCGTCCAGCTTCTCGGCCAGTTCAGCCATGCTGGCGACATCGCTGCGCTCCAGGTTGTGGTCGAGACCGACCACCTCGTGACCGGCGGTGCGCAACCGTTCGCGCATGTTGCCGCCCATCCGGCCGAGTCCTACCAGGCCGAGCTGCATCTGTGGTGACCTTTCGTGGGTACGGTTGGATCCGCCGGTCAGCGGGACACGCGGATCGGCATGATGAGGTACCGGTACCCACCGATGAGCTCACCATCCTCGCCGGCGGGGGAAATAACCGCGGGCTTGAAGGCGTCGACGAAGTGCAGCACGGCGAACTGGGTGCCGAGGTTGGACAACCCGTCGATGAGGTACTGCGGGTTGAAGCCGATGGTCAGCGGCTCGCCGGTGAAGCTGGCCTCCATGGCCTCGCTGGCCCGGGCCTCCTCGGTGCCGCCGGCCTCCACCACCAGGCCGTCGGCGCTGAAGCTGAGCAGCACGGGGGTGGCGCGCTCGGCGACGAGGGCGACCCGCTTGACCACCTCGATGAGGGTGCTGACCGGCACCCGGGCCTCGGCGTTGTGGCTGGCTGGGAAGAGCGATCGGACCGGCGGGTAGTTGGCGCCGTCGAGCAGCCGGCTGGTGGTGCGTCGGGTGCCACCGGAGAAACCGATCATGCCTTCGCCGGCGGCACCCTGGGACAGGGCCAGCACCACCTGGCCACCGAGGGGGCCGAGGGTCTTGGCGGTGTCGTTGAGCGTCCGGGCGGGGACCAGCGCGTTGAGGCTGATCTCCGGGTCGTCCGGGTTCCACTCCATCTCGCGCAGGGCCAGCCGGTACCGGTCGGTGGCGAGCATGGCCAGGTTGCCGCCGGAGAGCTCGATGCGTACGCCCGTCATCATCGGCAGCGTCTCGTCCCGGCTGGCGGCGACCGCCACCTGTGCCACCGCTGCGGCGAACGCGGCGGCGTCGACGGTGCCGGCGCTGGCCGGCATCTCGGGCAGGGTGGGGTAGTCCTCCACCGGCATGGTGGGCAGGGTGAACCGGGCGCTGCCACAGACCAGTTCGAGGTGCGCCCCGACAGCGGCGATGTCGACCGGCTTGGCGGGCAACGCCTTGGTGATCTCGGCGAGCAGCCGCCCGGAGACCAGCGCGGCGCCGTCGGCGTCGCCCTGCACCTCCACGGTGACCTGGCTGCTGACCTCGTAGTCGAAGCCGGAGACCTGCAGGCTGCCGTCGGTGACGCGCAGCAGCACCCCGGCCAGCACCGGTACGGACGGCCGGTTGGGCAGGCTCTTCGCGGTCCAGGCCACGGCCTCGGCGAGCGCGTCGCGCTCCACTCGGAATTTCATCAATGCCTCCGCGTCGACGTCGACGTCGTCAACTCTCTCATGCCGGACGCTGCCCACCGACCCGCCTGGCGTGCGGGTACCCCTCGCACCTTAGGGCGCGAGCGTATCGGCTGTGTGCCCGACCCCGTGGATCGTGTCGCTGCTGACGGGTCTGTCCCGGCAGCTGTCGACCGATCCACAGGAAGTCCAACGGTGATGATTGGTTTTTGTTCTTTTAGAAGAGATAACTCATCGTCTTCATCGCACCTGTGCAAACTGTGGAGAACCCGAGTATGGGCAGGTCAGACAGGTTATCCACAGGTGGTTTCGCTGTGGATGGGCGGGGGTAAAACCCGGCCGGCGGTCCACAGGCGGTCTCCGTGCACACGGTTGTCCACCGTCGTCCACCGGTTGTCCACCGGTAATCCACCGACTTTCTCCCCAGACCTGTGGATCGTCGCGGGCGTCTCGTCCGCCGTCATCCCCAGAACCTTCAACAGCTTCCCCACAGGCGACCGCCCGTCGGTGGACAGCGCCGGTGGTTGTCCCCAGGCGTCCACAGGAGTCCACAACGTTGTCCCCAGGGTTTCTCCACAGGCTGTGGGTAACTGGGTGTTGACGGCCCGTGTTCATCCACCGTCGGTGGATAACAAGCTGTGGACAACGAGTGGCAAGCGGTGTGGACACGCCTCCGATGGTGTGGCCTGAACCTCGTTGAGGGTCAACCAGGTGAGCGCGAAAAAGGGTCCGACCGTGACCGGTCGGACCCTCGCCGTGCACGTTCGGCGGGCGTACCCCTCAGGTGTTCTGCTTGATCCGGTTGGTCAGCTCGGCGATCTGGTTGTAGAGCGATCGCCGCTCGGCCATCTGCTGGCGGATCTTGCGGTCGGCGTGCATGACGGTGGTGTGGTCCCGCCCGCCGAAGGCCTGGCCGATCCGGGGCAGTGACAGGTCGGTCAGCTCGCGACACAGGTACATGGCGACCTGGCGGGCGTTCACCAGCACCCGCGAGCGGGAGTGCCCGCGCAGGTCCTCCAGGCTGACCCCGAAGTAGTCAGCGGTGGAAACCATGATCTGGTCGGCGGTGATCTCCGGACCGGCGCCGTCCGGGATGAAGTCCCGCAGCACCTCCTCGGCCAGCGACAGCTCCACGTTCGACCGGGTCAGGCTGGCGAACGCGGTGACCCGGATCAGTGCCCCCTCCAGCTCCCGGATCGAGTTGGACACCCGGGAGGCGATGAACTCCAGCACGTCCGGCGGGGCGTACAGGCGCTCCTGCGCGGCCTTCTTCTGCAGAATCGCGATCCGGGTCTCCAGGTCCGGTGGCTGGATGTCGGCGAGTAGGCCCCACTCGAATCGGGTCCGCAGCCGGTCCTCCAGGGTCGCCAGCTGTTTGGGCGAGCGGTCGGAGGTGATCACGATCTGCTTGTTGGCGTTGTGCAGCGTGTTGAAGGTGTGGAAGAACTCCTCCTGGGTCCGCTCGCGGTTCTCCAGGAACTGGATGTCGTCGATGAGGAGGATGTCGACGTCGCGGTAGCGGCGTTGGAAGGCGCTTGTCTTGTCGTCCCGCAGCGAGTTGATGAAGTCGTTGGTGAACTCTTCGGTCGAGACGTACCGGACCGAGCGGGCATTGCCCAGCGTGGTGGCGTAGTGGCCGATGGCGTGCAGCAGGTGGGTCTTGCCCAGCCCGGAGCTGCCGTAGATGAACAGCGGGTTGTACGCCTTCGCCGGTGACTCGGCCACCGCCACTGACGCCGCGTGCGCGAAGCGGTTGGACGAGCCGATGACGAACGTCTCGAACATGTACTTCGGGTTGAGCCGGTTGCCGCCGCTGTCAGCGCCGGTGGGCAGCCGCCGATCGTCCCGGCCGACCGGTCGCTGATCCGGCCCGCTGCGGCCGGGCCCGCTGTCGGTACCTCCGTCGGCCGGTATCGCCCGGATCACGTGCTGGTCGCGGGGCGAGACGCCCGGCTCGTCGCCGTAGCGGGGCGCGAAGCCGCGTGGGCCGCCGGCCGCTCGGTCCGGCTGCCCGCCCTGTTCGGTGAAGCCCAACCGCTCCGGTGCCCGCCGTCCGGTGCTCTCCGCCGGCCGGACGGGCTCGCCGAAGCCGGCACCGAAGAGGGCCTCCTGACCGTCGGGGGCCGCGGTACGGGGATCGTCCTCGACGCGCGGTGCGTCCGGCGGCGTCCGGTCGAAGCGGCCGGGGTGCGGCTGTTCGGGAATCAGCGGGAGCTGCCGCCCTCCGTCGGGACCGGTCGACCGGTCGTCGACCTCGCCGGGACCGTGGTCCAACTGGTCCGACTCAGGGGTGCTGCGGTAGACGGTGCCGGTGGTCCGCCCGTCCTCGGGCACCCGGACGGTGACGGCGACCTGGATCGGCCGGCCCAGCCGGCGGGTGAGCGCGTCGGTGATGGCCGGGCGCAGCCGGGACTCGATGACGTCCCGGGTGAAGGCGTCCGGCACGGAGAGCAGGACGGTGTCCTCGACGATCGCCCGCAGCCGGGTCAGCCGCAGATACGCCCGCTGCTGCGCGGAAATGATCTCGTCAGCGAGTTCGTCGGTCGTCGCCGTCCACACCGCGGCAAGGTCGGTCGTACCGGCCACCGTCGTGCCACCCCCTCGCCTCTGCTCCCGGACGCCGCCGTCTCCCGGTGGCCCGTACCGGCGGGCGAGATCACGCCACCCACCCGATCGCCGCACCCGGTCGTTCTCCACAAGTTATCCACAGCCTGTGTACCGACCGATTGTGGCCGCCCGCCGGGCGCGGGTCGGACCTGCCCCCTGCCGTGGCCGGGCACTGAAGCGGGGTTCACCGTGCCGAACGATTCACTACCGTGTCCGGTCTTGCCTGCCGGCGACATCGGCACAACTCCGACGCTGACCGCAATCGGGCACGGTAACAGCGTTGTTGCCGCGTCTTCAACCGCCGACGCGGGTCACCCCTGTCGGCATTTGTGAAAACCACCGCTTCGGTCGCCTTCCGTCGCAGCTCACCGTCGGAGTGGCCGGGTTTGACGCTGATTGCACCCCGACCTAGGCTAGAGGGGCTGCTCTCACGCCCTCTGCTAGGGTGATGGGTGCTCGCTGCCCGCGGTCGCTCACCGCACAATCGAGGTCACGCACCGCCGGGCAGCACCGATCGGGGCCACCACAGCGGCGGCCCGGACCACCACGACCCGGCGATCCACTCGTCCGGGGCGTCCGACAACGGAGAGCCTGACGTGAGCAAGCGCACCTACCAGCCGAACAACCGCCGGCGCGCGAAGACCCACGGCTTCCGGCTGCGCATGCGCACCCGGGCCGGCCGCGCCATCATCTCGACCCGTCGCGCCAAGGGCCGCGCCCGCCTGTCGGCCTGAGGCCGGTCAGGTCCGCTCCGGAGGACGTGGCAGTCGTGCTGGCGGCCGCGCAACGACTGCGGCGCAGCAGCGACTTCGCCGCAGCGGTTCGCGGTGGCCGTCGAGCCGGTCGCGGCGCTCTGGTCGTGCATCTGACCGTGCCGACCGCAACCGGATCCGACAACACAGCGCCGAAGCCGGCGCGGGACAACGCGGAGGCAGACTCCCCGCCGGTGTCCCGCGCCGGCTTCGTGGTTTCCAAGGCGGTCGGGCCGGCAGTTGTCCGCAACCGGGTGCGCCGCCGGCTGCGGCAGCTGACCCGGGAACGCCTCGTCGACCTGCCGACCGGAAGCACCGTCGTGGTACGCGCCCTGCCGGCGGCGGCTGACGCCACGTACCAGCGGCTCGGCACCGACCTGGATGCGGCGCTCGTCGCCGCCCGGTCCGGCCGGGGACGGCGGTCCCGGTGAGCGCCGAGCAGACGCCGTCGCGCCCGGCTACTCCGGCTACCCCGGGTGCCCGGGTGCTGACCCTGCCCATCATCGCGTACCGTCGGTGGATAAGCCCGGCGTTGCCGGCCCGCTGTCGGTTCTACCCGTCGTGCAGCGCCTACGCCCTGGAGGCGGTGGCCCGGCACGGCGCGCTCCGGGGAGCCGGCCTGACGGTCCGGCGGCTGGCGCGCTGCCACCCATTTCATCCTGGTGGATACGATCCGGTTCCGGAGCCGGGCGGCCGCCGACCTGCCGACGTGACTGGAGCCTGAGAATTGAGTCTCGACTGGATCTACTACGCGATCTCGTGGATCCTGCTGGCCTGGCACTCGGCCTGGGACGCCATCGGCATCCCGGACACTGCGTTCCTCGGCACCAACTGGGCGTGGATCCTCGCCATCGTCTTCCTGGTGGTCACGGTCCGGGTCATCCTGTTCCCGGTCTTCGTCAAGCAGATCAAGTCGCAGCGGGCGATGCAGGCGCTCCAGCCGCAGGTGAAGGCCCTCCAGGAGAAGCACAAGGGTGACCGGGAGACGCTCCAGAAGGAGATGATGGAGCTCTATCGGAAGGAAAAAGCCAACCCGCTCATGGGCTGCCTTCCGATGTTCCTCCAGATCCCGGTCTTCCTCGGTCTCTTCCACGTCCTGCGCCGCCTCAACCCGGACCCGGCGAAGACCAACAAGGACATCTACGGCTGGACCGTCGACCAGTTCAACAGCGCCTCTGACGCAACTCTGTTTACCGCCCCGATCGCCAGCAAGTTCGGCTCGACCGCGGCGGAGCTGGCGCAGCTCGGCGCCAACGGCACCGTTGTGAAGATCATGGCTGGTGTCCTGGTGCTGGTGATGATGGGCACCACGTACCTCACCAGCCGCCAGATGATCCTCAAGACGGGCTGGGCGGAGGACCCGCAGCAGCGCATGATCCAGCGCCTGATGCTCTACGGCATCCCGCTGTCCCTGTTGGTCTCCGGGGCCATCTTCCCGATCGGTGTGATCATCTACTGGGTCACCAACAACCTGTTCACCCTCGGGCAGCAGCAGTGGGTGCTGCGCAAGTTCCCGCCGCCGGTGACCGCGACCAGTGGCAAGCCGGGCACCTCGGCGCGTAACGGGGCGCAGCCGGCGAAGACCGGTGGGCTGTTCGGCCGGAGCAAGCCGGCTGCCGCGCCGCCGCCCGCGGCCGCGCCGAAGATCGCCGGTCCGAAGCCGGGCGCCAAGCCGGTCAACCCGAAGAAGGGCCGCCCCGCCAAGCGGCAGGGCTAATCGTCCGGGCCGCCGCCGGGAGACCGGCGGCGGCCCGTTGCGCGCCGTGCGGCCGCCTGCGAAGGCCGGCGCCGGAAGCGCGAAGCGCCACGCGTGCCGTGGCGGACGGGCGAAACTGCCCTACAGACGTGCCCGTGGGCACCGGCGACGTCCCGCCGGCCGCGGGGAACCAGCGGACCCGAGGTCCGGCCGAGCGAGTACGGAGATGACACCGTGACCGACACCAGCATCCCCCGCGCCGAACAGCCCCTGGACGACGAGGAGCCGACCGCGGCGGCTCCGGTCGGGGGCGAGCCGGAGGAGACCGACGCCGAAGCGGCGCCGAGCAAGGCCGCCGGCGAGAGCGATCTGTTCCGGCAGAGCGAGATCGCGGCCGACTACGTGGAGGGGCTGCTCGACATCCTCGACTATGACGGTGACATCGACGAACTGGTGTCGGGTGGCCGGCCGGTGGTCGAGGTCGTCGGTGGCCGCCTGCAGAACCTCGTCGGCCAGCGCGGTGCCACCCTCGAAGCACTTCAGGAACTGGCCCGGCTCGCGGTGTTCCGGCAGACCGGTTCGCCGAGCCGCCTGCTGCTCGACGTGGGCGGGTACCGGGCCAACCGGCGCAAGGAACTGGCCGCGGTCGCCCGCAACGCCGTCGAGAAGGTCAAGGAGCACGGCGAGCCGGTGCGACTCGAGCCGATGTCCGCCTTCGAGCGCAAGTGCGTCCACGACGTGGTCAACGCGATCGACGGGGTGGAAAGCGAGTCCGAGGGCGTCGAGCCCAGCCGGCGCATCGTCGTTCGTCCCGTGGACTGACGGGTGACTCGAGACGACGCCAGCGGTGTTGCCGCAACCGGCCCGGGTGGTACGCCGCCCGGGCCGGCGGCTGTCCCGCCTCGGCCCACCACGGCGGTGCTGCCGCCCGAACTTGCCGAGGCGGCGAGCCGGCTCTTCGGCGTACGCCTCGAAGTCGCGGCTGCCTACGCCGAGATGCTCGCCACCGACGGGGTGGTACGAGGGCTGATCGGCCCACGCGAGGCCCCCCGGATCTGGGATCGTCACCTGCTGAACTGCGCGGCGGTGGCCGAGCTGATCCCACCGGGTGCCTCCGTGCTGGACGTGGGATCGGGTGCCGGGCTGCCCGGTCTGGTGCTTGCCATCGCCCGGCCGGACCTGGCGGTGACACTCATCGAGCCGCTGGCTCGCCGTACCGCCTTCCTGAACGAGGCGGTGGAGGCGCTCGGGCTGACCAACTCCGTGCGGGTGTTCCGCGGTAGAGCCGAGGAGGCGGGCGCGGGGTCGGATGTCGGGCCCGGCGACGTGGTCACCGCCCGGGCGGTGGCACCGCTGGACCGGCTGGCGGGCTGGTGTCTGCCCCTCACCGGGATCGGCGGCCGACTACTCGCCCTGAAGGGTGCCTCGGCGGCGGATGAGATCGCCGAGCACGCCGACGCGGTGCATCGTCTCGGTGGTGGTCGACCTGTGTTGCGCCAGTGTGGTGAAGGCGTCGTGGATCCGCCGACCACCGTCGTCGAGATCGTCCGGGAGCGGTCCGTCGGTCCGGCGGCCCGGACGGCGCCCAGGAAGTCGCGGTCGCGTCGACGGTGAGCCGGAGCGCAGGCTCCGCGGCGCTCCCACTCCCGGGCCGCATCGGATGGTCGCGCGGCTGACCTGGGCCCGTAGGCCGCTGACGGCGGTGGAAGTCGACGTTCCGGGGTGGCGTCGATCTTTCGTCGCGCACGCCGCGACCGGCGGGTTACGAACCCGACGTGGACCGGCCGCGCCCGTGCGCCGTAGGCTGGCCGCGCGTCGATAGTGTGGAGCGGGCGGCGATGGATCTCCCTCCGGGGCCCGACCGCTCCCGCCGGGCGGTACCTCTGCGGAGAGCGCGCGAGTGGCCCGGTTGACGGGTGCGGACCGACCATCCGAAGCGGGCAGGGATGACAGGTGCATGACGACGGCAGGTACGACGATCCGCGCGTGACCGGGTCAGCTGGTGACCCCGTTTCACGTGAAACCGAATATCCGAACTGGCGGCCCTCCGAGGTGCCGCAGAGCCCACCGGAGCCTGGTCGGAACGCGCCGACGTCGGGCGTTCCGTGGTCGACCGACGACGGACGCGACGGCATGGACGCCAGTGGCCGTCCGGTCAACGCGTCCCCCGACGCGCGGGTGATTCCGATTCGCCGGAACACCTCCGCCTCCGCTCGGTTCGAGGCGGCAGCGCACCCTCCGGCATCCGGAACGGTGCCGGATCCTCGACCGGCTTCCGACACGCCCGCGCCTGCGGCCGGGTCCTACGCGTCAGCCGCAACCGAGGCCGCGTACGTTTCACGTGAAACCCCGACGCGCGAAGAGGATGATCCACCGTTGGCTATGGAGGCGATGCGCGCCGTGCAGATCCTGAATCCCAGTGGCGAGGTGACCATGCCTCGGCCCGACCGGACCCGGGTCATGTGCGTCGCGAACCAGAAGGGCGGCGTGGGTAAGACCACGACCACGGTCAACCTCGCGGTGGCCCTGGCCCTGCATGGCAACCGGGTGCTCGTGGTCGACCTCGACCCGCAGGGCAACGCCTCGACCGGGCTCAACGTGCCACACCACACCGGCGTGCCGGACGTCTACGACTGCCTGATCAACAGTGTGCCGCTGGAGGACGTGACCCAGGCGGTGGAGGGCATTCCCAACCTCTGGTGCGTGCCGGCCACCATCGATCTCGCCGGTGCCGAGATCGAGCTGGTGTCAGTGGTGGCCCGCGAGTCGCGCCTGGACCGTGCCATCACCGCCTACCCGGGCCACTTCGACTACGTGTTCATCGACTGCCCGCCCTCGCTCGGTCTGCTGACCGTCAACGCGTTGGTGGCCGCGCAGGAGGTGCTCATACCTATCCAGTGTGAGTACTACGCGCTCGAAGGGCTCAACCAGCTCATCAACAACATCAACCTGGTTCGTCAGCACCTCAACCCTCGGCTTGAGGTCTCCACGATCCTGCTCACCATGTACGACCGCCGTACCCGGCTCGCCGACGCGGTCGAGCAGGACGTCCGGAACCATTTCGGCGACAAGGTGCTCCAGGCGGTGATCCCGCGTAACGTGCGGGTCTCCGAGGCACCCAGCTACGGCCAGTCGGTGATGACCTACGATCCCGGTTCACGGGGCGCGACGAGCTACTTCGAGGCCGCCCAGGAGATCGCCGAGCGGGGCGTCAAGGAGCCGGTGAGCCGGAATGCGTAGTGCGGACGAGGCGCTGGGAGGCGTGGCATGAAGAACCGTCCACGGGGCGGTCTGGGGCGGGGCCTGGGGGCGCTCATTCCGACCGGGCCGGCGCCGAACGCCGGCGCCAGCGTCGGCGGGCCCACGCCGGGATCGAGCGGGTCGACGGCCGTTGTCACCCCGGCCGCGATGCCGGTGTCGGCCCCGACGATCGAGCCTGAGGCGACCCTGAGCCCGGTGCCTGGTGCGCGTTTCGCGGAGATCCCGGTCGACTCGATCGTGCCCAACCCGAAGCAGCCTCGCCAGGTCTTCGATGAGGAGGCCCTGGAGGAACTGAAGACCTCCATCCAGGAGGTCGGCTTTCTTCAGCCGATCGTGGTGCGGCAACTCGACGGTGAGAAATTCGAGCTTGTCATGGGCGAGCGCCGGTGGCGAGCCGCCCAGGCGGTCGGTCGGGAGAACATCCCGGCGATCGTGCGAGACACCCGAGACGACGCCATGCTGCGGGACGCGCTGCTGGAGAACATCCACCGGGCGAACCTGAACCCGCTGGAAGAGGCGGCCGCCTATCAGCAGTTGCTGGAGGAGTTCGGGGCCACCCACGAGGAACTCGCCCGACGCATCGGTCGCAGCCGGCCGCAGATCTCGAACACCATCCGCCTGATGAACCTGCCGGCACCGGTACAGCGGCGCGTGGCCGCCGGTGTCCTCTCCGCCGGGCACGCCCGGGCGCTGCTCAGCCTGGAGGATCCGGAGACCCAGGAGCAGCTGGCGCTGAGGATCGTCGCCGAGGGACTGTCGGTCCGTGCGACCGAGGAGATCGTCGCGCTCGCCCTCAACGACGGACCGAGCAAGAAGGATTCGGCGAAGCGTCGACCGAAGCCACACGCACCGGCTCTGACCGATCTCGCCGACCGCCTCTCCGACCGGTTCGACACCCGGGTGAAGGTCGACATCGGGCGCAGCAAGGGCAAGATCACGATTGAGTTCGCGACCGTCGACGACCTGGAGCGGATCGTTGGCATCATCGGAGTAGAGCGCGAAGAACCGGAAGACTGATCTAGGGAACCGACAAGGCCGCCTCGCCCCAATGCGACGAGGCGGCCTTGTCGTCGTCTGGGTAGCCGCAGCGGGCGCCCGGGGCGAGCGGCTCATCTGAACCGGACCGGCACACGCAGAATCGGTGCCCAACCGCACGGACCGAACAGCCGGTTTCGCGCCGGTGCGGGTGCCGGTGCCGCTGCTTCCGTTCGCCCGCTTCCGCTTGCTGCCGCTGTCTTCCGCTTCCGCTTCCCCTTCCCCTTCCGCTTGCTGCCGCTGTCTTCCGCTTCCGCTTCCCCTTCCCCTTCCGCCTCCGCTGCGGCGGCCTTCCGTGGTCCGGCTTGCGCTGCGGGGGCGGCCTTCCGTGATCTGGCTTGCGCTGCGGGGGCGGCCTTCCGTGATCCGGCTTGCGCTGCGGAGGACGAGAGCCTCAGCCCGTCCGCCGTCATCTTCACGCGCGTGAACCTCGCAAGCCCATGGACAGTGCGACCCGTGCCGGCTCCGACAGGGGCGTACCGCATCGGCCGCTCGTTCAGTGGGCCGCGAGCCAACACTTCTTTGTCCGGTCGGCTGCACACCGCAGTGACATGCCCCGAGGCTGCCGCCACGAGCAGTCTTCGCGGACACACGAGGACGGCGCCGGGGGGGGGGGGGGCGGTCCCTGAGGACGGCACCTGGGGCGGTCCCACTTGGACTGCCGTGCAGACGCCGAGGGCGGTGCCCTGCCTGACGTAGGGGACTCGCGACTTGCGGCATGTCGGGCCCTCGCACCGGAGCTATCGCGCGACATACCGCAAGCCGTGACTGACCGCCGAGTTTGGGACCGAACGGAGGTGGTCGCGGCGGGCCGTCGGGATCGGCTGGCGTGGGCAGTGGAACGCCGACTCGCCACGCCGGACCCGCCACGCCGGACCCGCCACGCCGGACCCGCCACGCCGGAACCACCACGCCGGACCGGCCTGCTACCGGGCGGGCTGTCGGTCTCAGCCGGATGTCGGATCGGACGGCCGTCTGAGCGCGCCGGACGGGTCGCCATCTGGTTCGGCTCGCAATGGGTCGGGCAGACCGGCCGGACGTGTGGCGGCGGTTTGGGACGGGGCTGGGGCTAGGTGAGCCGCGTCCGGCAGGGGGCGAGTCAGGCGGGCAAGCGTGGCCAGACGCGAGCCAGCCCATTCGGGTACCCGCTTATACGGACGCCAGCCCGACCGCCCGGACGCAAACCCGCGCCTCGCCCGACCCGACACCCACCCGGACGCCTGACCGGACGCTCGACCGGACGACCGGACGCCAACCTGCCCGCCCGACCCGACGGCCCGCCCGGATGCCCGCCCAATCGGACGCCAGCCGGATGACCGGACGCCAACCCGCGTGACCGCCTGACCGTACGTCCAGACGTCAACCCGCTGACCGTACGCCCGGACGCCCGGACGCCAACCCGCCTGACCGGACGCCCGGACCTCGGACGGACACGGACAGGGCCATACGGACGCCGGCCCAAGGACAGACCGTCAGGGCAGCTAACCGTCGGCCAGGTGGACAGGGTGCGGTTCTGTCAGGGATGGACCTAGACGGGGAGCGACCCAGACGCGCACCACCCAGACGGGCGGGCGGCCTAGACGGGCTGAAGCCAGAGTCGGACATGACCCAGAGGGGCGAGCAGCCCGCACAGGCGGACACGGACCAGACGAGCGGGCGGGGCCGGACAGGGGAGATGTTTCACGTGAAACACCACGGGTGTGGAGGGCCGCCGATGACCTCCACTTCTAATTCGGCGGGACTGTCGCCCGCGTCCGTCGCTGTCGTACAGACCGGCGGCGGACGCGGGCTCAGACGCTGGGTGGGTTTATCGGCGGTGGTGAACGAGAAGCCAGGAACCTGCTGAGGGCCGATTGATCAAGGAGCGGCACGTTCCACCACCGGACTCGAAGTGGCATCTCCTTCGTCCTCTGCTCGTCGGGCGGTCCGGCGGTTGCACCGTCGGGCGGTGAGGGACCTGGGTGAGGAGCGCGTCGCTCGACGGCAGCGGAACGCCTCTCGGGGGCCACCCGGTCGGCGAGGCGACGAGGGTGAGTCGGGCTGGATCGGGCGGCGGCTCCGGTCGTCCGCCGTGCCGTCGTTTCACGTGAAACGACGGGCGTTGGGCGCAGGGCGGTGGGCGTCGCGCCGATAGCCGACCGCCTGCCCGGTGAGGCGGCTCGTCCGCTGATGTTATCCACACCAGTTGTCCACAGGCCCGCACCGTTTCACGTGAAACATGGACCGAAACCCCTTGTCGAACCGCGACAGCAGTACGGATCCCGCACCCCCGCAGCCTGTGGATAACTCTGGGGAGAACCATGCTGGTGTTCCCTGTCTCGCCATTCGAGCGCTGCGGAGAGTCGAAGACGATTCGGGTAGGGACAGTGGTCTCGGACTCGGTTAGGGTCAGCGTCGTGCACGACACCCCTCCCTCAATCCCGGACTTCACCCAGTGGCCGTCCTTCCCCTTCGAGGGCGATCTCCGGGTCAAGCAGCTCGCCGATCCGGTCCCTGTCGAGCCACCCCGCAAGGGTGAGGCTCACCGAGAATGCACTGCCTGCCTAGCGCCCGACGAGGCCTACATCTGGGTTGGTGAACGATGGCGCGTGCGGGCCATGGACCGGCCGACCGGCCTGCCCATGGTCCTCATCCTGGAGTCACGGTCGCACCTCGATCTCGGCGACCTGCCGAATCTGCTCGCCGCCGAGTTGGGCGTGATGACGGTACGGCTCGAAAGGGCCATCCGGTCGCTGGACGGAGTGGCTCGAGTGCACGTCAACCGTTGGGGCGACGGGTCCGCCCATCTCCACATGTGGTTCCTTGCCCGGCCGTACGGTCGGCTCCAGCTCCGCGGCACCTTCCTGTCGCTCTGGGACTCGATCCTGCCGCCGATCTCGGAGGAGCAGTGGCGGGAGAACCTCGCCCTCGTTGCGGCCTGGCTGGCTGAGTTCGGTGGACGGCCACTCGCCGAACCACCCCGCATTCAGTGGCAGGCGCCGTCCAGCTTGGCCGCGCAGTCGGCCTTGCCCACCGAGACGAAGCCGGCAGAAGGAGGGTCGCTGCTGGACGCCATCGGTGAGACGGCTGAGCCACCGGACGCTCCAGGCACCACTGTCGGCTCGGAGTCGCCAGAGGCGGGGACCTCGATGCCGGCGAGCGGCCCGGTGCCGGAGGAGGCGATCGACGCGGCACCGCAGCGACAGACGGCAACGGACGTGGCCGAGGTGGCTGGACCCGAGCCGACGAGGCAGCCGGTTCCCGGGGCAGTAGAAGCGGAGCCGCAAACCGGGACCGTCGACAACCTTCCGCATGCCGAGGCCACCGGCACCGCCGAGACCGGCGGAACCGCCGAGACCACCGGCACCGCCGAGACCGGCGGCACCGCCGAGACCGGCGGAACCGCCGAGACCGGCGGAACCGCCGGCGGTGCGCGGAAGGCGGAAGCAGCAGAGACCGAGCAGGCACAAGCGGAGACCTCTGACGCGGGCCGGACGACGCCGTCCGGCGAACCGAGGCCTGGGAGCGGTCAGCAGTAGGACTGGCGGGGCTGGGGCACACCTCCTGGCATGCCGGCCGGTGGGGTCGGCGATGCATACACCGGATGGCTTCCTTCGTCGCCCTGCCGTCTTCGGTGAGGACCAGCCCCCTGCTGCCGACCGCGCCGACCGCCCTGACCGCGCCGACCGCCCTGACG
>NZ_JBFAQH010000006.1:0-81076 GCF_040677165.1 Micromonospora sp. NPDC049374 | reverse complement strand
ACGGACCGCGCCGACCGCTCTGACCGCGCCGACCGCTCTGACCGCGCCGACCGCTCTGACCGCGCCGACCGCTCTGACCGCGCCGACCGCTCTGACCGCGCCGACCGCTCTGACCGCGCCGACCGCTCTGACCGCGCCGACCGCTCTGACCGCGCCGACCGCTCTGACCGCGCAGACCGCTCTGACCGCGCAGACCGTCGGCTTCAGCCCGCCCGCCCACCGATCCCCGAGTAGGGCGATCGGTGGGCCGGGGTCTGAACGCGACCGCGATCAGTCAGAGATCCGGCGGCCCGGTCGGTGTGGCGCCGAATTGACCATCGCCCGCTTCTGCGCGGAGGGTCAGCGGGTACCGGTGGACGTTGTGCCGGCTGGCGAGATCAGCGGGCCGCGGCGCGGGCGACCAGGTTGCCGATCACGCCTCCGAAGTCGAGACCGGCTGCCTGTACCGCGAGCGGCAGCAGCGACGTCTCGGTCATGCCCGGAGAGACGTTGACCTCAAGCACGTGCGGCTGACCGGTCGAGTCGACGATCAGATCGACCCGGCTGAGGTCGCGCAGGCCGAGGGCGGTGTGGGCGGCCAGGGCGACCTGGGCCACCGATTCGGCGACGGTGGGTTCCAGGCGGGCCGGGGTGTGCCAGGTGGTCCGGCCCGCGGTGTAGCGGGCCGCGTAGTCGTACACCCCGTTGCGGGGCACGATCTCCACCGCCGGTAGCGCCTGCGGACCGTCTCCCAGGTCGACCACGGAGACCGCCACGTCCATGCCCGGAACGTACTGTTCGACGAGCGCCGTCGAGTCGTACGCGAAACAACCCACCATGGCGGCCGGCAGCGACGCCGCGTCCCGGACCACGGCGGCGCCCAGGCCGGAACCACCCTGGGCCGGCTTCACCATGAGCGGTAGCCCCAACCGGTCGACGATGCGGTCCAGCACGGCCACCGCGCCGAGTTCGCTGAACCGGTCGTGTGGCAGGGCGACCCAGTCGGGGGTGGCGATGCCGGCCTCCCGCAGCACGGCCTTCGCCGACGGCTTGTCCCAGGCGAGGCGGGAAGCCCGAGCGTCACATCCGACGTACGGCACGCCGCACAGGTCCAGAACGCCGCGCAGCGACCCGTCCTCGCCGGTGGCGCCGTGCAGGGCGATCACCACGGCGTCGGGTGGGTCTGCGGTCAGGGCCGGCAGCAGGGCGACGTCGGCGTCGCGAAGCTCGGCCTGCATTCCGACGGCGCGCAGCGCGTCGAGTACCCGGCGGCCCGAGCGCAGCGACACGTCACGCTCGTACGACAGACCACCGGCGAGCACGAGCACGTGGAGATCGGTGGTCTCGGGGCCCGACACGGCGGGTTCTTCGGCAGCGGTGACACCCATGCCGGGCATCATGCCAAGTCTGGTCCTGGCGCGTCCCAGCCGGTCCGGCCTCGCCGGGTACCGGGCCCGCCGACCGCGCCGAACACCCGTCGCATGGCGATGTCCTGTTCCATCACGCTGGCCAACCGGCGCACCCCCTCCCTGATCCGCTCCGGCGGCGGGAACGAGAAGTTGAGCCGCATGTGACCGTTGCCGCTGCCGTCGGCGTAGAAGCCGGTGCCGGGCACGTACGCCACCCGCGCGGCGATGGCCCGGGGCATCATGGCCTTCGAGTCCAGCCCGTCGGGCAGCGTGGCCCAGACGAACAGCCCGCCGCCGGGCACCGTCCAGCGGGTGTCGGCCGGCATCAGGTCCTCCAGTGCGGTGAGCATCGCGTCCCGCCGCTCCCGGTAGACCTCCCGGTAGACCTTCAGCTGCTCACGCCAGGGCATGGTGCCGAGGTAGGTGCTGACGGCGGCCTGCGCGTACGCGCTGGGGCAGAGGATCTGTGCCTCACTGGCGATCACCAGCTTGTCGCGTACCGCGTGTGGCGCAAGGATCCAACCGACCCGCAGCCCCGGCGCGAAGGTCTTGGAGAACGTGCTGAGATAGAAGACGCCGTCCCGACGCCGCGCCCGCAGTGGCGCGGGCGCCTCGCTCTCGAAGCCCAACTGGCCGTACGGGTCGTCCTCGACCACCAGCAGCCCGGCGCGCTCGCAGATGTCGAGGACCTGTTCGCGCCGCTGCTCCGTGAGCGTCACGCCGGTCGGGTTCTGGAAGGTGGGGATGGTGTAGAGGAATTTGACCCGGCGTCCGGCCCGGGCCTGCTCCGCGATGGCGAGCTCCAGCGCCGCCGGGATCAGCCCGTCGTCGTCCATGGGCACGTGTACGACCTGCGCCTGGGCGGCCTGGAACACCCCGAGTGCACCGACGTAGGTCGGCCCCTCGGCGAGCACCACGTCACCCGGGTCCAGGAAGAGGCGGGCCACCAGGTCGAGCGCCTGCTGCCCACCGACTGTCACCACCACGTCCTCCGGAGAGGCCCCACAGGCCGCGTCGATGCCGGAGAGCGCCATCACCTCGCAGATTCGCTCCCGCAACTCCAGGGTGCCCTGACCGATGCCGTACTGCAGGGTCGTGCTGCCATGCTCGGCACCGAGCCGGCCAAGCATCTCGCCGACCGCGTCCAGCGGCAGCGCGGCAATGTACGGCGCGCCACCGGCGAGGGAGACGACCTCCGGTCGACTGGCCACCGCGAACAGGGCCCTGATCTCCGAGGCGGTCATTCCCCGGACCCGCCGGGCGTACCTGTCGGTGTAGTCGTCGAGTGTCGTGCCGGTCATCACATCACCCCGATGGCTGCTCGGACGGCTCCGGTCCCGGATACCCCGGACAACGGCGACCATGGCGGTACGGCGCGCCGAGTGTCGATCCTAGCCGCCGTACGTCGTCCGACGCTCCCTCGATTATTCGGGCGTCCACATGCCGGACCGGCGGCCCACGCCCCTGAGGTGGACGTTCACGCTTAGTCTCCCCTGTCGGCGATCGGCGGCGTACGATCGCTCGTCGGGGGCAGGAACACGGCGGTGCCGTCCGGGCCGCTGCGGCGGCGGTGCCGCCCTGGCCGGTCCCACCTCCGAGCCTAGTGTGGGGAAGCGCCAATGTCGCGACGTCTGGTCAGCCTGACCCTGGACACCCTGGAGGACCTGCCCCGTCCCTGCCGGCAGTGCGTCTACTGGGAGCTTGATCCGGTTTCCGCGGACCGCGCCTGCGCTGCTGGCGACCCTGGGCTGGAGAAGGAGGCGTGGGTCTCGCAGACCCTGCTGGAATGGGGTTCCTGCGGCAAGCTGATCTACGTCGACGGCATGCCGGCCGGCTTCGTCATGTACGCCCCGCCGGCCTACGTTCCCCGGTCGATGGCCTTTCCGACCTCTCCGGTCTCCGCCGACGCGGCGCTGCTGATGACCGCGAACGTGGTGCCCGCGTTCTCCGGCGGCGGCCTCGGCCGGATGCTGGTACAGGGCGTGGCCCGCGATCTGACCAAGCGCGGGATCAAGGCGATCGAGGCGTTCGGCGACGCGAAGTTCGGTGACTCCGCCGATCCGGGCGGAGCGTGCGTGGCACCCGCCGACTTCTTCCTCTCGGTGGGCTTCAAGACGGTTCGACCGCATCCACGGTTTCCGCGGCTGCGGCTGGAACTGCGGACGGCGTTGAGCTGGAAGTCCGACGTCGAGTACGCGCTGGAGAAGCTGCTCGGCTCGATGAGCCCGGAGTCGCTGCTACGTCCGGTCCGACCGACGCCGGCCACCCGTTCCACGGCCGGCTGACCGCGCCCGGCGCCCTGACCGGTCGACGTCGAACCGACGCGAGGAGCGGCCTTGGCGGGCGGACGGCTCAGTCCACCACGGTGCCGGCGGCGACCGCCGCCCGCAGTTCGCTGACGTCGATCGAGCCGGTCGGGACGTCGCGTTCGATCGGCAGGTACATCCGCTGTACCGCGGCCACCATCGCCTCCACCAGCTTGTCCCGGAACCGGGGACCGATCAGCCGTTCCCGGTCGGTCGGTGAGGTGAGGTAGCCGACCTCGACGCGGACCGCCGGCATCCGGGTGATCCGGAGCAGATCCCACGCCTTGGCATGGGTGTGGCAGTCCCGCAGCCCGGTACGCGCCACGATCTCCCGCTGGACCAGCCCGGCCAGGCGTTCGCCGGTCGCCGAGGTCACCCCGTTGTCGGTGCCGTAGTGGTACGTGGCGACGCCCTCGGCCATCGGGTTGGCGTGGCCGTCCGTGTGCAGCGAGATGAACACGTCGGCGCCGAGCGAGTTGGCCAGTTGCGCCCGGTCGATGTCGGGCAGGCAGGTCTCCGGCGACGGTCCTCGGGTGAGTTGCACCCGTACCCCGGACGCGGCGAGGCGCCCCTCCAGCCGGCTGGCCAGATCGTGCATCAGATCCGCCTCGGTCCAACGCAGCGGGCCGTCCGCCACCACGACGCCCGGGTCGGTCCCGCCGTGGCCCGGGTCGATCACCACGGTCCGGCCGACCAGGGTCGGGCCGGACTGTCGGATGGCGTCGGACTCGCGCAACCACTGCGGCCGGCCGCCGACCACCTTGCGGCCGAGCCGGCGCAGGGCACCCATGGTGTGCGGGCCGCAGGTGCCGTCGGGGACCAGTCCCACCTCACGCTGGAACTGCGCCACCGCCCGGGACGTGCGGAGGCCGTAGATGGCGTCCGCCCGGCCGGTGTCGTATCCCATCTCCAGCAGCCGTTCCTGTAGCGACCGGACATCCTCGCCGGTGAGCGGGACCGGCACCGCGTGGTAGAGGGTGCGGGCGCCCAGCCGCCACCGGGCGGCGTCGAGGGCCCGCCAGGTCTCGGCACCGACCCGCCCGTCGACGCTGAGTCCCCGCGACTGCTGGAACGCGCGGACCGCCCGTTCGGTCGCCGGGTCGAACTCGTCGCTGTGTGGACCGGTCGCCTTCGACAGCAGGTCGAGGCCGGTCAACACCGCACGGATCTCGGTCACTGCGGGTCCCCGGTCACCGGGACGGATCGGACGCACGCACGACCCCCTCTGCACGGTCGGTGGCTGCCGGGCCCCGCCGACGACGGGTGGGTGTCGTTGGCGGGGGCCAGGTGCTCACCGGCGTCCGGCGGCCCCGGTTCGAGGTTATGCGCTAGGCGATCCGCTGGGGTGGTGGGCGGCGAAAAACGCGTCGACCCCGTGCCGGGCTCACCGGCACGGGGTCGACGGCGACGTCGTCGCTGGGGGTCAGAGCGCCGATTCGATCAGCTTGACCAGTTCGCCCTTGGGCTTGGCGCCGGCGATCGACTGCACCGGCTCACCGTTCTTGAACACGGTGAGGGTCGGCACCGACATCACGCGGTACGTCCGGGCGGTCTCCGGGTTCTCGTCGATGTTGAGCTTGACGATGCTGACCTGGTCGCCCATCTCGCCGGCGATCTCCTCCAGCAGCGGCGACACCTTGCGGCACGGCCCGCACCACTCGGCCCAGAAATCCACCAGGACCGGCTTGTCGGACTTCAGCACGTCTGCGGCGAAGCTCGCGTCGGTGACCGACTTGGTTGCTCCCACTGTTGACCCCTCCTCCTCCGTTGTGTCTGGTTCAGCCCTTGGGCAGCGTGGCGATGAAGCGTTCCGCGTCCAGAGCGGCCGCGCAGCCGGTCCCGGCTGCGGTGATCGCCTGCCGGTACGTGTGGTCGACCAGGTCACCGGCGGCGAAGACACCGGGGATGCTGGTCCGGGTGCTGGGGGCCTGCACCTTCACGTACCCCTCGTCGTCCATCTCCACCTGCCCGCGGAACAGTTCGCTGCGTGGGTCGTGGCCGATCGCCACGAACACGCCGGTGACGTCGAGCACCTTGGCCTCGCCGGTGTGGACGTTGCGCACCCGTACGCCGGAGACCTTGCCGTCCGCGCCGAGCACCTCCTCCACCACGGTGTTCCACTCGACCTTGATCTTGTCGTTGCCCAGCGCCCGCTCGGCCATGATCTTGCTTGCCCGGAACGAATCGCGGCGGTGCAGGATCGTCACCGAGTCGGCGAAGCGGGTCAGGAAGCTGGCCTCCTCCATCGCCGAGTCGCCGCCACCAACGACCACGATGTGCTGGTTGCGGAAGAAGAAGCCGTCACAGGTGGCGCAGGAGGAGACACCGTGGCCGAGGTACTCCTGCTCGCCGGGTACGCCGAGCGGGCGCCAGGCGGAACCCGTGGCGAGGATCACGGCCCGGGCGGGGTACGCGGTCTCCCCGACCCAGACGGTGCTCAGCGCACCGGGGTGACCGGTGTCGGTCAGCTCGACCCGGGTGACGTCGTCGGTCAGGAATTCGGCACCGAACCGCTCGGCCTGCTTGCGCATGTTGTCCATCAGCTCGGGGCCGAGAATGCCGTCGGCGAAACCGGGGAAGTTCTCCACCTCGGTGGTGGTCATCAACGCGCCACCGGACTGCACACCCTCGATCACCAATGGCCTGAGGTTGGCGCGTGCCGCGTAGACCGCCGCCGTGTAGCCGGCCGGCCCGGAGCCGATGATGACCAGGTTGCGGACCTCGTCCACTGCCGTCTCCCAATCGTGTTGACTGTCGTCACCGGCGTACGGGCCGATGCCGATCCGAGTGCCGACGCGGCGGCAACTGATGTGCAGAACGTCATCGTACGAAGCGGGAATTCCCGAGCCGGTCACCCGGTGGGTCAGGTCACGTGGACGGTCAAAAGTCCGGTGACCGCAGGATCACCCTACCCGCGTACGGTAGCGGGCGTCCGAGCCGGACCCGGGTACGCCGCACTCCGGGCCACTGACCCACGCCCAGCTCGTGCCGGAGGCGTCGGTGAACTGAAGGACCAGCGCCGGCAGCCCCTGGAAGCGGGCATAGTCGATGACCTCGAAGACCAGCGGTCCTCCGCTGTGCTCCGCACCGATCTCCGCGAGGCAGGCGCTCAACGCCGTCTGGTCGCCGAGCCGGGAAAGGTCGCCCGGGGCGGGGAGGCGCTCCTGGTTCTCCGCGCCGAGCCCCGGATCACCACCGCTGGAGAACTGCCTGACGCTCGGCGTCATGCGGGCCAGTGCCTCCGGCGTGTAGTCGGTGTCGCTGCGCTGAGGAGCGCCGACCACGCGGTACGGATCGCCGGTCGCCGCGGTGGCACGTTCGGGTGCCGATCGGGTGGCGGGCTGCCCGGCGGACTCCTGCGGGTACGCGTGCGGCACCACGGGACTGGCGGCCCGATCGTTCAGGGCGGTGTCGGTGGCGACGTCGTCCCCCCCGCCGGGCTGGAACAGCTGGAGCGCGCCCAGCCCGACCACGGCGGCGGCGGCGAGGGCAACCGGCCCGGCCACGCGGGCCCAGCGGCGACGTCGCCGACCCGGCCGCGACGACGAGGACCGATCCTGTCCCGGCCGCAGCGGCCCGCCGGGCCGACGGGGACCGCCAAGCGGCTGGGCTGGTACGAGCGTCACCTTCCCGCCGGCCGGCTCCGAGCCGGGGTCGTCGACAGCCGGAGCCGGGTCCCGGGTGGCCGCTGCGGCACGCTCCGGGTCCTCGGACGCCGCTGGGGTGGGCGTGACCTCGGCGGTGGGTGCGGCGGGCGGTTCCGCCGCGGCGAGGGCGGCGCTGATCCGGTCGGTGATCTCTGGCGGAAGCTCCAGTGTCGGCTCACCCCACTCGGCCAGCTCGGTGCGGACGCTGTCGACGGCCGGGGCCAGGAGAGCGTGGGCGCGGGTCCAGGTCGGGTCCTGCGCCACCAGCCGGGCGATCTCAGCGTGCTCGGGGGTGCCGTCCAACGCGCCACCGAGGTAGTCGGCGAGCAGGTCGTGGTCGACCTCGCTGAACTCCCCGGTACTCACGCTTCCTCCTGCTGGTTGGCGGCCGGCCGGGACCGCCCCGACCCCGATCGGACGCCCGATCGTTCCTTCGGGTTCCCGCCGGTGACCTCCGGCACGTCCGGCCGGGAAACGGTCGCCGGCCCGGTGCCGGGTCGCAGGTGGCCGAGCGTGACCGCGAGCCGGGCACGGCCCCGCGCGCAGCGACTCTTGACCGTCCCCTCGGCGACCCCGAGGATCCGCGCGACCTCGGCTACCGGATAGCCCTGCACGTCCACCAGGACCAGGGCGGCCCGCTGCTCCAGCGGCAACGAGGCCAGGGCATCCCGGACGACCATCGCGGTGTCGTGGTCGGGTACCGGTGCGGCCGGCTCGACGCCGCCGGTGGCCGGACCGTCCTCCGGGCCGTGTATCCCGTCGGGCAACGGCACCGTCGGGTGGGCCCGCCGACGGCGGAGCCGGTCGAGGCAGGCGTTGACCACGATCCGGTGCAACCAGGTGGTGACCGCCGAGTCGCCCCGGAACCGGTCGGCCGCGCGATGGGCGGACAGCAGCGCGTCCTGGAGGGCGTCCGCGGCCTCCTCACGGTCGCCGAGCGTACGCAGGGCGACCGCCCAGAGCCGGTCCCGGTGCCGGCGGAACAGCTCGCCGAAGGCGTCCCGGTCACCGGTGACGTGGGCGCGCAGCAGATCGAGGTCGCTGACCGTGTCGTCCACGGGAGCGGCGCCCGTGTGGTTGCGTCCGGCGTCGCGTACCTCCATCACCCGACCCGGTGGCTGCCGCCGTGCTGGCGTCTCATGACCCCTGGACCGTGATTTCCTGCACCCCGACCTTGAAGCCGCCTCCGTTCGGCGGCAGCTCGGTGATCCAGAACAGCAGGTAGCGGTACTTCTGGTCAGCGTCGAAGCCGTCAAAGGTCATCGTGGTGCCGTCGTGTGCCTCGAAGGGCTGACCGATCTTGTTCTTCAGGTACGACGTGAGGACCTCATCGTCGCCCGAACTGGACGACGGGGCGTCGATCGTGCCGGTGAGCAGCTCCGCCGAGGCACCCCGGTCGGAGAGGTTGACCTGTACCGACTTGACGGTCCGCTCGGTGCCGAGGTCGATCCAGACGCCCATGCCCCGCTTGAGGTTGCCGAAGTTGCTGCGGTTGTAGGTCTCCGTGGACCAGCCCTCGTCCTGGTCGCCGTCGAAGACCTTTTCGGCGTCGCGGACCTCGCTCCGGTTGTTGCTGTCCGGGTCGATGATCCGCGCACCGCTGATCTTGAGGTTCCGGACTGCGGGCGCTGCGGGCTCCTCGCTCACCGGCGCGCTCGATGTCGGCGCCGCAACCGGATTGGTCTGCGGGTCCCCGTCGTCGTCGCCGAGGGTGCTGATCCCGATCAGCAGCCCGATCAGGGCCACCGTCAGCAGTCCGGCGATGCCCAGGGCGACCTTCCGCCCGCCGGCCGCGGCCAACGGTGACGGTTCCTCGCCGGTCTCGCCGGTGAACCGCAGCGGGCCGCTGTTGTCGAGGTAGTCGTCGTCGGGCACGTCGAGCCGGGCCAACTCCGCCGTCAGGACGTCCGACGGGGGCGGGGCGATCTCGGCGTCGAGCAGATCCATTGTCAGGTCGTCCAGGTAGGCCGGCACACCGGCCCGGACCTGACGGGGCGCCGCCACGGCCCCGTTGGCGTCGCGTACCGCATCGGGAATGGCTGCTCGACCGTGCCCGGCGGTGGCACCGCGCAGCGGCGCCTCGGCGTGCGGCCAGTAGCCGGTCATCGCGAAGTAGAGGATGCCGCCGACGGCGCGGACGTCGCTCTCCTGGCTGTCGTCACCGTCGGTGCGGGCGTCCGCGAGCACCACCCGGCCGTCATCGCTGATCATCACCGTGCCGGGGTGCACGTTGCCGTGCACCATGCCGGTGGCGTGCACGGCGGCCAGGGCGCTGGCGACGGAGTTACCGACGGCGGTCGCGCGGGCGGCGTCCAACGGCCCGCCCGCGACCAGGTCCCGCAGGGACTGACCGTCGACCCACTCGCGTACCACGTAGGCCCGCTCGGCCTCGTCGATGGCGTCGTACACGCCGACCAGGTTGGGGTGGACGACGCGGCTGGCGGCGACAGCTGCCTGAAGCATCTCGGTGGCGGAATTGCCCCCCGGGTAGCGCATGACGACCGCAACGGGCCGGCGCAGCACGACGTCGACCCCACGCCAGACCAATCGGCCCGCGCTGTCGTTGTTGATGTGCTCGACCAGTTCGTAACGTTCGGCGAGGATCTCACCGGCCGTCGGAGCACCGAAGGTCATGACCGGCGGAGTGGTCTCGTCCGCGTCCTGACCCTCGCCGACCTGGGTCACCCGTCCTCCCTCGGTGATCGTGTCGATCGATGGACCCGCGCTGCTGGGCATCTGCTTCCCGCTCCGCCTTCGTCTGGTACCGGCCGGCCGGTCGCAGCACGGTGCCGCGCGCCGGTGTCTGCCGTACCCGTCGAGTGCGACCTTACCCGGGATGGCCCGGTCCCCGACATGTCATCTTCCCGCCGTCCGGTGACGGCGTAGTCAGCAGTCGGCGGACTTGTCCTGTTACCACCGTTGTCGGCCACGTTGCTGGTACATGTACCAGCCAATCTAGAGGTTGACCACAACCGGCTCCGGCTGGGGCGGAACCGGTCGCGTCGGCGGGTTCGGCAGCGCCCGATTCCCCGTCAATCGGCCGGGCATACTCGGCCGTCCGGTTGGTTATCCACAGGCTGATCCGCTAGCTGAGCGGCGGCGCGCGGAGTTATCCACAGGGACGTCCCCAGCCTGGTGATCCGCGGTCACTCTGGGTGTACGGCAGGGTGGGCAGGTTCAGCGGCCGAGCCGGCGGCGGACCATGCCGACCACCTCGGTGATCTCGGAGATCCGCAGCACGGTCGCCAGGCCGAGGTAGGTACCGCCGATCACCGCGCCACCAACCAGTAGCTGCGCGATCGCCTCCAAGCGCGTCGGCGTGTCGTCGCCCGGCAGTAGGGCCACCACCACCAGGCCGGCCAGGGCGGCACCAAGCGCCGCGACGGCAACCCGGCCGAGGGTACGCAGGATCGCGCCCAGCCCGATGCGGCCGACCCGGGGGCGCAGCAGCCAGGCGGAGGCGATCGCCGCAGCCAGATACGAGATCGCGTTACCGATCATCATCCCCGCGCCGACGAAGCTTGCCGAGAAGATCGCGAACAGGGCGATCTGCACCGCGATCCGGAGCACCACGACCGGGATGTTGATCAGTGCCGGGGTGCGGGTGTCCGGCAGCGCGTAGAAGGCGAAGGTGAACAACTGGCTGATGGCGAAGGGCACCAACGCGAGCGCGGCAGCCAGCAGCACCAGGGACGTCGCGGTGGCGTTGTCGTCGGTGAACGCACCCCACCGGAACAACGTGAACGCGATCGGGGTGGCCAGCACGGCGTAGCAGACGGCGATCGGGGCGAGTACGGCCGACACGGTCCGGGTCCCCCGGGACAGGTCGGCGGCGAGGTCGGCGTACCGGCCGTCGGCGGCGGCGGCACTCATCCGAGGCATCAGGGCGGTGATGATCGACACCGCGATGATGCCGTGCGCGGTCATCAGCAGCAGGAAGACGTTGTTGTAGATCAGCGGGCCGGCGGCGTTCTCCTTGCCGGCGCGGTTCAGCAGATTGAACAGCACGATGAGGCCGAGCTGGCTGACCGCCACATAGCAGATCATCCAGGCGCCGAGCCGCCCCAGCTCGGCCAGGCCGAGCTTGCGGAAGTCGAAGCGGAGCTTCCACCGGAAGCCGACCCGGCGCAGTGCCGGCAACAGACCGGCGACCTGGATGGCCACGCCGATCAGCGTGCCGCCGCCGATGAGCAGGACCCGCCCGGTCGTCATGTCCTCGGGCCCGACGATCTCGGCACCGAAGATCGCGATGTAGAGCCCGGCGGTACCGATGACGACCAGGTTGTTCAGGATCGGTGCCCACATCGGCGCGGCGAAGTGGCCCCGGGTGTTGAGGACCGCGCTGATCAGCGCGCTCAGGCCGGAGAAGAAGATCATCGGCAGCATCAGCCGGGCCAGCGCGGTGACCAGTTTGGAGTAACCGTCAGCGGACTCGTCCGCGCCGTACAGCCAGGTCAACGGCGCGGCGAGAGCGACCGCGAGCACGGCGGCGACACCCAGCGCGAGCACCGCCAGGGTCAGCAAGCGCTGCGCGTAAGCCTGGCCACCGTCGGCGTCCGCCTTTCGCCGACGCACCAGCACCGGGATCAGCACGCTGGTGAGGATGCCGCCGAGCAGGAACTCGTAGACCATCCCCGGCAGGATCTGGGCAGTGGTGTAGGCGTCGCCCACCAACGCACCACCGAGGGCGGCACCGATGACCAGATTTCGTAGGAAGCCGGTACCTCTGCTGACCAGGCTGCCCAGGGCCATGATTGCGCTGTTGGCGGCGGCGCTGCCCTCCGCCACCTGCTCCTGCGGGGGTGCGGTCGACTCCATCGCGGGTTGGTTGAGTGGCTCGGCGGAGATGAACGTGGCTCCGTCACCGGGCCGGCCGCCGGGCGCGCCGCCCTGCTGGGCGTTCGCGCTGCGGTAGAGCCCGCCGCTCATCTGTTGCCTCCAAAGGGGTAAGCCGGAGCCGGCACCGGCCCACACGCCACAGACCTTAGTCAACCCCCGCCGGTTACCCGCGCCCGGCGGAGGAGATGCCGGTCAGGACCGATAGGCTGCGGATCCGATGTCCGAAGCCGCCGCATCCCACGCCACCGACCGCCGCGATCTCACCGCCGCGCAGCGCAACGCCGTCGCCGAACTGCTCCGGGTCTCCCCGGTGGCCGACGAGTTGGGCCGCCGGTTCGCCGCCGCCGGTCACGAACTGCACCTCGTGGGCGGTTCGGTACGCGACGCCCTGCTCGGCCGGCTCGGTGAGGATCTCGACTTCTGCACCGACGCACACCCCGACCAGACGCTTGACATCGTGCGGGGCTGGGCCGAGGCGATCTGGGAGACCGGGCGCGAGTTCGGCACCATCGGCTGCCAGCGTGGCGGTCTGCGACTGGAGATCACCACCTTCCGCGCCGAATCGTACGACCAGGTCAGTCGTAACCCGGTGGTCGCCTACGGCACCAGCCTCGCCGAGGATCTGCGACGGCGGGACTTCACCGTCAACGCGATGGCGGTAAGTGTCCCCGAGCACCGGTTCACCGACCCGTACGGCGGCCTGGCCGACCTGGCCGCGAAGATCGTGCGTACCCCGGGCACGCCCGCCGAGTCGTTCGGCGACGACCCGCTGCGGATGCTGCGGGCCGCCCGCTTCGCCGCGCAGCTGCGCTTCGCGGTCCACCCGGACGTGCGGGCGGCGATGAGCAGGATGGCGACCGATCTGGACCGGATCACCGCCGAGCGGATCCGCGACGAGTTCACCAAGCTGCTCTGCGGCGCGGACCCGATCTCCGGCCTGCGGCTGCTTGTCGACACCGGCCTGGCCGAGCGCTTCCTGCCCGAGTTGACCGGGCTCAAGCTGGAGATCGACGAGCACGCCCAGCACAAGGACGTCTACGAGCACACCCTCACCGTGGTCCGAAACGCCGTCTCGTACGAGGAGGACGGGCCTGACTTCATCCTCCGGATGGCCGCGCTGATGCACGACGTGGGCAAGCCGGCGACGAAGGCGATCGGCCCGGACGGGCGGGTCAGCTTCCACCACCACGAGGTGGTCGGTGCCCGGCTGACCAAGGTGCGGATGAAGGCGCTGCGCTACCCCAAGGACGTCACGACGAAGGTGACCGCGCTCGTCGCGCTGCACCTACGCTTCTACGGGTACGGCCGGGGCGAGTGGACGGATTCGGCGGTGCGCCGGTACGTCACCGACGCCGGTGACCTGCTGCCCCGGCTGCACAAGCTGACCCGGTCGGACTGCACCACCCGCAACCGCCGGAAGGCGGCCCAGCTGGCGGCGGACTACGACGCGTTGGAGGAGCGGATCGCCCGGATCGCCGCCGAGGAGGACCTCGCCCGGGTCCGGCCCGACCTCGACGGAAACGCCATCATGGAGCTGCTGGGTGTGCCGCCCGGGCCGGTGGTGGGACGGGCCTGGAAGCACCTGAAGGACCTGCGGCTGGAGCATGGGCCGTTGGATCGTGACACGGCCGAGGCGGAGCTGCTGCGCTGGGCCCGCGACGAAGGCATCCGCGACTGACCAGCTACGCGAATTGATCGCGCCCGGTGCGCCCGGCCGCACCCCGAGGTCCATCGTGGCCCGTCCCAAGGCGACGGCCGTACGTCGAAACGCTCACGTCTCGACCGAACGGTGGACGCGGTGCCAGCGAGGTTCGTCCATGATGTTGGCACGTCCATCAGCCCGCTGCTTCGCAGTCGGAGGCGGGACGATCCACTATCCGGCCGACCGCCCACCGGGCCTGGTCGACGACCGACGGGGGCACATCCAGTGAATCGCCGTGGCGCACTGCGCCGCTCGGCGGCGGCGGGGCTCGCCCTCGCCACCGCCTCGTCCATCCTCACCGTCGTGACCGGCGGTGCCGCGATGGCCGCTCCGGCCGACCAGCCCCGCGCCGAGGTGCTCGGCACCAAGGGCGTCGGTGTCGTGCCGGACCGCTACATCGTCGTCCTCAAGGACCGGGGCGTGACCAAGAGCTCGGTTCGGGCCGCCGCCTCGGCGCTCACCGGCGCGAACGGTGGCACGGTCCGCCGGGTGTTCGGCAACGCCCTCAACGGTTACTCGGCCACCATGAGCCAGCGGCAGGCGGACAAGTTGGCCAGCCACCCCGACGTGGCCTACGTGGAGCAGGTCCGGCGGCTGTCGGCCAACAGCGGTTCGCAGAGCAGCCCGCCGTCCTGGGGCCTCGACCGCATCGATCAGGCCTCGCCGAAGTTGAACAGCACCTACAAGTACCCCAACACCGGTAGCTCGGTCACCGCGTACATCCTGGACACCGGGATCAACGTCGCCCACCAGGACTTCGGCGGCCGGGCCAGGCACGGTTACGACGCCATCGACTCCGACGAGGTCGCCCAGGACTGCAACGGCCACGGCACGCACGTCGCCGGGACCGTCGGCGGCACGAAGTACGGTGTCGCCAAGGGCGTCAAGCTCGTGGGCGTACGGGTGCTCGACTGCGACGGCTTCGGCACCACCGAGCAGGTCATCGCCGGCGTCGACTGGGTGACCGAGCACGCCCAGAAGCCGGCCGTGGCCAACATGAGCCTCGGTGACGTCGTGGCCGTCCCGTCCCTCGACGAGGCGGTGAACCGGTCCATCGCGTCCGGTGTCACCTATTCGATCGCGGCCGGTAACAGCTGGATGGACGCCTGCAAGGCGTCGCCGGCCCGGGTACCGGAGGCGATCACGGTGGGCGCGACCGACCGGATCAACATGCGGGCGTGGTTCTCGAACTACGGCAAGTGCCTGGACGTCTTCGCTCCGGGCGTGAGCATCGTCTCGGCGCGCCACAACAGCAACACCAGCAGCGCGGTGTTCAGCGGTACCTCGATGGCCGCTCCGCACGTGGCAGGCGCCGCGGCGCTGCTGCTGAACACCAATCCGGGTTGGACGCCGAGGCAGGTCCGGGATCGGATCGTCACCACCGGCCTGGCCGGCGGGGTGTACGACACGAAGGGTTCGATCGACCGGCTGCTGACCGTCGGCTCGGTCACGCCGACCCGCTACTCGCACGGCTTCAAGGCACGTTCCAACGGCAAGTTCGTCACCGCTGCCAGCAGCACCAAGCCGCTGGTGAACAACGGGACGAGCATGGGCACGGCGCAGCGATTCGACTTCGTCGACGCTGGCGGCGGCCTGGTCGCGCTGCGTTCCAGGGCCAACGGACGGTACGTGGTGGCGCCGAGCAACGGCACCAAGCCACTGATCGCCAGCCACAAGACGATCGTCACGTCGGCCAAGTACACAATCGTCAACCACACCGACGGCACGGTCAGCCTCAAGTCCAAGATCAATGGCAAGTACGTCACGGCGTCGACGTCCGGCAGCTCGTCGATGATGGCGAGCAGGACCTCCATCGGGACCAACGAGAAGTTCACCATCGACGCAGCGCCGCCGATCGTCAGCCTCAGGTCGAAGGCCAGCGGCAAGTACGTCGTGGCCGCCAGCAGCACGAAGCCGCTGGTCGCCAGCAGCACGACAGTCACCAAGGCGGCGAGGTTCGACGTCATCAACCAGGGTGACGGCTTCTTCGGTCTCCGGGCCCACGCCAACGGCAGGTACGTGACCGCGGCGAGCAAGGGCACCAAGCCGCTGGTCGCCAGCAGCACTTCGCGGGGTCTCTGGGAGACGTTCGACTTCGCCAACTACAACATCGACGGGACGATCTTCCTCAGGGCCAGCGACGGCCAGGCGGTCTCCGCCGGGTCGTCCGGCACCAGCCAACTGATCTCGAACAAGACCATCAAGTGGTCGTCCCCCGGCCTGGGGCTGGGCAACGGCGAGAGATTCACCGTCTCCACCGCCTGATCCGTCGCGACATGACCGGCGCCCGCCGGAGCTACCGAGCACTCGGACGCTCCGGCGGGCGTCGGCCTTTCCCGCCCCTGCTCACAGGTGGACAATGGCGAGATGCGTTGGACCGTGCTCGACTCACCGATCGGGGAATTCTCCGTGGCCACCGACGGGGACAGCGTCTGTGGGGCGCATTTCGGCCCGGTCGGTGACGGGACGACCGAGCCGGCCGACGAGACCTCCCGGCGGGCGGTGGCGGAGCTGCGCGCGTACTTCGCCGGGGAACTGACCGACTTCGGGGTGCCGGTGACCGTGCCGCGCGGCTCCGACTTCGAGCGGGCGGTGTGGCGGGAGATGACCCTCATTCCGTACGGCGAGACACTGACCTACGGTGAGGTGGCCCGGCGGGTCGGCGACCCCGGAGCGGCCCGAGCGGTCGGAGTGGCCTGCAACCGCAACCCCATCCCGGTGCTCGTGCCGTGTCACCGCATCATCGGGGCCGGCGGGAAGCTGGTCGGCTTCGGTGGTGGCCTGGACCGCAAGGTCAAACTACTGGAGCTGGAGGCCCGGGTGGCCCTGCAACGCGCCTGGTCCTGATCAGTCCGGAGCGGGCAGGCAGCCACCGTCGGCGATCCGGGCGCCGATCTCCACCGTGATGTCGTCCGGGCGGACGTTGCCGAAGACGCACGCCCGGCCGGTCCACCCCGCGAAGATCAGCCCGCCGCCGGGGCCGAGATCGAGGCGTCCAGGCGGTCTGACGACCACGTCGGTGAGGCCGGTGGCGGTCACCGCCCGCCGCACGGCCTCCTCGTCGGGCTCGTCCCGGCCGTCAGCGGTCAGCAGATTCAGGCCCTTGAGCACCTCGGTGGCACAGGCCCGAGCGCCGGCAGCCGTCTCGGGTTCGAGCGTGCCGCGCTGCCGGAAGGCGTCGTTGGCGGCCTGCTGACGGCGGAGCATCTCCTCGCGTACCCGTTCGTCGGCCATCGGATGTCCGGTGCCGGACGGTATCGGTGCGGTCGACGCGCCGGACGGGACCGGGGCTTTCGTCACGCCCTCCGGCGGTGCGGCCGCGGCGGCGACACAGCGGGCCTCGGCCACCGATGGCAGGGGGTTGGGCGGCACGACGTCTTGGTCCGACTCGGCTGCCGGACGGCTGCCCGGGACAGCGCAGGCGCACAGGCTGGTGGTCAGCAGCGTGCCCGTGAGTGCGGTGGCGATTCGGCGACCCGACCCGCGGGCGGGCGTAGCGTCGGTGAACGGCACGGCGATCAGCGTAACGTTCCACCATCGACGACGCGGCCCCGTGCGCCCGGCGGCGCTTGTGACGTCCACCCCGTACCCGGTGCGGCTGGCCTGAGCGGAGACGGCGAGGGCCGGGTCCGCGCGGACCCGGCCCTCGCCGGTGCTGCTGCTGGTGGTCGGCGCGTCAGCGCTCGACCTCGCCGGCGATGAACGCCTCGACGGCGGCGTGCGCGTCGTGGTCGGCGTACTGCACCGGCGGGGACTTCATGAAGTACGACGAGGCCGACAGGATCGGGCCACCGATCTTCCGGTCCAGGGCGATCTTGGCGGCCCGGACGGCGTCGATGATGACACCGGCCGAGTTCGGCGAGTCCCACACCTCGAGCTTCAGCTCGGCGTTGAGCGGCGTGTCACCGAACGAGCGGCCCTCCAGGCGGATGTACGCCCACTTGCGGTCGTCCAGCCACGGCACGTGGTCGGACGGGCCGATGTGCACGTCGCTCTTGGCCATCTCGTGCGGCACCTGGGAGGTCACCGACTGGGTCTTCGAGATCTTCTTCGAGACCAGGCGGTTGCGCTCCAGCATGTTCATGAAGTCCATGTTGCCGCCGAAGTTGAGCTGGTACGTCCGCAGCAGCTCGACACCCCGGTCCTCGAAGAGCTTCGCCAGGGCGCGGTGCACGATGGTGGCGCCGACCTGGCTCTTGATGTCGTCGCCGACGATCGGCAGGCCCGCGTCGGTGAACTTCTGCGCCCACTCCGGGTCGGAGGCGATGAAGACCGGCAGGGCGTTGACGAACGCGCAGCCGGCGTCGATCGCGGCCTGGGCGTAGAACTTGTCGGCCTGCTCCGACCCGACCGGCAGGTACGAGACGACCACGTCGACCTGCGCGTCGCGCAGCGCCTTGGCCACGTCGACCGGCGTGGCGTCCGACTCCTCGACGATCTCGCGGTAGTACTGGCCGAGGCCGTCGAAGGTCGGGCCGCGCTGCACGCTGACGCCGGTCGGCGGCACGTCGCAGAGCTTGATGGTGTTGTTCTCGCTGGCGACGATCGCCTCCGCGAGGTCCATGCCCACCTTCTTGGCGTCGACATCGAACGCCGCGACGAACTGCACGTCAGAAACGTGGTAGTCGCCGAAGGTGACGTGCATGAGACCCGGGACGCGGTCGTTGGGGTCGGCATTCCGGTAGTACTCGACGCCCTGTACCAGGGACGAGGCGCAGTTACCCACACCGACGATGGCGACGCGGACGGAGCCCATCGCGTGTGCCTCCTTCTTCTCTGTCACGGCCGCTCTGTCCTGGTCTCACCAGGCGGAGGCGGGCTGTTGTCTTGTCGTGGGCCGCCGGCCGTCCCGTCGTGCGGGACCGTCGGGGCACGGCCGGAGCGCTCGTTGGCGATGAGCTCCTCCAGCCAGCGGACCTCACGCTCACAGGCCTCCAGGCCGTGGCGCTGCAGCTCCAGGGTGTACGCGTCGAGGCGCTCGGCCGCCCGGCCCAGCATGTCGCGAAGGCCCTCGCGACGTTCCTCGATCGTGCGGCGGCGACCTTCCAAAATTCGAAGTCGGGTCGCCTGGTCGGTTCGGGAAAAGAACGCGAAGTGCACACCGAAGCCGGTGTCGCCGTACGTCTCCGGCCCGGTCTGTGCGATGAGCTGGGCGAAGCGTTCCTTTCCTTCCGCGGTGATTTCGTAGACCACCCGACCTCGTCGGCTGGTCAGCGCGGGAACCTCCTCGGCGGTGGCGGGTGTCTCGTCGGCCTCGGTGATCCATCCCGCCGCCTGCAGCCGGCGCAGGGTCGGATAGAGCGAGCCGTAACTGATGGCGGCGCGGATCGCCCCGAGCTTGGCGGTGAGCTCCTTGCGCAGCTCGTAGCCGTGCATCGGGGCCTCCTGCAGCAGGCCGAGGATGGCGAGTTCGAGCACTGGCCACCCTCCCTTTACCCTGTGCGTGAAGCGCTAACCGCCACGATGTATCGGACCGATACATCGCACCGTAGCGTCTCGTTCCAGTCTGGGCAAACCCCCGTTCTGATGTCCTTCGGTCACGGATCGTCACGGTGGTCGCCTCGTCAGAAGAGACCGCGTACCCTTTCCCGCATGCGTACGCAGCGCCAGGTCGTCGACTACTCGCTCCGAAAGCGAGCGGCGCTGCGTGAGCTCCTCGCCGGCCGCGTCGGCACCTATGACCTGTGCGACGCGTCGCCCTACCTGAAGAACGCGGCTCGGTTCCACGGTGAGTCCACCGACGAGCGGTGCCCGATCTGCCGCAGCGAGAACCTGACCCTGGTCCACTACATTTACGGAGACGAACTCAAGCAATCGGCCGGCCAAGCCCGTAATGTGGCTGAGCTGACCGTGCTGGCGATGACGCTGCGTGAGTTCCAGGTCTTCGTGGTGGAGGTGTGCCTCGGCTGTGACTGGAACCATCTCATCGAGCAGTACCTGCTCGGGCGGGACGGTCTGACCGGCGTCGCCGACGGCGACCCGGAGCACGGTGAGGCGAGCGGCATGACCGCGGACGGAACGGGTGTCCGGCGAAGGCGAGAGGCGCAACGGTGATACGAGCTCGATCGGCCGGCCCCGGTCGCGTGCGACGCGGCTGGGGCGACCGACGGCTTGTAGGTCTGAATGGTCCGATTGATACGGATCTGACGCCGGGACCACAGCACCCCCGTGCCGTGGTCGCAGGTGTCAAAACTCACGGCAAACCGGTGGCGGTGCGACCGCGCCCCACCGCGACGGCAGGGTGTGAGGAATGAACTCGTACGGCGATCCCAGCTCCTCGCGCGGCCGGGCCTGGATTCCGGGCCAGGACGACTCGGGGCAGACGGACGACGCGTACCGCCGCCCGGGTGGTGAACCGCGCGGAGTCAACTGGTCGACCGGGCCGGAGACATCCGGCCCGTCGGCCCGCGCCTCGGTCGGCGGACGTGCCTCGGTCGGCGGCTCGGCGAGCGTTCCGCCGCGGGGCGGTTCCACCGGTGCGGCCCCGGTCGGCCGGGCCGGCCCCGGTCGCGCCTCCGTGCCGGTCTCACCAGCCGGACCGGGTCGTGCCTCGGTGCCGGTCTCGCCCGCACCCGGCCGTGCCGGCCGAGCCTCGGTGCCGGTCTCACCTGCACCCGGTCGTGCCTCGGTCGGTGCCGCCGCCGTGGGCGCGGCGTCAGCCGGTCGGGCGAGCGTCGGGTCGGCGTCCGTGGGTGGCGTCGGCGGTCGGGCCGCGGTGGCCCGGGCAAGCGTCGGCGGCCCCGGCGGACCGGGCGGTCCCGGTGGACCGGGTGGACCGACCAGGCCCGGTCGCGGTGGCCGTGACCCGGGTGCGGTGGCTCGTGCCCGCAAGCGCAAGCGGATGAACATGCTGATCGCCGGCTTCGCGGTGTTCATCATGCTGGCCGGCATCGGCGTGGTCGGGTTCACCTACTACTCGACGAACGTGGTGCTGCCCAAGGAGATCCCGCTGCCGCTGTCCACCACCGTCTACGCCAAGGATGGCAAGTCGCTGGTCGCCAAGCTCGGCAACGAGAACCGCACCTTCGTCACCATCGACAACATCCCGCAGCATGTGCGCGACGCCGTGGCCGCCGCCGAGGACCGGAACTTCTACCGACACTCGGGCGTCGACTACAAGGGCATCGCCCGGGCCGCCTGGAACAACCTCTCCGGCGGCGACAAGCAGGGCGCCTCGACCATCACCCAGCAGTACGCCCGCAACGCCTACGAGAACCTCCAGGACGACAGCTACGCGCGGAAGGTGAAGGAGGCGATCCTCGCCTCCAAGCTGAACGACAACTACACCAAAGACGAGATCATGGAGAACTACCTCAACGTGATCTACTTCGGTCGTGGTGCGTACGGCATCGAGGCGGCGGCCCAGACGTACTTCAAAACCAGCGCGAAGAAGCTGACGGTGGCGCAGGGCGCGGTGCTCGCCGCGTTGATCAAGCAGCCGGTCGCCAGCGCCACCCACAAGGGCTTCGACCCGGAGACCAACGAAATCGACGCGAAATCCCGGTGGGAGTACGTCATCAACGGGATGGTCGAGGAGGGCTGGCTGAACGCCCCGGGCAAGCCGGAGCGGCCGGCCGAGTATCCGAAGGTCGAGAAGTCGAAGAAGAACAACGGCTTCGGGGTCGCCACTCCACGCGGCAACGTCATCAACTACGTCCGCAAGGAGATGGAGGAGTGGGGCCTCTGCTCCAACTCCGGTGCCGAGGGCAAGCCCAGCTGCGTGGACGAGCTGCGCGAGGGCGGCTACCGGATCACCACCACCATCGATCCGAAGATGCAGAAGGCGCTGGAGGAGGCGGCCCAGCCGGACCGTAAGGGCTCGGTGCTCAAGGGGCAGCCGAAGAACCTGATGGCGGCGGTGGTCTCCGTCGACCCGAAGACCGGCCGGGTGCTCGCCTACTACGGCGGTGACAGCGGCGCCGACTTCGACTACGCCGGCCTCAACACGGATCAGAATGGCAACATCGTCGGTGGCCATCCCCCAGGCTCGTCGTTCAAGGTCTACACCCTGGCCGCGGCGATCGACGCGGAAATCTCGGTCAAGTCGCACTGGGACGCCACCCCGTTCAAGCCCGAGGGGTACGACGATCCGATCGTGAACGCTGGCCGGGATGTCAGGCGAACCTGTAACAAGTGGTGCACGCTGCAGGAGTCGACGGTGCAGTCGTACAACGTGCCGTTCTTCCACGTGACCGAGGACATCGGCCCCGACAAGGTCCTCGACATGGCTCGCCGCGCCGGCATCCGCACCATGTGGGACGACAAGCAAAAGGTCTACGACCTGACGAAGGAGAAGCCCGAGAAACTCGCGCCGAGCAAGTTCGACCGGGTTATCGGCTTCGGTCAGTATCCGGTGACCGTGCTGGACCATGCCAACGGTCTGGCCACCCTCGCCAACAAGGGCAAGTACAACAAGGCGCACTTTGTCCGGATGGTGGAGAAGCAGAACAAGGCCACCGGCAAGTGGGACAAGGTGCGCGGCACCGGCGAGAAGCTCAAGCCGCAGCAGGTGATCCGGCCGGAGGTCGCCGACGAGGTGACCGCGGTGCTCAAGGAGATCCCCGGCCGAAACAACGCGACGCTGGTCGGCAACCGGCAGGCCGCGGGTAAGACCGGCACCTGGCAGCACGGCAAAACCGACAAGAACGCTCACGCCTGGATGGTCGGCTACGACGAGAACGTGGCCACCGCAGTGTGGATCGGCAGCCGCGACCCGAAGAAGCCGGCGATCGTGGACCGAAATGGCGTCAACATCGGCGGTGGCAACATCCCGGCCGCGCTGTGGAAGCGGTACATGGACGACGCCCTGAAGGGCTACGACCCGTCCGACCTGCCCGATGTGACGGGGGTCGGCGATCAGGACGCCGGCAACGGCGAGGAGCCCGCCCCGCCATCGCCCCCGCCGGGCGGCAACCAGCAGAACTGCGATCCAACAGATTTCCTCTGCCAGTTCGGCGGCGGCAACAACGGTGGGAACAATGGCGGTCCCGGCGGTGGAAACAACGGCGGCAACAACCCGGGTGGCCCACCCGATGGTGATCTAGAACAGGGCGGTGGAGCTGGCGGCCTGCTACCACCCAGAACGACGAGCCGGGAGTAGCCCCCGCTGACACCACGGGCGGCCGGAGAACCATTCCGGCCGCCCGCAGCGCTGTAGTACGACCGTCGATGCTGCGCGTACAGTTCTAGGTCGATTTGGCCTTTCAGGATGTTACCGACTCGATGAGCTGCCAGATGATTCTAGCTGCCCGCCGAGACAATCTAGGTGTTTCCGGCTAATCGGGCAAGGTAAGTCCAAACGTAATCGGCCATCGACATATCCCGATGGTGACTGTAAGGTGATGAGGCGGCACGTCCAAACCGGCAATCTGCGATCATCGGGGAGAAGCGTATGAGGCTAAAGCCACTTTTGACTGCGGCAACCTTGGCGACTGTCTTGGTCGGTGGTGCTTTAGTTTGTGCCCCGGCAGCTGGTGCCTCCGTTTCCCAAGGGTACATTTCCGGCTCGGGTACTGTTACCGACGACTGGGGTGACGAAGGACCCCTAAGCATGAATTCTCACCGGTACAGCCGGGCAACGGCAGCATGGCAGCTGTTCCTCAAAAAAGAGGGCTTCTACACTGGATCTGTCGATTGCGACTTTGGGCCTGCGACCAGGTCCGCCACCATCGCATTTCAGCAGCGATACGGACTGACTGTTGATGGTATCGCAGGACCTCAGACCTTGGGAAGGGCTGACAACTTCTTCGTGTTGTCCGGTGAGTACGTTTATGTCAGCGGTCTGCGCCTGTTCCGTCGCAGTGGTGGCGTGTACTATGTCTACGACACTCCTAACGATGCGTGGAGATCGACTTCATACACCTCGGCAGCCTACTGCTAGTGCGTCGTCAGTCGCTGCAGCTTTGTGTGTTAAGAGGTTGCTGTGATGAGTGCCGACGGTGGCCAGCCAGAATTTTCTGGATGGCCACCGTGGCCGATGAAATAGAGTCGATTAAATCGACGTGGCATGCTGGGGATTGCTGGCATTGTGGCGATCGGACCAATCTTTGTATGTCTTCTATATTCGGCTGGGCGTCCTGTCTACTAGCAAGAGAACAGCCCGCCGATGACCGCGCTGGTCAGGGCCAAGGGCGAGCCGTTGACCACCGTGCGGAACTGGACACGGTAGAGAAACTGCAGGCGATGATGAGCGCCCACCCGGGCAAGACCGCATGACGGCGACAGCACCCGCCAACGCGACGGGCGGAGCGGTAAAAAGAAGTCGGAAGCGTGCGGTTCGGCACCGAGGGTCGTAGCGCAACTCCAGGGTGATCCATTGTTCGCTGGAACCGTCCGAGCAGGCTGCGGACGGCCGCCGGCTCGGCCCTGAACACTGGCTCGTCAGATGCGGCATGTCGGGGTTTCCGACGCCAGGGATACCGCGACATGCCGCAGACCGCGAGCGCCGAGGATGGATTGCCGAGCGTCGGTCGCCGGTGCCTAGGTGACTGAAGTGTCCACCCCCCACAGGCGGCAGCGCCTCGGGGATTCGATGTGGTTTCGGCTTCAACGCCGTCGCCGGATGCGGCAGGATGCACGGTCATGAGCACGAAGTCGACGCCAGGCATCGATGGATCGGGTGCCCCCGATCACCCGTCCCGCTCCGACGGCTTCGTCCGGGGGCTCTCCGGGCTGATCGGCGGTCCGCTCGGCGACCACGCGGTCGGCCGCGACCGGCCCGTCGGCGCGGAGAATCGGCTCTGGACGGCGGTACGGATCGTCCTGGCGCTGACCTGCCTCACGCTGGCCCTGCACTGGGTGCAGAAGTCGCCCTGCCAGGACGGCGCGTGGGTGAACAACGAGCAGTACACCCGCTTCTGCTACACCGACGTGCTGGCGCTCTACTACGCCGAACGGCTCAATGAGGGGGCGGTGCCCTACCGGGACCACCCGGTCGAGTACCCGGTGCTGACCGGGTACTTCATGGGGGCGCTCGGGTTGCCGGTCCACTCGGCCGGCGACGGCAACCCCGACATGAACCAGGGCCAGTGGTTCTACAACCTCAACGCACTGGTGCTCGGTGCGCTGGCGGTGGTCACCGTGGCGGTGATCCTGGCGCTGCGCCGTCGACGCCCATGGGACGCCGCGCTCTTCGCGCTCGCTCCCGCGCTGCTGCTCACCGCCACCGTCAACTGGGACTTCCTCGCCATCGGGCTCGCCGCGTTGGGTCTGTTGGCCTGGGCACGCTCCGGGCCAGGCCCGAAGGGGACAATGTTGGTGGCGCTTTCCGGAGTGCTGCTCGGGCTCGGTGGCGCGGCGAAGATGTGGCCGCTGTTCATCCTCGGGCCCATCCTGGTGCTCGCGTTACGTGCCAACCGGATCCGGGCCGCGCTGCTGTCCATCGTCACGGCCGCGGTGACGGTGGTGCTGGTGAACCTGCCGGCAGCCATTCCGTACCGGGACAACTGGGACCGCTTCTTCGAGCTGAACACCACTCGTCCGATCGACTGGGGCACCTTCTGGTACATCGGTCGCTACCTGGACGGGAAGTTCGGCGACCCCGCCAGCATCGGGCCCTTCCAGTGGCTGGACGCCAACATTCCCACGCTCAACTACCTGTCGTACGCCCTGTTCGGGCTGGCCTGCCTCGGCGTCGGCGCGCTGGCGTTGCTGGCACCGCGGCGTCCCCGGCTCGCCCAGCTCGCCTTCCTGGTGGTCGCCGCCTTCCTGATCTTCAGCAAGGTCTGGTCGCAGCAGTTCGTGCTCTGGCTGCTGCCGCTGGTGGTGCTCGCCCGGCCCAAGTGGGGAGCGTTCCTCGTCTGGCAGGCGGCCGAGGTCTGCTACTTCATCGCCTTCTACGGCCAGTTGCTCGGCGCGTCGACCGGCACGCCGGTCTTCCCGGAGGGCGTCTTCGTGCTGGCCGCGAGCCTACGTCTGGCCGCCGTGGTGGCCCTGGTCGTCCTGGTCGTACGCGAGATCCTGAACCCGGAGCAGGACGCGGTACGCCGCAACTACGCCGACGACCCGGACGGCGGCCTGCTCGACGGCACCCCCGACGCCCCCTGGCTGGACCGATGGCGAAGCCGCCGCTCAACCATCGAGCCAACCCCGACGCCCGTGGCTGCGACCACCTGACCCGGTGACGCTTGACGCTCAGAGGCGGAAGACTACGATGTCGTCGATCTCCTCGCGGGTGATGCCCAACCCGTCGACCGGTGCGTCGACGCTTACCTCCCACGGGGTGCCGGCGATCTTGCCGCGCAGCACCAGGACGTTGTGCACGCCGAGCGTGCGCAGGTAATCGACGCTGGTCTGGTCGGGGAAGGTCATGGTGACCCGGCGTACGTCGTCGAGCTGACGTGGGGTGAAACCGCTGCCCCCGTTGACGATGTCCTGGAACCGCGTGGTCGACCACAGCATCACCGGCTGGTCGTGGTTCTGCCCGCTGGGCAGGACGAGTAGCGGGCCGTCGATCGAACGCATCGCCGCCGGCTGCGCCGGCACCACCGGATGGGGTGTGGTGTTGATGCCCTCAGCGACGACCAGCAGCAGCGGCACCAGGGTCGCCAGGCGCAGCCAGGGGCTCGGCCAGGAGGGAATGCGTTCGGCGGAGATCTCCCGGACCCGCTCGGCGAACGCGCTTACCGCCCCCGCCGCCAGCAGCCCGAGCAGCAACGTGGCCCACAACATCAACCGGCCCGGCGTCCGGATGCCGCTCCAGCCGGGCAGATGGTCGAAGAGCGGTACGTAGGTGAAGCGACCGCCGAACAGCTCGGTGCCCATCGACAGGGCCATCGCGACCAGCGCCCCGGCGAGCAGCAGGAGCCGCTGGCGGACCTTCCAGATGGAGAAGAACAGCCCGCCGACGGCCAGCGCGTACAGCACGAAGCCGGGCAGCAGTGTCATCTCCGGATGCCACGGCAGCAGCGACCGGGCACCTTCGTGCAGCCCACCCCAGAGGCGGGACTCGGCCGGGGCGGTCACGAAACCGGTCGCGGGCGGCGAGAAGATGGCGATGTCGTCGATCGTCCGCTCCGCGTTCGGGTGCAACTGCGCGACGGTGAAGTACGGGATGGCCATCAGGACACCCACCCCGGCGAAGATCAGCCCGCCGATCAGGTCGGCGACGAACAACCGCTGGCCGAAGGGGCGCTTGAGCCGCCAGAAGATCCGCTTTCCGTACCAGATGACGGCGGCCACCAGCACGGTGCCGGCGAGCACGTACGCGAACGGCAGGCCGATACCGAATCCGAGACTGAGCTGCCAGGCGGCCACCAGCCAGCCGGCGTACACCCAGCCCTCGTGCCGGCGCTCCGGTCGATAGCCGTGCCGGAGCGACCAGCCGTGCCCCCGGGCCAGCATGGCCAGCGCCAGCGGAATACCGCCGTTGGAGACCACGTGCAGGTGGCCCGCCTGGGCCAGCAGCCACGGTGCGTAGGTGTAGGCGACACCGACCACCGCGGAACCCGTCCGGCTCGCGCCGAGCTGCCGGGCCAGCACGTACGCGCCGAAGGTGGCGAGGGCGTGCGCCAACACGAACACGATGTTGTAGCGAACGAGGGCGGCTTCGGGGCCGCTGCCGATCATGCCGGCCGGCGCGTACCCGAGCAGGGTGTCCGAGAAGGCGAAGCTCCACCTTTCCGGGAAGAACGCGTTGGCGTGCCAGAGCTGGGCCGGTTCGGTCAGCAGGATGTGCCCGGACCAGGCCATCTGCCAGGCCTGGAGGCTCGGGTCCCAGTAGTCCTGCGGCAGCGTGTGTGCCGGGTAACGCAGCGTCGGCCAGGTCATCAGCACGGCCAGCGCAAGCGACGCGACGGCGGCCAGCGTCCACTCGTGGATCAGCAGCCGGCCGACCCACCGACCCAGCCGCCCGTACCAGGTGGGTACCGGCTCGGGTGCGGGCCCGAAAGCGGCCCACGGGTCAGGCTTGCTTGCGCCCTCCGCCGGGGTGCCGTCGGGCTTGCTTCCGCCCGCTGCCGGACTGCCGTCGGGCGTGCCGCTGTCGCCCGCGCCGGCCCCGTCGCCGCCCGCCTTCTTCCTGCCCCTGCCCTTGTCCTTCTTTCCGCCCTTGTCCTTCTCCCCAGGCTCGTCCTGGTCGCCGACCTTGTTCGTGGCTCCGGCCTCGCTCCTGGCGTCGGCCGTGTCCTCGGTGTTGGCCTTGCCCTGGTCGGCGGTCTTGCCTAGGGCAGCCTCGTCCTGGTCGGCAGCCTTGCCTGCGGCAGCGGTCTTGCCTGCGGCAACCTCACTCTGGTCGGCAACCTTGCCGGCTGCCGGCGCCTTCCCGGTGGCGGCCTTGTCCCGGTCGGTGCCGTTGCCCGCGCTGGCGTTCTTGCCCGCAGCGGTCCTGCCAGCGGCCGTGTCCGCAGTGCCTGCCTTCTTGCCCGGCGCATCGTCGGCGCTGGGGCGCTTCCGTGTCGTGCGAGCCGCGTCGGCCGGACCGTTCCCGGTGGGTCTGCCCTGGTCAGCCTCGTCGAAGGCGCTCGCCCGGACCTCGTCGCCCGGGTCGCGCCGGTACTGCGGGTCGGTGCCGCCGGGCGCCGGACCATTGGTGGCCCGAGCGTCGCGCGAGGTCGGCCTGGGGCCGCCAGGGGCGGACTGGTCCGTGGTCATCGTGCTCCGGTCTCCCCGTCGAGTTGCCGACGCAGGAAGGCGATGTCGTTGCCCTGCCCCTCGACGCCCCCGGGCGTCTCCACGATGACCGGCGCGTCCGCCGCGCGAATCACCGCAAGCAGGAGATCCGGGTCGATGGTTCCGCTCGACAGGTTGTCGTGACGATCCCGCCCCGACCCGAACCCGTCCTTGGAGTTGTTGGCGTGTACCAGGTCGATCCGACCGGTGATCGCCTTCACCCGATCGACCAGGCCGAGCAGTTCCTCACCGCCGGCATGGGCGTGGCAGGTGTCCAGGCAGAAACCGACCTCCTGGTCACCGAGGGCGTCCCAGAGCCGGGCGAGCGCATCCAGCCGCCGGGCGCAGGCGTTCTCGCCACCGGCGGTGTTCTCGATCAGCACCGGAAGCCCGAAGCCCCCCGACTCGGCCGCGTACGACAGTGCCTTGCGCCAGTTGTCGAACCCGGTCGACGGGTCGTCACCGGCGTTCACGTGCCCGCCGTGCACCACCAGGCCCTTGGCGCCGATCGCCGCGGCCGCTTTCGCGTGCGCGAGCAGCAGCTTGCGGCTGGGGATCCGGATGCGGTTGTTGCCGGTGGCGACATTGATGACGTACGGCGCGTGCACGTAGACGTCGACATCGGAACCGATCAGCGCTGCCGCGTCGGCGCGGGGCTGCGGCGACTTCCAGCCCTGGGGGTCGGAGAGAAAGAACTGCACGGCGTCTGCCGCTCGGGCGGTCGCCTCCGCCAGCGGGTCGGTCGGATCGACGTGGGCTCCGATACGCATGCAGGCGAGCCTACGTCCCGCCACCGACGGGCGGGCCGACGCCCGCTACCTGGCCGCGTCACCGGCACCGACGGCAGTCGTTGATGCCAATGGATCCTCCGGTCAAGACGACTCGGCAGGACCCAGGAAAGGAAAATGTCGGTAATTCTAAGATTTGCCCCATGAAGCACCGGCTTCCGCGATAACGTCAGGTAACAACGTGATAAAGCTCCGCGGGGCGTCTCCGGTCCAACCTCATCGGTGTGGTCGTTCCTCCCCAGGTCCCACCCAAGGAATGCGGACCAGGCGCCCCGCGGCCCGTGGCCGGGGGTCCGTGCCGACAGCGACGTCGGCACGGACCCCCGGTTCGCTGTACCCCGTCACCTCGGTGATGGTGATCGTCCGGGCCGGGTATCCTGGTCCGGTTGTCCGTCCCCGGCCGGGTCCCCCCGGTACCGGAACGGGCCACGACGCACGACCTCCTGCCACGGAAGGACCGTGGCCGCTTAGCCCACAGGAGGTGAGCACGTCTTGCGTCATTACGAGATCATGGTGATCCTCGACCCCAGCCTCGAGGAGCGCACCGTCGCCCCGTCGCTCGACACGTACCTGAACGTGATCAGGACCGCGGGTGGCTCGGTGGAGAAGACCGATGTGTGGGGCCGCCGGCGCCTCGCCTACGAGATCAACAAGAAGGCCGAGGGCATCTACGCCGTCATCGACCTCCAGGCGACGCCGGAGGCGGTGGCCGAGCTGGACCGCCAGCTGCGGCTCAACGAGTCCGTGCTGCGTACGAAGGTCCTCCGGCCGGAGATGCGCTAGCAAACCCACCCCGGCCCCACCCGGATCAGCCTCACCGTCGTTGTCGGAGGGTTCTGAGAACCTGTACGGCGGAACGGATGAGCGCGCGAGGAGTTTGGTCATGGCAGGAGACACCACCATCACGGTCATCGGCAACCTGACCGATGACCCCGAGTTGCGGTTCACCCCCTCCGGTGCCGCGGTCGCCAAGTTCCGGGTCGCTTCGACGCCCCGGTTCATGGACAAGGCATCCGGTGAGTGGAAGGACGGCGAGCCGCTGTTCCTTTCGTGCACCGTCTGGCGGCAGGCCGCGGAACACGTGGCGGAGTCGCTCCAGCGCGGTGCCCGCGTGATCGTCTCGGGTCGGCTGCGTCAGCGGTCCTACGAGACCCGCGAGGGCGAGAAGCGCACCGTCATCGAGCTGGAGGTCGACGAGATCGGCCCGTCACTGCGCTACGCCACGGCGAAGGTGCAGAAGATGTCCCGGTCCGGCGGCGGTGGCGGCGGCTTCGGTAGTGGTGGCGGTGGTGGCCAGGGCGGCGGAGGTAACTTCGACGACCCCTGGGCTTCGGCTGCACCGGCCCCCTCACGTTCGGGTGGCGGCAACTTCGACGAGGAGCCTCCGTTCTAATGGCGCCGAGCGCCCGTGATCGTAAACCAGGAGCAAGAGCAATGGCGAAGGCTGCGGCACTGCGCAAGCCGAAGAAGAAGGTGAACCCGCTCGACAAGGACGGGATCACGTACATCGACTACAAGGACACCGCGCTGCTGCGCAAGTTCATCTCCGACCGCGGCAAGATCCGCGCTCGGCGGGTGACCGGCGTCACCTCGCAGCAGCAGCGGCAGATCGCCCGTGCGGTCAAGAACGCCCGTGAGATGGCGCTCCTGCCGTACACCGCGACGGCCCGCTGAGAGAGGCACCGACATGAAGATCATCCTGACTCAGGAGGTGTCCGGGCTCGGTGCCCCGGGCGACATCGTGGAGGTCAAGAACGGCTACGGCCGTAACTACCTGCTCCCGCAGGGCTTCGCGATCGCCTGGACCAAGGGCGCGGAAAAGCAGGTCACCCTCATCAAGCGGGCCCGCTCGGCCCGCGAGATCCGCGACCTGGATCACGCCAACGAGGTGAAGGCACAGCTCGAGGCCCTCAAGGTGAACCTGAAGGCCCGCGCCGGTGAAGGTGGTCGGCTCTTCGGCTCGGTCACCCCGGCCGAGATCGTCGACGCCGTCAAGGCGGCCGGCGGCCCGGCCCTCGACCGGCGGCGGCTGGAGGTTTCCGGTCACGTCAAGTCGATCGGGTCGCACCCTGTGCGGATCAAGCTGCACCCCGAGGTGACCGCCACGTTCAACCTCAACGTCGTGCAGGGCTGAGTCCCGGCCGGCAGATGACGCAGGGCCTGCACCGGTGCACGGTGCAGGCCCTGCGTCGTTGTTCGTGAGGTACCCGGTCAGCCGATTGGCTGGCCGGTCACCGCGCTGATCATCACCGTCGAGAGACCGCCACCCACCACGGCGGCGGCGAGCGCCACAGTGGTCGGACGCCAGGTCGTACCCACCCGACGCAGCAGCGTCGCGATCGCCAGGCTGCTGGCCAGGGCCAGGCCGAAGCGCGGCAGCCCGCCCACCATCGCCCCGAACGCCCGCGCCCGGGGCGACTCGCAGCCACCGCCACTGATGTCGGTCACACAGCCCGCAGGTGGCGCCCCGTCCAGGGTCAGCAGCCAGACGAAGACCACGACCGCCGGTAGGACGTAACAGGCCGCGGTGTAGAGCAGGGGCAGCCAGGGGCCGCCCGGATCGGGATCAAGCAGGTCGTCTTCCAGCCGGCGGTTCCAACCTGCGTTGCCCACCGACTCGATGCGGCGTCGTACCGCCGCCATACCGACCGGCCGAGCCTGCGGGACCGCGGCGGTACGCCGCCGTGGTGCCGGGCGGGGACGCGGTGCCGTGTAGCCCACCACCGGCGACCGGGGCGCCGAGGCGGGGGCATCCACCCAACGCGGATCGTCACCGGCCAACCGGGTACCCGGCCAGAAGGTCTCCTGCGGCGGCTCCGGCTGGGGCCGGCTGCTCCGCGACCACTGCTGGGCACCGGGTGCGCCACCCGACCGGGGGCGCTCCGTACGATCCCAACGGTCCGGCTCGGAGTAGTCCTCCCACCTGTTGCCGTCCCGCTGCCGTTCCCGTCGGTCAAGCTCGGGATCGCGGTCCCACTGGCCCGTGCTGTCCGGCTCCAGCCACTGCTCCGACGGCGACGACTGAAGCCACTGGCTCGTACTGTCGGCGTCCCAGGGATCGACCGGACCGGAATCGGCGCGACGATCCAGACCGGTGGGCTGCTCCCAGGCGTGCAGACCGGAGGCGTCCCACGGATCCACCGCGGGCCGGCGCGGTGCTGGCTCTGCCGCCCGATCCCACGGTTCCGCTGCCCGCTCCCAGGGATCCACCGCTGGACCGGGTGCTGGCTCTGCCGCCCGCCGCCGACGTCGAGGCGTCGGCTCGGCGACCGGCTCCGAGTCAGGGGTCTGCTGGCCCTCGTCCGCCAGGCCGGACCAGGTCACCTGGCGTTGGCGGGACTGCGCGCGGCGAGGCCGACTCTGCGGCGCGACACCCGAGACCGGATCGTCCTCCTCGGCCCGGCGGCTGCCGACGTACCCCTCCTCCTGTGGACGGTCGAAGGTCCACTCGCGGGTGTGATCGGACTGCGGTGCCACCGCTGGCGACGAGGCGATGGCGCGAGGCGGCGGATCACGCCATTCAGCCTCCTGGGAGCGCCGGCTCCGACTGCTCCGGGAAGCCCCCGACGATCTCCAGCCGTCATCGCCGTAGCGCGGCCGGTCGTCATCGTCATCGTCGTCCGGCGCGGCATGCCGGCCGCCACCGTCGACGCTGCTGACTCCCGACTCCAGTGCCCAGCGCGGCAGATACGGCTCGGCCGGTTCCTCCTGGCCACGTTCGATCGCACGCCGGCGGCTCGGAGTGCGGTAGCGCTCGACCGCCGAGTCGTAACGGTCGGCCCGTGAATCCTCGACGGGCTCGGCCCACGAAGCGGTCGGTCGCCGCTCGCGCGGACCGTCCTCCCCGCGTGCCCAGTCCCGGTAACTCACGGCCGGAGCGTGACCCTTCTCAACCGAAAGTGCAATCCGCTGTCCAGGTGTAGCCGTAGGCCACCGATCTTACGGGAGGTTCAGGACAAAGCCCTACCCGGAAATTCCCCTCCACAGGCTGGGGAAAGAGTTTCCGCAGGTCAGCGCCTTTCCGGTGAGAATTCCCCATCCGTTATCCACACCCTGTGCACACGCTGCGCACATGGTTGTCCACCTGAATCCACAGGTTGTCCCGAGGCTCGTCCACCGCCACGGTTGAGTGGCTGACCTCGGAGTCCGTATGGTTGCCACCGACCTGCTGACCCGATGGCCCCCGATCGAAGCGGCCGGTCGACGTTGTCGCATCCGGGCGGTAAGCCTGGAACCGATCCGACGCAGTGGAGGGGGGCCCGGTGTCGGTCACCGACGACAGGCGGACGGAGTCGTTCCCGGGCGGCGGGCAGCAGTCCGGCGACGGACCACGCGACGGTCAGTTCGACAAGACGCCACCGCAGGATGTTGCCGCGGAGCAGTGCGTCCTGGGCGGCATGCTGCTTTCCAAGGACGCCATCGCCGACGTCGTCGAGATCCTCAAGACCAACGACTTCTACCGGCCGGTGCACGCCACCATCTTCGACATCATCCTGGAGATCTACGGCAGGGGCGAACCGGCCGACGCCATCACCGTCGCGGCGGCACTTGCCGACTCCGGCGATCTGGCCCGCGTGGGTGGCGCTCCGTACCTGCACACGTTGATCGCGAGCGTGCCGACCGCCGCGAACGCCGCCTACTACGCGCGCATCGTCAGCGAACGCGCGGTGCTCCGGCGCCTGGTCGAGGCCGGCACCCGGATCGTCCAACTCGGCTACGGCACCGCGAGCGGTGGCAGCCGGGATGTGGACGACGTCGTCGACCTGGCTCAGCAGGCCGTTTACGACGTCACGGAACGCCGGGTCAGTGAGGACTTCGCCATCCTGGCCGACATGCTGCAACCGACGCTCGACGAGATCGAGGCGGTCGGTGCGCAGGGCGGCGTGATGACCGGCGTGCCGACCGGCTTCACCGACCTGGATCGCCTGCTCAACGGGCTGCATGCCGGTCAGTTGATCATTGTGGCGGGGAGACCTGGCCTCGGAAAGGCGCTCGCGCTCGACACGCCCCTGCCAACTCCGGCCGGCTGGACGACGATGGGCGAGGTGCAGGTAGGCGATCAGCTGATCGGTGCGGACGGCCGCCCTACCACCGTCACGCACGCCTACGAGGTGCGCCACGACCGCCCCTGCTACGAGGTCGAGTTCTCCGACGGTTCAGTCATCGTCGCCGATGCCGAGCACCTGTGGACGACGACCACCCGGGCCTCACGCCGCCAACAGAATGAGCGCCGGCCGCGCTACCAGTGGGATGCCTCGGCGCGCGTCAAGGCGGCAGCCGTACACCAGACCGTCACCGCAATTCCCGACCGGCTTGTCACCTACCGGGAAGCCGTGGAGATCGCCGGGTCCCAGTTCCGGAACGTCCTGCACGTTGTGGCGGCCAAGGTCGGCATCGCAAGCACTGTCGAACGTCAGTACTCCCGGAACGGTAGGCCCTGGCGTCGGACGGTCGACGCCTACAGCGCCAATGCCCTGTTCGACGCACACCTGAGCCGGGTGAGTCGGATGATGAACAGCAATACGACCGTGGCACACCCTCGGGCCGTCACTACCGAACACATCGCCGCGACACTGCGGCATCCGGCTGACGGGCGCGCAAACCACGCGGTGACCAATGCTCGACCGCTGTCCCTTCCCGCCCGCGAGGACCTGCCGATCCCCCCGTACACGCTTGGCGTGTGGCTGGGCGACGGGCACTCGGCAGGCGCCCGGTTCACGTCGGCGGATCCGGAGATCGCACAGTACGTCGCAGCCGATGGCTTCATCGTCGCCCCGGGAAGTTGCGAGACCTGCGGTACGGCGACGAAGTCCAGCTGGAACGGTGCCCGCCACTGCGCGTCGTGTCGCCGGTTGCGTGGCTCGTTCACCGGGCTGCTTCGAGCCGCCGGTGTCCTTAACGACAAGCACATTCCGCAGCCCTACCTCCGAGCGTCGGAGGAGCAGCGACGGAAGCTGCTGGCCGGACTGCTCGACACCGACGGTACCGCCGCGCCAGCCGGACACATCCAATACACCACCACCTCGGAGCGGATGGCCGAGGATATGTACGAACTCGTCGTCAGCCTGGGCTACCGATGCTCGATCAACCGCAAGCGAGTCAACGGCCGCACTCCCGAAAGCTCGACGGCTTTCACACTGAACTTCTCCACCTCGGACGAGGTGTTCCGGTTGACCAGGAAGCGGGAGTCGCACGCCACGCGCCGGCACGCGGTCGGCCGCGCGGGTACCCGATCCCGCTACATCGTGGATGTGCGACCGGTGCCGAGTGTCCCCGTGCGGTGCGTCACGGTCGACAACGAGGATCACCTGTACCTGGCCGGGCGGTCGATGATTCCCACGCACAACAGCACAGCAAGCATGGACTTCGCGCGTAACGCTGCGATTCGTGCCAACCAGGCGGCGGCGATCTTCTCGCTGGAAATGAGTAAGGTCGAGATCGTGATGCGGCTGCTCTCGGCCGAGGCCCGAGTGCCACTGCACGTGCTGCGCAGCGGGCAACTGTCCGATGACGACTGGACGAAGCTGGCCCGCTGCATGGGTGAGATCAGCGAGGCCCCGCTGTTCGTCGATGACACGCCCAGCATGAACCTCATGGAGATCCGGGCGAAGGCCCGTCGGCTCAAGCAGCGGCATGACCTCAAGTTGATCGTGGTCGACTATCTCCAGCTGATGACCTCGCCGAAGCGTACCGAGAGCCGGCAGCAGGAGGTCGCGGACCTGTCCCGTGGCTTGAAGCTGCTGGCCAAGGAGGTCGAGTGTCCGGTCATCGCGGTCAGCCAGCTGAACCGTGGCCCTGAGCAGCGCACCGACAAGCGCCCACAATTGTCCGATCTACGTGAATCTGGGTCAATTGAACAGGATGCGGACGTTGTCATCCTTCTGCATCGCGACGACTACTACGACAAGGAGTCCCCCCGCGCCGGAGAGGCGGATTTCATAATCGCTAAACACAGAAATGGCCCGACTGACACTGTGACGGTCGCCGCCCAGCTGCACCTGTCGCGCTTCGTGGACATGGCGATCGTCTGACCTGACTCAGCCGAGGCTCACGGGCTCAGCCGAGCACCGGGAAGCGGGCGGCCAAGGCATCGAGATCACGCCGCTCAGGAGTTGGACCACTTCGGACGGAATCTCGAATGCAGCCGCGGAGCGACGGGCCCACCAGGCGTGCCGGGCGTTTCCGGTACCGCCGGGGAACGCGTGCCAGTAGCTGATGGAGTGATGCCGTCGTACGCGTTGGCAAGTGCGATGTGCGAAGCTCGCGACCCCATGCCGGCAGCGTCCCACAGCCGGCGACCGCCAGCGCGTTCAGCGACCGGTCGGGCGGTGCCGGGCGCGGCCGGACCCGGTTTCAGCCGGGCAGCGACGGGTCGGGCGGCGGGCTGGCCGGGCTAAGGCACCGGTGACCGGCTGGCCGGGATGTGACTGGCTGTGGAGTGGAAGACCGGTCCGGGCGTTCGGCCGGACCGGTCTTCCGGGGCTGAACGGCTCAGCCGAACATGTCGTCGAGGAAGCTCTTGCGCTTCTTCCGGCGGTAGTGCCCGTGGTAGCCGTAGTGCTGCTGACTGTGGCCGTAGGCAGGCGCCGGGGCCGGGTAGCCGTGCGGCGGGGGCGGAGGCGGCGGCACGGCGCCGTAGCCCGGCTGGTGTGGCGCGGGCGGTGGGGGCGGGGGCTGGTAGGCGCCCGGCTGGGGGGCGTGCTGGGCCGGCTGCGGGGCGGGCGGCGGCGGGGCCTGCTGGGCGCTCCAGTTGGCCTCCGCCTCGAACAGCTTCTCCAACTCGCCGCGGTCGAGGAAGATCCCTCGGCACTCGCCGCACTGGTCGATGACGACGCCACTGCGCTCGTACTGACGCATTTCTCCGTGACACTTGGGACAGGTCAGGCTCATCACCCGACGGTACCTGGTCGACTCACGCGGTAGCGGTCAGCGCCTCCGTCACCTCGTCGTCGGAAACCTCGTGGAAGTCGTCGTAGTGCGCCCCGACGGCAGTGAAGGTGGGCGGCCGCTGAGCACAGATCACCTGGTCGGCTTCGGCGGCGAGCATCTCGTACGCCTCCTGGGCACCGACCGGTACGGCGACCACCACCCGACGGGCGCCGAGATGGCGGGCCACCTGCACGGCGGCCCGGGCGGTGGCCCCGGTCGCCAGCCCGTCGTCGACGATGACGGCGGTGCGTCCGGTCAGATCCAGCGGCGGTCGGCCGGCCCGGTAGAGCCGTTCGCGTCGATCCAGTTCCGCCTGTTCCCGGCGCTGCACGTCGGCGATGTCGTCGGGGCTGAGCTGCCCGGCCACCACGTCGTTGACCACGCGTACGCCCGCCGGACCGAGCGCGCCGAAGGCGACCTCGGGGGCCCACGGCATGCCGAGCTTGCGGACCACGAGCACGTCCAGTGGTGCGCCGAGGCGTTCGGCGACGACCTGGGCGACCGGCACGCCGCCGCGTACCAGTCCCAGGACGACGACGTCCGGTTCGCCGATCAGGGCGGTGAGTCGGTCGGCGAGCACCCGGCCCGCCTCGCTGCGGTCGCGGTAGGTGGTCATGCTCTCAGGTCTACGCCCTACGGGCCGTCTTCGCTCGCCGGTTGCCGGATCCCGGGAACGTGGAGTGCGGGTGCCCACACGAGGAACGCCACTGGGTAGAGCAGATAGCCGAACCGGGTGCTGGGCATCAGCAGGATCGCCACGAGCAGCCCGTACCCGCAGACGAGCGCTGCCGTGCGGGCGGTGCGGGGCGGGCGGCGGGCGAGCCGGACGGCGATCGCCACTGCGGCGGCGACCAGCAGGGCCGCCGCCACGGCCCGGCCCGCCGGTAGCGCGTTCGCGATCAGATAGCCGGGAAACGGTGACTGCGCCGGGCTGGAGACCAGGCCGTGTCCGAGGGGGAACCGCAGCACGTTCTCCACCAGGGCGTCCCGGTCCACAAGCAGGGTGGGCAGCAGCGCGGCGGCGGGTAGGCCGAGCGCACCGGCGGCGACCCGCAGGCCGGCCCGCCGGCAGATGCCCCAGATGACCAGGACGGCGGCGACCGGCCAGGCGAAGAGTTTGAGTGCACCGGCGAGTCCGACGGCGACGCCGGCCCAGCCGGGTCGTGCGGTGGCGGCGAGCGTGAGGGCCAGCAGGCAGAGCGCGAGTACGGGTAGGTCGTCGCCACCGGTGGCGAGGGTCAGCGCGCAGATCGGCAGAACGGTGGCGGCCTGTACCCCGCGCAGCACGGCGGCGTCGTGCCCGACCGCTGCGGCCACACCCTCCGGCCGGCGCAGGACGCGGACGGCGAGGAGGAGAGCGAGGGCGGTGCCGATCGCGAACCAGACCCGGGCGTCGCTCCACCACGCGTCGGTGGCCGCGCGGGGCAGCCCGAACAGGGCCATGGCCGGTTGGTACGGCGTGTAGCCGAGCAGTTGTTCGCCGGGCGGCAGCGCGGCGATGGCGTCCGGTCCCAGGTAGGGCGTGCCGGTCTCCACCAGCCGCCGCCCGGATTCCTCGACGACGAGCACCTCTTCCTGGGCCCGGTCGGTACGCCCCGCCGCGCGCTGCACGCTCTGCCAGAGCAGCGGTAGCAGGGCGACGGCGATCCAGGTGAGGACGGTGACCAGCCAGCGTCCGGGAAGTCCGGTCAGCGCCGAGTCGGGCCGGTGCCGCCGGAGCAGGAGTTGACCGAGCGCCACGATCGCCGCGCCGAGGTAGCCGAGCGCGGCGATGCCGCCCCAGGCGCGGTGCGGCAGGAGGGTGGAGGTGGCGGCGGTGACTGCGGCGAAGGCGGCGGAGACGGCGTAGAGGCCGAGGTCGAGAGCGAGACCTCCGGCGGCGCTGTCGATCCGGTGCCACCACCCGGAACGGCGGCGGGTCGGGAGGGTCGTGCTCACCCGGGCAAGTGTGTCAGGCCGGCTGGTGGCGGCCCCGGCCGCCCTGTCGGCGTCCCTGCGGTAGCCGGACCACCGCACCGGCGTCGTGCAGGGCGACCGCCAGGCAGCCGGTCCGGTCGCCGGTGCCGCGCTGGAGGGCGGCGAGCAGCGTTCCGGCGGGCAGTGGGCGGGCGAAGAGATGACCCTGGCCGGCGGTACAGCCCAGTTCCCAGAGCGTGCGTCGCTGCGCCTCCCGCTCCACACCCTCGGCCACCACGGCGAGGTCGAGGCTGCGACCGAGATCGAGGGTGGAGCGGATGATCGCGGCGGCCTCGGTGGAGGATTCCATGGCGGTGACGAAACTCCGGTCGATCTTCAGCTGGTGCACCGGGATCCGGGAGAGCAGCGAGAGCGAGGAGTAGCCGGTGCCGAAGTCGTCCAGGGCGAGCCGGATGCCGGCGTCGCGCAGTCGGGTGAGTACCTGGTCTACGACGTCGAGTTGACTGAGGGTGAGGGTCTCGGTCAGTTCCAGGATCAGCCGGTCGGGTGGCAGGTCATGGGCGCGCAGGCGGGCCAGCACTGAACCGGGGAACCGGGTGTCGAGCAGGCTGCGGGGGGAGACGTTCACCGCCACGGGTACGTCGAAGCCGGCGTCCCGCCAGGTGCCGGCGGCGATCAGGGCCTGGTCGAGGATGGCTTCGGCGAAGGCGGGTAGCAGGCCCGACCGCTCGACGGTCTCCAGGAAGCGCAGCGGGTCGATCATGCCGTGGGTGGGGTGACGCCATCGGGCCAGCGCTTCGGCGGCGATGACCTTACCGGTGCCGAGTTCGACGATCGGCTGGAACTTGACGGTGAACTCGTGGTCGGCCACGGCTCGGGTCAGGTCGCCGCCGAGCGTGAGGCGACCCAGGTCGGCGGTGTCCCGGGCGGACGCGTAGCTGGCCAGACGCTGCCCGGCCCGCTTGGCCTGGTACATGGCGACGTCCGCGCGGCGCAGCAGTTCGACCATGCCGCCGGTGGCGGGCGCGGCGGCGATGCCGCCGCTGGCCTCCACGTTGAGCCGCATGCCGTCGATGTCGAAGGGTTCGTGCAGCGCCGCCAGCAGCGTTTCGGCGCGGTGTGCGGCGACCGCGGGCGCGGGCAGGGCGCGCAGGAGTACAGCGAACTCGTCGCCGCCGAGCCGGGCGACCAGGTCCTCGGCGTGGGCGGCGGCGCGCAGCCGTTCGGCGACGGCGGCCAGCATCTGGTCACCGGCGGTGTGGCCGAGGGTGTCGTTGACCTCTTTGAAGTGGTTCAGGTCGATCAGGACCAGGGCGGTCACCCCGTCGGCGTGCCGTTGGTTCAGGTGGTCGTTGCCCGCGTCGAGCAGGTGACGCCGGTTCGGCAGACCGGTGAGCGCGTCGTGCGTCGCGTCGTGCGCGTGGGCCTGGGCCACCCGGGCGAGTTCGGCGTACGCCTGGGCGTTGCGAATGGCGGTGCACAGCGCCGAGGCGAAGGTGTAGAGGGTGTAGTGCTCCCGCTCGGAGAGTTTCACCGGTCCGCGGAATCGCAGCCGCAGCATGCCCACGTCGACCGTCTTGTCGTGCCCTTCCAGGCGGACGGGGACCACCGCGCCCTGGACCGTGGTGGACTCGTCGGCCGGCCCGTCGTAGCTGACTCCCTCGCCGCCGCCGCGCACGACCCGGTCTGTCTCGCGCAGCTCGACCTCCACCTCGTCGGCGGAGAAGAGTTCGGATGCCCGGGTGACCGCGGTGGTGAGGACCTCGTCCAGCTCGACCACGTTGAGCGCGTCGGTGGTCTGAGCGAGCCGCTGCCACACCTGCTGCTCGGTGCGCTGTCGGATCCGGCCGGCGTACGCCAGATGCAGACTGAGCACGAGCGGTGGAACGGCGAGCAGCAGCCTGGGATCCGCTTCGAGGATGAGCAGGCTGCCGATGGCGACGCAGAAGCGTACGAGGTATCCCGCAATCCTCAGATCGAGGTTGTTGCGGAAGTGCTGGGAGATGGGAGTTCGCGAGGCCAGCGCGATCACGGGCATCGCCAGCGCCTCGTCGAGCAGAGCGGCGGCGAGGTAGGCCGCTGCGAGCGGAGGTATCAGCAGCCACGGGTCGCCGCTGAGGCCGTCCCAACCGGCGGCGTGGAGGGTGGCGCCGGCACCTACGGCCATCAGAACGTTCTTGCCCACGCCGAAGGCGAGCTTGATCGGTGGTAGCCGGAGCGAGGCCAGTGCCACGCCGGCCGCGGTGCACAGGACCACCCACGACGTTGGCGCGAGAGCCAGGGCCATCACCAGCGCAGTCTCGTTCCAGCTGATCGAATGACCTGTCGACCTGATCCGGACGGGGGTGTTGACGAGAGTGCCGACCGCACTCATGAAGATCAACATAACCAGAACGGACAGCTCGTTGAGAGGGGTGATCAACGGCGAGGTCGACGCGATCATGGTCGAGGCGGAGACGGCTGCGGTCGCCGCCACGACGACGAGACCGACTAGCAGCGTGAGCCGCCGATCGGTCTCATTGTCTCGTGTCGAGAGATGGATCATGCCACTCCTGACGGCCGCTCCACCGTGATGGCAGCCTACCGCCGGTGCGGGCATCCTGCGGTATCGATCAGGTCCAGTCGTTGCCACGCATGTCTTCGCCTCCTCAACTCGACGCCCCAGCTCATCGATGGAGACTCCATTCGATGGCGAAAGCGAGGTTAAGTCGAGACAGGTCGGACGAGCCAGGATAAATGTGACAATGCGCAACATTAGCCAAGGATGCCGCTATTCATGACCGTCCGTTTATATGTGTTGTGCGGAGCGCATCGATCGTGAAGTTTGTCGAGTTGCTCGTCTACCGCCGACAGTTGGCTTACCGAATTCGGCAAGGCTTGTTCGTCGCCACTTCGGATTGTGGTCGCACATCGCCGATGTCGCCATCCCCGTGACCGAGCGTTTGTTGCGGTTCACCCGGTGCTATGCGCATTGTTAAGGTGCGGTCACGCGAATGCCTGCCTCACAAGGGGTTCGAAAAGTGAAGATTGAGGTGCTTGGCGGCTTTCGGGTCTCATTTGGTTCGTCCGAGGTGGACCTCGGCACGCCGAAGCAACGAACCGTTCTGGCCGAGCTGGTGATGAACTCGGGACGGACGGTAGCCATAGAGGAACTGATCGACGAGATCTGGCCGGAGGGCCCACCGCGTTCGGCCGTACCGAATGTCCGGACCTACGCCGCAAACCTTCGACGTACCTTCGAGGCGCACGAAGCTGGCCAGGGGGTGCTGGTACGTCAGCGCGGCGGGTACCGCCTGGAGGTCGCGACCGACGACGTGGATCTGTTCCACTTCCTTGACCAGGTTGAGCGGGCCCGTCAACGCAACCACCGCGACGACCCGGAGACGGCGCGGTCGTTGCTGAGCGGGGTGATGCCCCTCTGGCACGGGCCACCCCTGCTGGGTGTGCCTCTCGGGGCCTCGCTGGCTGCTCATGTGGCCGCCGCCCAGGAACAGCACCTTCTCGCCGTGGAGCTCCTCGCGGACCTCCACCTCGCAGCGGACCGCGTGGAGGAGGCCCTACCGCTGCTGTGGCGAACGGTCGCGACCCATCCGATCCGAGAGCCGGCGCTGCTGCTGTTGATGAGGGCGCTGCATCGGCGCGGCGACGTGGCCGGCGCGATCTCGGTATTTCGATCCGCGGCCCGAGTCATGAGGGCCGAACTCGGCGTCGAGCCGGGATCCGATCTTCGGCGACTGCATCAGGAGATGGTCGGGCACCGAGCGGCTGCGGTATCGGCGTTCCCCTCCAGGGGTTCCGGGGACAGCGACGATTCGAGCGCGTTGCACTCGACGACGCCTGACATCGATGGGATCGACTGGGACTGGCTGCCCAGACCTGTAGCTCACTTCGTTGGCCGGGAGGCCCTCGTCGACCGAATGATCGGCCGGAGCCGAGCCGCCGCAGGCCCGGCACCCGTCGTTCACCTGATCGACGGGATGGCCGGAAGCGGCAAGACGACCCTCGCCGTGCAAGTCGCCAGGCATCTGGCGACCTCGCACCCGGATGGTCGACTCTTCATCGACCTGCGCGGTCACGATGAGGGCAACGTGATGGATCCCGCCACTGCCCTCGTGGTGCTTCTCCGACAGTTGGGTGTTCCGGCTCCTCGAATTCCAGTTGACATCGATGAGCGGCGAGGGTTGTGGCGTAGGGAACTGTCCGTTCGCCGTGCGGTCGTCGTTCTCGACAATGCGGCCGACAGCGAGCAGGTGGCTTCGCTGTTACCAGTCACGGCGTCTTCGGTAATACTGATCACTTCTCGTCGGCGACTCCTCGACCTGGATGTAGGGCCTCCGGAGTCCCTATCGGTGCTGTCGTCAGAAGAGGCTGTCCGGCTGCTCGCGGTCAGCGCTGGAGAAGAGCGGGTAAATGCAGAACCTGAATCCGCTGCGGAGATAGTCCGCAATTGTGGTTACCTGCCGCTGGCAATCCGGCTGGTCGGGTCGCGGCTGGCTCACCGGCGCAACCGTCGGCTGGTTGACTTGGCCGCTCGCCTCGCCGCAAACGAGTCAGGGTTGGCCACCTTCGGGACGGGTGAGCCCAGCGTCGCTACGGCCTTCACCGCCTCGTACGAGCCGTTGAACGAGGTGAGTAAGCGTGTGTTCCGCTTGCTTGGTGTGCATAATGGGCACTACTGCATCAGCATGGTTGCGGCCATGTCCGGGTTGTCATACGCGAAAGCTGGGCACATCCTCGATGACCTGGTGGATCGGCACTTACTCGAAGAGTCGGAAAATGGTCGTTATCGGATGCACGACCTAGTCCGACAGTACGCTCGCGAGAAGTGCCTGGAAAAAGATTCGAACGAGGCCAGAAGGGCTGCGCTTGCCAGTCTGCTTGACCAGGTCATGCAACTGTCAATCGCCGCCACGAAGTCGCTGAACAGGCTCGTCGACATTTTCGGCGACATAGGCGAAGTGGTGCCGGAGCGACCCGATCTACTGCCCGCGCCTGGGACGGTCGACATCGACTGGGTTGAACGGGAAAGGGCCAACCTGAATCTCTTCATCGAACTGGCCGCAGAAAACTCTCTTCATGGTCATACCTGGAGACTGGCTCGCGTCCTTTGGCGTTTCTACTACGTGCGGGGCTATTTTGAGGATATTCAGCTTACGCACGAGTTGGGACTCACCGCCGCACAGCAGTTGGGGAACGATCGCGCGGCCGGCATCATGAACAACTATCTCGCCTCCGCACTCACCAAGACCGGCTCGCATCACCAGGCGGTTCAGTGCTTGAAGAGTGCGCTGGCGGAGGCTGAGGCAGCAGGCCGCCGTGGAGACATCGCCCGGATTCGTGGAAACCTGAGCGTGGTCCACTGCATGGTGGGTGATTTTAGGGAGTCGATCGATCTTGCTATGGCAGCACTGCGCGACCTTCCGATGCGGCTGATAGGTCAGGTTCGGATACACCTTCCGAACGTCGGTATCGCCCTTACCTGGTTGGGTCGTTACGAGGAGGCGCTGCGGGTACATCGCCTTCATCTGCTCTGGGCACGGGTGGAAGGCGACCGGTACCAGATCGCCAACGCGTTGAGCCACATCGCCGCCGCACGGGTGCGCTTAGGGGAGCACGCTCCGGCCCTGCGGTTGCTGCGGTCCGCCATGGTGCTGTACGCCCAGACTGGTCACCGGCACGGCGAAGGCGACGCGCGCAATGTGATGGGCGCGGCGTATCGCGGCGTGGGTCTGCTTACGGAGGCCCGGCGGCAGCACGAACTGGCGCTGGAACTCACCGGCCATTCGGCCGAGCGGCAGGCGGAGTGCACGGCGCTGAACGAGTTCGGCCTGACGCTGGCGGCCGACGGCGACGTCGACGGCGCCTTGCGGGCACACCGGCGAGCGCTTGATCTGGCGGTCCGGATCGACAACCGTTACGAGCAGGCCCGGGCGTTGGCCGGTCTGGCCGAGCACCTGTTGAGCGCGGACCCGACCGAAGCCCGGCGACATCTGGAACGGGCACTGGTGCTCATCGTGCCAACCGGGGCACCCGAGCGGTTCGAGATCGAGCGCCGTCTCGCCGCGCTGAAGCAGGGCACACCGATCTGCTGATCGCCGGATCTCGCTGGCCATCGTCCTTATCGATTTCTTATCGCCAGGGTCGCTAACCTCCCGAGCGTTCGTCGACGGGGGGAGATCCGACAGTTGCCGGATCTCGTCGCGACCCCTGCCGCCGGGTCTACCCCAGCAACCCGAGGCAGGCTGGTGAGGAAGGGGCGGCGTTCCCGCGCCGCTCCTTCCGAGCTACGGAAACGTGCTGTCGTACCGCCGGGATAGGCTCGCGACCGTGACCGAACCCGCCCAGCTCACCCACGTCGACACCGCCGGCGCGGCACGCATGGTCGATGTCTCCGCCAAGCAGGTCACCGGTCGTGCGGCGACGGCCGCCGGCCGGCTGCGGACCACCCGCGAGGTGATCGACCTGCTCCGTGGGGACGGTCTGCCCAAGGGCGATGCCCTGGCGGTCGGGCGGCTGGCCGGGATCATGGGGGCGAAGCGCACTCCCGACCTGATCCCGCTGTGCCACCCGATCGCTCTGCACGGCGTCACCGTCGACCTGGCGCTGACCGCCGACACGGTCGAGATCACCGCCACCGCCCGCACCGCCGACCGCACCGGGGTGGAGATGGAGGCGCTGACCGCGGTCGCGGTCGCCGGGTTGGCTCTGGTCGACATGGTCAAGGCCGTTGATCCGGCGGCCAGCGTCGACGCGGTCCGGGTGCTCCGCAAGGAGGGTGGAAAGACCGGCCTGTGGGAGCGCCCGGAGGATCGGTCATGATCCGTGCCCGGGTGGTGGTGGCCTCCAACCGGGCCGCCGCCGGTGTCTACGCCGACACCAGTGGCCCGCTCCTCGTCGCCGGTCTGCGGGAGTTGGGCTGCACGGTGGGCGAACCGGTGGTCGTGCCGGACGGTGAGCCGGTCGGCCAGGCGGTCCGGGCGGCCGTGGCCGACGGCGTCGACGTGGTGCTGACCAGTGGTGGCACCGGGATCACCCCCACCGATCGCACTCCCGACGTGACCCGGGCCCTGCTCGACTACGAGATTCCCGGCATCGCCGAGGCGATCCGCGCACACAGCCGCGACAAGGTGCCCACCGCCGCGCTGTCCCGTGGGGTGGCCGGCGTGGCCGGCCGCACGCTGGTGGTCAACCTGCCCGGCTCGACCGGCGGAGCACGGGACGGTCTCGCCGTACTGGGGCCGATTCTGGCCCACACCATCGACCAGTTGCGTGGTGGCGACCACCCGGCGGCCGGTTAGGCTCGGCCGGTGAGAACGGAAACCGCCTCCACCGACGAGGTCTCCGCGTCACCTCCGGTCGACTGGGCGCAGGCCCGGTCCCGGGTGCACGCGGCCGGGCTGGCCGCCGCGCTGCCCGCCGTCGAGCGTCCACTCGCCGAGACCGACGGGCACACCCTCGCCGAACCACTCACCCCCCGGACCGACCTGCCGGCGTTTCCGACGTCGAGTGTGGACGGCTGGGCGGTGCGCGGTGCCGGCCCCTGGCGAGTCGTCGGGCGGGTCCTCGCGGGTGGTGCGCCCGCCCCGTTGACCGAGGACGGGACGACGGTCGAGATCGCCACCGGGGCGATGGTGCCGACGGGTGCCTCGGCGGTGCTCCGGGTGGAGGAGTCGAGGCGTACGCCGGAGGGGTTGGTCGACGGCGTGCCACGCGCCGCGCCGGAATGGCGGCAGCCCGGCGAGGAGGCCACCGCCGGTGAGGAACTGCTGCCGGCCGGGACGCCGGTCGACCCGGCGGTGATCGGCCTGGCCGCCTCCTGCGGCCACGACACCCTGCGGGTACGCCGGCAGCCCCGGGCCGCGTTGCTGGTCTTCGGCGACGAGCTGCTCACGGCAGGTCCGCCGGGCGGCGGCCGGGTCCGCGACGCGTTGGGCCCGGCGGTGCCGGGTTGGCTGCGCCGATACGGCTGCCGGATGGATCCGAACGGCGTGGTCGGCCCCGTCGCCGACACGCTGCCCGCCCATGTGGCCGCGCTGCGCGCCGCCCTGGACACCGCCGATCTGGTCTGCACCACCGGTGGCACCATGCACGGCCCCGTCGATCACCTGCACCCGGCGCTGGCGACGTTGGGCGCTGACTATGTGATCAACACGGTCGCGGTGCGTCCCGGCTTCCCGATGCTGCTGGCCCGGTTGGTCGGTGCCGACGGGCAGGTCCGATTCGTGGCCGGGCTGCCCGGCAATCCGCAGTCCGCCGTCATCGCGTTGGTGTCGCTTGTCGCCCCGCTACTGGCCGGGCTCGCCGGTCGGTCGTTGCCGACACTTCCGCACGCCGTCCTCGCCGAGCCCGTTGCCGGTCGTGGCGACCACACCCATCTGGCGCTGGTCCGACTCGACCGGGCCGCCGGGACGGCCCATCCGGTCCGGCACGTCGGTTCGGCCATGCTGCGTGGGCTCGCCACCGCCGACGGGTTCGCGGTGATCAGCCCCGGGACCACCGGCTCGGTGGGAGACCAAGTTCCGATCGTGCCGTTGCCACTGCTACCCGGGGAGCGGGCATGGTGACCGTTGTCAGCACCGTCACCGACCAGCCACTGGATCTCGCCGCCCACGAGGCGGCGGTCGCCGACCGTCGAGCCGGCGCGGTGGTGTCCTTCGCCGGGGTGGTGCGCGACCATGACCATGGACGGTCGGTGGCCAACCTGGAGTACGAAGGCCACCCGAACGCCGAGAAGGTGCTCCAGGAGGTCGCCGACGAGATCGCCGCCGACCCCGACGTGTACGCCGTGGCGGTCTCGCACCGGGTCGGCCCACTTGCCATCGGCGACGTGGCCCTGGCGGCGGCGGTCAGCACCGCCCACCGGGCCGCCGCGTTCGCTGCCTGCGCGCGGCTTGTGGACGAGGCGAAGGCCCGGCTGCCGATCTGGAAGCGGCAGGTCTTCACCGACGGCACCGAGGAATGGGTCAACTGCCCCTGACCGGTGGGCTACCGCCGTCCGTACAGCATCGACGCACGCGCCGCCCGATCGGTGTGGAACGCCGGCTCCGCACCGGGCCGCCAGGGCAGCGCGGCGACCAGCAGGATCAGCGCCAGCGCCAGAGAGTTCTCCATCAACGCGCCGAACAGGCCGTCCTGGTAGTGGGAGACCTCCGGCAGTTGGTGTTCGTACGGCCAGATCGGGGAGATCAGGAAGAGCAGGTAGAGCCCGATGGCGGCGAAGCCGTGGCGGAACCCGGTCAACGTCGGGTACCAGATCGGTGACCGCAGTGTGGAGACGCCGGGTGGCCCGCCGTACGACCCTGACGCGGATCGCACCACCGGTCCCCGGCTGGCGTCATGCCGACGGATCGCGGCGTCGGCCAGGACGATGATCGCCGGGATCACCCAGACGAGGTGGTGCGTCCAGGAGATCGGGCTGATCACGTTGGCGGTCAGGCCCACCAGCGTGAAGGCGGTCAGTTCGTCGCCGTCAGAGTGGGCATTGGACGCCCGGGACAGGCCGAGCGCCAGCACCAGCACGGAGAAGGCGAGCCAGAGCAGGCCGGGGGTCTCGATCGAGTCGTAGAGCCGGGCCAGCAGGCCGGCGAGCGACTGGTTGGGCGTCATGTCGGCGGCACCGACCCGCTCGGTCTGCCACAGCACGCTGCCGAAGTAGTCCCGGGACTCGGCGCCGACGATGCCGAAACTGCCGATGGTCACCCCGACGGCGGTGCCGATGGCCGTCCAGGCCACCCGCCACTGTCGAGTGATCATCAGATAGAAGATGAAGAGGGCCGGGGTCAGCTTGACGGCGGTGGCGAGGCCGATGCCCACGCCGGCCCACGCACCGCCGTAGACGAACCGCAGCAGCGGGCCCTCGTCCTCGGTCTGGTGCGTGCCCCGGCGCGAGCGCCAGCGCAGGGCGATCAGGTCGGCCAGGATCAGGGCGAACAACAGCAGGTTGACCTGCCCGTAGCCGAGGGTTTCCCGGGTGGGTTCGATGGCGGCGGCCAGTGGCGTCGCGATGGCCACCGTGTACCACAGTGGCCAGCCCAGCCGGTCGACGATCGGGCGCAGCAGCGCGGCCAGCACCACGGCCAGTGCGGCGATGCTCACCGCGGCGTTGACCAGACCGGCCAGGGCGACCGGCAGGTGCGCCATCGGCAGCATGGCCAGCCCGGCGAAGGGTGGGTAGGTGAAACCCAGGGTTGTGTCGGGCGCGACGAACTCGTACAGCTCGTGACCGCTCGCCCACCAGACCACCGCGCCGTGGTAGATCTTCATGTCGAAGAAGTTGTACGGACGCCCGAACGCGCCGATGGCAAGCCATGCGGCGTAGGCGACGGCCGCGACGATGCCGGCCCGTACGACTGTCCTACGATCGATCCCACGCGTTACGCGACGGACTGTGGCGAGGCGATCCAGCCCTCTACCGACGATCGTCGGCATGGCGTGGCCACCCCCGTACCAAGGTCGTCCTACCCGTCCAGGTCCAGTACGGAGCCTAGAACGGCGCCTCACGTCAGTGCCTCCCGCGTTATGCGACCGTGTCCGATCCCACACATTCTTTTGACATTTCCACCGCGTTAACGCCTACCGGGCGGTTCAGGTGATTCGCGGCCTTGGTGGGGGTGAGGATGGTTAGATCGCTGCTCAGCAGGGGTGGGGTGGGGCCGTACCGGTCAGCCGGGGAGTCGCCGAGCGGTGGCGGCGGACCGCATGGCGATCCGGGCCTCCCGACGGGCGGTCCGGACGGCGCGGCGTACCGACCGTCGTGAGTGGCCGATCCGGTGACCGGCCCGCCAGCGTAGCCCGGGCTTACCCTCCGTGTCCGCCGCGGCGAGCAACAAGCCACCGAAGAGACCGAGGTTCTTCAGGAAGTGGATCTGGTTGTTGTTCTTCGCGACCGGGTCGTCGTTGCGCCAGAAGGGGTGCCCGGCGAGGGTCACCGGGATCAGCGTGCCGGCCAGCACCAGGGCCGCTGGCCGGGTGAACCGCCCGGTGGCCAGCATCAGCCCGGCACCGAACTGCACGGCCGAGTTGGCGCGGATCAGGGTTTCAGTATCCCTGGGGATGCGCGGATCCGCCCGCTCCAGCAGCGGCGTCACCCGATCGGTGATCGGTTTCGCGGTGGGCACCAGGCGGCCGGGGTTGGCAAAATTGCGGGCGCCGCTGACCACGAAGATGCCGCTCAACATGGCGCGGGCGAGGGATCGTACGGGCGTCATGGAACAGTCATACCCTGTCCGGGCCTCTACTACGCCCCGCAACGGGGTATGTCGATCGATCGAGTGGGTCGGTGCCGCCGCGCCCGGGTTCGAGGACCGTCGTGGATGGACGTGTCTTCCGGGGTACCCTACGCCGCGTGACGACCCTGCGGCTGCGACCCGAGGACCCGGCGGACACCGGCGCGATCCGCCGGGTGCTGGCCGCAGCCTTCGCCCGACCCGACGTGGCCGTGCCGCCGGAGGTACGCCTCGTCGACGAGCTGCGCGGCAGCGATGCCTGGCTGCCGGAGCTGGCGATGGTCGCCGAGTACGGCGGAGAGATCGTCGGGTGTGCCCTGCTCACCCGGGTGCTTGTCAACTCGGGCACGGCCAGCACGCCAGCGCTGGCGTTGGGGCCGGTTGCGGTGGCGCCGCACCGGCAGCGGATCGGGCTCGGCACTTCGGTGGTGCAGGCCGCCCTGGAAGCGGCGACGGAACTCGGCGAGCGGCTGGTGGTGGTCCTCGGCGATCCGGCCTACTACCGGCGCTTCGGTTTCAGCCGGGCCGACCAGTTGGGCTTGACCAGTCCCTGGTCCGGCCTTGGTGAGCCGTGGCAGGCGCTGGTATTACCACCGACGACAAGCGGCGAGCCGCCGCCTCCACGGGGTGAGGTCATCTTCCCGCCGCCATGGTCGAAGGTCTGACCCCTTTCCGGCAGACCGGCAGCAGGTGGCGGGCGACGACGCGGTTGGCTAGCATCGAGCAACTTTCGGCTACCCCCGCACCTCGCACCCCGCACCCCGCACCCGGAGGCTCCGACCGATGACCCGTGTCCTGCTGCGCTCTGCCAAGGACCCCTTCACCCCGGTCAGCCCGGAGCACTCCCTCGCGCTGTACAAGCAGGGCATTTTCGGGCGAAACGTGGGCAACCTCGTCTTCACCGAGGCGGTACACAAGCTGATAAGCGTGCCGGGGACCGAGGTCGTGTCCAACTCGTTCCTGAGCGAACGGCCCGGCGTGGACCAGGCGTACGTGGACCGGATCAACGAGCAGTTCGACATCTTCGTGGTGCCCCTGGCAAATGCCTTCCGGCCGACCTTCCTGGAAAACCTCAAGCGCCTTACCTGGTTGATCGAGAACCTGCGGATTCCGGTCGTGGTCGTCGGCGTCGGCGTCGCGGGCGCCGGCGGGAGCCTCGACAACCCGTTCCCGCCGGCGACCGACGAGATGAGCGGGGCTGTGCGCCGGTTTGTGCGTGCGGTGCTCGACAGGTCGGCGACGATCGGCGTACGTGGCGAGATCACCGCTGCCTACCTCGCCCAGTTGGGTTTCGGTGACGACGTGGTCGAGGTCGTCGGCTGTCCGTCGCTGTTCCGAGACGGCCCGAACCTGAAGATCATCAAGCGGGTGGCCGAGCTGACGCCGGAGAGCCACTTCACGATCAACATCTCGCCGTACGTGCTGCTGATGGACGAGGTGGCGACCCGACACGCCAAGCGTTACTCGAACATGGTCTACGTACCGCAGGACGACACCGACCTCAAGCTGTTGCTGTGGGGGGTCCAGCCGGACAACGTCCGGCCAGGAATGCCGCACCACACCGACCACCAGCTCTACCGGGAGGACCGCATCCGGTTCTTCGTCGATGCCTCGACCTGGATGCGCTACCTGTCGGAGCGGGCGTTCTCCTTCGGCACCCGGATCCACGGCAACATCGTGGCGCTGGCCGCCGGGACGCCGGCCCACGTCCTGGTGCACGACAGCCGGACCCTGGAGCTGGCCCGCTACCACGACATTCCGCACACCATGGTCCCCGGCCTGAGCCCGGAGGTCGACGCCGCAGACCTCTACGCTCAGTCCGACTACACCGCGTTCAACGCCGGGCACACGCAGCGCTGGGACCGCTTTGCCGGCTTCCTGGAGCGCAACGGCATCGAGCACATCTTCCAGCCCGGAAAGGCCAACCCGGATTACGACAAGCGGCTGGACGCCGTGGGGCTGGCGCCGCCGGTGACCACACTGATGACCACCGATCCCGAAGCCAGGGAACGGATCACCGCCCGGGTGGCGGAACTCTACGCGCTGGGTGGCCTCCGCGCGCTGCGCAGGGCACACAAGCCGCATATTCCGTTCCCGCACACCGCTGCGCCGAAGGAGACGGTGGCGACCGGCGAGCGGCGGTCCGTACCGGCCGCAGTGCGGCACCTGCCGGCACCTGTGCGGTCCGCGCTGCGCCGCAGTCGCGCGCTCGCCGGTCGGCTGCGCCGCCAGTCCTGAAGACATCGCGTGCGCTGAGCCCGCGACCGTGACGGGTGCCAGGGAACTCGGGATGGTCTGATTCCTCTCGCTCAACGGGCAGGGTCGCCGGGGCGTTGTTAGCATCGAATGCCTCGGCCGACCCCACACCCCCGGCGTGGAGATGACCAGATGCCTCGTGTTCTGCTGCGTTCTGCCAAGGATCCCTTCACTCCGGTGAGCCCGGAACTCTCCCTCGCGCTCTACCAGCAGGGCATCTTCGGGCGCAACGTCGGCAACCTCGTCTTTGCCGACGCGGTGCACAAGCTGATCAGCGTGCCGGGGACCGAGGTGGTGTCCAACTCCTTCCTCAGCGAACGTCCCGGCGTGGACCACGCGTACGTGGACCGGGTCAACGAGCAGTTCGACCTGTTCGTGGTGCCGCTGGCCAATGCCTTCCGGCTGAGCTTTCTGGAGAATCTCAAGCGCCTCACCTGGGTGATCGAGCGGCTGCGGATTCCGGTCGTGGTGATCGGCGTCGGCGTCGCGGGCGGCGCGGGCAGCCTCGACGACCCGTTTCCGCCGCCGACCGACGAGCTGCGCGTGGCGGTGCGCCGGTTTGTCAGCGCGGTGCTCGACAAGTCGGCGACGATTGGCGTACGCGGTGAGTTCACCCGCGCCTACCTCGCCGAGCTGGGCTTCGGCGACGACGTGGTGGACGTCGTGGGCTGTCCGTCGCTGTTCCGCGACGGTCCGAATCTCCGGGTCAGCAAGCGGCTGCCCGAGATCACCCCGGAGAGCCGTTTCACGATCAACATCTCGCCCTACGTGAAGCTGATGGACCGGATCGGTACCCGGCATGCCAAGCGCTACTCGAACATGGTCTACGTGCCACAGGGCGACGAGGTGCTCGAACTGCTCCTGTGGGGTACCCACCCGGCCAACGTGCGTCGAGGGCTGCCGCACCACCCCGGTCACCAGCTTCACCGGGAGGACCGCATCCGATTCTTCGTCGACACCACGACCTGGATGCGGTACCTCGCCGAGCGCGACTTCTCCTTCGGCACCCGGATCCACGGCAACATCGTGGCGCTGTCCGCCGGCACGCCCGCTTACGTCCTGGCGCACGACAGCCGAACCCTGGAACTGGCCCGGTACCACGACATCCCGCACAGCCTGCTCCCCAGCCTGACGCCGGAGGTCGACGCCGCCGATCTCTACGCTCAGGCCGACTACACCGCGTTCAACGCCGGGCAGGCGCAGCGCTGGGACCGCTTTGCCGGTTTTCTGGAGCGCAACGGCGTCGAACACATCTTCCAGCCCGGCAAGGCCGACCCCGGATACGAGGCTCGGCTGGCTGCTGCGGACCTGCCGCCGCCGGTGACCACGCTGATGACTACCGATCCGGAGGCCAGAGAGCGGATCATCGCCCGGGTGGCGGAGCTGTACTCGCTCGCCGGCGTCCGGGCGTTGCGTGAGGCGCATCAGCCGCACATCCCCTTCCCGCACACCAAAGCGCTGCGCAAGGGGCTGGCACCGGGTGAACGGGTGCCCGGTCGCGCGGCCGTGCGGCATCTGCCGGTTCCGGTGCGGTCCGCGCTACATCGGAGCCGTGCGCTCGCCGATCGACTTCGCCGCCGGGTCTGAGGAATCGCGTACGCCGACGAGACCGTGACGGGTGCCAGGGAACTCGGGACGGGCGGCTCACCGGGTTGATCTCGCCGGAGGACGTCTGGCGGCGTACGGGACCGCTGGCACGTCGACCTGGCGCATCCCCGCAGGCATCACGAACAACTGGCGCTTCTCGATCGCGTCCCCGTGCCGGTCGAGCTGGTAGCAGTCGATCCACGTCCAGCCGTGCGGCGGGTGCCGGTCGGTCAACTCGCGGATCACGCGGACCAGGATCGGCGCGTGGAACTGCGGGGACGCCGCCCGGCTCAACAGATATACGCCGGGCTTGACGGTCGGAGTGCCGTCCTCCCGCCGGCCGGTCACCGGCCATCGCGGTGGGGCTGTCGTGCGGGCACGCGTGCCTCCTCGTCGCCAGGAGATCTGGGAGGGGCCGCCCCGGTAGGTGCTCGCCCGACGGGGCGGCCCCGACAAGCACGTCCAGCGAGTTCGGGGGAGTCTCCACTGGCTCGTGCCGTCCTGGTTTCCACCTTTCCGGCGCGTGGCTGCCGCATACACCGCGTATCGGAGTGGATGCTGAGTGTCCCCGGACGTTCAGGAAGGAATGCGGAATGAATCGTGCCGTCGTCGCCGCCATGACCGAGGCGGGCGAAACCGCCGACACCCTCGCGGAGCGGGTCGGTGTCGACCCGAAGACCGCCGCGCGATGGGCCAGCCATGGACGCATCCCGCGTCCGCAGACCCGGCGGCGGGTCGCCGAGGTGCTCGGACGCGAGGTCACCGAGCTGTGGCCGGACGTCCTCAAGCGGCGCGAGCCGGCGTGGTTCCGGCGGTGGATGGACATCGAGCGCGAGGCGGTGGCGCTGCGCTGGTTCGAGCTGACCTGGGTGCCGGGCCTGCTTCAGACCGAGGCGTACGCACGGGCGACCCTGGCCGGGGAGAAGTTGACCACCGACGACGTCGGGCGGTTGGTGGAGGCTCGCCTCCAGCGGCAGGCCATCCTGCGCCGCGACAGCCCGCCGATGCTGGTCGTGGTGCTGGACGAGCTGGTGTTGCGCCGGTCCGCCTACGGCGACCGCGCGCTGATGCGTGAGCAGTGTGAGCACCTGGTGGCGTGCGGCGCGCTGCCCACCACTTCGATCCACGTCGTGCCCGCGTCGGTGGGGATGTATCCCGGGCTGGGCGGGCCCTTCACCCTCGCCGAGCTGGACGACGGGAGCGTGCTCGGTCACGCCGACAGCCAGGCCGAATCACAGATCATCGATCAGGCTGCGGAAGTTGCTACCCTGGGCCGCAGGTGGGAACGCATCCGTGGCGAGGCGCTGTCACGGGCGCAGTCCCTGGACCTCATCAGGGAAGCGGCAGCAGCATGGAGATGACCGGCGCGCAGTGGCGCAAGAGCAGCAAGAGCGGCAACAACGGCGGCAACTGCGTCGAGGTCGCCGACAACCTCCCCGGCGTCGTCCTCGTCCGGGACACGAAGGACCGTGCCGGCGGCACGCTCAGCTTCCAGCCGGCGGCGTGGCGCGGCTTCGTCGAGCTGGCGAAGGCCGCCCGCCCAACCGCCTGACGCACCTCACAAGAAGCCCTCGGCCGCCCGGCCGGGGGCTTCCCGCTGTCTGCGCCGACTCGCCGCCCATCTCGACCTGAATCCATCCCCGCCGCCAGTCATCCCGTGCCGCCAGTCATCCCGTGCCGCCAGTCGGATCTGTGGCAGTGCAGGTGCCCGACACGCCGGGGTCGGAGTTGCTGCGCTGCCACAGATCGGGCGGCCAGTCGTCCGGAGGTCGTCTCCCTCGCCGGTGGCGGATGCTCGACTGGCCGACGATCAGACCGCGGGTGGGGACGTCCGGACGGGCGGTCATCCGGGCGGGCGGCCGACGGGCTGAGTCAGGCGGGCTGGGTGCGCAGGTAGCGGCCGAAATGCGGGACGGTGAAGGCGACCGTGCCACGCTCCCCGGAGTAGATCAGGCCTTTCTTGATCAACGCATCCCGAGCCGGCGAGAGGCTTGCGGGTTTGCGGCCGAGGGCTCGGGCGATCTCCGAGGTCGGCACCGCCGCGTCCATGTCGTCCCGGCCACCGCCGTCGGTCTCCCCTTCGACAAGCGACAGCGTCGCCATCGCCCGCATGTACTCCCGCTCGGCGGGGGTGGCCCGCTCGAAGCGGGAGCCGAAGAAGCCGACGGCCAGCTCCGCCTCGGCCTCCGGTGCGGCGACGCGTACGTCGGCCGGGGTGATCGGTGAACGGGGCGCATGGTCCCAGGTGGCCTTCCCGTACGCCTGCACGAAGTACGGATACCCGCCGGACTTCTCGTAGAGCAGGTCGAGGGCCTTTGCCTCGTACTCGACGTCCTCCCGCTCGGCCGGCGCGCAGAGCGCGTGGTCGGCGGCGATCCGGTCGAGACGGTCGATGCGTTGGTAGCGGAACAACCGCTCGGAGTACGACTTCGCCGCGCTCAGCACCGCCGGCAGGTGCGGCAGGCCGGCCCCGACCACGATCAGCGGCGCGCCGAGCTGCGAAAGCTCGTGGCAGGCGGCGCAGAGCGCGGAGACGTCCTCCGGGCCGAGGTCCTGCATCTCGTCGATGAAGATGGCGACGCCGGTGCCGACGTCGCTGGCGACCGAGGCGGCGTCGGTGAGCAGCTCCACCAGATCGATCTCGATGTCGCCGGAGTCGGCCCGGCCGCTGGCCGCCGGTACGTCGATGCCGGGCTGCCATCGGTCGCGCAGTTTCGGAGCGGCCCCGCCCCGACCGGTCGGAGCGCCCCGTTGGGCGAAGGCCTTGAGCACCCCGAGGAAGGCGTCGATCCGCTCCGGTGCCCGGTGCCTCGGCGCCAACTCGCGGACGGCCATGTGCAGCGCTGCGGCGATCGGTCGGCGCAGCGACTGATCCGGTCGTGCCTCGATCTTGCCGCTGCCCCAGAGCCGGTTGATCGCCTGGGAGCGCAACGTGTTCAACAGGACGGTCTTGCCGACACCGCGTAGCCCGGTGAGCATCAGGCTGCGTTCCGGTCGGCCCCGCGCGATGCGTTCCAGCACGATGTCGAAGACGTCCAGTTCCCGCCCCCGCCCGGCGAGTTCGGGCGGACGCTGGCCGGCGCCCGGCGCGTACGGGTTGCGGACCGGATCCACGCATCGCAGAGTATCGGGCCGTCTAGAGGAGAGGCTAGACATGGATAGACGGCGGTACCGGCGTGTTGCCCTCGACCAAAAACTAGTGCTGTCTAGCTTCCAAGCTAGACAGCACTAGTTTTGGTAATCGGTCGTCAGTCGCGCTGCTTGAGACAGAGCACGAAGTCGAGCGAGTCCAACTCGCTGTCGTAGAAGTACCAGTTGGTGTAGCCGTCGACCGCAGCGCACTTCTCCTCGGCGTCACGCTCGCCGCTGGTCTTGCCGTCGAAACGCCGCAGCACCTCGTACGACCTCGGCGCGCACTCACTCAGCAGCAGCCGGGGCTTGCCGCCGGCCGCCGCGTCGTTGCGTACGCACTGCCCGACCTGCACGAATCGGGGGTCGGCGGCGGCGGGATCGTCGGGCGCGGTCTCCTCATCCTGCGCGTCCGGGGTGGACGCCACCTCCTCGGTCGGTGCGGCCACCGGGGTCGGTGTCTCGTCGTCCCGCCCAGCCAGGTAGAACGCCGTCGCACCGCCCAGTACCAGCACCAGCACCGCCGCCAGTACGACGAGCATCCGTCCGCGCCGACGCTCCGGCGGTGGCGCGGGTGTGCCGGCGTACCCGGTCTCCACATCGTGCTGGTAGGCGGACTGCGCCCAGGCGTCCGATCCCGGCGGGACATGTCCCGGCCCGGACGGGCCGTACCGGCCGCCGCCGTGCCCACCGGGGTCGTAGGACTCGCCGGACCCGTAGCGCTGGCCACTGCCGTAGCCCTGGCCGTACCCGCTGTCCCGACCACCGCCGTGGTCCTGGCCGTACCCGCTGTCCCGACCACCGCCGTAGTCCTGACCGGATTCGTAGGTCCGTTCGGGAGGGTGTCCGTGGGACCGGTCGCCGTAGGGGTGACCGAACTCGTGGGTCTGGCTCGGGTCGTGGGGCGGCTGCGCGTCGGCCGACCGACCGTGGCCGTACCACTGGTCGGGTTGCGCCTCGCGCCACGGCTGCTCGCCGGGTTGCGGCTCGTGCCACGGCTGCGGGCCCGGTGGTCCGTAGTTCGCCATGCACGCCCTCCTGAGCCGTTGGGTGAAGCCGGTGGGTGGTCGCTCGACCACCGGCACCGCCAACGTCACCGTAGTGCGTACGGCAGGTCACCGGTGCGACGTCACCGTAGTGCGTACGGCAGGTCACCGGTGCGACACCGCCCGGCCGGTCGGCAACCCGACCGATCCTCGTCAGATGAGGCGTAGCTGGCGGTCCTTGGGTCGCCGAGGGCCCTCGCTGTCGCCGAGGCGTTCGAACAGGCCCGGATCCACCACGTCGAGGAATGGCGACGGGCGGCAGTCCCGCTCCGAGCCGTGCCGGAATCGGCGGGCGGCGTGGCTGACGTAGAGCCGATCCTGGGCACGGGTCAACCCGACGAAGAAGAGTCGCCGCTCCTCGGCCACCGCGGCCTCGTCGGGCGTGGTACCGGGCCAGCGCAGCGGCAGCAGTCCGTCCTCCGCACCGACCAGGAAGACCACCGGAAACTCCAGACCCTTCGCGGCGTGCAGGGTCAACAGGGTGACCGCCTCGGCACGCGGATCGAGCGCGTCCACCTCGGCCCCGGTGGCGAGCTGCGACAGGAACATCTCCAGGTCGTCACCGCAGCGACGGGCCAGCGGCGTCAGCAGGTCGACGGCGGTCCGCACATCCTCCGGACGTACCCCGCCGGACCCGTCCAGGGTCGGGGCGGCGAACCGGTCCGCGAGCACCTGGCCGACGAGGCGTACCCGCGCGGGCAGGGCACCCTCGACGCCGGGCGCGTGCCGTAGCTCGCGAGCGATGGCGGCCACCCCGGGCCGGTCCCGCAGCCGGTCGTGCGAGCGCTTCTGCACCGGGATGTTGGCCCGGGCCAGGGCGTCCACGATCGGCGCGGCCTGCGAGTCGGTGCGGTACAGCACCGCGATGTCCGAGAAGGACAGCGTGGTCGACCGTCCGTCGATCCGGCCGGAGTCCAGCGACCGGTGGGACAAGCCGCCGACCAGCTCGTCCACGGTGCGTACCACGAAGTCGGCCTCGTCGGCGACGGAGGCCGCAGCGTACCGGCCGACCAGCGGCGCCTCCGGGTCGAGCCGGGCCGGATCCAGCCGGCGACCCCGTACCAGCGATGACGGCGCGATGGCCTGCACCGCAGCGGCCAGGATCGGCGCGGAGGACCGGTAGTTGCGGTTGAGCCGGACCAGCCGGGCGTCGGTGAAGTCCTGCGAGAAGCGCAGGAAGTACCCGACGTCGGCGCCCCGGAACGAGTAGATCGCCTGGTCCGGGTCGCCGATCGCGCAGAGGTTCCCGTCGGCCGGACTGAGTAGGCGGAGCAGCTCGTACTGCACCGCGTCGACGTCCTGGTACTCGTCCACGAAAATCCACTGCCACCGCTGCCGGTACCGGTCGACAAGCCTCCGGTCCTCGCGCAGCAACGCCACCGGCAGGGTGAGCAGCTCGTCCAGGTCCACCAGGCCCTGCTTACGCAGCAGCGCGGTGTACCGGGCCGGATCGTCCCCGGCATCGGTCCGCGCGGCGGCCCGGTCCGCGTCGTCGGCGATCCGGAAGCTGTCGGGCAGACCGGCGGCCTCGGCGTTCTCCCGCAGGATGGTCAGCCCGAGCGAGTGGAAGGTGCCGACGGTGACGTCCTCGGCAACCGGGCCGAGCAGACCGTCGAGGCGGTGGCGCAGTTCCTCCGCGGCCCGCCGGGTGAACGTGATGGCCAGGCATCGCTCGGGGAAGACGTTCAACTCGGCGCAGAGATAGGCGATGCGGTGGGTCAGCGTCCGCGTCTTGCCGGTGCCCGGACCGGCGACGATCAGCAGCGGGCCACCGGGCGCCGAGGCGGCTACCCGCTGCATCGCGTCGAGCCGGTCGAGCAGGCCGGTGCCGACCTCCTCCATGCCGGCGAGCATCGGTTCGAACGGTTCGTGCGGGGAGGGTGCCGGCGCGATCGGCGGTGCCGGGGCCGCCGGCTTGCGCCTCGGCTCGGGCTTCGCCGACGGGCGCTTGACACCGGCCGTCGTCTTCGCCGCGGCCTCCGGAGCGCGCCGCTGCGTGGGCACCGGTACGTCGAACAGCGTCTCCTGCCCGGCGGACACCCCGGCTCCGCCGCCCAGCTCGGTCGGGTCGAACAGGGTGATCACGCCGTACTCGCCGTCGTACCCCGGCACCCGGCGGACCTCACCGCGACGGAGCCGGCCGATGCCCTCGGCGAGCAACTCGCCGCCGACCCGGCCGATCTCGTCAAGCGGAACCCGGGTCAGGATCTCCAGCTCGGGGCCGAGCGCGGCGACCAGCTCGGTCAGCTTCCCCTCGACCCGCTTGGAGCGCGGACCGACCTTGTTGATCTCGCCGAGGATCTCGGCGAGCTGGATCAGGTGGGTCACCTCGGGGGCGTGCTGTGGCCGGTAACCCTCGGGCCGGTCGGCCAGATCCTCGACCCGGCTCAGTACGCCCACCGTCAACGGCTTGCCGCACTCCGGGCAGCGTCCGCCGGCCGCCCGGGTCCGTTCCGGTGCCCAGTTCACCCCGCACAGCCGGTGGCCGTCGGCGTGGTACTTGCCCTCTTCCGGGAAGAACTCGATCGTCCCGGCCAGCCCGTCACCGGTACGCAGCGCCTCCCGGATGCCGAAGTAGTCCCGGGCCGAGGCGAAGACCGTGGCCTCGCGGGCGAGCGCGGGTGGCGAGTGCGCGTCGGAGTTGGAGACCAGCCGGTAGCGGTCCAGGCTGCCCACCCGCCAGTTCATCTCCGGGTCCGAGGAGAGCCCGGTCTCCACCGCGAAGATGTGATCGGCCAGGTCGGCGTAGCAGTCGGCGATCGCGTCGAAGCCGGACTTCGAGCCCAGGGCCGAGAACCACGGGGTCCAGATGTGCGCCGGTACGAGGTACCCGTCGCCGCTCGCCTCCAGCGTGATCTCCAGCAGATCGCGCGAGTCCAGACCGAGGATGGGCCGGCCGTCCGAGCCGAGGTTGCCGATCCGGCCGAGCGCGGCGTTGAACCGACCCACCGCGTCCAGGTCCGGCAGGTAGATCAGGTGGTGGACCTTGCGCGTCCGCTCGTCCCGCTTGTAGATCGTGGAGATCTCCACGCTGAGCATGAACCTGACCGGATCGCTCTCCGCCTCGCTGGCCAGCCGGGGTGGCAGTCGACGGGCGATGTCCCGCTCCGCGTCCGGTGACAGCCGGTACAGGCCCGGCTCAGCCGGGTGCAAGGTCTCCCGCAGATGGTCGTACCAGGCGGGGTGGGTGAAGTCACCGGTGCCGAGCACCGCGATGCCCTTGCGTCGCGCCCACCAGCCGAGGTTCGGCAGGGTCAGGTCGCGGCTACAGGCCCGCGAGTATTTCGAGTGGATGTGCAGGTCCGCGACGAAGGGCGGAAGGCCACCGGGGGGTACGGCGCTGAACGGGGGCACGCCGCATCCTGCCACGACCGGCCGCGCTCCCGCGCGGCGCCACGCACGGAAGGTGAGCTGCGCTATGCCGAACGAAGCTCGACGAGGGTGACCTGAGGCTCCGCGCCGACCCGTACCGGCGGCCCCCAGAAGCCGGCGCCGTTGGTCACGTAGACCTTCGTCCCGTCCACCTCACCGAGCCCGGAGACGACGGGCTGTTCGAGCCGGACCAGCAGGTTGAAGGGAACGATCTGGCCGCCATGGGTGTGGCCGGACAGTTGCAGGTCGACCCCGTACCTCGCCGCCTCCAGCGCGGCCACCGGCTGGTGGGCCAGCAGCACCACCGGCCGGGACGGGTCGCGGTCGCCAAGTGCGGCGTCGTAGTCCGGCGGCGCGGAGACGCCGCTGCCGACGGCGGAGACGTCGTTGACGCCGGCCAGGTCGATCACTCCACCAGGAGTGGCGATCTCCAGCCGCCGATTCTGGAGCACCCGCAGCCCGAGTCGGTCGACCTCGGCCACCCACTCCTCCACGCCTGAGTAGTACTCGTGGTTGCCGGTGACGAAGTAGCTGCCGTACCGCGAGCGCAGGCCGCGCAGCGGTGCCGCGTCGTCGCCCAACTCGGCGACCGTGCCGTCGACCAGGTCGCCGACCACGGCGACAATGTCGGCGTCCAGCCGGTTGATGGCGGCCACGATCCGCTCCGTGTGCGCCCGGCCGGTAAGCGGCCCGATGTGAATGTCCGACACGGTGGCGATGCGCAGACCGTCCATGCTGCGGGGCAGCTTGGCCAGCGGGATCTGCACCCGGTCCAGCCGGGGCGGACCCATCGCGGTGCGTACGCCGTAGCCGACCAGGCCGGTGGCGGTGAGCCCGGCGAAGATCGCGGCCCCACGGGCGAGCAGCAGACGGCGGCCCGGGTCGTGGTCGGGACCGACCGCGCCGGCGACCGGTGGATCCGCCGGATCATCGCTCGCCGGTGGGGGCGGCGCGGTCGACTGGTCGGTGCCGCCCGGCCCGTCGGTCGACAGCCCGGGGAGGGGCCCGCTGGCCACGCCGGTCAGAACAGGCTCCGGCCGGGCCACACCCGACCGGCGGCGCAGCACCAGCCGCGTCACCAGCATCGGGACTTCCAGCACGACGAGCAGCACCAGCAGGTAGAACATCAGCGCGAGCCACAGGTAGCCCGGCCAGGCGAGCCAGTACATTCCGGCGCGCGTGCCGATCATGGTCGCCGGCACCAGCAGGGCCAGCACCACGGCGGTGACCGTGCCGGCCCGCCGCAAGCGTCCGGCGGTGGTGGTGTCCTTGACCAGGCGTTTCCACAGGTAGAGATGGATCAACCCGGTGATCACGGCAAGGGTGGTCACGAAGCCGAGTACCGCGAACACGTGTGGATCCCCCTCAACCGCCCGCGAAGGGAGGCAGGACGTCGATCGTCGCCCCAGCCGGCAGCGGCTTCTGCCGATCATGACAGGTGACGCCGTCGATCAGAAAACTCGACACCGCCAGTACCGGCACCAACCGCCCGCCGTGCCGCTCGGCCAGTTCAGCCACCAACTCGTCAAGCGACCGGCCCGCTGCGGTGGTTTCCTCGGCGCGGCCGGCCGCGGCCCGCGCCCCGGCGAAGTATCGGACGGTGACGCTCGCCACGGTCAGCCTCCGATGGCCGACATCGGCCGGGTCGGTTGCAGGAAGGACGGGTCGTCGATGCCGTGCCCGGCCCGCTTGCGCAACGTCGCGGCCCGCCAGCGGCGGGCAAGCTCCTCGTCGTCGGCTCCGGCCCGCAACGCGCCGCGCAGATCCGACTCCTCGGTGGCGAACAGGCAGTTGCGGATCTGCCCGTCGGCGGTGAGCCGGGTCCGGTCGCAGTCGCCGCAGAAGGGCCGGGTCACCGTGCCGATCACGCCGACCCGGGCCGGACCGCCGTCGACCAGCCAGGTCTCGGCGGGGGCGGCGCCGCGTTCGGTCGGGTCCGGGCTGAGGTCGTACGCGGCACGCAGCGCGGCCAGGATCTCGTCGGCGGTCACCATGGCGGCGCGGTCCCAGCCGTGCTGTGCGTCCAGCGGCATCTGCTCGATGAACCGCAGCTCGTAGCCATGGTCGAGGGCGAAGCGCAGCAGCGCCGGTGCCTCGTCGTCGTTGATGCCGCGCATCAGCACAGCGTTGACCTTCACCGGAGTGAGCCCGGCGGCGGCCGCGCCGGCCAGGCCGGCCAGCACACCGGCCAACCGGTCCCGGCGGGTGAGCCGGGTGAAGCGTTCCCGGTCCAGCGTGTCGAGTGAGACGTTCACCCGGTCCAGGCCGGCGGTGCGTAGCGCGGGGGCGAGCCGGTCCAGGCCGATGCCGTTCGTGGTCAGCGAGATCCGGGGGCGCGGGTCGAGCGCCGCGACGGATTCGACGATGCCCACCAGACCGGGACGGATGAGCGGTTCACCACCGGTGAACCGCACCTCGTCGACCCCGAGCCGGCACACCGCGACCCGAATCAGCCGGACCACCTCGTCGTCGGTGAGCAGCTGCGGCCCGGCCAGCCAGGGCAGGCCCTCGGCCGGCATGCAGTAGGTGCAGCGCAGGTTGCACTTGTCGGTCAGGGACACCCGCAGGTCCCGTGCGACGCGGCCGTACCTGTCGACGAGGGCGGTGGGCGGGGGCAGGCTCACCGCTCGACGGTAGCGCGACCTGTCCCGTTCAGGGCGTCCCGAGCGCTCCTGGTTACCGAATCGCGGTATGCCGCACCGAAGAGCGCGGTGTGCACGAGCAGCAGATGCAGCTGGTGCAGCGGCACCCGGTCCCGCCACCCGTCGGCCAGCGGCCAGCTCTCCTGGTACGCCGCCATGATCCGGTCGTGGTGCGGGGGGCCGCCGAAGAGCGCCAACTGGGCCAGGTCGGTCTCCCGGTGCCCACCGTGCGCCGCCGGGTCGACCAGCCAGACCCGGTCGTCATCGCTCCAGAGCAGGTTGCCCGGCCAGAGGTCACCGTGGACGCGGGCAGGTGGCTCGTCACCCCCGAACTCGTCGATCCGGGCGATGACCTGCTCGACCAGGGTGGCGTCGGCGCTGGTGAGGGCTCCACCGTCGACCGATCGGCGCAGGTAGGGCAGCAGCCTGGCCCGGGCGAACCACTCCGGCCACGGACCGTCGTCGGGCGTGTTGTCCGCCGGCAGCGCGCCGATGAACCCCGGCCAACGCGCGCCGAACGCCGGCGCACCCGCCCGGTGCAGCTCGGCCAGCTCCCGGCCGAATTGGTCGGCGGCCTCCCGACCCGGCTCGCCCGGCCCGATCCACTCCAGGGCCAACAGCTCCGGCAAGGCGACAAGCACCTCCGGTACGGCGACGGCACCGGCCTCGCGGAGCCAGCGCAGCCCGGCCGCCTCGGCGGCGAAGAAACCTTCCGGCACCGGCCGCCCCGCATTCTCCGGCCAGGTCTTGGCGAACACCGACTGACCGTCGTCCAGGGTCATCCGGGAAGCCGCGCAGATGTCGCCGCCGGACACCGGCGTCTCCCGGATCCGCTGATGGGTCAGGAAGGTGGGCAACTGCTCGGGATGCGCCCGCAGGTACGCCAGATCCATCCCCGCAAGGTATCGCTAAGCGAGGGCAATCACGTCGATCGCGCATCCCTCGTACCGTCCCGGGCTCGGCGGTGCTCGGGGGTGGGCGGGTAGTCGATCGGGGGTGAGCTGGGAAACTACGCTCCGTAGCTGTGGATGAACGGCGTGTCGTCCACAGGGGCAGCGCCGCCCGATCCCTGGCTCGCAGGCTGCCTGCATGAACTCGACCGAGCTGCCCCGACTGTCCGTACGCTCTCCCGCCGACCTCATCGCCGCCGTGCCGTACCTGCTCGGCTTCCATCCCGCCGACAGCATCGTGGTGGTGGCGCTGTCCGGTAAGCGGATCGTCTTCGCCGCGCGCGGCGACCTGCCCGGCGACACCGACCCCTACGAGCCCGGTCAGCACATCGCGGCCGTGACCGCCCGGCAGGGCGCCGACTCGGCCACAGTTGTCGGGTACGGTCCGGCCGCCCGGGTGACCCCGGCGGTGGACGCGGTCCGGGCCGCGCTGGCCGAGGCGGGGCTGACCGTGCTCGACGCGCTGCGGGTCACTGACGGGCGGTGGTGGTCCTACCTCTGCGAGGAGCCGGAGTGCTGCCCGCCGGAGGGCACCCCGTACGACCCGCAGGCCAGCGCGGTGCCCGCAGCGGCGGTCTTCGCCGGACAGGTGGCCCTGCCGGACCGGGCGGCACTCGCCGCGCAGGTGGCCCCGGCCGGCGGGGAGACGATGCGGTCGGCGGTCGCGCGGGCGGAGCAACGGCTCACCGACCTGCTGGCCGCCGCACCCGCCACCGACCTGCTCGGCGCTCGGGCACTGCGGGCGGCCGGCACGGCGGCGCTGCGGGCCACGCTGCGCCGGCACCGTGCTGGCGAGCGACTGACCGACGACGAGGTGGCCTGGCTCTGCCTGCTCCTCACCCACCTGCCGGTACGCGACCATGCCTGGGAGCGCACCGACGGCCGGGACGAGGACGTCGCCTTCTGGGCGGAGGTGCTGCGCCGGGCCGAGCGGGAGCTGATCGCCGCCCCGGGTTCCCTGCTCGCGTTCGCCGCCTGGCGCGACGGGCAGGGCGCGTTGGCGGCGGTGGCACTGGAACGCGTGCTGGCCGAGCACCCCGACTACTCGCTCGCCGTGCTGCTCGACGATCTGCTCCGCCGGGGCGTGCCTCCGTCCCGGCTGGACGGCTGGCCGGCGACCGGGCTGCCGAGAGCGCGCCGCCGGGCGAGGCGGCGCCCACGACGGCGCCCACGATGACCGCTCTGCACCGGGGTCACCGCCCGGGCGGCGGTGCTGGATAATCGCCGCATGCCCGAGCTTGCCGCTGGTACGGCATGAGCGTTGCCCTGCTGCTGTCCCTCATCGGCCTGGCGCTGATGGACAGCACCAGCATCGGCACCCTGTTCATCCCGGTGTGGCTGCTGCTCGCTTCGGGGCCGGTGAGCGTCCGGCGGGTGATGATCTACCTCGGCACCATCGCCGGCTTCTACTTCGTGGTCGGCCTGCTGCTGTACTTCGGTGGCAGCGGGCTGGCCGAGCTGCTGGGCGGTGCGCTGGACAACCGGCCGGTGCTCTGGGGTCAGTTGGTGCTCGGGGTCGGTCTGTTCGTGCTGAGCTTCCGTTACGACGGCAAGCGTGGTGCCGGTATGGGTCGGGTGCTGCGCTGGCGGGACCGGGTGACCGCCGGTGACTCGTCGTCGCGTTGGCTGGTGGGGCTGGCGCTGTTCGCCGCGCTGGCCGAGGTGGCGACGATGCTGCCGTACCTCGGCGCTCTGGGTCTGCTCACCACCTCCGGCCTGGCCGTGTCCACCAGCGTGGCGCTGCTCGTCGGCTACTGCCTGGTCATGGTGTTGCCGGCGATGCTGTTGCTGGGTGCGCGGGTGGCCTGGCCGAGTTGGGTGGAGCCGGTGCTCGCCCGGCTCAACGCCTGGATCGTCCGCACCTCCGGCAGCATGCTCGGCTGGGTGCTGGGCATCGCCGGCTTCCTGATCGCCCGCGACGCCGCGGCCCGGCTGGAGCTGTTCGAGATGCTGTCCCGCCGCTGACGGTCAGCCGAGGCCGGTCAGGCGACGACCCGATGCCCGCCGGTGTAGACGTTCATCGTCCGTTCCCGTAGGAACCCGACCAGGGTCATTCCCGCCTCGGTGGCCACGTCGACCGCGAGCGTGCTCGGCGCCGAAACCGCGGCGAGCAGCGGCACACCCGCCATCCATGCCTTCTGGGTCAACTCGAAACTGGCCCGACCCGACACGAGCAGCACGTGACCGCTCAGCGGCAGCCGGCGTTCGCGTACCGCCCAGCCCACCACCTTGTCGACCGCGTTGTGCCGACCCACGTCCTCACGCAGCACCACCAGTTCACCGTCCGCGGCGAACAGGCCCGCCGCGTGCAGTCCGCCGGTGCGGTCGAAGCCCCGCTGCCCGGCCCGCAGCCGCTGCGGCAACTCCGCCAACAACTCCGCCGGCACGCTGAGCGGGTCGTCGCTGACGTCGAAGAGTGACCGGGTACGAACCGCATCGATGCTCGCCTTGCCGCACACCCCGCAGGCGCTTGTGGTGTGGAAGTGCCGGGTCGGGTCGGTGACCGGGTCCGGTACGCCGGGAGCCAGGGTCACATCGACCACGTTGTAGGTGTTCGGGGTGTCGGTGCCGGCACACAACTGCGCGGTGGACACGTCGTCCGCGGAGCGGATCAGCCCCTCGTTGAACAGGAAGCCGATGGCCAGGTCGAGGTCGGCCCCCGGGGTACGCATGGTGACGGCCAGCGGAGGACGCCGCCCCGGCCCCGCCCGGCCGACCCGCATCTCCAACGGCTCCTCGGCGGCGAGCGTGTCCGGCCGCCGGACCCGACGCCGGCCGGTCTCAGCCGCGTCCAGATCCACTCGCACCACACCACGCCGATCCGAAGCCCGTCCCACGTCGTCCATCCTGCCCCGCAGCGCCGGACGTCCTGCCGCCGCCCCGAGCGCGACCCCGGACGGGTGCCTCCGCCCACCCCTCCTGCTGCCGCCAGGGATCCGCCCTGCGCCGCCCGGGGGCCGGCCACCAATGACTGCCCGGCGCTGTGGTTCTCAAGGTGGTGCGGGCGGCTACCGTGGCGCCATGACGGCGTACGCGGCGGTGGTGCTCGCGGGTGGTGCCGGACGCCGGATGGGTGGGCGGGACAAGCCGGTGTTGGCGGTCGGCGGGGTGCCGATGCGTGAGCGGGTGCTGACCGCGGTGGCCGATGCGTCGCCCCGAATCCTGGTCGGCCCCGGGCCGGCGATCGCCGGAGTGCGGCTGACCCGGGAGGTGCCGGCGGGCGGCGGGCCGGTGGCCGCCGTCGCGGCCGGGCTGGCCCTGCTCGACACCGAGGTACCCGCCGTCGCCCTGCTCGCCGCCGACCTGCCCCTGCTGACCCGGCCCGCCGTCGGCGACCTGCTGAGCCGTCTGCACCGCATCGACGTCGACCGCCCAGACGACGCCGGCACGCCGAGTACCGGCACGCCGAGTACCGGAACGCTGAGCCCCGGGCCGCTGAGCATCGGAACGCCGCGCACCGGGACATCGGACCTGGGGACGCCGCGCACCGGGACGCCGGGTACCGGGGCGGCGGTTTTCGACGGGGCCTGTTACGTCGACCGGTCGGGGCAGCGGCAGACGCTGTGTGGGGTGTGGCGGCCGGGCGCCCTGCGGGCCGCTCTGGATCGACTCACCGTTCGGCGCGGCGGTGACGTGGCCGGAGCGCCGCTGCGGGAGTTGCTCGCCGACCTGATGGTGTGCGAGGTGACGTGGCACGGTGACGGCCCGGAGCCCTGGTTCGACTGCGACACTGAGCATGACCTACGCCGGGCGGAGGAGTGGACGCGATGACGGTGTTGGACGACTGGGTCACGGCCGCCTGTGCGGAGCTGGGTCTCGACCCGACACAGGTGCCGGTGCCGACCGTGCTGGATCTGGCCCGGGACGTGGCTCACCAGGTGCTGCGGCCCGGTGCGCCGGTCACCGCGTACCTGCTCGGTCTGGCTGTCGGACGTGGCGCGGATCCGGCCGTGGCCGGGGCCCGGCTCGCCGGGTTGGCCGCCACCTGGCCGGTGGAACTGGGCGGCGATCCGCACCCCCGGGCCGACCCGGCCGGACCCGACCACGGCTGACGCCCGGAGCGCTGTCCGATCACGGTCCGCGCTGATCCGTGCCGGCAGCCTGCTGGGTAGGGTGACCGGAACGGACGGAGGCGATCATGACGGCTGACCACCCCTCGGCACCGCCCGGCACGCCGGTGCACCACGAGTCGATCCTGCTCGACGAGCCGAGCACGGCCGACCTGCGGGCGAAGGTGACCCAGGCGTGGCGGGAGTTCGCCCGGGCGCTGGCGGAGCGGCTGTCCACGCTGCCGCCGGGCGCGGAGGTGGCGTTGACCCTCGATCCGACCGCCTCCGGCACCGATGACGCCGTCTACTCCGTCTATGTCGAGGTGCGAAGCGACGGGCGGTTCGCCGCCCGGGCGGTGGGCAACGCCACTCTGCCACCGGGCTACCGGCTGGACCGTGCGGCGGTCGCCGACATGGTGGCGTTGGGCTGGTCACCGCCGGGCGTGGTGGACGGTTCGGGGGACCAGTTCGGGTTGGATTCCGCGGCGGACGAGGCCACCCGGCTGGCCGCGCTGCTCTCCCGCACCCTGCGCGACATCTACGGCGCCCCACATCCGGCTTTCCTGGTCTACGCGATCGAGGACGGCAAGGGTGAACCGATCCCCGGAGCGGCACTGGGGACCGCCCGCAGCGAGGCGAACCTGGCCCGGGAGATCGGCACCGAGCTGGAGAAGGCGCTGGCCGCAACCGACGAGACCGATGCCGACACCGAGGTGCTGGATCTGGCCGAGCGGGTCCGCACGGTCGTGTCGACCATGCTCAAGTCGGACTCCGACCGGCTTCAGGTCGACTCCGACGGTGACATCAACATCCGGGCCGGCTCGGCGATGGTCTTCGTCCGGGTGCGGGACAATCCGCCGCTTGTCGACGTCTTCTCTCCGGTGCTGACCGAGGTCGAGCCGACCGAGCGGCTGTACGTCAAGCTCTCCGAGCTGACCAACCGGATGCCGATCGGCCGGCTCTACTGTGCCGACGACACCGTGTGGGCGTCGATCCCGGTCTTCGGTCGCAACTTCCAGCCGACCCACCTGATGCTGGCGGTGCAGGTGATGACCGGGCTCGCGGACGAGCTGGACGACCGCCTGCACGGGGAGTTCGGCGGCAAGCGGTTCTTCGGCGAGGGTGACAAGTCGGGACGCGGCGAGCATCGCACCGGCATGTACCTCTGAAGGTGGTCAGCGCACGTCGAGCAGGGTCTTACCGACCGTCGAGCGGGCCTCGATCGCCGCATGCGCCTCGCCCGCCCGTGCCAACGGGAAGCGCTGGCCGATCACGGCGCGCAACCGCCCGGCCGCACCCTCCGCCAACGCCCGCTCGGTGTACGCCCGCAGCTGGGCGGGTGTCGGCGTCGGCTGGATCAGGGTCACGCCCCGCTCGGCGGCGGACTCTGCGCCGATGCCCGCCCACTCGCCGCTGGCCAGCCCGAAGCTGAGCATCCGACCACCGCGGTCGAGCAGCTCGAACGCGTCCCGCCCGATCGTGCCACCGACCCCGTCGAAGACCACGTCGACGGCACCGATCGCCGACCGTACCCGCCCGACCCAGTCCGGCTCCCGGTAGTCCACGGCGATCTCGGTGCCCATCCGAGGTAGCAGGGCGACCTTGCCCGTACCGCCGGCGAGCCCGACCACCCGTGCTCCGGCACCGGCCGCGAGCTGGACGAGCAGGCTGCCGACCCCACCGGCGGCGGCCTCGACCAACACCCGGTCGCCGGGCCGGAGACCGGCCGCCTCCGCCAGCATCAACGCGGTACGTCCATCGGCGAGCAGGGCCACCGCCCGGTCGAGCGGCATCCCGTCCGGTACCGCCACCGGCAGCGTCGCGTCGACGACGACCCGCTCGGCGTACGCACCGGAGCCGCCGGTGCCGCTGACCACCCGTTTGTCGACCAGTACCGGGTCGACGCCCGGCCCGACGCCGCTGATCAGACCGCCGACGCCGTTGCCCGGGATCACCGGCAGGGTTGCGCCGGACGGACCGAAGCCGGTCGCCCGGAACTGGGTTTCCACAAAGGTGATGTTCGCGTGCACCACGTCGATCAGCACCTGTCCCGGCCCGGGTACGGGATCGGGTGCGGTACCGGGCACCAGCTTCTCCGGCCCGCCGAACTCGTGGATCCACACCGCGCGCATGTCTCCCCCTCACCGCCGCTTCCCGCCGAGTCGATCACTTGAAGCGTGGTTGAGGTCAAGGCGGGTGGGGCCCGGAAACCCCGAGAAACCGGGCCCCACCCGCGGGGAGGAAGGTTCAGGTTGCGGCGATCCAGGCCAGGCTCCGGGCCGAGGCCGGGTCGGTGGCGCGCAGGCCCGCCTCGGAGACCGTCCAGAGCACGTCGCCGACCATCAGCGACCGCCGGACCGGTGGTCCCCACTGCCGTCGTCCGTGGTCGCTCCCGACCGGGTGGGTCACCTCGCCGATCTCGCTGATGGTGTCGTCGCTGATGCGTAACAGCCGGACACCGGCGTCGACGGGCAACGCGACCAGGCCGGTGTCCGGGCGGTACAGGAAGGCGTGCGGGTCGTGCTCGGCGTGGGACCACCCGCCGGGCAGGTGCCACTGGTCGAGCCGGTCCGGCCGGCCGGGGTCACGGACGTCGAAGAGCGACACCTGTACGCCCTTGGTCCGTCCCTGGCGGTCGGCCTCCTGACCGACACCGAGCAGGCGTTCCTCGGGCAGCGGATGCAGGTACGCGGAGTAGCCGGTGATCTTCAGTTCGCCGGTGACCCTGGGCGCGGTCGGATCGGCGAGGTCCAGCGCGTAGAGCGGGTCGGTCTGCCGGAAGGTCACGACGTACGCGACCGGCCCGAGGTAGCGCACCGAGTAGATGCGTTCACCTCGCCCGAGGCCGCCGACCACGCCGACCGGTACCAGCGCCCCGTCGTCGCGACGCAGCACCCGAACCGCCGACTCGGAGGCGGTGCCGTCATCCCGGAATTCGCCGGTGGTGGTGGCCACCCGCAGGTGCCCGGCCCAGTCGGAGAGCGCGTACTGGTTGATCAACCGGCCGGGCACCGAGCCGGCGGCCAGGAAGCGGGGCCGCCCCGGCGCGGCGGTGTCGAACTGGTAGATGTCGGTGATCGGCTCGGCCGGCGACGGCCGCCAGCGGGGCAGGCCGGTGACCGGTGCCGGACGCTGACCCGCCAGGTACAGGCTGGTCGCCGTGCCGTAGACGGTGTCGGCGTCGGCGGCCACCGAGACCGGGTCCCCGTCGCCCAGCCGGTCGCTGGTGAGATCGAAGCTGAGCACGGTGAGGGTGGCCGCGCCGGTCATCCGGTCGGGCCGGCTGAGCCGGTCGCAGCCGATCCGACCGGTGTGCCGCTCCGGTCCGGCGGTCCACTCGTACTCCGGCAGCCATGCCTCGACACCGGCCTCTGCGATCACCTTGCGGTTGCGTTTGGTGCGGACCTGGTCGGTGCCCTCGGACGCCAGCGGAAACTCCAGTCGGGCCGGCGCCCGGACCGCCACCCGGGCCCAGTCACCGGTCAACCGGGCGTCGACCGTGCTGCCCTGGATGCGGTACGTGCCGAGCACCAGGGGACGGCCGGTCAGGTCGATCAGCAGTAGGCGGGTCCCACCGGGACGGCTGATCGAGCGGAGGGCGTCGGCCGGACGCGGCGGGTCCTCGGCGAGTACCAGCGCGCGGTCGCCGAGCAGCAGCAGCCGGTTCTCCTGCCAGCGCAACTCCTCCCGGCCGCCGGCCAGGTCGAGCCGCCCGGTGACGCGGCGGCTGACCGGATCGACCACCCGCAGCACGCCGCCGGTGACCGTGACGATCCGTCGGCCGTCGGTCTTCACCAGGTCGGGTTCGTCCGCGCCGGCCTCGTGGTTGTTGGTCGTCGAGTAATTTGCCCCGGCGTCCGGGCCGGCGGCGTCGCCCGGCGCCCCGGCGAAGGTACGGGCCATCGACTCCGCGCCGCCGAGGGCCGCCGTCAGCTCCTCGTCGCCGGCGAGACCGTACGGGCCGACCGATGCGGTGGCCGCCGCCCGCAGCTCCGTGAGGGCGTCGGCGCAGGAATCGAAGGAGACCAGCCCGACCGGCACCATCGGTGCTCCGGTGGGACCGGGCGCGGTCGGCGGGGGTTGTGACACGGCCATGCTGCCGGCGAGCAGAGCGAGTACGACAAGCGAACCGCCGGTCGTGGCGACCTTGGTGCCCCGTTTCATGGCCGGTTCGACGTGGTGACTCCGCGTTCGGTTCCAGCCGGAGCCGACTGTTACGGCTTCAGCCGGTGGAGGGGCCGACGCCCGGGGACTCGACCAGCCGGGAGAGCACGATGGTGCTGCGGCTGGAGGTCACGAACGTCTCGGCCCGCAGCCGCTCCAGCGCCTCCTCCAGGTGTGCGATGTCGGCGGCGCGCAGGTGCACCAGAGCGTCGGCCTCACCGGAGACCGTGTACGCACCCACCACCTCGGGATGGCGACGCACGGCGGCGCCGATCTGGGCCGGGGTGGTCCGGCCGGCGCAGAACAGCTCCACGAAGGCCTCGGTGGTCCAGCCGACCGAGGCCGGGTCCACGATGGCCGTGAATCCCCGGATCACCCCGGCGGACCGCAGTCGATCGACCCGCCGCTTGACCGCCGGAGCGGAGAGCGACACGCGGGTGCCGATGTCGGCGTACGAGGCACGGGCGTCGGCAACGAGCAGCGCAATGATTCGCTGGTCAACGGCGTCGATCTGCAATGTTCCGCCTCTGGGAAGCAATGTTTGCGGCTGTTACCAAAGTTCTACCGTACCTACCCTTGGTCACCGTGAACCAGCAGCGAGTGCCGCGAAAGCGGACATATCTCATGTGCTCCCCCGAGCACTTCGCGGTCGAGTACGCGATCAATCCGTGGATGGACGTGACCGCCCCGGTCGACGCGGAGCTGGCGGTCAAGCAGTGGGACCGCCTGCGGGAGACCCTGGTCGGCCTCGGCCACGAGGTGCACCTGCTGGAACCCGAGCCCGGTCTGCCCGACATGGTCTACGCGGCCAACGGCGCGTTCATGGTCGACGGCACGGTCTACGGGGCGCAGTTCAAGCACCAGCAGCGGGCCGCCGAGGCGGCCACGCACCGGGCCTTCTACGAGTCGCAGGGCTGGCGGTTCATCGCGCCTAACGAGACCAACGAGGGCGAGGGCGACTTCGCGTACCTGCCGGAGGCGCACGGCGGGCTGATCCTGGCCGGGCACGGCTTCCGTACCGAGTTGCCGGCGCACGCCGAGGCGCAGGAGGCGCTCGGCCGGCCGGTCATCTCACTGCGGCTGGTCGACCCGCGCTTCTACCACCTGGACGTGGCGCTCGCCTCGATCGACGACAGCAACATCGCCTACTACCCCGGTGCCTTCTCCGCGGCCAGTCAACGGGTGCTCAGCCAGCTTTTCCCGGACGCGGTGCTGGCGGACGACGAGGATGCCCTCGCCTTCGGGCTGAACCTGGTCGGCGACGGCGCCAACGTGGTGCTCAACAGCGAGGCCACCCGGCTCGCCGGTCGGCTGAAGGTGGCCGGCTACACCCCGGTGCCGGTGGAGCTGGCCGAGCTGAAGAAAGGCGGCGGCAGCGTGAAGTGCTGCATTGCCGAACTGCGGTACTGAGCGCAGGTCAAGCAGCAGGGCCGCCCCCTGGCCGGGGACGGCCCGGCGCTGTCTTCGACCTGGTCAGCCGAGCGTGGCCAACTCGTTGACCAGCACGTTCGACACCACCTGGCCGTCGCGCTGCACCTCGCGCAGGTACCACTTCTGCTGCGGCGTACGCGGCTGGTTGAACTGCCAGGCACCGCGCGGGCTGTCGATCTGCCCGATCCGGCCGAGCGCGAGGTTTACCTGCTGCGGGGTGGGTGCCGCGCCGGCGAGACGGATCGCCTGGTCGAGCACCTTGGCCGCGTCGTACGAGGCCATCGCGTACGTGGTCGGGGAGGAGTTGTGCTTCTTGCGGTACGCCGAGGCGAACCGGCGGTTGGCCGCGTTGTTCAGGTCGGCGGAGTAGTTCAGGGCGGTGCGGATGCCGAGCGCGTCGCGCGCCGGCCGGATGTCCTCCAGTACCGAACCCTCGGTGAGGAAACCGGGGGCGTAGATCCGACCCCGGAAACCGGCGTCGCGCAGTTGCATGATGAACTCCACGGCCGCCGTGCCGGAGTAGAAGCAGAAGACGACCGACGGGTTGCCCGCCAGCGCGCGGTTGATGTCCGAGACGTAGGCGGTCCGGCTGGGGCTGCTGCTGCCGGAGGTCCAGACCACCTCGGAGGCGAGCCGCGGGTCGGACGCGCCGAACTCCTCACGGAAGCCACGGAGCACATCCTCGACCCCGACGACCCCTTCCGGCAGGATCGTCGCGATCCGGTCGGAGGCCGCGAGCTCGTCCTTCAGGTAGCGGCCGAGCGCCCGGCCCGCCTCGTCGAGCACGTACGACGTACGCCAGATGTAGACGACGCTCTGCAGGTTCGCAGGCGAGGCGTTGGAGCCGATCAACGGAACCCGGGCCTGTTCCACGATGTCCTTGATGCCGAACATGACCGACGAACTGGCGACTCCGGTCAGGGCGAGCACACCCTGCTTGAGCAGTCCCTCGACGGCGGCCTGCCCGGACTTGACGTTGTCACCCTCGTCGGCCGTGATCACGTCGACCGGGTGGCCGCCGAGTCGCCCGTCGTTGAGGTCCAGGTACAGCTGGAAGCCGTTGCTGAGTTCGTCGCCGACGGCCTTGCTCGCACCCGACTGTGGCGCGATGAGCCCGATCTTGATCGGGCTCTCTGTGCTGGTGACCTCCGGCTCGGCGTCGGAGCCGCACGCGGCGACGAGTCCGCCCGTACCGAGCGCGGCCAGCAGCTGGAGTGCCCGCCTGCGGTTCATCTGCGACACCGGGTTCCCTTCGAATGTGTTGCCGGGCGCATCCGCCCCTTCGGCGTTCTACCTGCTCGGCGACGCTGCGTCAATGGCTAATGATCTTCGTGCAGAGACCGCAACGCGCCGGTAACCTCCGGCCATGCCGACGAGTCAGGGGCGATAAGACCGAAATGCTCGCAATCTGGCAGCTCAATCAGGCGAATATCGGCGCCCGCGGCGCGGGCGGCAGCCACATAATTTCGAGACAGGTCGATGGGCACCTGCTGATCCAGCGTGCCGTGTATCACTACCGTGCGTGGTCGCAGGGGGACCAGCGACCGTGGATCCGTGGTCGCGTACCGCTCCGGCACGTCGGCCGGTCCGCCGCCGAGCAGCGCGGCCACGGCACCGGCGTCTAGATCCAGCCGGTACGCCTCGGTCAGGTCGGCGACCGGCGCGAGGGCCAGCACCCCGGCGACGGCACCGGGTGCGTGGGCCGCCGCGTACAACGCGAGGTGCCCGCCGGCCGAGTGACCGACCAGCACCGGCGGCGTCGAGGTGACCCGCCCCGGCAGCGCGGCCTCGGCCAACCCGGGCAGCGCGGAGACTCCCGCCAGCACATCGGTCAGGGTGCCGGGCCAGCCGCCGCCGGGCTGACCGGTCCGCCGGTACTCCAACTGGGCGACCGGGTACCCGAGCGCGGCCAGGGCGCTCGCCAGCGGCCCGGTGTGCCGCCGGTCGTACTCCGCCCGCCAGAAACCACCGTGTACCACCACCACCAGCGGCCGGGGCGGCCCGGAGCCGGCCGGGCGACGCAGGTCGGCGATCTGGTCCGGGTGTTCGCCGTAGGCGACGGTCGCGTCCGGTTCGGGTGCGGGGCGGGTGAGCACCGCGCGGGGATCGGAGGGCATCGGGCGACGGTAGCGCGGTTCACCGGCACCCGGGAGGTGGGTGCCGCGCGGGTACCGGAGCAGCGGGCCGGCGGGCGCTGACGGGTACCGCTGGGTAAAGATGGAGGGCATGACCGAAGCGCTCTCCGCTGGACAGAACGACGAGCCCGACCGGGACGGTGCCGGGCACTCCGGAACCGTGGTGGTGGTCGGACCGGACGGCCGGCCCGTCGGCACCGTGCAGACCGACGACGCATCCGGCGAGGATCCGTCGCGCCTGGTCGAACAGCCGGCCAAGGTGATGCGGATCGGCAGCATGATCAAACAGCTGCTGGAGGAGGTCAAGGCCGCTCCTCTGGACGACGCCAGCCGGCACCGGATGCGAGAGATCCACCAACGGTCGATCGTCGAGCTGAAGGAAGGGCTCGCCCCCGAGCTGCGGGAGGAACTGGAACGGATCTCGCTGCCGTTCTCCGAGGACCAGGCACCGAGCGAGGGCGAGCTGCGCATCGCCCACGCCCAGCTGGTCGGCTGGCTGGAAGGGCTGTTCCACGGCATCCAGGCGGCGCTGGTCGCGCAACAGATGGCCGCCCGGGTACAGCTGGAGCAGATGCGTTCCGGCCGGCAGGCGCTGCCCAGCGGACCGGCTGGGCCGATGCTGCCGGGGATGCCCGGCATGGGTCAGCCGGGCGGTGAAGGGCACAGCACCGGCCAGTACCTCTGACCTCCCGCCCATCCGGGTGCGGCGCGCTCGTCGCGCCGCATCCGGGGCGGCTCAGTCCGCCCCGAAGACCTTCTCCAGGTACGCGGCCACGCCGTCGGACGAGTTCGCCGGGGCCACCTCGTCGGCGATCGCCAGCACCTCCGGATGGGCGTTGGCGACCGCCACCGCCCGCCCCGCCCAGGTGAGCATCGGCAGGTCGTTGGGCATGTCACCGAAGGCCAGCACGTCCGGCGCGGCGACGCCGATGCGGTGGCAGTACCAGGCCAGACCGGCGGCCTTCGTCACCCCGGCCGCCGAGATCTCCACCAACCCGGAGTGTGATGAGTGGGTGGCCTCGGCGAGCCCGGTGAGGGCGGCGGCGACCAGCCGGGTGAACCGGTCGGGGTCCTGCTCACCGGCCCGCGCCAGCAGCTTCACCGCCGGTGCTGACAGCAGCTCCTCGGCGGTCTGCACGGCTCGGATCGCCTCGTCGTCGGCGTCCCACCGCAACGGGTAGTGCGCCTCGTGACGCATCTGCCGACCGTCGACGATCTCCACGGCCAGGCTCACCCCGGGCACCTCGGCACGCAGGCGTTGGACCACCTCGGCGAGCAGATCCGGTGCCAGCGGGTCGGCCCGCAGCACCTCGTCGGTGGTCGGGTCGTAGACCACCGCACCGTTGGCGCAGACCGCCGGCAGCGGCTCGGCCAGCTGGTCGTACACCAGCCGGAGCCAGCGGATCGGTCGGCCGGTGACGAGGACGACCGGCGTGCCCTGGGCGGAGATCCGGGCCAGTACGGCGGCGGTGCGGGCGCTGAGGGTGCGGTCGTCGCGCAGCAGTGTCCCGTCGATGTCGCTGGCGACCAGGTGCGGCGTGGAATCCATCACCGGGACAGTAGCCGGTCGAGATAGACCGCCACCCCGTCGTCGTCGTTGCGCAAGGTGACCTCGTCGGCGACCGCGCGCAGACTCGGGTGGGCGTTGGCCACGGCCACCCGGCCCCAGCCGGCCCACGCGAACATCGGCAGGTCGTTCGGCATGTCACCGAAGACCAGCACGTCGGCCGGGTCCACGCCGAGGGTCTGCGCGATGACGCTGAGCCCGGAGGCCTTGTCCACCCCGGGTGGGCAGATCTCGATGAAGCCCAGGCCCGCCTGGGTGAGGGTGGCGAGGTGTGGCGGGATGATCTCCCGGGCGGCGGCCAGCAGCTCGTCCACGTGGTGATCGGCGGTACGCGCGAACGCCTTGATCACGTCACCGGCGAGGCACTCGGCGCGGCTGCGCACCTCGAACGCGTCCTGATAGGGCCACGCGGGGTGGTAGTCGCCCCAGAGCGGCGCGTCGTGCTCGTCCGACGCTTCCACCATGACCGTCAGCGGGCCGACCGCGGCCTCCAGTTCGGTAAGCAGGACGGCCAGCACCTCGCTGGAGAGGCGCTCGTCACGCAGCACCACCGGCCCCTCCGGGTCGCTCTGGTCGACCACCCGACCGCCACCGGCCAGGACGAGGAAGTCGGCGGCGCGGATGTCGTTGCGGGTCAGTTCGGTCAGGCGAGGGCCGCGACCGGTGGCGCCGACCACCGGGATGCCGGCGGCGCGTACCCGGTCGAGCACCTCGTGGGTGAAGGCCGACACGGTGTCGTCGCTGCGGACGAGCGTCCCGTCGAGGTCGGTGGCGATCAGCTTGGGCAGGCCCGGGCGGGTCATCGTTCCTCCTTCGCCCGCCGCCGTCGCGACCAGCCGTTCACCTCGTCGAGCGGCGACCCGGCGTGACGGCGGGCAGCAACCGTACCTCGCAGAACCGGTCGCAACCATGGCTTCCAGGCGAATCGGGTGCCAACGGGCGACACACCGGAGGTGACCTCTTGACCTGGGTCGTTGATCAGTCGGGCGGTGCCTCCCGGGCGAAGGGCACCGTCGGTGTGACGGTTATGTCCGCGGGTGGGCGTTCCCCCTCCGGCTCCGCGTCCTCCGACGGTCGTCGGCCGCGCCGGCGCGACCCGTCCGACCCTGGCCGGGATCCGGCCGGTCCGGGCGAGGTCCGGACGAGCGCGGCGGCGAACAACCCGACGGCGACGAAGGCGACGATCAACCCGCGGCCGTACTCGACGTCGAAGGTCAGCTCCGTGTTGTAGAACATGCTCCGTCGCAGGGTGTCGTCGAGGGACACCACGGTCGTCGCCAGCAGCGCGAGCACACCCGCGGCGAGGGCCAACCCGGCCACCCGGGCATTCGCCCGGACGGAGTCCGTGCCGCGCACCGCGAGCGCCACCGCGGCACCGAGTGCGAGCAGCCCGACCAGGTACGCCGATCCCAGCCCGATGTCGGCGACGCCGCTGATCACCTGGAGCGGAGTGTCCGGGTCCGGTCCGCCGTTGGGAATGGTGATCGTCGACCACTCACCCAGCAGCGACGCCAGGGCCGCCACCGCGCCGAGCCCGGCCAGCAGCACCGGCACCCGCTGGTCCCGGCCGAGGCCGCCGAAGGCCCGCCGGAACCGACCGGCCGCAGGCGACTCGTCCTCCGCACCCCACTCGATGACGCTGGCACCGTCGGAGCGGTCGTCCTGACGGGGAATGGGGAGGTCGTGGGTCATCACTCACCCTCTCCTGGTGGCCGGGACGCCGCGCGTCCGCCGCGCCGCGAGGTCCGGGTCGCATCATGACACAGCCGGGTCGCGACGCCGAGGAACAACCGCGCGGCCGGGGGCGGTCGGTCGCCTGCCGACCCTCGGTGGACTAGCGTCAGGTGCATGCCTATCCGTACCGCTTCCGCACGCTGGCAGGGCAACCTCACCGAGGGGTCCGGCACGATCCGCACCGGCAAGGGCGGGCTGGAGGGGAACTACTCCTTCAAGTCCCGTTTCGAAGAGGGTGAGGGCACCAACCCCGAGGAACTGATCGGTGCCGCGCACGCCGGCTGCTTCTCGATGGCCTTCTCCAAGGCGCTCGCCGACGCCGGCACCACGCCCACCTCGGTGGAAACCACCGCGAAGGTGCACCTCGACAAGACCGACGCCGGAATGACCGTGACCCGGATCGAGCTGGACACTGTCGGTTCGGTGCCCGGCATCGACGAGGCGCAGTTCGCCAAGCTGGCCGAGACCGCCAAGCAGAACTGCCCGATCTCCCGCCTGCTCTCGCCCGGCGCCGAGATCACCCTCACCGCCCGCCTAACCTCCTGACCCACCCCCATTTCCCGCCGACGCTTCTATAGGTGGGCCGGTTCCGGGAGGATGCGGTATCGGTAGGGTTCGACGTCGGTGATCTACGAGTGACTCATGCAAGATCTGGCCGCCATCAGC
>NZ_JBFAQH010000005.1:0-374528 GCF_040677165.1 Micromonospora sp. NPDC049374 | reverse complement strand
CGCGCAGACCGTGCAGGTGTCGGCCTACCCCGACCACTACGCCCAGTGGGAACAGCAGGCCGCCGACCTCGTCACCCAACACTGGAACAGCTGACAACCGAAGACATTCCTCCACAGGGGGAACAAGACCGCTGGCCGGCACCCAACCAGGGTGCCGGCCAGCGGCAGCTTCGGAAACCACCAGACCCACTGTGGCGGCGGTCACGGCAGGGGTAGGAAGAAGCGGAGCGGGTAACCTGTTGACTCGGGTGTCGGTGTGATCCAGTGTCCCCGGGCCTCACCTAAATTGCCTTCGCGGAATACCGTTCGGCTGGAGCCGCGTCGCGCCACTCGCCGAGAGGCGACCTGCACACCGGCACCTTCGTCGCCCCCGGCCCGATCTCGGGCCGGGGGCGACGTCGTGGTGTGGTTCCGGTAGGTGGGTCGCCGATCCCGGCGCGCTGTCCTAAGGTCGAGACCGGAGGTGTCGAGCGTGGGGCTGCGGGACAGGTTGCTGGGCTGGCCGGTCTACCGGCAGCTCACCGGTGCCGACCCGCTGGGCCGGGGCGCCGCGGCGCAATCGACCCGCAGTGCCGCGCTGACCGCCCGCACGCAGGACGCCGACCGGGTGGCCCGTTCCGTCTGCCCGTACTGTGCCGTCGGCTGCGGGCAGCGGGTCTTCGTCACCGACGACCAGGTGACGCAGATCGAGGGCGACCCGGACAGCCCCATCTCCCGGGGCCGGCTCTGCCCGAAGGGCGCCGCCAGCCGGAGCCTGGTCACCAGCCCGCTGCGCCAGACCACGGTGCGCTACCGGCGGCCGTACGGCACCGAGTGGGAGGACCTGGACCTCGACACCGCACTCGACATGATCGCCGACCGAGTGCTCGCGGCCCGTGCCCACACGTGGGAGGACGTCGACGCCGAGGGTCGGCCGCTGAACCGCACGCTGGGGATCGCCAGCCTGGGCGGGGCCACCCTGGACAACGAGGAGAACTACCTCATCAAGAAGCTGTTCACCGCGATGGGGGCGCTCCAGATCGAAAACCAGGCCCGGATTTGACACTCCGCCACCGTCCCCGGTCTGGGGGCCAGCTTCGGTCGCGGTGGCGCGACGGACTTCCAGCAGGACGTGGCGAACGCCGATGTCATCGTCATCCAGGGCTCCAACATGGCCGAGGCCCACCCGGTGGGCTTCCAGTGGGTGATGGAGGCGAAGCGGCGCGGGGCCAAGGTCTTCCACGTCGACCCGCGGTTCACCCGTACCAGCGCGGTCGCCGACGCGTACCTGCCGATCCGGGCGGGCACCGACATCGCGCTGCTGGGCGCGGTGGTGAACCACATCCTCAGCAACGGGCTGGATTTCCGGGAGTACGTGCTGGCGTACACCAACGCCGCGACGATCGTCAGTGACGACTTCGTCGACGCCGAGGACGCCGACGGTCTCTTCTCCGGCTTCGACCCGGCGACCGCCAGCTACGTGCAGGACAGCTGGCAGTACGCGGGCCACGAGCGGGACTCCGGCAGTGGCCACACGGGCGAGGAGCGGGAGACCGCAGCGGGCCTGCGCCACGAGTCGCACGGTGCTCCCGTCTCCCAGCAGGTGCGGCGGGACGAGACGCTGCAACATCCCCGCTGCGTGTACCAGATCCTCAAGCGGCACTTCGCCCGCTACACCCCGGAGATGGTGGAACGGGTCTGCGGCGTACCCGGGGAGAAGTTCCTGGAGTTGGCCCGCGCCTGGACGGAGAACTCCGGGCGGGAACGCACCGGCTGCCTGATCTACTCGGTCGGCTGGACCCAGCACACCGTCGGGGTGCAGTACATCCGCACCGGGGCGATCATCCAACTGCTGCTGGGCAACATGGGGCGGCCCGGTGGCGGGGTGATGGCGCTGCGCGGGCACGCCAGCATCCAGGGCTCCACCGACATTCCGACCCTGTTCAACCTGCTGCCGGGCTATCTGCCGATGCCGCACCACGCCCGGCATCCCGATTTCGACGCCTGGGTGGACAGCATCCGGCACCCGAGCCAGAAGGGTTTCTGGGGCGGTGCCCGCGCCTACGCCGCCAGCCTGCTGAAGGCGTACTGGGGGGACGCGGCCACCCCCGACAACGACTTCTGCTACGGCCATCTGCCCCGACTGACCGGCGATCACGGCACCTACCAGCAGGTGCTCAACATGATCGACGGCAAGGTCAAGGGGTACTTTCTGCTCGGCCAGAACCCGGCGGTCGGCTCGGCGCACGGCCGGGCCCAGCGGCTGGGCATGGCCAACCTCGACTGGCTTGTCGTCCGCGACCTGTTCATGATCGAAAGCGCGACGTTCTGGCAGCGTGGTCCCGAGGTCGCCACCGGTGAGATCGTGCCGGAGCAGTGCGCCACCGAGGTGTTCTTCCTGCCGGCCGCCTCCCATGTGGAGAAGGAGGGCACGTTCACCCAGACCCAGCGGCTGCTGCAATGGCGGGAGAAGGCCGTCGACCCGCCCGGCGACGCCCGTTCCGAGCTGTGGTTCTTCTACCACCTGGGGCGCCGGATCCGGGAGAAGCTGGCCGGCTCGACCCTGCCGCGCGACCGCGCGCTGCTCGACCTGACCTGGGACTATCCCACGCACGGCCGGCACGCCGAGCCGGACGCCGAGGCGGTGCTGCGGGAGATCAACGGATACGACACGCTCAGTGGCCGTCCGTTGTCGGCGTTCACGGAGGCACGGGACGACGGGACGACCGCGATCGGCTGCTGGATCTACACCGGTGTGTACGCCGACGGCGTGAACCAGGCGGCCCGGCGGCGGCCCGGGCACGAGCAGGACTGGGTGGCCGCCGAGTGGGGTTGGGCGTGGCCGGCGAACCGGCGGATGCTCTACAACCGGGCCTCCGCCGACCCGCAGGGCCGCCCGTGGAGCGAGCGGAAGCGGTACGTGTGGTGGGACGCCGAGGCCGGGCGGTGGACCGGTCGCGACGTGCCGGACTTCGAGGTGACGAAACCGCCGTCGTACCGGCCGCCGGAGGGCGCGACGGGTCCGGCGGCGCTGGCCGGTGACGACCCGTTCATCATGCAGTCCGACGGCAAGGGCTGGCTGTACGCGCCCAGCGGGGTGCTGGACGGGCCGCTGCCGACGCACTACGAGCCGGCCGAGTCGCCGGTGCGTAACCCGCTCTACGGCCAGCAGGCCAATCCGACCCGCAAGATGTACGCCCATCCGGTGAACTCGACGAATCCGAGCCCGCCGCAGCAGCACGACGAGGTCTTCCCGTACGTGTTCACGGTCAGCCGGCTCACCGAGCACCACACCGCGGGCGGGATGAGCCGGACCGTCGCGCCGCTGGCGGAACTGCAACCGGAGATGTTCGTGGAGGTCTCCCCGGAGCTGGCGGCACTGGCCGGGCTGACCCATCTCGGTTGGGCGCACCTGATCACCGCCCGCGCGGCGATCGAGGCCCGGGTGCTTGTCACCGACCGGCTGGTGCCGCTGTCGGTGGACGGTCGGGTGATCCACCAGTTGTGGCTGCCGTACCACTTCGGCTTCGAGGGGCTGGTCACCGGGGACTCGGCCAACGACCTGTTCGGCATCACCCTGGACCCGAACGTCCTGATCCAGGAGAGCAAGATCGGCACCTGTGACGTGCGGCCGGGTCGCCGGCCCACCGGGGCGGCGTTGCGCGACCTGGTGCAGGATTACCGCACCAGGGCCGGCATCGTGCCGGGTGCCCTACCGCCGGCGGTCACTCCCGGTGTGCCGGTCGTGCGGCCCGGGTCCACCGAAGACGGAGAGGGGAACCGTTGATGGCCGATCCGGGTGACCGGGCCGCCGCATCCGCGCCGTTGCCGGTTTCGGCTGCCGGTACGGCCGATCCGGCGACCGCGGCCGGCTGGGTCGACGCGCCGCCGAGGATGGGCTTCTTCACCGACACCAGCGTCTGCATCGGCTGCAAGGCGTGCGAGGTGGCCTGCAAGGAGTGGAACGGGGTACCCACCGCCGGGCTGGACCTGCTCGGCATGTCCTACGACAACACCGGCGCGCTGACGGCGAACTCGTGGCGGCACGTCGCCTTCGTCGAACAGCCCCGGCCCGGCGGTCACGGCCCGGCGCCGTTCGCCGGGAACCCGACCGGCGACCCGGCAAGTGCGGCATCCGCCGCCCGGTCTGCCGGCACCACAAACCCGACCGGGACCGAGCCCGGTGTGCTGCCCGGCGGACCGTCGGCCGCCGCCCGGATGACCGAGTTCCTCGGCATGCCGGCGGCCGGACCACCCGGACGTACCGGCAGCGCCGAGGGGCGCAGCGACTTCCGCTGGCTGATGATGTCGGACGTGTGCAAGCACTGCACCCGGGCCGGTTGCCTCGACGTCTGCCCGACCGGGGCGCTGTTCCGCACCGAGTTCGGCACCGTGGTGGTGCAGGAGGACATCTGCAACGGATGCGGCTACTGCGTGTCGGCCTGCCCGTACGGCGTGATCGACAGGCGGGTGGACGACGGTCGGGTGTGGAAGTGCACGCTCTGCTACGACCGGATCGGCGCGGGGCTGACCCCGGCCTGCGCGCAGGCCTGCCCGACCGAGTCCATCCAGTACGGCCCGCTCGACGAACTGCGGGAACGGGCCGCCGCGCGGGTGGCCACGTTGCGGGAGCGGGGGGAGCCGCAGGCCCGGCTCTACGGCCACGACCCGGACGACGGGGTCGGCGGCGACGGCGCGTTCTTCCTGCTGCTCGACGAGCCGGAGGTGTACGGCCTGCCGCCGGATCCGCAGGTCACCACCCGGGACCTGCCGGCCATGTGGCGTCGGGCGGGGCTGGCCGCGCTGGCCATGACGGCGGCGGCCGTCGGCGCGTTCCTCGGCGGTCGGCGGTGAACCCGGACCGACCGGCCGTCGGCGACCGTTTCCGTCGCTTCCGGGCCGGTCGCCGGGGCGGTGAGGAACTGGCCGTGCCGCCGGCCGAGTTCACCTCCTACTACGGCCGGCCGATCCTGAAACCGCCGGTGTGGACGTGGGAGATCGCCGCTTACCTGTTCACCGGCGGACTGGCCGCCGGTTCGTCCCTGCTCGCGGCGGGTGGGCAGCTCACCGGGCGCACCGGGGTGCGCCGCGCCGGCCGGGTCGCCGCGCTGGCCGCGGTCACCGCCAGCGCCGGCCTGCTGGTCAAGGATCTGGGCCGGCCGGAGCGGTTCCACCACATGCTGCGGGTGGCCAAGCCAACCTCACCCATGTCGGTGGGCACCTGGATTCTCGCCGGGTACGGTCCGGCCGCCGGGCTGGCCGCGGTCGCCGAGGTGGCGCCGCTGCTGCCCACTCGGGGTCCACTCGGGCTGGCCCGTCGGGCGTTGCCGCCGGTGGGGCGGGCCGCCGGGCTGGCCGCCGCGGTGGCCGCGCCGGCCCTGGGCACGTACACCGCGGTGCTGCTGGCCGACACGGCCGTGCCGTCCTGGCACGAGGCGTACGCCGACCTGCCGTTCGTTTTCGCGGGCAGCGCGCTCGCCAGTGGCGCGGGAGTGGGCCTGCTCGCCGTGCCGCCCGGTCAGGCGGGCCCGGCGCGGCGGATGGCGGTGGCCGGCGCCGGACTGGAACTGTTCGGCGCGCACCGGGTGGAGACTCGTCTCGGTCTGCTGGGTGAGCCCTACCGGACGGGTCGGGCCGGTCGGCTGCTGCGGGCCGGGCGGGCACTTACCGTCGCCGGGGTGGCCGGGGCGGTGCTGGGCCGGCGGAGCCGACTGGTCTCGGCGGTCTCCGGTGCCGCGTTGCTGGCCGCCTCGGTGGCCACCCGCTTCGGGGTCTTCCACGCCGGTGTCGCCTCGGCCCGCGATCCGAAGTACACGGTGCTGCCGCAGCGGGCCCGGCTCGACCGGCGGGCGGCCGAGCCCGAGCGGTAGCCCCGGGACGTCGCCTCGGCCGCACACCCGCCGCCGAGCTGTGATCCAATGGCCGGTGGAGGCGTTCAGGCGGCTGGTGCCCCTCCCGGTCTTCAAAACCGGTGTGGTCCGGGATCCGGGCCAGGCGGGTTCGATTCCCGTCCGTCTCCGCCAGGCTGCGAGGAGATGAACCGATGGGCGACGGCGGCGCCGACCCGCGACGCCGGGTGCCGCGTACCGACGCGCTGCTGGCTGAGCCGTCGTTGGTGGCGGCTGCCGTCGCGGTCGGCCGCGACCGGGTGCGCAGCGCGGTGCGGCAGGCACAGGAACGGGCCCGCCGGGGTGAGATCGACCCCGCCGAGGTACGCGACGCCGCGTTGGCCGCGTTGCCGCCACCCGTGCCGCGGGCCGTGCTCAACGCCACCGGGGTGGTGCTGCACACCAATCTCGGCCGGGCGGCCCTCTCCGAAGCGGCGGTGGCCGCGGTGACCGCCGCCGCCGGGTACACCGACGTCGAACTGGACCTGGGCACCGGGCGGCGGGCACGCCGTGGGCGGGACGCGTTGGATGCGCTCGCCGCCGCCGTACCGGCCGCCGAGGCGGTGCACGTGGTCAACAACGGTGCCGCCGCGCTGGTGCTGGCGGCCACCGCGCTCGCCGCCGACGCCGAGATCGTGGTCAGCCGGGGCGAGCTGGTGGAGATCGGCGACGGTTTCCGGCTGCCCGACCTGCTCACCAGCACCGGTGCCCGGCTGCGGGAGGTGGGCACCACCAACCGGACCACCCTCGCCGACTACGCCGCCGCCGTCGGGCCGCGTACCGGCTTCGTGTTGAAGGTGCACCCGTCGAACTTCCGGGTCACCGGTTTCACCTCGGCGGTGCCGGTGCGGCGGCTGACCGGGCTCGGCGTGCCGGTGGTCGCCGACATCGGCTCCGGGCTGCTGGTACCCGACCCGCTGCTGCCGGACGAACCGGATGCCGCGAGCACCCTGCGTGCCGGGGCGGCGCTGGTCACCGCGAGCGGCGACAAGCTGCTGGGTGGCCCGCAGGCCGGGTTGCTGCTCGGCACCGCCGACCTGGTCGAGCGGCTGCGTCGGCACCCCCTGGCCCGGGCGTTGCGGGTGGACAAGCTGACCCTGGCCGCCCTCGCGGGCACGCTCGGTGCCCCGGGCACCCCCACCCGCCGGGCGCTGCACGCCGACCCGGCGGTGCTGCGCGAGCGAACCGAACGGCTGCGCGGCGCGCTCGCCGCCGACGGCCGCAAGGCGGAGGTGGTGCCGGCGGTGGCGGTGGTCGGCGGCGGCGGTGCACCCGGTGTCGAACTGGACTCGTGGGCGCTGAGCCTGCCCGAGCGGTACGCCGGCCCGCTGCGTACCGGCGACCTGCCGGTGCTGGGTCGGGTGGTCCGTGGCCGGCTGCTGCTCGACCTGCGTTGCGTGCCGGAGCGGGCCGACGGGTTGCTGCGCGCGGCGGTGCTGGCCGTGCCGGGAGACGACTGACCATGCTGGTGGTGGCCACCGCCGGGCACGTCGACCACGGCAAGTCCACGCTGGTGCGGGCGTTGACCGGGATGGAACCGGACCGCTGGGCGGAGGAACGCCGTCGGGGCATGACCATCGACCTCGGGTTCGCCTGGTCGTCGCTGCCGTCGGGTCGTACCGTCGCGTTCGTCGACGTGCCGGGACACGAGCGGTTCGTGCCGAACATGCTGGCCGGGGTGGGCCCGGTGGCGGCCGCTGTGGTGGTGGTCGCGGCCGACGCGGGTTGGATGCCGCAGTCCGCCGAGCACCTGGCGGCCCTGGACGCGCTCGGCGTCGGGTACGGCCTGCTGGTGGTCACGCGCGCGGACCTGGCCGATCCGGCTGCGGCTCTGGCCAGGGCCCGGTCGGAGCTGGCGGCGACAGCGCTGGCTGCGGTGGAGGCGGTCACGGTCAGCGCCGTCACCGGTGCCGGTCTGCCCGACCTGCGGGCCGCGCTGGACCGGTTGGCCGACCGGATGCCGGTTCCGGTGCCCGACGGACCGGTCCGGTTCTGGGTCGACCGCTGTTTCACGGTGCGGGGCAGCGGCACGGTGGTCACCGGCACGTTGGGCGCCGGGCGGCTGCGCGTCGGTGACGAGCTGGAGTTGGCCGGCAGCGGCGAACCGGTGCGGATCCGTGGCCTGCATCGGCTCGGTGCCGCCTGTGACGAGGCGGTCCCGGTGGCCCGGGTGGCGGTGAATCTGCGGGGCGTGTCCCGCGACCGGATCAGCCGCGGCGACGCCCTGCTCACCCCGGGGCGGTTTCGCCCCACCGATCTGGTCGACGTGCGCCTGGCCGGGGTGGCGGTGGCCGAGCTGCCGGTGACGCTGACGCTGCACGTCGGTTCGGCCGCGGTGCCGGTGCGGGTCCGCCCACTGGGCGTGGACACCGCCCGGTTGCGGCTGAGCCGTCCGCTGCCGCTGCTGATCGGGGACCGGGCGTTGCTGCGCGATCCGGGCCGCCGGTACGTCGCCGGCGGGGTCACCGTCCTCGACGTGCTGCCGCCACGGTTGGCGCGTCGGGGTGCCGCGGCGGCCCGGGCGGCGGTGCTGGCCACCCTGGACGGCCGTCCCGATTTCGCCGGCGAGCTGAGTCGGCGGGGCCTGGTCCGGGTCGGCGACCTGGTCCGGGCGGGCGTACCGGTGACGGACACCCCGGTGGCGGGTGACTGGCTGGCCGATCCGGAGCATTGGCGGGGGCTGGGCGACCGGCTCGCCGGGGCCGTGGCCGAGTACGCCCGCACGCATCCGCTGGCGGCGGGTGCCCCGGTCGAGGAACTGCGTCGACACCTCGATCTGCCCGACCGGTCCCTGGTCGAAGCCCTGGTCCGGCCGCCGCTGCGGCTGATCGCCGGTCGGGTGGTGGCGCCCGGCGCGGCGGGGTTGCCCGAGCCGGTGGCCCGCGCGCTGGCCCTGGTCAGCGAGGACTACGCGGCGCATCCGTTCCGCGCCCCCGACGCCGACCGGCTCGCCGCCGTCGGGCTCGGCACCCGGGAGATCGGTGCGGCGGTGCGGGCCGGGGCGCTGCTGCGGCTGACCGGCAACGTGCTGCTGCTGCCGGGCGCACCGCAGCAGGCGGTGCGGGTGCTGACCGGGCTGCCGCAGCCGTTCACCCTCAGTGCCGCCCGGCAGGCCCTCGACACGACCCGGCGGGTGGCGGTGCCACTGCTGGAGTTGCTGGACCGGCAGGGACTGACCCGGCGGCTACCCGACGATGCCCGGGTGGTGGTGGATTGAGCCCATCGTCGGCCGGCGGCGCAGCCGGGCACCTACCGTGACGGCATGGATCCCTCCGCGGTCTGGCGGGACCGGCAGCACCGGTGGCGGATCGAGGCGTACCGCGCGCCGGACCTGCGGTTCGCCGTCTACGCGACGAACGGCACCACCGAGTCCGCGCCGCTGTGGCTGTTCGGCATGTCGGCGCTGGCCCGGTGGCTGATGAGTCACAAGATCTCCCTCGACGACCTGGAGGTCGACTGAGCGTGCCCCACCGGGGGGATAAATCCGGATAAACCAGCCAGAGAGGTTCCGTGGTGCGTACGGTGCCAGCTGTGAAGGACCGAGGCATCCGCAAGTTCGTCGCGGTGCTCGCCGGCCTCGCCGTGATCTACTTCGGCACCACGGGCCGGTCCCCGGAGGAAGGTCGCGGCCTCTCCGGCGGGCTGGTGGTGCTGGCGCTGCTGGCGGCGCTGCTGGTGTGGTATCTGACCAAACCCGGCGGCGATGCGGCGAAGTGACGGCGCTCAGCGGGCCGCCACGCCGCGGCTGATCTGCCCGGCCGACTCCTCGCCGAGGGCGACCCGGACCAGCGCCGAGGCGAGCCGGCCGAAATCGACATCGTCGACGAGCCGGGACAGCCGGTCCGTGGTGGCCGGCAGACCGAGTCGCCGCGCGCCGGCCACCGCCCGCCGGTCGGCGTACGGGCGCAACTCCGGCCAGACCGACTGCACCTCACGCAGGAAGATGTCCGCGCCGGTGGGCCCGATACCAGGGAACTCGGTGAGCAGCCGCCGCAGCTGCGCCGGCTCACCGGCCGCCTCCCGGTGCAACCGCCGCAGGTCGCCGTGCCAGCGGTCCAGGCAGAGCCGGGCGCCGGAGCCGAGCATCGTCGCCGTCCGCTCGTCGTAGCGGCGGTAGTGTCCGCGCCCCAGCGCGTCGACCCGTTCCTGCCAGCTGGCGGCCTCCATGGCCTGCGGAGTGCGGTAGCCGGCCGCGAAGAGTTCCCGGGCCGCCGCCACCCCCACCTGCGCCCTGATGCGAGTGCTGAGCAACGTGACCAGGACCAGCAACTGGTACAGCGGCGCCGGTCGGTCGGCCAGCGCGATGCCGGCCTCCTCGGCGTACGTGCGGCGGGTCAGCAGGGCCCGCGCCAGCGCCCGTTGGTCGCCCATCCTCGGGGTGTACCCGCCGACCACCCGGTTAGCCCTCGCCGTGGTCACCGTGCCGGAATGCCGCCGACGGGGGCGGGTAAGCCGCGGGTGACGCGGCGCCGCGCCGCGTACCGGCGAAGGGAGACGACCGTGACGAACCCGCAGCAGCAGGAACTCCGGCGCAACGCCCTCGGCGAGACCAGCCAGGACAACAAGGGCCCTGATCCGGCGGGTCACCCCCGTAACCGTGGCTCGTCGCCGGGGGACACCGGCCGCCCGGTGCCGCACGGCCAGGTGTCACCGTACGGGCCCAGCGGTCAGCCGGTGGCCGAGGACGACAGCGACCGCTGACCGATTCCCTACCTCGACGGCCGCAGCCGGTTCCAGGTGGCTGCGGCCGTCAGCCCGAAGGTGAGGTGTGGAACGAGGTCGGCGACCCAGTCGACGCGCCGCCAGGTACGCGGGTCGGTGACGCCGAGCAGGGTCAGCGATCCGTCCGACAGCGTCATCAGGCCCCCGCCGAGCAGGGTGGCCGCCCGCAGCAGCGGCTGTCGGCGACCCCGCGCCAGCAGCGCGAAGCCGACCGTCGCGGCTGCGCCGAGCCCGTAGCCCAGCAGGGCACCCAGGCCGCTGCGCCGGTTGTCCGCCTGCTGCGCCGGCCCCAGGGACAGGTGGGCGACGCGGGCCAGCTTCCCGGCGCTCTGCTCCGGCGTCTGGCTGGCCGGGCGGGCCCGGGCCGTCATGTCCAGGTAGGTGACGATGTTGAGCGCAGTGGTGCCGACGGCCCCGGCGATGAGGCCGTCGGTCAGGTCGGCTGCCCTCACTTCTTCGGGTCCCCGGGCTCGCGGTTGCCCTTGGGCCCGTAGGCGCGTTCGCCCCGCACCACGCCGCGCCGGCCCCGATCCTCCCGCAGGATCCGGTTGGCCGCCTCGTCGGCCTTCTGGTCCGGCGTGCGCCGGCCCGAGCCGTCGATGGCGTTGCGGAGGCGGGCACGCTGCTTGTCGTAGGCGTTGCTGCCGGGCCGAGGTCCTGGCATCGCTGTCTCCTCTTTGGTCGTCGCCGGTGGCGTCGGTGACCCCTCTGGTCGTCGCCGATGGCGTACGCGGCCCGTCTACCCGCCTGGGCCGCCGCCAACCGTGCCGGCCGGTCACCGGGGGCCGCGTACCACCGCGACCGGACAGTGGCTGTGGTGCAGCAGTGACTGGCTCACCGAACCCAGCAGCAACCCGGTCACCTCACCACGCCCCTGCCCCCCGACCACCAGCAGTTGCGCCTGGCGGGAGGCATCGGTGAGCACCCGGGCGGCCCGACCCCGCACCGACTCCCGGGTGATCGGCACCTCCGGGTACCGCTCGGACAGCCCGGCGATCGACTCGGCCACCGCCCGGTCCTCGTCGGCGCGCAACTCGGACTCGTCGTACACCAGCGGCTGCATGTGACCCGGGCCGGTGGACACCGGATGCCGGTAGGCGTGCAGGGCGAGCACCGTGGCGCCGCGCAGGGCGGCTTCCTGGACGGCGAACTCCACGGCCTGGCGGGACGACTCGGAGCCGTCCACCCCGACCACCACGGCACCGTCGGGGTGCTGCGCACCGCGCGCCACCAGCACCGGACAATCGGCGTACGCGGCCAGCTTCACCGCGACCGAGCCGAGCACCAGCGCGGCGAATCCGCCGCCACCTCGGTCACCGAGCACCACCATCGCCGCGGTGGGCGCCTCGGCGAGCAGCACGGCCGTGGCCTCACCGTCGACGATCTCGCCGGTGACCCGTAGCCCGGGCGCGGTCGCCTCGGCCTCGTCGACGGCGGCGGCGACCATCCGTTCCGCCTGCGCCCGCAGACCCCCGTCGGGGGCGCTCTCCGTGGCCGGCCGGATGGGGGAGTGCAGCGTCGGCCAGATGAAGGCGTGTACCACCCGCAGCGGGCGGTCGCGGCGGGCCGCCGCCGCGGCGGCGAGTCGTACCGCGGCGCGGGCGGGCTCGGAGCCGTCCACGCCGACCACCACTGCCGCGCCGCTTGCCGAGTTCACCGTCGCCTCCCCGTGCTGGGCCCGTCGTCGGGACCGGTTTGGGTCAGTATCGCCGTCCCCGCTGGCCAGCGGGGCGATACCGGCGAGCGACGTGCTGTCGGTACGCTGACGCCCGGGGAAGGAGCGTCGTCGATGGTGGAGCCCGACCAGCCCAGTACCGCACGGATGATCGATTTCTGGCTCGGCGGGGCGCACCACTATCCGGTGGACGTGGCCGCCGCCCGCGCCTTCGAGCAGGCGTACGGCCCGTGTCCTCCGGTGTTCCGGGCGCTGCGCGCCTTCCTCGGCCGCGCCGTACGGGCGATCGCCGCCACCGGTGTGGACGGATTCCTGGTGTTCGGCGCCGGGGTGCCGACGATGGGAAACGTGCACGAGGTGGCACCCACCGCGACGGTCCTCTACACCGACGTGGATCCGGTGACCATCCGTCTCGGGCAGCGCATCCTGGCCGGCAGCGACCGGGCGGGTTACGGCTTCGGCGACGCCACCGACATCGGCACCGTCGACCCGGCGCTGCTGCACCGGTTCGTGCCGGGTTGGGGTCGTCGCCCGGTCGGGGTGGTCTTCCTCGGTTTGGCGGCGTTCCTCGACGACGACACCCTCGCCCGCACCCTGGACGAGCTGTACGCGTCGGTGGCGCCGGGCAGCCACCTGGCGATCGACTTCGACACCGAGGAACTCGCCGGGTATCCGCAGGCGCTGGCGATGATGGGGCCGGCGTTCCGGATGCGTCCGCCGGCCGCGTTCGCTCCGTTGCTCGGCCGGTGGCAGCCCACCCAAGACGGGATCGTGCCGGTGACCCACTGGCGACCGGACGGTCCGCCGGCGGAGGTGCCGGACGCCTTTCACGGTGCCGTCGCCGTGCGGTCGGTCGGGTGACCATGGGCAAAACCTCCTCCGTATGATGCTTGCCCCAGAGCAAGTATTTTTCGGAGGATGGTCATGGCGGATGCGCCCACGGGGATCTCCCGCGCCCTGCGCGAGGCCCCGCCCGACCGCGTGGTCGAGGCTGCCGACGTGGCCATCCGGGCGGCGCTCGGTGCGTCAGGCACCAGCGTGTTCGTCGCCGACTACCGGATCAGCGGGCTGTGGCCGGTGCTCGACTCGCGCCAGCCCGCTGTGGCCACCCCGGACGTTCAGGGTACGGTGCAGCGCTGCTTCAGCAGCCAGCAGCCGGTCCGGGAGTCCGGTGAGGACGGGCGGTGCCGCATCTACGTTCCGCTGTCGGTGTGGGGCGAGCGGCTGGGCGTGCTCATGGTCGAGTTGATTGGCGAACCGACGGAGTCGGTGGTGCGCGCGGCGGTCGACATCGCCGGGGACATGGCCCTGGCGCTGCGGGCGGCCGACCGGGAAACTGACCGCTACCGGCGGGCCCGGCGGCGGGAGCGGCTGAGCATGGCCGCCGAGTTGCAGTGGGAACTGCTGCCGGGGCGCAGTGTCAGCCATGACTCCTTCCAACTGGCGGGTCAGCTCGAACCGGCGTACACGGTGGGTGGTGACCACTTCGACTGGTCCCTGGACGACGGCCGGTTGACCGTCACCGTGCTCAACGGCGACGGCATCGGGCTCGCCGCCGCCCTGTTGACGGCGGTGACGGTCAACGCCATGCGTAACGCCCGCCGCTCCGGCGGCGGTCTGGTGGAACAGGCCGAGCTGGCCTCCGACACGGTCTACCACCAGCATCGGGGCCACCGGCACGTGGCGACGTTGCTGCTCGAACTGGACTGTGTCACCGGGCGGGTGCGGGCGGTGGACGCCGGCTCACCGCATCTGGTCCGGGTGCGGGGTGGTGCCGTGTCCCGGGTCACCCTCGAGCAGCAGCTACCGCTGGGGATGTTCGGCGAGACCCGGTATGACCTGCAGGAGTTCGACCTCGACCCGGGGGACCGGTTGTTCATCGTCTCCGACGGGGTGTGGGCGGCCGATCCCAGCGGCCGGGAGACGTACGGTGAGCGGGCGATGGCCCGGGCGATGCGGGCCACGCGGTTGCAGCCGCCGACCGAGGCCGTTGGTACGGTGATGCGCGAGTTGCAGACCTTCCACGCGGACACCGATCTGCGCGACGACGCGGTCGTCGTCTGCCTGGACTGGCGCGGCTCGGTCGGCCGGGAACAGGGTTGACCCGCCCGTCCGGCGGATCGGTGCGGGACCAGCGGGGCAATCGCAGGGGACATCGGGTGGAGCGACCGGATCTCACCGCGGCGATCGACGCGGCGGCCGAGGCGCTGGTGGGCGTGCTCGACTCGGCCGTTTCCCGGCACCGGCTCGCGGTGTCGCCGACCCAGTTGCGGGTGCTGTCCCTGCTGAGCATCCGTTCGGAGATCAACGTCAACGGACTGGCCGAGTTGCTGGACGTGGTCCCCTCCTCGGCCAGCCGGCTCTGTGACCGGCTGGAGGCGATCGGGTTGGTGCGCCGAACGGCCGACCCGCGGGACCGTCGGGAGGTGCGCCTGGCCCCGACCGCGGCCGCCGAGGTCCTGTTGGCAGAGGTGCGTTCCCGCCGGCACGAGGCGGTGCGGGCAGTACTCGAACGGATGCCGGCCCGGGGGCAGCAGGATCTGTTGTGGGCGTTGGCGGCGTTCGGGCAGGCGGCGACGATGGCCACGACCGTGAACGCGCCCGTCGGCGGTGCCCGACGCCCCTCCGACTAGTATCCTAGGATGCGCTACGCATGGTGACACCCGTCACACTCACACCAGCCAGTGGCCGGCGCGAGCCCGCTGGACAGCAAGAGCGCGACAGCGGCCCGCTATAGTGGCAGCGCATTCGACCGGCCCGTGATCATCGACGGTGGACGGCGGGTCAGGGGACGGATCCCGCAGGGGATCACAGGGGGCGCCGGCACCAGCCGGCTGGACACGCGTACGACGCCGCACGGCGGACCAGGGCCGCAGTGCCCGAGCGCGTCGCGGAGGAGGTTCGGTGTCGGGTCGGGCGGCTCGGGCGGAGCAACCGCAGGCCCGCGACGGCGATGGCCGGGGACCCGCCGATCGGGTGCTCACCTGGCCGAACCTGATCAGCTTCGTCCGCCTGCTGGGTGTTCCCCTGTTCCTTTTCCTGTTCCTGGTGGCTCGCGCCGACGCCGCCGCGATCGTGGTGTTGGCTGTCGGGGGCACCAGCGACTGGGTGGACGGCTGGATCGCCCGGCGGCTCGGGCAGGTCAGCCGGCTGGGTGAGCTGCTCGACCCGCTCGCCGACCGGCTCTACATCCTCGCCACCCTGGTCGCGTTCACCGCCCGTGACGTAGTGCCCTGGCAGTTCACCGCCGCGCTACTGGCTCGGGAGGTGCTGCTGCTGGGCTCGCTCGGGGTGCTGCGGCGGCACGGCTACGGGCCGCCGCCGGTGCATTACGTCGGTAAGACGGCCACCTTCCTGCTGCTGGCCGCCTTCCCGATCCTGCTGCTGGCCGCGGTGGTGCCGACGGCCGCGGCGGTCGCCGGCGCGATCGGCTGGGCGTTGGCGTGGTGGGGTCTGGTGCTCTACTGGGTCGCTGGCGCGCTGTACGTGGTCCAGGCCCGGCAGTTGGTGCGGGCGGTACGCGGTCGGCAAGGAGCGGCGGCATGAGCGAGCGGTCCCGAGCGAATCATCGACTCAGCGCCCCGCTGCCTCACGACGGCCCGCAGCGAGGCGGAGGGCTGTCGTGAGCGACGATCCCGGTCAGCGCCGGCGTGGGCCGAGGGCCTTCACGCCGGACTTCCTCACCGAGTTGTTCCACAACCCGTTGGATCCGGGCTACGCCGACGCGGCGGCCCAGCGGGCGAGGACGGGTCGGCCGGCGCGGTCGGGCTGGTCGGTGGGGCCGGTCGGCCTGGTGGTGATCGTGCTGCTCGGTTTCCTGTTCGCGGTGGCCTACCGGCAGACCATGGCCGAGGAGCCGGGGCGTGCGCAGGCCCGTTCCGGCCTGGTGGCGCAGATAAAGCAGCGGCAGGGTGAGACCGACGCCCTGTCGATGCGGGCCGAGGAGCTGCGCGAGGAGGTCAACCGGCAGCGGGAGGCCGCGTTGGGTGGTTCCCGCGCGGCCCGGTTGCGGGAGCTGGAGGCGAGTACCGGCCTGGGGCGGGTGCGCGGTGACGGTGTGGTGGTGGAGTTGGCGGACGCGCCGGGTGGTCAGGATTCGCTCGGCGGCGCCGAGGCCGGTCCCGCCCAGGTGATCTATCTCGATCTGCAGAGCGTGGCGAACGATCTGTGGGGTGCCGGCGCCGAGGCGATCGCGATCAATGGGCAGCGGTTGACGTCGACGTCGACGATCCGTTCCGCGGGTCAGGCGATCCTGGTGGACTTCCGTCCGGTGACGGGGCCGTACGAGGTGAGCGCGATCGGGCCGGGTGGCATGCGCGAGCGGTACGAGGCCAGCGGCAGCGCGTTGACGATGCGTCAGGTGGCGAAGGTGACGGGGTTGTCGTTCGCGGTGCGGGACGCCGATGACCTCACGCTGCCGGCTGCTCCGGAGCCGCGGCTACGCTACGCGGAGCCCGCGGTGAGTCCGAGTGTGTCGTCGTCGGGTGGTGACGAGTCGTCCGGCTCGGGTACGTCCCCCAGTCCCTCCGGAGGTGGTCGATGATCGCGGTGCTGGCCCTGTTGGCCGGTGTGCTGCTCGGGCTGTGGCTTGATCCCACGGTGCCGGCGGCGTTGCAGCCGTACCTGCCGATCGCGGTGGTGGCCGCGTTGGACGCGGTGTTCGGTGGGGTTCGGGCGAAGCTGGACCGCATCTTCGACGACAAGCAGTTCGTGGTGTCGTTCATCTCGAACGTGCTGGTGGCTGCGTTGATCGTGTATCTGGGTGACCAGTTGGGGGTGGGCGGTCAGTTGTCCACCGGTGTGGTGGTCGTGTTGGGGGTTCGTATCTTCGGCAACGTGGCGGCGATCCGTCGGCACCTGTTCCGGGCGTAGGTTTGTGGCGTGAGTGACGAGCACACGCAGACGGGTACGGGGTGGCCGCAGCCGGCGGAGCCGGCGCGGCCGGATGGCCCGGCGGGGGAGCCGGATCCGCGGCCGGAGGCACCGGATCCGGACGAGTTGAGTCCGTTGTCGCCGCAGGGGCGCCCGGCGGGGGACGAAGAGGATCCGTCGGCCGCGCCGGACGAGGCGGAGCCCGCCGAGGGGGTTGCCGCGGCGGAGTCGGCTGCGGTGGTGTCGCCGTGGCGGCGGTTCAGTTCGGCGGCGGTGATGATCGGTGTGCTGCTGGGGTTGTTGGGTTTCACCCTGGCGGTGCAGTTGAAGATGACCTCGACGGATTCGTCGTTGGCGGCGGCGCGGCAGGAGGACCTGGTTCGGATCCTGTACGACCTGGAGGCGCGGGAGATCCGGTTGCGGCAGGACATCGCCGCGTTGGAGGAGAGCCAGCGGCAGTTGCGTTCGGGTGAGCAGGGGCGTCAGGCCGCGTTGGAGGAGGCGACCCGGCGGGCGGACGAGTTGGGCATTCTGGCGGGTACGTTGCCGGCGCGGGGTCCGGGTCTGACGGTGCGGTTCCAGGCGGGGGCGGCGAAGCCGATCTCGGCGGTGCGGGTGCTGGACGCGGTGCAGGAGTTGCGGGGTGCCGGGGCGGAGGCGATGCAGATCTCCGGTGGTGACCAGGCGACGGTGCGGATCGTGGCGTCGACGTATTTCCTCAACGGGGAGAACGGGTCGTTGGTGGTGGACGGGCGTCCGTTGACGGGGCCGTTCACCATCACCGTGCTGGGTGATCCGGCGACGATGCGTACGGCGCTCAACATTCCTGGTGGGGTGGTCGCGTCGGTGGCTGGCGACGGCGGTAACGTGATCGTTGAGGAGCGTGAGGTTGCCGAGGTCTCGGCGCTGCACGTGCCCCGCCCGCTGGAACATGCCCGTCCGGTCTCCTGAAGGTCGGCGGGCCGGCACCGGTTGGTCCGGTGTCGCGATGGATGAGGACGCTGCTGGTGATTCCTGAGGATCTGCGTTACACCGCCGAGCACGAGTGGGTGGCCGCCGCGGACGGTGGGGCCGTCCGGGTGGGCATCACTCATTTCGCGCAGGATGCGCTCGGCGACATCGTGTATGTGCAGTTGCCGGAGGCGGGTGCGGTGGTGGCGGCCGGTGAGTCGTTGGGTGAGATCGAGTCGACCAAGAGTGTGTCGGAGCTCTACGCCCCGGTGGCCGGTACGGTGTCGGCGCGCAACGAGGCGTTGGTCGACACGCCCGAGGTGATCAACAGTGATCCGTACGGCGCGGGTTGGTTGGTGGAGATCTCCGTTGCGGATCCGGCGGCGGTGGATGCTCTGTTGAGCGCGGCCGCGTATCGCGAGTTGACCGAGAGCTGAGCGTTTTGCTGTGCGGGCGGGGCGGTGTCTGCCGCGCGTCCGGTTGCCCTGTTTTTCGGCGCTGGCTAGGCTCGCCCAGTCGACCGAGAACCCATTAGTTGAGCGTCGCGGACAGCCTTTCGGGGCACGGAGAGCCAGCCGCCGGGTGGATGAGAGCCCGGCGGCCAGACCCGCCGTCACCCGACGCCGACCGAAACAGATTCCGTGAGGTGGTCCCCATGACTCGCCCAGGCGACGAGTTCCCCCCGCTCGACGTCACGTCGACGCTCAATCTCGGTTCGCTCGAGGAAGCGCTGGAGGGGCCGGACACCGATGTGGTGCCGAGCCGGATGTCCGGTTCGCTGCCGCCGGGGATGGCACTGCTGGTGGTCCGGCGGGGGCCGAACGCGGGTGCCCGGTTCCTGTTGGATCACGATGTGACGACCAGTGGGCGGCATCCGGACAGTGACATCTTTCTCGACGATGTGACGGTGTCGCGTCGGCACGCGGAGTTCCACCGGGATGGTGGGACGTTCACGGTGCGGGACGTGGGCAGTTTGAACGGCACGTACGTGAACCGGGAGCGGGTCGAGGCGGCGACGTTGAGCAACGGTGACGAGGTGCAGATCGGTAAGTTCCGGGTGGTGTTCATCGCCGGTCCGCGCCCGGAGGGTGAGGCCGGCCGGGGGTGAACGAGCCTGCGGCCTCCAGGCCGTCCGGGGTGGGTGGCAGCCAGCCGCTGATGAGTATCGGCGAGGTGCTGGCCCAGTTGCGGGCGGATTTTCCGGACGTGACGATTTCGAAGTTGCGGTTTCTTGAGGCTGAGGGCCTGGTGGAGCCGCAGCGTACGGCGGCGGGTTACCGGAAGTACGGCTGGGACGATGTGGCGCGGCTGCGGTTCGTGCTGTCGGCGCAGCGGGATCAGTATCTGCCGTTGCGGGTGATCCGTGAGCAGTTGGCGCGGTGGGACGCTGACGGTGAGGTGCCGGAGTGGTCGCGTCCGGCGTTGGTGGCCGTGGGTCCCGATGGTGAGGTGCCGGGTCGTGCCGCGTCGTCGGTCGAGTCGGCGCAGGTCCGGTTGGATCGTGCCGAGTTGGTGGCGCGTAGTGGGCTGGACGAGTCGACGTTGGGTGAGTTGGAGCGGCTCGGGTTGGTGGTGCCGGATCCGCCGGGGTGGTATGACGGCGACGCGTTGATCATTGCGCGGGCGGTGGCGGGTCTGGCTGCGTACGGGTTCCAGCCGCGGCATCTGCGGGGTTATCGGACGGCGGCGGACCGCGAGGTCGGTTTGTTCGCGCAGTTGGTGGCACCGTTGGTGCGGCAGAGTGATCCGGCGGCGCGGGCGCGGGCGGCGGAGACGGCGCGGGAGTTGGTGGCGCTGTCTCAACAGTTGCATGCGGCGTTGGTGCGGGTGGGGTTGCGCTCGACGTTGGGGCGGTGAGGTGCCTGTGCGTACTGATCGGCCGGTTGGTGAGTGGCGTAGGCTTGCGGGGGTAACCCCTCTTCTGGCGCGGGCGTGGGTGCGTGTAGCGCATGAGACGGCCGTGTCGCGGTCCGTGTACCGTGCAGAGAAGGGCGCGGTGCGGCGTAGGTGACAACGACACGGAGGCGGCGGTGCGCGAGCTGAGCGTGGTCGGGGTTCGGGTGGAGTTGCCCAGTAACCAGCCGATCGTCCTGCTCAGGGAGGTCGAGGGGGACCGCTATCTGCCGATCTGGATCGGCGCGGTCGAGGCGACGGCGATCGCTTATGAGCAGCAGGGTGTCAAGCCGGCGCGTCCATTGACCCATGATCTTCTGCGGGATGTGTTGGCGGCGTTGAAGGCGCCGTTGCGGGCGGTTGAGATCACCGAGTTGAAGGAGAACGTGTTCTTCGCTGATCTGTTGATCGGTGATGGGGTGCGGGTCTCGGCTCGGCCGAGTGATTCGATCGCTCTGGCGTTGCGGGTGGGTGCGCCGATTCGTTGTGCGGAGCAGGTCCTCAGTGAGGCGGGGATCGTGATTCCCGACGAGCAGGAGGACGAGGTGGAGAAGTTCCGGGAGTTCCTGGAGCAGGTTCGCCCGGAGGATTTCGCCGGCTGAGAGTTCGGCCCTGCCGGTGTCGGTGGGAAGGCCGCGCGGGCGGTGACTGTCGGTGATGGTGATGGTCATCGCTGTCGATGCGCGGCGTGTCGCGACGGTTTCTCCGTGGTAACTCCTGGCGGTCGCTATAGGGTTGCCGTGTCGAGGGGTGCGCGTTCCGGAAGCGGCGTGGCACCGCACTGACGGGGAGGTTGTCCGGATGTACGAGCCGCGGGATTCCGATCAGGGTGCGGTGTCGGGTGAGCCGGGTGGAATGCCCGGGTCGGCAACTGACGGTGACGGTGCGGTGGGGTACCGGGGTGTGACGGCATGCCATGCGGTGGGGATCAGCTACCGCCAGTTGGATTACTGGGCGCGTACGTCTCTGGTGGTGCCGAGCGTGCGGGACGCGTCGGGTTCCGGCACGCAGCGGTTGTACTCGTTTCGCGACCTGGTGGTGTTGAAGGTGGTGAAGCGGCTGCTGGACGCCGGGGTGTCGTTGCAGAACATCCGTAAGGCGATCGAGGCGTTGCGGTCGCGTGGGGTGGCGGACCTGGCCGGCATCACGTTGATCTCCGATGGGACGACGGTGTACGAGTGTCGTTCGCCGGAGGAGGTGGTCGACCTGTTGCAGGGCGGCCAGGGGGTGTTCGGCATCGCGATCGGTGGCGCGTTCAAGGAGATCCAGGGTTCGTTGTCGCATCTGCCGGCGGAGCCGGCGGCGGTGCCGGTGGAGCCGGGGCCGTCGGAGGTTGCCGAGGGCGGTGCGGTGGGCGACGAGTTGGCCGCGCGGCGGGCCCGGCGGCGGGCGGGTTGAGGCGTTCCACTGTGTCGTCGTGGGGTCGCGTGCCCCGCTGGTGAGGTTCGGCCGGTGTCCGGGGTGGCGTGGGTGGTGGCGCCGCCGGTCCTGGTCGATCACGTTGGGTGCGGTCCGGTTGTCTCGGGGTGACGACCCGGGGTGAGATTTGTGACTCTTCGTGTCTGGTTGTTGCCGGGAATCCGATGGGCCGGCGGTGACGGGACGGACGCGGCACGCTATCGTCCGACACGGTCTGCCGGCTGTCACTGCCGTGGGGTGGTTTCGGCGTCGGCGGGTCGTCGTTGCGCGCGTTGACACCGCGCGTCCCCTCACGACGGAAGGAACAACCGTGACGGTTACCGAGGAGACCGCTCCGGTCTCGCATTACGAGCGCATCGGCGGGGCGGGTTCGGTGAAGGCCGCTGTCGAGCTGTTCTACGACCGGGTGCTCGCGGACCCGGAGCTTGCCGGTTACTTCGCCGAGGTGGACATGGTGGGGCAGCGTCGGCATCTGGCGTTGATGCTGACGGTGGTGCTCGGTGGTCCGAACGAGTACACGGGCCGGGACCTGGCGTCGGCGCATCAGCCGTTGAACATTCCGGTGGCGCACTACGTCCTGGTGGGTGAGCATCTGACGGCGACGTTGACGCAGCTGGGTGTGCCGGGTGACATCATCGCCGACGTGCAGGCGGTGCTGGCGCAGGTGCAGGACCAGGTGGTGGCCGGCGGGGACCAGGCGGGCGCCTGAGCGTGGACGTGCCCCGGCTCAAGCAGAGCTGGTCGCTGGTGGCCGCCCACGGCGACCAGGTGCCGCTCTACTTCTATTCGACGCTGTTCCTGGCGTATCCGGAGACCCGGCAGATGTTCCCGACGAACATGGCGGGTCAGCGGGACCGGCTGGTGACCGCGCTCGGTCACATCGTGTCCCAGGTGGACCAGGTGGACCGGCTTGTGGGTTTCTTGCAGGATCTCGGCGTCGACCACCGCAAGTTCGCGGTGCGGGCGGAGCATTACCCGGCGGTGGGGGAGGCCTTGCTGGCGACGTTGCGGCATTTCCTCGCCGACCAGTGGACCGACGAGTTGGCGCAGGACTGGGCGGCGGCGTACGGGCTGGTGGCGCAGGTGATGTCCGAGGCGGCGCAGGCCGCTGAGGCGACGAGTCCACCGTGGTGGGTGGCGGAGGTGGTGGGGCACGAGCGGCGGGCGTTCGACGTGGCGGTGCTGACGTTGCGTCCGCAGTATCTGTTGCCGTTCACCGCGGGCCAGTCGGTCGGGGTGTCGCATCCGGCGGTGCGGTCGTGGCGGTACTACTCGCCGGCGAACGCGCCGCGCTCGGACGGCACGGTGGAGTTGCATGTGCGGGCGGCGCCGGGCGGCGCGGTGTCGTCGCGGCTGGTGTACGGGTGCGCGGTGGGTGACCAGTTGCATCTGGCCGCTCCGGTGGGTGACGGGTTGACGTTGCGTCCGGCCGGTTCGGCGGATCTGCTGCTGCTGGCCGGTGGTACCGGTTGGGCACCGCTGAAGGCGTTGGTGGAGCAGGTGGCGGCGGAGGGTTCCCGGCGTCGGGTCGACGTGTATGTGGGGGCGCGTTCGCGCAGCGAGTTCTACGACGGTGACGCGTTGGAGAAGTTGGCCGCCTCGTACGCGTGGTTGTCCGTGACCCAGGTGGTGGGGTTGGACCTGAACCGGCCGGGGGAGTTCGTGTATCCGGTGGACCGGGCGCTGGCCGACGGTGACTGGCGGTCCCGGCATGTGTACGTGTGTGGTTCCGACGACATGGTGTCGCACACGGTGGCGACCCTGACCCGCTCCGGCTTCCACGCCGGGCAGGTGCATCACGAGGGTCTGGGTCGGCACTGGTACGGCCCCTCGTGGCGGACGGCGGCGGGAGGCCCCGCTGTCTCTGACGATTCCGGAGGTGCCCGGTGAGTGAGCCTCGTGGCCGCGAGTGGCGGGCCGGTGCGGTGAGTGCGACCCCGATCGGTAGGTACGACGGTGGGCAGGTCGCCGGTGGTGTGCAGGTGCGGATGACCGCCGACCGGGTGCGCCGGTGGGAGTTCGGGTCGTCGTCGTTCGGGCGTCGCGGTTACGACCAGAACGACGTGGACCGGTTCCGGGTGCAGGTGGCCGATGAGTTGGATCTGCTGTCGACGCAGGTGGCGAATCTGCGGGCGGAGAACGAGCGGCTCAACGACCATGTGGAGTTGCACCGGCACGGGGTGATTCCCAGTTCGGAGCCGACGGCGAAGGTGCCGGCGGCCAAGGAGGTGAATCTGCTCTCGGCGGCGCAGCGGGAGGCCGAGCAGATCATCGCTCAGGCGCACGATTACGCGCGGCGGGTCGCCGAGTACGCCCGTACCCAGTACGAGAGCTATGTGCGGGCGGCGGTGGAGGAGGCCCGTCAGGAGGCGGAGCGGGCGGTGCAGGACTACCACGTGGCGGCGGGGCCGACGTTCGACGACGGTGTGGCCGCCCGGGAGGCGCTGCGGATCTACGGCGAGATGATGATCTCGCACATGCAGGCGGCGGCGCGGCATCTGGACGACGGCAGTGAGCAGTTGTCCCGGACCATGGAGCGCATCGGCGCGCAGCCGGCGGCGGCCGGAGCGGCGGCCCGGTCGTTGCCTCGGCATCAGCAGCGCTGACGCGAGCCGTCCCGTTACGGTGCCGCGCGGGCCGGCGGTGGCTGTGGGTGCCACCGGTGGCGGTCCGCCGCCGCCGGTGGCGTTCGTCGCCGGCGGCGGCGCTGGGGCACGATGGGTGGGTGCAGGAGCTGATCGAGCCGCTGGCGGGCATGGTGGCCGCTGGTGGGGTGGTGGTACTCAGCGGCGCCGGGTTGTCCACCGAGTCGGGCATTCCCGACTATCGGGGGCCCAGTGGTGTCGCACGGCGGCACACTCCGATGACGTATCAGACGTTTCTGGCGGATCCGGTGGCGCGTCGGCGGTACTGGGCGCGCAGCCACCTGGGGTGGCGGTTGATCGCCGGGGCGGCACCCAACGAGGGGCACCGGGCGGTGGCTCGTCTGCAACAGGGCGGGCTGGTGACGGGGATCATCACGCAGAACGTCGACGGGTTGCACTCGGCGGCCGGTAGCCGTGACGTGACGGAGTTGCACGGTCGGCTCGACGAGGTGGTCTGTCTGGGGTGCCGGCGCCGTACGTCCCGGGCCGAGTTGGACGGGCGGCTGCGGGCGGCCAACCCCGGATTCGTCGGGCAGGCCGTCGCGGTCAACCCGGACGGTGATGTGGATCTCGCTGACGCGCAGGTGGCGGCGTTCCGTACGGTCGACTGCGGGGCCTGCGGCGGGCTGCTCAAGCCGGACGTGGTCTTTTTCGGCGAGACGGTGCCGGCGACGCGGGTGCAGTCGTGTTTCGCGATGGTGGAGCAGGCCCGGCTGCTGCTGGTGCTGGGGTCGTCGTTGACGGTGATGTCGGGTCGCCGGTTCGTGTTGCGGGCGGCGAAGCGGGACGTGCCGGTGGTGATCGTGAACCAGGGGCCGACGCGCGGTGACGGGTACGCGTGCCTGCGGGTGGAGGCGCCGTTGGGGCGGCTGTTGCCGGCGCTGGCCGACCGGCTGGTCGGTGTCGGGCCGCCGGTGGGCCCGCCGACGTCGACGGCGGTGCCGAGTTCCGTCGGCGGGTGAGTCGGGGGCAGGTCAGGGGCTTCGGTGCGGGCCGTCGGGCCCGCTGGTAGCGTTGATCGCGCCGGTAGCACCGACGTGGGAGAGACCGCCTGGCGACAGCCGGGGCGGCGCCGAAGGGGCAAATCCTCCCCGGAACCTCTCAGGCAGAAGGACCACGTCGGGTCAGGCACTGTGGAGCGCCCGCGGGTGTGACAGAGGGGGAGGGCCGACCTGTCGACCCCCCGCCCTCGCAGGAGCGCCCATGACCGCCGAGCTGTTCGCCGACCGTCACATCGGTCCCGGCCCCGACGACGAGCGCCGCATGTTGGACGCCGTCGGATACGCCTCGATCGACGAGTTGATGGACGCGGCGATCCCCGAGGTGATCCGCTGGCACGGCCGGCTGGATCTGCCGCCGCCGGCCAGCGAACACGACACGCTGGCGGAGCTGCGGGCCCTGGCGGCACGTAACACGGTGGCCGTCTCCATGATCGGGTTGGGGTATCACGGCACCCACACCCCGGCGGTGATCCGCCGCAACGTGTTGGAGAATCCGGCCTGGTACACGGCGTACACGCCGTATCAGCCGGAGATCAGCCAGGGTCGGCTGGAGGCGTTGCTCAACTTCCAGACCATGGTGTCGGATCTGACCGGGTTGGGCACCGCGAACGCGTCGATGCTCGACGAGGGCACCGCGGCGGCGGAGGCGATGACCCTGGCGCGGCGGGCGTCGAAGAGCGGCAGCCGGGTGTACGTGGTCGACGCGGACGCCCTGCCGCAGACCATCGCGGTGATCGCCGGGCGGGCGGAGCCGCTCGGCATCGAGGTGCGGGTGCTGGACCTGGACGTCGAGCCGCTGCCGGCGGAGTTCTTCGGTCTGCACCTGCAGTATCCGGGGGCGTCCGGGGCGGTGCGGGACCACGCCCCGCTGGTCGAGGCCGCGCATGCGGTCGGGGCGTTGGTGACGGTGGCGGCGGACCTGTTGGCGTTGACGGTGCTGCGGCCGCCGGGGGAGATCGGTGCGGACATCGCCGCCGGCACCACCCAGCGGTTCGGGGTGCCGATGGGCTTCGGTGGGCCGCACGCCGGCTATCTGGCGGTGCGGGCGGGTCTGGAGCGGATGCTGCCGGGCCGGCTGGTCGGGGTGTCCCGGGACGCGGCCGGCGCGGCGGCGTACCGGTTGGCGTTGCAGACCCGTGAGCAGCACATCCGGCGGGAGAAGGCGACAAGCAACATCTGTACCGCGCAGGTGCTGCTGGCGGTGATGGCCGGCATGTACGCCGTCTACCACGGCCCGGACGGGCTGCGGGAGATCGCGGCCCGTACCCATCGGATGGCGGCGCGGCTGGCCGCAGGGTTGCGTGCCGGTGGGGTCGAGGTCGCCGACGTCGCGTTCTTCGACACGGTGACGGCGCGGGTGCCGGGTCGGGCCGGGCAGGTGGTCGCCGAGGCGCAGCGGCGCGGGGTGAATCTGCGGCTGGTCGACGCCGACCGGGTCGGTGTCTCCTGCGACGAGACCACCACGGACGCGCACCTGGCCGTAGTGTGGGCGGCGTTCGGTGTCGACGGTGTCGACGGTGAGGTTCCTGAGGTGGTGCCGGCCGGGCTGGCCCGCACCACCGATTTCCTCACCCATCCGGTGTTCCGTACGCACCGGTCGGAGACGGCGATGCTGCGGTACCTGCGTCGGCTGGCGGATTTCGACTACGCCCTGGACCGGGGCATGATCCCGTTGGGGTCGTGCACGATGAAGCTGAACGCCACCACCGAGATGGAGCCGGTGAGCTGGGCCGAGTTCGCCAACATCCACCCATTGGCGCCGGTGGAGCAGACCGCCGGCTACCGGGAACTGGTCGACCAGTTGGCGGGGTGGCTGGCGGAGGTCACCGGCTACGACGCGGTGAGTGTGCAGCCCAACGCCGGTTCGCAGGGCGAGCTGGCGGGGTTGTTGGCGATCCGCGCGTGGCATCGCAGCCGGGGTGAGCAGCACCGTGACGTGTGTCTGATCCCGTCGTCGGCGCACGGCACCAACGCGGCCAGCGCGGTGATGGCGGGGATGCGGGTGGTCGTGGTGGGCTGCGACGCCGACGGCAACGTCGACCTGGTCGACCTGGACACGAAGATCGACACGCATCGTGACACCCTCGCGGCGATCATGGTGACGTACCCGTCGACGCACGGGGTGTACGAGACGGGTATCGCGCAGTTGTGCGCGAAGGTGCACGACGCCGGTGGGCAGGTGTACGTCGACGGGGCGAACCTCAACGCGCTTGTCGGGTTCGCCCGGCCGGGCCGGTTCGGGGCGGACGTGTCGCACCTGAACCTGCACAAGACGTTCTGCATTCCGCACGGTGGGGGCGGGCCGGGGGTGGGTCCGGTGGCGGTGCGGGCGCATCTGGCGCCGTTCCTGCCGGGTGATCCGGCCGGTGCGCCGGTCGACGGGCGGCCGGCGATCGCGGCGGCCCGGTACGGGTCGGCGGGGATCCTGCCGATCCCGTGGGCGTACCTGCGGATGATGGGCGCCGACGGCCTGGCCCGGGCGACCGGGGTGGCGGTGTTGGCGGCCAACTATGTGGCGGCGCGACTGCGGGAGCATTTCCCGGTGCTGTACGCGGGCAACAAGGGCCTCGTCGCGCACGAGTGCATCCTGGATCTGCGGCCGGTGACGAAGGCGACCGGGGTGAGCGTCGACGATGTGGCCAAGCGGCTCATCGACTACGGGTTCCACGCGCCGACGATGTCGTTCCCGGTGGCGGGGACGTTGATGGTGGAGCCGACCGAGAGCGAGGACCTGGCCGAGCTGGACCGGTTCTGCGACGCGATGATCGCCATCCGGGCGGAGATCGACAAGGTGGGTTCGGGGGAGTGGCCGGCCGGGGACAATCCCCTCGCCAACGCGCCGCACACCGCGGCGATGGTCGGCGGTGACGACTGGCCGCACCCGTACCCGAGGTCGGTGGGCGCGTGGCCGGCCGGGGTGGACCGGGTGGGGAAGTACTGGCCGCCGGTGCGTCGGGTCGACGGCGGGTACGGCGACCGGAACCTGGTCTGCTCGTGCCCGTCACCGCAGGCGTACGAGAGCTGACCGGGTCCGGTACCGCGCCGACCTGGTCGTGGTGGTCCCTGACCGGGGGACTAGCCTGGGTCGGCGCGGGAAAGACGTCGTGACGGATCGTTATGTCGCCTCAGGCGGCGAGTGCGTGTCGGGCGGGGCCTCGGTGCGGTGCGATGCTGCTGCCGTCGGGCAGCAGCTCGCCGGTGTCCTCGAAGACGATGACTCCGTTGCAGAGCAGGCTCCAACCCTGTTCACGGAAGCAGGCGATGACCCTGGCGGCTTCCCGGTCGGTGGCTTCGGCGGAGGGACAGGTGGGTTGGTGCTGGCACATCGGGTTCTCCGGACTGTGGGGGCACTGTGTCATGGTTCACATGACCAGTGACGCACAGTACCAAGCGAAAGCGTGCCGCATCGAGCAGATGTGCGCGTGGTGCGCGGGAATCCGCTGAACGGATGAGCATGAACCGCCCAGACGTCGTGGAAGCGCTCCCACGGATGGTTGTCGATCCACCCGCGGTTCCCGCGGCCTGCCGCGGCCGGCTCGTCGAACGGGCCCGCTGGCAATGGCGCCCCGCCGACGGCGGCGACCCCGCCGCGTACGCCGAGCAGTTCCTCGCCGAACACGGCCTGGACCTGCGGGACCTGGCCCGCCCCACCCACCGCCACCAACACCGGCACGGAGTCTGCGGGGCCGCCCTCTACCTCTCCGCCGCCGCCGCGGCCCTGCTCGCCGGCGGCCCACCCGGCGCACCCAACCCCGCCGACCTGCCCGAGGTGGCCGTCGTCGTCTACGCCCACACCGAGGCGGACACCACCCACCCCGGCCCGCCACCACCCTGGTGGCACGGCACCTGGACCGAAAGTTGGAGCCCCCACCAGCACGCCGACGCGGTCACCGCGATCCGCCGGGCCATCGGCCACGGCGAGGTCTACCAGGTCAACCTCGTCGGCCACGCCAGCGCCCCCTACACCGGCGACCCGCTGCCGGCCCTGACCCGCCTCGGCCGCCTGCCCGGAGCCCGCTACGGCGGCGTGCTCACCGGCCCCGGCTGGGCCATCGGCTGCGCCAGCCCCGAAACCCTCATCGAGGTACGCGGCGGCACCCTCACCACCCGACCGATCAAAGGCACCCGCCCGGCCACCACCGCCGGCCGCGCCGACCTGCTCGCCTCGGCCAAGGAACGCGCCGAACACATCATGATCGTCGACCTGGAACGCAACGACCTGGCCCGCGTCGCCCGCACCGGCAGCGTCCGCGTCGACGACCTGTTCGCCGTACGCCGCTGGTGCGACCTGTGGCAGGCCGAGTCCACCATCCACGCCGACGTCGCCGACGGACTCGGCCTGGCCGACCTGCTACGCGCCGTCTGCCCCGGCGGCTCCGTCACCGGCGCACCGAAACTCGCCGCCCTCGACCACATCGCCGCCCTCGAACCCGTCGGCCGCGGCGCCAGCATGGGCGCCCTGGGCTGGGTCGGCCCCGACCACATCGACCTCGGCCTGACCATCCGCACCGCCGCCGTCGACGGCAACGCCGTACACGTCTGGGCCGGCGGCGGCATCACCTGGGACAGCGACCCCGCCGCCGAGGTCGCCGAAGCCGCAGCCAAGACCACCCCGGTACGGGCCGCCCTCACCGGACGGTGAACCGAGCCCCCACCCACCCGAGGCCACCGACCGATAACCTTGCCGACATGACGATGCGGGACATCCGAATCATCGGCGACCCGGTGCTCCGCACCCCCAGCGAACCGGTCACCAGCTTCGACGCCGAACTGCGCACCCTGGTCACCGACCTGATGGACACCCTGCTCGGCGCACCCGGCCGCGCCGGCGTCGCCGCACCCCAGATCGGCGTCAACGCCCAGGTCTTCGTCTACGACGCCGACGGCCACCGCGGCCACATGATCAACCCGACGCTGGAGCTGTCCACCGAACTCCAGGACGACGACGAGGGCTGCCTGTCCATCCCCGGGCTGTACTTCCCGACCCCCCGCGCCCTGCACGCCACCGCCCACGGCTACGACCAGCACGGCGAACCCCTCACCATCGCCGGCAGCGGCTTCCTCGCCCGCGCCCTGCAACACGAGACCGACCACCTCGCCGGCCGCCTCTACGTCGACACCCTGCGCGGCGAAACCCGCCGCCGCGCCCTACGCGAGATCCGCGCCGGCCGCTTCGACTCCTCCCACCGCAGCTGAACCCGCCACCCGCGGACGCACGAGTGCTCAGCCCGCCCGCGTCACAAGCGTGAACTCGCCGTAGTCGGCCACCCGGCTGAACCCCAACCGCTCGTACAGCCGCACTGCCGCGCTGTTGGTGGCCGCCACGTTCAACGTCACATGGTCGACCTCGGTGGCCAGCAGGCCGCACAGGCGGGCCATCACCGCCGCCCCCAACCCCCGGCCCCGCCAGCCCGGCCGGGTGGTCACGTTGCCCACCGCCGCCACCCGGTGCGCCGGAGAGACCACGTGCACCCCCGCCACCGCCACCAGCCGGTCACCCTCACGAACCCCCACGTACCGGCCGGTGTCCACCATCCGCGGGTCGAACCAGTTACCCGGGTAGGCCGCCGCGTACAACTCGTGCAACCGTGGCAGGTCCGCCCGGCCCAGCACCTCACCGGCCGGCGCCACCGCCGCCAACCGCGTCCGATCCGTCAACGCCATCTTCAGATGCGGCCCCGTCGCGGTGACCCGGAACGCAACGTCCAACGCCGACTCCAGACCGGGGGACAGGTGCGCCTGCAACCGCGCCGGCAGCACCGGCGCCAGCTCACCCAGCAACGCCGCCATCGCACCGACCTCCGCCGGTCCCGCGAACGCCAACAGCGTCGGCGGCGTCGCGCCGTGGTACAGCAACACCACCGAGTCACCACGCCGATACCACGACGTGTACGGCCAGAAGAAGTCGTCCAGATCGCCCAGCTGGTAGGCGTGCAACACCGGATCCCGGCTCAGCAGCCCCGCCAGGACAGCCCGGTCGTGTTCCGCGCGCACCGACATCCGCCGATGATCACACGTACCGCGTCGGCACACTCACCCGGCCACCCACTGGTCGTAACCCAGCCTCGCCACCAACGCCAGCACCACCACCAGCAGCACCACCCGCACGAACCCGGAACCGCGCCGCAACGCCATCCGCGCCCCCACCGACGCCCCCGCGATGTTGCACACCGCCATCGCCGCACCCAGCAGCCACCACACGTGCCCGGTCACCGCGAACACCACAAGCGCACCGGCGTTCGTACCCGCATTGACCACCTTCGCCATCGCCGAACCGTGCAGAAAATCCGCACCCACCAGCGCGGTGAACGCCAACACCAGAAACGTGCCCGTACCCGGACCGATCAACCCGTCATAGGCGGCGATGCCCACCCCGGCCACCAGCACCGCCACCACCACCCGCGCCCGGGTCCGCCGCTGCGGCACCGCCAGCACCCCCAACGCGGGACGCAGCACCACGAACAGCGCCACCGACACCAGCACCACAAGCAGCACCGGTCGGTACGCCGAGGGCGGTACCGCCCCGGCCAACGCCGCCCCCAGGCCCGCGCACACCACCGCCAGGGCCGCCGCCGGACCCGCCACCACCCAGTCGATCTTCGTACGGCGGGCGAACGTCACCGCCGCCGTCGACGTACCGGCGATCGCCGCCAACTTGTTCGTCCCCAGCGCGGTCGCCGGAGGGATCCCCGGAGCCGCCACCAGCAACGCCGGCAGCAACAGCAACCCACCACCACCCACCACCGCGTCCACCCAGCCCGCCAGGGCGGCGGCAGTCAGCAGCGTCACCACGGTCGCCGGGTCCAACTCCACGAGCCGCCATTCTTCCCACTGCCGAGCACGCCACACCGCCGGCTGTGGCCAGCCTCACCGGCCCCGACGACGCCGCAACCAGATCCCCACCCCGGCGACCGCCACAAACACCAGCACCGAACAGCACAAAGCCCGCAGCATCGGGCAACTGTCCCACGCCGTCGCTAAGGTGACAGCGTGCGCCTGGCCACGTTCAACCTGCTGCACGGCCGGTCCCTCACCGACGGCCTGGTCGACCCGGCCCGACTGACCGCCGCCGTCGCCGCCCTCGACGCCGACATCCTCGCCCTACAGGAAGTCGACCGTGACCAGTCCCGCAGCGGCAACCTCGACCTCACCGCCATCGCCGCCCAGGCCCTCGGCGCACCCGAACACCGCTTCGCCGCCGCAGTCGTCGGCACCCCCGGCGAAGCGTTCCGCCCCCTCACCCACGACGACGACGGCCACGGCGAACCCTGCTACGGCGTCGGCCTGATCTCCCGCCACCCGGTCACCAGCTGGCGCGTCACCCGGCTGCACCCCGCCCCGGTACGCTCCCCGGTCTACGTGCCCGGCCCGGGCGGCGGCCTCATCCTGCTCCGCGACGAACCCCGCGTCGTCCTCGCCGCGGTACTGGACACCCCCCACGGCCCGCTCACCGTCGCCGCCACCCACCTGTCCTTCGTCGCCGGCTGGAACGTCCGCCAACTCCGCCAGGTCATCCGGGCCCTGCGCGCCCTACCCGCGCCACGCATCCTGCTCGGCGACCTGAACCTGCCCGCCTGGGCCACCCGTGCCGTCTCCGGTTGGCGCCTGCTGGCCCGCCGGCCCACCTACCCGGCCGCACAACCCCGCGTCCAACTCGACCACATCCTCGCCGACCGGCACGGCTTCGACCAGCTACCCCCGGTCACCGCCGTGCGCACCCCGCTGTCCACCATCTCCGACCACCGGCCCCTGGTCGTCGACCTCGGCTAGAACACCTGGAGGCCGCCGGTGCGCTGGACCCGTGCCTCGCCCAGGCGCAGCAGCGCCGAGGCCCCGGCGAACAGGCCGACGGTCAGCAGCGCCAGCCACCCCAGCGGGGCGGCCAGGTCACCGAGGTCCGCGCGATCCAGCAGCGCCCCCCGTAGCACGACCAGGCTGCTGGTCAGCGGGAAGGCCAAACCGACTGCCTTGATCCACACCGGCAGGGCGAACAGTGGCAGCCGCACCCCGGCGACGAACCACAGCGGATCGTCCAGCAGCGTGTACAGGAACGCCGAATCCCGAGAGAAGATCAACAAGCTGTTGAGGAACGCGCCCCAGGCCACCGCCGGTACCAACAGCGCCACCGCCGCCACCGCGTACATGCCGGGGTGGGCGACGTCCAGCACGTCGGCGGCGGTCGCCGCGGCCACCGCGAAGCAGCCGAACAACCAGGCGTTCTGCGTCAGCGCCGCAGCGCCGTTACCGATCACCAGCGCCATCCGGCTGGCGGGGGAGAGGAACAACGCCTCCAGGGTGCCGCTGACCCGCTCGAACGAGAAGTGCCAGGCCGACTGGACCAGCGAGAAGAAGAACGTGTACGCCAGCGCGCCGGCCGCGAGAAACGCCAGCAACCGGCTCGGATCGGCAGCCACCGGCCACCGCTGCGGCGCCGACGCGGACTCCATCACCGGCAGCACCGTGTAATACGTCGCGGCCAGGGTCAGCAGCGGCCACAGCAGCATGGAGAACAGCACCAGCGGCTGCCCGAACAGCCGCCGGTGCTGCTTGAGCGCCTCGGCCGCGACGACCCGCAGGGCGTGGCTCACCGCGCCACCACCGCCGGGTCGGCCAGGGTGAGGATCGCGTCCTCCAGGGTCGGTGGGGTGACGGTCAGCCCGGCGATCGTCCCGCCCTGCTGGACCACCGCCGTCACCACCGCCCCCACCAGGTCCTCCGGGTGGCGCAGCGCGAACCGCGGTCGACCCTCGTCGTCCACGTCGACGGTCAGCTCCGCGTCGTGCCGCGCGGCCAGCGTACGCAGCGCAACCGTGACCGCCGGGTCAGCCACGGTGAGCACCAGCCGCACGGTGTGCCGGCGAACCGTCTGACCCGCCAACTGCGCCGGACTGCCCTGGGCCACCAGTGACCCCCGGGCGATCAGATACACGTGCCGGCACAGCTGTTCCACCTCGGCCAGGTAGTGAGAGGTCAGCAGCACCCCGACCCCGTCGGCGGCCAACTGTGCGATCAACGCCCGCAGCTGGTGGGCGATCGGCGCGTCCAGACCCAGCGTCGGTTCATCCAGCAGCAGGTACGCCGGATCGTTGATCAGACCCCGGGCGATGACCAGTCGCTGGCGCATACCCCGTGAGTACCGCTCCACCGGCACCTGCGCCGCATCGGTCAGCCCCACCAGGTCAAGCAGCTCACCGATGCGGACCCGCAACCGGGCGCGCGGCACGTCGTACAGCTGGCCGAAATACCACAGGTTCTCCCGGGCGGTCAGCCGGTCGTACACCATCCGCTCGCCACCGGAGATCACGTTGATCCGTCGACGTACCTCACGGGCGTGCTCGACCACGTCCAAGCCGTCCACCCTCACCGTGCCACCGGTGGGCCGCAGCAGGGTGGACAGGATCCGGATGGTGGTGGTCTTACCGGCACCGTTGAGCCCCAGCAGCCCGGTGACCTGACCGGGCGGGATTCGCAACGACAGCCCGTCGACGGCTGCCACCGGCGCGGCGACCGGCCGGCGGCGCCAGCCCTGCCAGCGCCGGACCGGGAAGGTCTTGCGCAGGTCGGTGGTGACGATGCCAGTGCTCATGCGCGCGCACTCCGATGCAGCGCCCGCCGCTCGGCGGGCTTGAGGATGGACAGTCCCAGTAGCAGGTACGCCCCGCCCAGCACGAGACAGACGGCAAAAGCGGGCCAGGGGTCGACGTCGGCGCCGGGCAGGGTGGCCGCCCGCAGCACCCGCAGCGCCCAGGTGACCGGCAGCGCCTCCCCGAGCCAGCGCGCCGCCTGCGGCAGATAGCTGGTGGGGAACGTGAAGCCGCACAGCAGTGCCATCGCGGTGAACAGGGTGTTCTGGCTGATGTGGGCTTCACCGGCAGCCAGCATGAGCGCGCTCAACGGCACCGACATGCCGACCACCGCCACGGTCGCCGCCACCGTCGCGGCCAGCAACGTCAGCGGATCGGGCACGCTCAGCCGCACCCCCAGCGCGCTGGCCACGGCGACCAGCACGGTTATCTCCACAGCTGTGGTGCTCAACGCCTGCGCGGTCACCCCCAACAGGTACGGCAGGCGCCGCGCCGGGGTGAGCAGTTGGCTCTCCAGGGTGCCCTCGCGGTACTCGGTGATCTGCGCCTTCGCCACCCAGAGCACCATCCGGGTGGCGAAGGTCAGCGCGGCGGCGCCGACGGTGACGTAGCCGAGGTAGTCGGCGCTGCCGGTGGCTGCGGTGAAGCTCGCCCCGACGCGACCGCCCCCGATGGCCCGGTACGCCAACATCGACACCCCGATGGTCAGCACACCGGTGGCCAGGGTGCCGACGAAGTAGGTCCACGGATAGGCGCGCAACGTGATCCGCCAGTTGCGCACGAAGGTGGCCCCCATGACCGACACCGCCACACCTCCCGGTGAGTTCCCAAAGGGAACCTACTATGGAGGTGTGGCCCCCGTACACCCCCGCCCACCACTGAGGCAGGATCCGACCATGACCAACCGCCGCCGCGCCGACGACACCTGCGGCATCGCCCAGGCAGCCGCCGTACTCGGCGACTGGTGGAACCTGCTCGTACTACGCGAGATCGCCCGTGGCCACCACCGCTTCGACACCCTCGTCACCGAACTCGGCGTCTCCCGCAAGGTGCTCACCCAACGCCTGCACGATCTGGTCGACCACGACGTCCTCACCCGCCGCCCCTACCAGCAGCACCCACCCCGCCACGAATACGTACTCACCGACCGTGGTCGCGCACTGCTACCCACCCTCGTCGCCATGCAGGACTGGGCCGACCGATGGGTGCTCGGCGACGGCAACCTCACCGCCACCACCGATCCCGACGGGGCCGAGGCCACCCGCGTCAAGACCCTCGTCGGCACCCAGGTACCAGCCGACATCACCCTCACCGCCACCGACCGCACTCGCACCCACCCGGTCGCGGCCACCCCCACCACAGTCCTTTTCACCTATCCCGGCACCGGCACTCCGACCCCATCACCACCAGACTGGACAGACATCCCCGGCGCCGCCGGCTGCACCCTGGAGAACCGCCTCTTCCGCCAACACTGGGACCACTTCACCGCCGCCGGCGCCACCGTCCACGGCATCAGCACCCAACGCCCCGACGAGCAGGCCGCCTTCGTCGCCGCCGAAGCCATCCCGTTTGGCCTGCTCTCCGACACCGACCTGCGGCTGACCGCCGCGCTACGCCTGCCCACCTTCCGCGCCGGCCAGCAGACCCGCCTCAAACGCCTCGTCCTCGTCGCCGACCACACCCGGACGATCACCGCCGCGATCTACCCGGTCACCGACATCCCCACCGCCGTCACCGACGCCCTACGACTGGTCCGCCAGAACGGCCGCTGACCGCGCCGCCCGCAACGCGTTGCGGAACAACATCGCCACCGTCACCGGACCCACCCCACCGACCCTCGGCGTGATCGCCCCCGCCACCGCCGCACACGACTCATCCACGTCCGGCAGCAGCCGACGCCCCGCGTACCGCACCCCACCACCGACCACCACCGCACCCGGACGCACATGCTCCGGCCGCACGATGCCCGGCACCCCGACCGCCGCCACCAGAATCTCCGCCCGACGCGCGTACCTCGGCCAGTCCACCACCCCCGTGTGCACCACAGTCACCGCCGCGTTCGCCGTCGACCGCTGCTGCGCCAGCAGCATCGCCAGCGGCCGCCCGAACGTCGCCCCACGACCCAGGATCACCACCTCACGGCCGGCCACCGGCACCCCGTGATAGGCCAACAACACCTCGACCGCCGCCGGCGTACACGGCAGCGGCCCCGGCAACCCCAACGCCAGCCGCCCCATGTTCACCGGATGCATGCCGTCCACGTCCGAATCCGGGTCGAGAACCTGTAACGCCCGGTCGTAGTCCAGACCGCCGGGGATCGGATACTGCAACAACACCCCGTGCACCGCCGGATCGGAGTTGAAGTCGGCCAGCACCGCGTGCACGTCGGCCTGCGACGCCGACGCCGCCAACCGCACGTGCGGCGAGGCGAAACCCAGCTCCGCCGCCTGCCGCTGCTTGATCCGGATGTAACCGGCGCTGGCCTCGTCGTCGCCCACCAGCACCGTCGCCAACGTCGGCGTCACCCCCACCGCCCGCAGCTCCGCCACACCCTCGGCCACCTGGGCCAGAACCGCCTCCGCCACCGGCGCACCCGGCAGCAACCGCGCGCTCGTCATCGACATGGCTCACCTCGCCCGTGGCAGGCCCAGGCGGACGACCTCCACGACGAGCTTCCCGATGGTCGATCCCATCCCCGATGCCGCCAGTCGCGTCCCCGTCACCCTGCCACACCACGACCGAGGGCACCATCGCCCCGGCGCGACCACCCGACACCGGGTCTCCCGCCCGCCGAGGCCACCGCCGTCCTGACCCGGCAATCGACCGTGGTATCCACCGCCCGCATCACGCCGGTCAGTCAGGAGCCGAGAACAGCCCCGCCAACGCCCGGTTCGTACGGTTGGCCCGTACCGCCTCCCGCTGCTGCCCCGACGTCACCTCGATGTACGTCTGCGACGACGCCAACGACGCGTGCCCCAACAGCCGCATGATCTCCGCAGCCCCGGCGCCGTCCTCGGCCAACCGGGTGGCGAACGTGTGCCGCAGCGCGTGCAACCGCGCCCCACGCGGCACCCGGTCACCGATCCCGGCCCGCCGGAAGCAGGACTCCACCAGGTACTGCAGACCGCCCCGGCGCAGCGGCGCACCCTGACGATCCACCAGCAGCGGCGACACCTGACGCACCGTACGCGCGCCGAAGCGGCGGGCACGGCTGTCCAGATAGCTCGCCAGCACCGCGTCCAGGTCCGGCTCGACCGGCAGCACCCGGGGACGCCCGCCCTTGCCGGCCACCTCCAGTCGCCGTTCACCGGGGCGGCCACCGAGCGAATCGACCCGTAACGCCAGCAGCTCCGACAGTCGCAGCCCCGCGCACAGGGCCAACGCCAGCACCGCCACGTCCCGCTCCGGCCACGGGTCCCGCTGCCGTCCCTCGGCCCGCGCGACCGAGGTGAGCAGATGTTCCGGTGTGTCCTCGCCGCGCAACGGCTTGGGCGTCGGCAGGGGAGTGCGGGGACGTCCCACGGCCGGCATCGGATTGCCGGGCACCACCTGCTCGGCGACCAGGAAGGAGAAGAAGCCGTTCCAGGTCGACCAGGCCCGACCGACGGAGCTGGCCGCCCGGCCGGCGGCGAACCGGGCGAACGCGGTCCGCATGAGCCTGGGGGAGAGCGCGTCGACCGGCAGCTCGGCCAGGGGGAGGGGAGGGGTGGACAGCTCCGCGGCGAGCGCGGCGACGGCGGTCAGATCCCGCCGGTAGGCCGCCTGGGTGTGCGGGGAGGGCTTGCGGGTGGCCCGGGCGGTCAGGAACTCCTCGATCAGCGTTGTTACCGATTCGTCCTGTTTGTCATGCATAAGGCATATTATGCATGATCTTCGTGTTCCGGGCCCGAGGGGAGGGGAGCGTTTCTGTCGGTGGTGGGGTCTACGGTGCGGTCATCGATCCCACCGGCACCGGAGGCGCACCATGACGACCCTGCCCGAGCGGCCCAACACGGCGCTGCTCGTCATCGATGTGCAGAACGGGGTGGTGACGGGCGCCCACAACCGCGACGGCGTCATCGCCAACATCAACACGGTGTTGGGTAAGGCTCGCGCCGAGGGCGTGCCGGTCGTCTGGGTGCAGCACTCCGACGACGGCCTCCCGCAGGGCAGCGAAGCCTGGCAGTACGTGCCCGAGTTGGTCCGCGAGGACGGCGAGGCGCTGGTGCACAAGCGCTACGGCGACTCGTTCGAGGACACCGACCTGGAGACGGTGCTCGCCGAGCGCGGCGTGGGCCGGCTGATCGTCACGGGCGCGCAGACCGACGCCTGCATCCGGTCGACCCTGCACGGCGCGTTCGTGCGGGGCTACGACGCGACGCTTGTCGGCGACGCGCACACCACGGAAGATCTGACCGCCTACGGCGCGCCGCCGCCGGAGCAGGTCATCGCCCACACCAACCTGTACTGGAGCTTCCACAGTGCGCCCGGTCGCCAGGCCGGGACGGTCGAGACCAGCGAGGTCAGCTTCGGTCCCACCGACTGACCGTCGAGCTTCGGTGGGGTGGGCCCCGACGCGGCGAGGGGCAGGGGCTCACCCACTTCAACTTTACATAATGTACATTATCGAATCGGTATGCGGACGAGCGGGCGGGCGGCGTCGTGCAGGTGTGCGGCCAAGGCTCCCGCACGGGGCGCTCACGTCGTTGACGATGCAGCGCAATGAGTACGGCAACTCATGCTTCGTCTGAAGGCGGGCGTCATCCTCGCAACCATGACTGCTCGTCACCTGGTCACGTCGGCGACAGCCGCAGCTCTGGTGCTCACGCTGGCGGCCTGCGGGTCAGACGCACCCACGCGCGAGGAAGCCAGCCGGGAAGCGCAATCGGCAGCGGTCCGGCAGGCAAGTGCGTCGAGCGCCGAGCAGATCAGCATCCTGCTCTCCGCCGTGGCCCGGGCGTCGCCGCTCCGGCCGGTCGCCGTGGCAACGCGGGACATCTGCCATGCCGGCGACACGAACGGCCTGTGGTCCCACGACGAGTACCGCCTCAGTTGCGGTCTCACCGAGATCAGGTATCTCGGGGCCGACGGCGACCTGCTGAAGGTGTTGCGGGAGGTCGACAGGCACGCCAGAGCTGGCGGGCTGGTGCCGTCCACCGAGTCGGCCATCGAGGAGGTCGAGAGCTACTACGCGGCGAACGGTAGGACCGAGGACGGGTTGCTGCTGCCCCTACCCGGGTTGGGCTACCTCGTCCCTGGGCAGGACTGGACTGTTCATGTCGGCTGGTCACGGCTCGGCGACCCGCTGAGCAGTAAACCCGTTCCGGATCTCACCTGGCCAACGGTCTTCGTCGAGGCTCGACCGGTCGACCTCGACGCGCTACGGGATGGTCCGTTGCGGCGCCACCAGCATGTTGTCACCATCTCCTCGGGGACCACCTACCACGAGGTGCCGTGGCCTGCCTGACGTTGGGCACGGGCACCGGCCGTCGATCATTCAGCGGTGCTGTTCGTGGCCGGCGCGCTCGTCCACCATGTGTCGGGCGTACCAGTCCGGCCAGTCGGGATCGGGGTGGCCGAGGTCCTTCTCGTGGCGGTCGTGGGCCGATGCCGTTCGGCGCAGCGCCGCGGCCAGGTCGTCCACCGAGTCGTAGGTGGTCTGCATGTCTGCTCCCCTCCTGCGTCGGGTAGCCGCCGGGAACCCGGAGCGCGGTGGCGGCTTTCGTGGGGCTACCCGGGTGGCCGGTGCGCATTCCCGCTTGGCCTGGTTCGTTGGCGTGCCGGCACCGTCCCGCGGTGGCCGGTTGGCGGTCAGAGGCCGCCGCCGACGCGGAGGATGGCGCCGGTGGTGTAGGAGGCGTCAGGGCTGAGCAGCCAGGCGACGGCGGCGGCGACCTCGTCGGGTTCGCCGGGGCGGCCGAGTGGGATGCGGCCGGCGGCGCGGTCGGGGCGGTCGGGTTGGCCGGAGAGGGCGTGGATGTCGGTGCGGATGATGCCGGGGGCGACGGCGTTGACGCGGATGCCGCGGGGGGCGAGTTCCTTGGCCAGGCCGATGGTGAGCGCGTCGGTGGCGGCTTTGACGGCGGCGTAGTGGACGTACTCCCCTGGGCTGCCGAGGGTGGCGGCGACGGAGGAGAGGTTGACGATGGCGGCGCCGTCGCTCATCCGGCGGGCGGCCTGTTGGGCGCAGAGGACGTAGCCGATGAGGTTGACGTCGACGACGCGGCGCAGGTCGTCCGGGTCGAGGTCGGTGAAGGGGCCGATCGGGCTGGTGATGCCGGCGTTGTTTACCAGGCCGGTGAGGGTGCCGAGTTCGGCGGCGGCGTCGAACAGGGCGGTGACCTGGTCGGGGTCGCGCGTGTCGGCGGGGACGGCGATGGCGCGTACGCCGGTGGCGCGCAGCTCGGCCACGACGGTGTCGGCGGCGGTGTGGTCGCGGCGGTAGCCGAGTGCGATGTGCTGGCCGGTGTGGGCGAGGCGGCGGGCGGTGGCGGCGCCGATGCCGCGGCTACCGCCGGTGATGATGGTGACGTTGGTCAATGGACCTCTCCCCTGCGCCGAGCCGGTGTCGGGGACGTTACCGCCGTGGTCGCGGTGGCGGGTAGCGCGGTGTGGTCGAGCGCACGGCCGGTGGTGGTCGATGGCTTACGCTCGCGGCGACGGTGTCGGTGGGGAGGGCTTGTGACGGGTGTGGGTGTCGGTGATCTGGTCGAGGATTTCGAGTTGCCGGACGAGACGGGTCGGCCGCGGCGGTTGACGGAGTTGCTGGCGTCGGGGCCGGTGGTGTTGTTCTTCTATCCGGCGGCGATGACGCGGGGGTGCACGGCGGAGAGTTGTCACTTCCGGGATCTGGCGGCGGAGTTCGCGGCGGTCGGGGCGCAGCGGGTGGGTATCAGCCGGGATTCGGTGCGGCGTCAGGCGGAGTTCTCGCGGTTGCACGGGTTCGACTATCCGTTGTTGTCGGATCCGGACGGTGTGGTGGCGGACCGGTTCGGGGTGCGGCGGCGGTTGCCGTTGGGGCCGTTGAGTACGCGGCGGATGACGTTCGTGATCGGTGTCGATCGGCGGGTGATCGAGGTGGTGCACAGTGAGTTGGGTATGAACGAGCACGCTGATCGGGCGTTGCGGGCGTTGGGGGGCTGATCTTCGGGTTGTCGCTGGCGGCTGGTATCAAGGCAGGCGGCTGAACACGTGTACGAGGAATGAGGTTGGGCGATGGGTGCCGCTGGTCAGGGTTTGTCCGAGGACGAGGTGCGCGGCATCCGGGAGGCGTTGGCCGCGGGGCGTAAGCCGAAGGTGGTGTTCACGGCGGCGGCCGGTCAGATCGCCGGTCAGTTGGGTCAGGTGGTGGAGTTGACCGATCCGGCGGCGTCCGACGAGTTCGTGGTGGTGCGGTTCGGGCGTGACGAGTTGCCCTTCTCCCCCACCGATGTGGCGGTGGCGCCTCGGGGTGCGGGGCGGCGGCCGGTGGAGTCGAAGCCGGAGCCGGAGCCGGCCGAGCCGGCGGTGGTGGAGCCGGAGTTCGTGTTGGACCGGGTGCCGCAGCAGCGCGGCGACGAGTTGCCGCGCCGGGAGGAGCAGCCGCGTGGAGAGGAGCCGAGGGTGGACGAGGCGGCGGGGTCGAAGGTGGAGGCGAAGCCGGCTCGGCGGGCGGTGAAGGCGGCGAAGCCGAAGGGGCCGGCGGGGTTGACTGTCACGTTGGCCTATGCCGAGGGTGAGTGGACGGTGGCGGCGCAGCAGGGTGGGAAGGTGTTGGCCAAGCCGTACGTGCTCAAGCCGGCGGAGGCGCTGCGGATGGTGGCGTTGGTGGATGTGCCGGGGGTGCATGAGGCGGTGGAGCAGATCCTGGCTGCGGAGCGGTCGGAGGCGGAGCGGCAGGCGGAGAAGTTGCGGGCGGAGTTGGCGGAGATCGAGGCCCGGTTGGCGGAGTTGCGCGAGGCGGGCTGAGGGGTTTCGTGGGTTCGATCCGACCGGTGGCCCGGTCCGGCACCGTGGTTGCCGGGCCGGGCCACCGGCGTTTGTCAGAAGTAGTCGATGAGGTGGGCGGTGGGTCCGGCGGCGAGCAGGTCCAGGGCGCTCGGGTCGGGTGTGCGGTGGTGCAGCAGTCCGGTTTCGGCGAGGGTGCGGGCGGTGGCGGTGCCGGTGTAGAGGCGGGCGAAGCCGCGTACGGTCAGGTGCAGGTCGGTGTCGCTGGTGGTGCGGTGCAGGTCGGCGTGGCCGTCGGCGACGGTGAGTTGCCAGGTGCCGGTGTTCCAGTCGGCGAGGTCGTCGGTGAGGGTGAAGGTGACCTGGCCGCGGGTGTGGGTGGGCCAGCCGCGGGCCTGTACGGCGCGGACGAGGTCGACGGGTCGGTGCATCCAGGCGTCGCGTTCGTGTTCGCGGGCCCGTTCCAGGGGCAGGTGGCTGCTGATGGTGTCGCCGGGTAGCGGGGCCAGTCGCAGGGTCGGGGTGACGCTGTACCAGCTGGCGAGGGTGCCGACGAGGGCGCGGGCGGCGTCGGCGGTGGTGGCGAGGATGTCTTCGACGGTGAGTACGGCGTCGGGGCCGTAGCCGCGGCCACGGTTCCAGCCGGCGTATCCGAGCAGTTGTCCGTCGTGTTCGACGAGGGTGAGCCCGTCGTGGGGCAGTTCGTCGGTGGCGGTGAACCGTGGGTGGGTGCGGGTGAGCAGGCCGTTGCGGTGGTGGGCGACGCGTCGGTAGAGCTCGGCGGTGGCGGGCAGGTCGGTGGTGGTGCCGGCGCGGACGGTCAGGCGCGGGTCGGGGCGGTGCCGGGGCAGGGTGGCGGTGGGCAGGTCGAGGGTGCGTAGTTGGCCGGTGATCTCCCAGCCGCAGGCGCGGTAGGGGGCGGCGGTGGTGGGGAACAGCGTGCTGACGGCGGCGCCGCGGTCGCGGGCGTCGCGGAGCAGGGTGGTCAGCAGGGCGCGGCCCACTCCGGTGCCGCGTGCCTCGGGGGCGACGGCGACGCCGGCGACGTCTGCGGCGGGTACGCGCTGTCCGGTCCACCACTGTTCGTCGTGCAGGTCGACGGCCTTGCCGATGAGTTTTCCGGTGGCGTCGAAGGCGCCGTAGAGGGTGCGGCCGGCGGTGGATGGCGGTGGGGGTGGTTGCGGGTCGGAGCCGAAGGCGAGCCGGCCGAGTTGCCAGGCGTCGTTCAGGTCGTCGGGGGTGAGTTCACGCACGTCGGGCACGGGCCGACGATAACGGCCGTGGTGGTGCTGTCGACCGAATTTGGGTGTCGGGTGTTCAGGTGGTGGTGACGGGGTCGTGGCGGACCGGGAAGTTGACCGAGTTGGCGATGAAGCAGGTGTGGTGGGCGTCGTCGTGCAGGGCGGTGGCGATGTCGGTGGTGGTGGGGTCGGCGACGGTGACGTGGGGTCGCAGGGTGACTTCGGTGAAGTGGCCGTTTCCGGTGTTGTCGGTGGTCATGGTGCCGGTGGCGTGGTCGACGTAGTGGGTGACGACGACGCCTTTGTCGGCGCACAGGTGCAGGTAGGCGAGCATGTGGCACTGGGACAGGGCGGCCAGGAGGAGTTGTTCGGGGTTCCAGCGGGTCCGGTCGCCGTGGAAGGTGGGGTCGGAGCTGCCGGGGATGGGTGGGCGGCCGTCGGTGGTGATGTCGTGTTCGCGTCGGTAGTCGCGGTAGCCGCTGGTGCCGGTGCCGAGGTTGCCGGTCCAGGTGACGGTGGTGGCGTAGTGGTGGGTGCGGGGCATGGTCAGCCTTTCGGTTCGTGGTGGTGGGTGAGCAGGAGGTCGAGGAGGCGGACGAGTTCGCGGCGGTCGGTGGGGTCAAGTGGTGCGAGCAGGGTGTCCTGGGCGGTGTCGAGGGCGTGTTGCAGGGTGGTGAGTTCGCGTCGGCCGGCGGGTGTGATGTGGACGATGTTGCGGCGTCGGTCGGTGGGGTCGGGTTGGCGGCGTACGAGGTGGCGGTCGGCGAGGTCGTTGAGGGTGGCGACGATGTCGCTGCGGTCGATGCCGCTGTGTCGGCCGAGGTCGGCCTGGCTGGCGGGGCCGGTTTCGGCGAGGGTCGTCAGCAGCCGGTAGTGGTAGCCGCGGGCGTGGTGGGCGCCGAGTGCGGTGGTGACGAGGCGTGCGGCGTGGGCGGCGGTCTGGGTGAGCAGCCAGCTGGGGGTGGTGCGCAGTCGGCTGGGGGTGGGGGCGCTGGGGTGCTCCATGTGGTGACTGTACGCGGTTTCGTTGGTGGCACCCACGACCCGTGCTATGTTGGCCATACCAACGTTGGCTCAACCAATGACAGGGGTTGACATGTCCACCACCCTCAACGGGCAGATCCTCGGCCGGACCCACCACGCCACCCGGGCGGTGCTGGAGCGGGAGTTGGGCCGGCTCGGGCTGACCTTCGCGCAGGCGTTGCTGCTCAACGCGCTGGCCGCCGCCGATACCCCGCTCCCCCGCGCCGAGGCGGCACGTCGGCTGGTCGACGCGGTGAAGGTGCCGACCGCGACGGCGCACGGCACGCTTACCGAGCTGATCGCGGCGACGCTTGTGGCGCCGCTGCCCACCGACGCCTCCCAGGTGGCGCTGACCCCGACCGGGCGGCAGGCGCAGCGTCTGGTCGCTGCGGCCTCCGCCGAGATCGGGGCCCGGTTGTGGTCCGATCTCGCCGCCGACGACCTGGTCGTCGCGGCTCGGGTGCTGGACGTGGTGCGGCGGCGCGCCGAGCAGGCCCTGGCGGCGGCGTGACCGGCGGGCGGGGTCCCGGGCTTTTCCGGGTTCCCGCCCGCCGGCCGGTCAGTGCTGTGGGATGTGGGCGACGCCGATGCGCTTGCGGAACACCCAGTACGTCCAGCCCTGGTAGGCCAGCACGATCGGGGTGAAGAAGACCGCCACCCAGGTCATGATCGTGAGGGTGTAGGGGGTGGAGGCGGCGTTGGTGGCGGTGAGCGTGCCGGCGGCGTCCAGGGTGGAGGGCAGCACGTTCGGGAACAGGGCGGCGAACAGGGTGGCCACGGCCAGACCGATCGCCGCGGCGGTGCCGGTGAACGCCCAACCCTCGCGGCGTACCGTGGCGGCGGCCAGACCGCCGAGCAGGGCGAGCGCGGCGGCGACGGCGAGCACGACGGCGGCGGTGCTGGAGCGGATCGTCAGGGTCCAGCTCAGGAAGGCCACCGCGAGGACCGCCGCGGCCAGGCCCAGGCGCACGGCGAGCGCGGCGGCCCGGTCGCGGATGTCGCCGACGGTCTTGAGGGCGACGAAGACGGCGCCGTGGGTGGCGAACAGCGCCGCGGTGGTCGCGCCACCGAGCAGGGCGTACGGGTTGAGCAGGTTGAGCAGTCCGCCGACGTACTCGTGGTCGGCGTCCAGTGGTACGCCGCGCAGGATGTTGGCGAACGCGACGCCCCACAGGATCGCCGGCACGAGTGAGCCGAAGAAGATGGCCTTGTCCCAGCGGCGTTTCCAGGACGCCTCGGGACGCTTGTGGCGGTACTCGAAGGCCACGCCGCGGGCGATCAGGGCCAGCAGGATCAGCAGCAGGGGCAGGTAGAAGCCGGAGAAGAGGGTGGCGTACCACTCGGGGAAGGCGGCGAACATGGCGCCTCCGGCGGTGATCAGCCAGACCTCGTTGCCGTCCCAGACCGGCCCGATCGTGTTGATCATGACGCGGCGTTCCCTGTCGTCGCGGCCGAGCACGGGCAGCAGCATGCCGACGCCGAAGTCGAAGCCTTCGAGGATGAAGTAGCCGGTGAACAGCACGGCGACGAGGAGAAACCAGATGGTGGTCAGTTCCACGGTGGGGCTCCGGGCTCAGTAGGCGAAGGCGAGCGGACGCTCGGCATCGTCGGTGTCGTCGGGTTCGGGGGCCGGGGTGACGTCGGGTACGCCGGCCTTGGCGTAGCGGATCAGCAGTTTCACCTCGATGACGGCGAGGGCGGCGTAGATGAGGGTGAAGGCGGTGAAGGAGGTGAGGACCTCGGTGAGGGAGACGCTGCGGGACACGCCGTCGCGGGTGAGCATCTCGCCGAAGACGATCCAGGGTTGGCGGCCCATCTCGGTGAAGATCCAGCCGAAGGAGTTGGCCAGCAGCGGCAGGATCGGCATGGCCAGGCCGGCGCGGAGCAGCCATTTGCTGGTGGGCGTACGGCCCTTGCGTTGGCTCCAGAGCACCAGCAGGGCGATGGCGGCGGCGGCCAGCCCGAAGCCGATCATCAGTCGGAAGCTCCAGTAGGTGACCGGGATGATCGGGGTGTAGCTGCCGGCGCCGTACTGGGCGCTGTAGAGGGCCTGGAGGTCGTTGATGCCCTGCACGGTGCCGTTGGGGTCGCCGGTGCCGAGGTAGGACAGCAGGTACGGGATCTTGAGGGCGAACAGTTCGCGGCTGCCGTCGAGGCTGCCGATGGTCAGTACGGAGAACGAGGCGGGGCTCTCGGTGGAGTAGAGCCCTTCGGCGGCGGCCATCTTCATCGGCTGTACCTGCGTCATGATCTTGCCTTGGATGTCGCCGGTGATGACGACGACGGTGGCGGCGACCAGGGTGACCCAGGAGCCGAAGCGGGCGGCGAAGCGGTAGGCCGGGGTGTCGGCGCTGTCGCGGTTGCGGATCAGGTGCCACAGGGCGACGGCCACCAGCAGCGACCCGGCGACCAGGAAGGCGCCGGCGATGGTGTGCGGGAAGGTGATCAGGGCGACCTTGTTGGTCAGCACGGCGACGAAGTCGGTCAGCTCGGCGCGGCCGGTCTCCGGGTTGTAGCGGTAGCCGACCGGATTCTGCATGAACGAGTTCGCGGCGAGGATGAAGTACGCCGACAGGTTGGTGCCGATGGCGGCGGCCCAGATGCTGGCCAGGTGCAGGCGGGCGGGCAGCCGGTCCCAGCCGAAGATCCACAGGCCGATGAAGGTGGATTCGAGGAAGAACGCGACCAGGGCCTCGATGGCCAGGGGTGCGCCGAAGATGTCACCGACGAAGCGGGAGTAGTCGCTCCAGTTCATGCCGAACTGGAACTCCTGCACGATGCCGGTGACCACGCCCATGGCGAAGTTGATCAGGAAGAGTTTGCCGTAGAACTTGGTGAGCTTGAGGTACTTCTCGTCCCCCGTGCGGTGCCAGAGTGTCTGCAGGATGGCGACCAGAACGGACAGGCCGATGGTCAGCGGCACGAAGAGAAAGTGGTAGACGGTGGTGACACCGAACTGCCAGCGGGCGACGTCCAACGCGTCCACCTGCGACCCCCAGGCTATTCATACTACAAGACGTAGTAAATACTACAGCGCGTCGTACGTGGGTGGGCAGAGGCGGGCGGCCCGAACCGGACCGGGACCAATGACCCTGCTCACCTCTGCCGTACGGCCCGCCCTGGCCGCCACGCTGCCCGCCCGCCGTGCGACCATGTCCTGCTGATGGAAGCAGCCCACTCCCCCTGGCAGCCGCCGCTGATCTGGCGCGTCGCGCTGCTGCTGGCCCGCGTCGTCGTCGGGATGCTGGCCCGGCTGGAGGTCACCGGCGACATCCCGGCCCGGTTGCGCGGCGGGCCGCTGATCCTGGCCGCCAACCACATCAGCCCGTTCGACCCGATCGTGCTCGCCGCGGCCTGCCGCGCCCGCCGGGTGGCGCCCCGGATCATGGCCACCGGTGGGCTGTTCCGGGCACCGCTGATCGGCGCCGCGATGCGCAGCGCCGGGCACATCCGCGTCGACCGGGGCACCAGCGGCGTACACCGGGCCCTGGACGACGCCGCCGCCGCGGTCGCCGCCGGCGCGCCGATCCTGGTCTACCCCGAAGGACGCATCGGTCTCGACCCGCACATGTGGCCCGAACGCGGCAAGACCGGTGCCGCCCGGCTGGCCCTGGCCTGCGGCGCGCCCGTCATTCCCGTCGCCCAGTGGGGATCCCACGAGGTGCTGCCCTACCAGGCCCCCAAAGGGATGCTGCGGGGCATCGCTCGATCTCTGGTGCATCGTCCCACCGTCCGGGTGCACTTCGGTGACCCGGTGAACCTGGCCGAGGTGCCCCGCGCCGTGCCCGGCGCGGCCCGGTTGGCCACCGACCGGATCATCGACGCGCTCACCGACACCCTCGGCCCGCTGCGGCCGGACGAACCCGCCCGCCCCCGCCACGTCGACCCCAGCCGGCCGGTCGACACCAGCCGCGCACACCGGCGCCGCCCCGCCGCCGGCTGAGACCGTCGGGAACCCCGGACCGATCCTCGACGTCGCCGGGTGACGACTGCGCCCGCCGCAGCCGACGCGAGGCCCCGACGTGGCGGCGCTCAGGTCGCCTGCTGCACCGCCCGCAACACCTCGGTCACGGCCGAGGCCACCGGCGCCACCGGGGCGGCCAGCGCCGCCAGGCGCTGCAACAGCGCCGTCACCCGGGCCGGTTCCGGATCCGGGCGCGCCAGGTGGACCCGCAGTTCGGCGGCCACCGCCCTAGCCGGCTCCGGCAACTCGTCACGGTGCCGGTCGAGCGTCTGCACCAGGTGGGCCACCAGCGCCGGCACGTCCACCCCCGGCGCCGTGGCCCACAATCCCCCACCGACCGCGTGCGCCCCCGGACCCACCGCCTGGTTGCCGACCTGGCTCACCCCACCCGACTGCTGAATCCCGAAGTTGACCGAGTTGTCGGACGTGGTCATGACGGCCTCCCGGTGCCGGCTCGACGGCTCGTGCCCTGCGGCGACGGCTGCTCCGTGGTGCTCTGCTGCTCCGCTCGCGCCCCGGCACCCACCGCCTGGTTACCGACGACGCTGAGGCCGCCGGTCTGGATCACACCCTGGTTGAGGATCATGGTCTGCCGGGTGCGGAACTCGGCGGTGTCCACACCCTTGTCCTCCAGGAAGTCGACGATGGCGGCCAGCACGTGACGCTCGACCACCTTGAGATGCTTCGCGGCGTCGAGCACCTGGAAGTAGTTGTGGTAGGTGGTGCCGGTGGCCAACTCCCGCACCCCGGCCCGGGCACCATAGTCGTAGCCGAGGTCCTCGCGGGCCATCCGGCGCGACCGGGCCTGCCGGATCTGGTGACGCACCACCCGGACGCCGTCGCGTACCAGGCGCACCGGCGCGCCGAAGGCGGTACGCACCAACTGCTCGGCGGCCGCGGTGAACAACTGGACGAACTGACGCACCGGAATCCACTCGGTCAACCGGTCCACGTCGTGGTACTCGATGCGGGGCGGCTCCAGCAACGTCCGGGCACACTCCAGGTAGAGCACCCGACCATCGGTGGAGAAGTGCAGGAACGTGCAGGCCACCACCTCGCCGCCCCAGGACGGCACCAGGGCGCCCAGGAAGTGCCGTGCGGCGCCCTGCGGCCGGCTCGCCACCGCCCGCAGCCGCTCGTCGGACCAGCGTTGCCGGGGCATCCGGGTGCGGTCGGGCAGCAGCTGCGGGTCGTCGGTCAGCAGACCGCCGTGCACGAAGACCCGATCCTCCAACACCAGCCCCGCGAGCCGTTCCGGATTCAGCTCCGGGTCGCCGGCCGGGTCGAGTCGGATCGCCGCCAGCCGCCGCCGCACGTGGTCGATCAGATCCACCACGGCGAACTGTACGGTGGCGTCCGCGTCGTCGTCGGTGACCGGGGGCGACGGTTCGGGCAGTTGCTGTTCGGCCCGGTGGATCGGCAGGGCGAACGACCAGCCGGCCACCGGTGCGCCGTGCCCGACGAACGGGGTGTAGCCGCTGTAGATCGTCACGTTGCCGTGCTGGGCCGTGTCGACCTGGGCCAGGCGTGTCGCGTAGCGCTGCGGCACCGGGCCGGTGTCGGCCGACGTGGGCTGGAAGTGACCGCGCCGCAGCCGCTCCACCAGCAGCTGCCGGGTGCCCAACAGGTGCAGCACGAGGATCAGGTACGCGAGCAGCCCGGCCACCAGCGCCAGCCACGGCAGGCCGATCATCCAGCTGAGCGTGCCGTCCTCGCCGTCGGTGTCGAGACCGGCGAACTGTGCCACCAGCCACAGCGACACCACGGCCGTCGCCGCCATTGCCGCCACCGAGGCCAGCGGGCCGTGCCGGTTGGCCCGAGCCACCGACATGCCGATCGCCAGCACCGCCGCAGCCAGCAGCGTCCACAGCGGTGCCAGCAGCAGGGCCATGCTGCCGGCGATCAGCAGGCCGGCGTCGCGGCGGATGCGTCGCTGGCGTGCCTCCAGGCAGTGCCGCAGCACGGTGGTCAGGTCGAAGCCGACCGAGGGTGCCACCGCCCGCAACTCGTCGTCGAAGACCTCGGACAGGGCCGAGTCGGCGAACGTGTCGTCGGTGTGGGCCGCCACGCACAGGTAGCGGGTCGCCTCACTCGTGGCGTCCGCCGGGCCCGCGGTCGAGACCTCGGGGGTGACCTGCCGGATCACCATGTCAGTTGCCTCCCAGGCCGGGGACGGTCGGTCGGGACCGGTGCCGTCGGGTCGGCACCGCCGCCAGCAACAGCCCGACGACGAAGCCGCACAGCAGCGCCCGTACCAGTTCGTTGAGCAGTTCCGCACGCATCGCCGACCCGGCGTAGACACCACTGTCGACGGCCAGGTGCAGCAGGGCGCCGCCAACCATGGCGAGGGCTGCCGCCACCACCGTCGCACCGAGCGTGCCGAAGAACCGGTACGCCCGAGGCGGGGCGGCCCCGGCGGCCAGCCTGCGCAGCAGCACCAGCACGATCAGGACGAACAGCGCCACCTGGGCGGTGCGCGCGAGCTGGTAGCTGGACAGCGTCTCCGGGCCGTCGGCGCTGCCCCAGCGCAGCCAGGACAGCCCGACCAGCATCGCGTCGACCACGGTCGTGAGGATCCCGGCCGGACCGTCGACCCGGGGCAGGTTGACGCTCAGCTCCCGCAGCACCTCGTATCCCCAGGGGCTGCCGGCGACAAGTGTCGTCACCAGCAGCGCCCCGAAACCGGTCGGGAGGTGACGGGTCGCCGGGCGGCGTGGCGGCGCAACGCGCCCGGGCAGCGGGTGCACCGGACGGATGGTCAACACCGCCGACGTCGAGGGCGGGTCGTCGCGTCGCGGTGCGGGATTCGTCCACGCCATCACCGGGGCATTCTCGCCATCGCCGAGCGGGCGGGGAAGACTACTGTCCGGCATCTGGCAGTCACCAGCGGGTACGAGGTGGTGCGTGGACGACCGGACGAACCCGGCTCGCCGCCGGCCCGCCACCGGGCGGTCACCGGGGCCAGGCATACTGCGCCGCGTGCCCACGACCGCTCACCCCTACCTCGACGCACCCGCCCCGCTGGCCTTCGCCCACCGCGGCGGCGCCGCCGACGGCGACGAGAACACCACCGCCGCCTTCGCCCGGGCGGTCGAGCTGGGCTACCGGTACGTGGAGACCGACGTGCACGGCACCGCCGACGGGGTGGCCGTGGTGTTCCACGACGACACCCTGGAACGGGTCACCGGGCAGCGTGGCCGGGTGGGCGCGATGCGCTGGGCCGACCTGGCCACGGTGCGCGTCGGCGGTTCCGCCGTGGTGCCGCGCCTCGACGAGGTGCTCGGCGCGTGGCCCCAGGTGCGGTTCAACATCGACGTCAAGTCCGACCAGGGGGCGGCCCCCACGGTGGCCACCGTCCAGCGGGCCGGCGCCGGCGGGCGGGTGCTGCTGGCCTCGTTCAGTGACGCCCGGCTGACCCGGCTGCGGGCGTTGACCGGCGGGCGGGTCGCCACCAGCCTCGGGGTACGAGGGGTGGCCCGGCTGCGGTGGGCCTCGTGGACCGGGCGGCCGCTGCGGCTACCGCCGTCGGTGGTGGCCGCGCAGGTGCCGGTGCGCTACGGGCGGGTGCCGGTGGTCGACAGTCGTTTCCTGCGCACGGCCCACCGGCTCGGCCTGCAGGTGCACGTCTGGACGATCGACGAACCTGCCGAGATGCACGAGTTACTTGATCTTGGGGTTGATGGCATCATGACCGACCACGTCGGCGTGCTGCGCGACGTCTACCGCAGCCGCGGCCACTGGGCCGCCTGAACACCTGGGCGGAGGACCCCCATGGCCGAGACGGTCACCCCGGCGGCGCAGGACATCCCACCACCGGGAAGCACCCGCCGCGAGCGCACCGGCTGGTACTTCTACGACTGGGCGAATTCGGCCTTCCAGACCACCGTCATCACGGTCTTCCTCGGGCCGTACCTGACCAGCGTCGCCAAGCTCGCCGCCGGCTGCGAACCCGGTGCCGACAACTGCACCGGCTACGTCTATCCGCTGGGCATCAAGGTGGCCACCGGGTCGTTCTACCCGTACACGATCTCGCTGTCGGTGCTGCTGACCGTCTTCGTGCTGCCGGTGATCGGGGCAGTGGCCGACCGGTCGCTGCACAAGAAGCGGCTGCTGGCCGCCAGCGCGTTCACCGGCGCGTTCGCCACCACCGCGATGGTCTTCGTCACCGGCGACCGGTACCTGCTCGGCGGCGTGCTGCTGTTGATCGCCAACATCGCCTTCGGGGCGTCGATCGTGGTGTACAACTCGTTCCTACCGCAGCTGGGCGGGCCGGACGAACGCGATGGCATCTCCAGCAGAGGTTGGGCGCTGGGTTACCTCGGTGGCGGTCTGCTGCTGGGGTTGAACCTGGTCGTGGTGCAGTCGTTCGACAACGGCACCGCCGAACGCACCCTGGATATGGCCCGCTGGTCGATCGTGTCGGCCGGGCTGTGGTGGGCGGCGTTCACTCTGGTGCCGCTGCGGTGGCTGCGGGAGCACCCGACCGCCGCCGCGCTGGCCGCCGGTGGCCGCGGCAACGTGCTCACCGACGGGTTCCGGCAGCTCGGGCGCACCCTGCGGGGGATGAAGGCGTACCCGTTGACGCTGTTCTTCCTGCTGGCGTTCCTGGTCTACAACGACGGCATTCAGACCGTCATCACGCTGGCCAGCGTGTACGGCACCGAGGAGCTGCGGCTGGGGCAGAGCACCCTGATCGTGACGATCCTGCTGGTCCAGTTCCTGGCCTTCGGCGGCGCGTTGGCCCTCGGCGCGCTGGCCGGTCGGATCGGGGCGTGGAAGACGGTGCTGCTGAGCCTGGTGCTGTGGACCGCCGTGATCGTCGCGGCGTTCCGGTTGCCCGCCGAGGCGCCGCTGCCCTTCATGGTGCTCGGCGCGGCCATCGGCCTGGTCCTCGGTGGCAGCCAGGCGCTGAGCCGGTCCCTGTTCAGCCAGCTGATCCCCGCCGGCAAGGAGGGCGAGTACTACGGCTTCTACGAGATCAGCGACAAGGGCACCAGCTGGCTCGGACCAGCGGCGTTCGGTCTGGTGTTCCAGCTCACCAACTCCTACCGGGTCGGCCTGGTCTCGCTGCTGATCTTCTTCGTGGTCGGGTTCCTGCTGCTGCTGGCGGTGCCGATCCGGCGGGCCATCGTCGCCGCCGGCAACACCCCGCCCCGGGTGCTCTGACCCGGGCGACGGTGCGATGATCGACACCCCGGCCGGGTCGACCGCGCGGCCCGGCGACGCACCGCACTAGGCTGCCGGTCCGTGACGACCGACGACGCCGTACCGACCTGCCTGGCCCGCCCGACACTGCCCGGTACGGGCGACAACCCGGCCGGGTGTGTCGCCGCCCGTGGCGTCGACGGGCGACCGGCGCACGCCGCCGCGCTGCGGTTCTACTGGGGACCGATGGACTGCGGCAAGTCCACGATGGCGCTGCAGATGAACTACAACCATGCCCGGCAGGGCCGCCGGGGACTTGTCACCACCCGCATCGACCGCTCACTCGGCCCGCAGGTGACCACCCGCATCGGGCTGGCCCATGAGGCCATCGAGGTGACCGACTCGCTGGACCTGCGCACCCTGGTACGCGACGCCTGGGCCGACGGGGTGCGGGTGGACTACCTGATCTGCGACGAGGCCAGCTTCTACGCGGTCGAACACGTGGAGCAGATGGCCGACCTGGTCGACAGCTACGACGTCGACGTGTACGCCTTCGGCCTGGCCACCGACTTCCGCTCCAGCCTGTTCCCGGCGGCGCAGCGGCTGTTCGAGCTGGCCGACTCGGTGGCCCGGATCCAGGTCGAGGTGCTCTGCTGGTGCGGCCGCGAGGGCCTGCTCAACGCCCGCGTCGCCGACGGGCGGGTGGCCCGCGAGGGCGCGCAGGTCGTCATCGGCGACACCGTCGACACCGCCGACGTGCGGTACCAGGTGCTCTGCCGGCGGCATCACCGCGCCGGTGACCTGGGCCCCCGCAGCGCCGCGCCCGGCACCTGAGCACACGCCCCTGGATAACGAAACGATCACCGCTGCGAACCTTTCCCGGGACCCGGCCCCTTCTGGTGCATGACGGGAGCATCCAGGGGGCCGCACCGGCCCGCGAACCGGCGGGGGTAAAGGACACATGAGGTTCGCGTTGCGGCGTGCCCGGGCCACGAAGGGCCTGCTGCTGGCCGCCGTCGGGGCGGCGCTGGTGGCCACCGTCGCGCTCACCGGCCTGGCCGCGTACAACCGGGACGTCGTCGACTCCGGCACCCGCAACGTGCTGGCGGCGGCCACCGCCGAGGAACGCTCGATCCTGGTACGCGCTTCCGCCGGACGCACCGATGCGGTGCTGCGGGACCGTGACGGCGCGTTGCGGGAGCGGGTCGCCGCCGACCTGGCCGGCCTGCCGGCCCGGGTGAGCACCGCCGGGTACGCGGCCGGTCGACAACTGCGCGGCGACACCGGTGACGCCGTCGCCGACCGTAGCGGGGCCACCTACGCGTCGGTGATGTTCCTCGACGATCTGCCCGCGCAGGCCCGGTTGACCTCGGGGGCGTGGCCGCAGACCGGGGCCGATCCGGTGCAGACCGCGATCGCCGAGGTGGCGGCGACGACGTTGCGGGTGGGCGTCGGCGACCGCATCCCGATCACCGACGGGCTCAGCGGGCAGGTCACCGAGGTCGTCGTGACGGGCGTGTTCACCCCCGTCGATCCGGATGCCGCGTACTGGCGGCTGGCGCCGGAGACGGCGACCGGTTCGCTGCCGCAGGCGGCCACCTACGGGCCGATGACGGTGTCCCGGGACGACTTCGTCACCCACTTCCTGGCCAACGCCTCCGCCGGCTGGCTGGTCGAGCCGGATCTGGCCGGGGTCGACCCGACCGCCCTGGACCGGCTGGCCGAGGCAGCCACCCGGATCACCACGAGCAGCTCGGCGCAGGCCGGCCTCGGCGATTCGGCGGTGGTCACCGGTGACCTGGTGGACCTGGTGCACCGGCTGCGACAGGCCACCCTCGTCGGCCGGTCCGCCCTGGTGACCCCGATGCTGCTGGTGGTGGTGCTCGGCGGGTACGCGCTGCTGCTCGTGGCGATCCTGCTCACCGAGCACCGGCGGGGTGAGACCGCGCTGCTGCGGGCCCGGGGCGCCGCCCGCTGGCAGCTGGCCGGGCTGACCGCCCGGGAGGCCGCGCTGGTCGTCCTGCCGGCCGTGGTCCTGGCCCCACCGCTCGTCGTGGAGCTGCTGGGGCTGGCCGACCGGCTGCCCGGACTCGCCGCCGTCTCGCTACGGTCCGACCTGTGGGCCGACCCGACGGTGTGGCTGGTGGCCGGGCTCGCGGCAGCCGGCTGCGCGGCGGCGATGATCGGCCCGAGTCTGCGCCGGGGCGACAGTTACGTCGCCGACCTGGCCAGCCGCTCCCGCCCGAGCCGGCGGGGCATGGTGCAGCGGGCCGGGTTGGACGTCGTGCTCGTCGGCCTGGCCCTGCTCAGCTGGTACCAGCTGAGCAGGTACTCGTCCCCGCTGTCCCGGGCGCGCGGCGGTGAGCTGGGCGTCGATCCGCTGCTGGCGGCCGCGCCGACGCTCGGTGTGCTGGCCGGGGCGGTGCTCGCGCTGCGGCTGCTGCCGCCGCTGGTGCGGCTGACGGAACGCTGGGTGGACCGCCGGCCGTGGACCGGCGTCATGCTCGGCACCTGGCAGGCGGGCCGGCGTCCGCACGCCGGTCCGGTGCTGCTGCTCGCCCTCGCCGTGGCGGTCGGCACCCTGGCCTGGTCGCTCGCCGGGACGTCGCAACGTTCCCTCGACGACCAGGCCGCCCACCGGGTCGGTGCCGACCTGCGGTTGACCGAGGCCACCGGTGCCGCCCCCGACGGCCGCGCCGACCAGCTCGCCACCCTGCCGGGGACCCGGGCGGTCCTGCCGGCCTGGCGGGAGCCGGTGCGGCTCGGTGCCGGCGCCGAACCGGCCACCATGGTGGCGGTCGACGCCGGTGCCGCGGACGAGGTGCTGCGGCTGCGGTCCGACCTGGCCGGCGGATCCACCGACCGGCTGCTCGGTGGCCTCGCGGACGCGCGGGTGCAGGCACCGGAGACGGTGTTGCCGGTGGGCACCCGGCGGCTGACCGGCCAGCTGCGCACCCGGGGCGACGTCGACGACGGCCTGCGCATCCGCCACGAGGTGGTGCTCAGCGACACCCGGGGCGAACACCGCCGGGTGGCCCTGGGTTCCACCGGCCGGGGTGGTGAGCCGCTGCGGTTCTCCGTCGAGCTGCCGGCCGGCGACGGGCCGTGGCGGCTTGCCGGCTTCACCGCCGAGACCCTCGGCGGCCCACGGCTGAGCCTCGACTGGCGGTTGTCGAACCTGCGGGCCAGCCCGGACTCCACCACCGGCACACCGGTGGACCTGGCCGCGGACGGACCGTGGCAGCTGGTCGACCGCGCCGGCACGGCCACCGCGTCGAGGGTTTCCGGCACCACCCTGGCCGGTCGCTACGAACGTGACATACCGGCGGGCTGGTTCGCCCGGAACACCCCGGTGCAGCTGGCCGTCACCCGTCCGACCGGTACGGTCCGGGTGCCGGTGGTCGCCACCGGTGCGGCACTGGACATGCTGCACGTCGGCGTCGGTGCGCAGACCCGGCTGTTCCTGGGTGGTGCCGAGGTCGACGTCGTCCTGGTGGACCGGGTCGCGGCGCTGCCCGGTGACGTCGAGGACGCCGCGTTGCTTGTCGATCTGCCGTCGCTGCGTACCCGACTGTTCCACGAGCGTGGCATCGTCCGCGCGCCCCAGGAGTGGTGGGTCGCCGCCCGGACCGGTGCGGCGGCACAGGTCGCCGGGGCCGCCGCCGCGCTCGATGACCTGACCGTCCTGGATCGCCAGGACGTCGCCGACGAGCTGGCTCGCGACCCGTTCGGGGTGGGTGCCCGTGGTGCGCTGTTCGTCGCCGCCCTCGCCGCGGTGCTGCTGGCCGCGGTGGGGGTGGCCGTGGACGTCAGCGCCACGGCACGGCGCCGGGCCAGGGAACTGGCGGTGCTGCACACCCTCGGCGCGGGTCACCGGCTGGTGGCCCGGTCGCTGCTGGCCGAGCAGTCGTTCCTCGCCGGCATGGGTGTGCTGGTGGGGTTGGCCGTGGGCATCGGTGTGGCGGCGACGATGGCCCCGCTGGTCATCCTGACCCCGTCGGCGGACCGCCCCGATCCCCCGCCGCTGCTGAACGTCGACTGGCCACCGGTGCTGGGTACCGCCGTCGGACTGCTGGCGTTGGCCCTGGCGTTCAGCGCCGCGGTGTCGGTACGCGTCCGACGCCGGCTCACCGCCGCGCACCTGCGCACCGGGGAGGACCAGTGAGAGTGAACCTGAGGCGGATCAGGGCGTACGGCGGGCAGGTGGGGCTGCTGGCGGTGCTGGGGTTGGTGGCGGCACTGCTGCTGACCGCTGCGCCCCGACTGACCGGGGAGTACGCCGATCGGGGGTTGCGCGCGGACGTGGCCCGGCTGCCGCACCTGGTTCGTGACGTGTCACTCGCCGGGCAGCGGCCCGCGCCCGTCGCCGATGGGCAGGCCGACCTGGACCGTTACGCCGCCGAGCTGCCGGCGCCGCTGCCGGACCTGGTGCACCGGCGGTGGTACGCGGCGTCGCTGGATGAGGAGCAACTGTTCGCCGTCGGCGACGAGCCGCCGATGGACGGCGGCGCCCGGAAGATGTTCGGGCTGCGCGCCCAGACCGACGTCGTGGAGGCGGCCGAGCTGACCGCGGGTCGCTGGCCCCGCACCCGCCCGGGCGGTCCGGCGGAGGTGGTGGTGTCGGGGTCGGTGGCCGAGACGCTGTCGTTGCGTGCCGGTCAGCGGCTGCGGTTCGCCGGGCGCGATGGTCAGGCCGACGCGCACATCGTCGGGGTGTTCGAGCCGCGCGACGCGGGTGACCCGGTCTGGGACGACCTGGGCTACGCCCTGGAGCCGGTGATCCCGGTGCTGGACGGTGAGCCGTACGTCGTGGCGGGGGTGACCGACTGGGTCGGGGTGGACGTCGTCTCCGCCGGCAGTGGTGTCCCCGCAATCAGCGGTTGGCGGTATCGCCTCGACGAGCGGCGGCTGCACGCGCAGACGCTGGAGTCGGTGACGGCGGCGGTGGCCGAGGCCCGCCGCATGTCGTGGAGTTCGCAGGCGACCGTGCAGACGTCGTTTGACGGCGCGCTGTCGCGGTTCGCCGGTCAGTTGCGCGCCGTGCAGGCCCTGCTCGCGGTGGTGCAGGCGGGACTGGTCGCCAGCCTGCTCGGGTTGATCGTGCTGGCGGCACGGTTGACGGTGCTGCGGCGACGTGACGAGTTCGCGTTGCTGCGGGCCCGGGGCGCCGCCCTGACCGCCATCGGGCTGCGTACCCTGGCCGAGTCCGCGCCGGTGCAGCCGCTGGCGGTGCTTGTCGGTTGGTTCGTCGGCAGCCGGGTGCCGGGTCGCGACGGGGCGTTTCCGTGGTTGGTGCTGGCGCTGGCGGTGCTCACCACCGCCGTGGTGCCGGTGTTGGCGATGCACTCGCAGCGGCGGGTCGCGGTGGTGACCGGACGCGCCGATGCCGCGTGGCGACGCCCGTCGGCCCGGCGGCTGACCGTCGAGGCGGCCGTGCTGCTGCTGGCCGTGCTCGGGGTGGTGTTGCTGCGCCGCCGTGGTCTCGATCCGGGTGCCGGTGTCGACGCGTACCTCACTTCGGTGCCGGTGCTGGTCGCGGTCGCCGCGGCGCTGGTGGCGGTGCGGCTGTTGCCGTGGCCGCTGCGGGCGGCCGGTCGGCTGGCCGCGCGGGCCCGGGGCGCGGTGCTGTTCCTCGGTGTCGCCCGCGCCGGACGGGGTGCGCCGGTGGCGTTGGGGCCGTTGGCGGTGCTTATCGTCGCGGTCAGCACCGGGGTCTTCGGCGGGGTGGTCACCACCACCGTCGCGGCGGCCCGGGACCGGGCGGCCACGTTGACGGTGCCGGCGGACGCCTGGCTGACCGGGTACACCTTCTCCCCCGACGCCGGGGACGCGTTGACCGGGGTGTCCGGGGTGACGGCGGTGGCCCGGGTGTGGGTGGACTCGAATCGCCGGCTGGTGCCGGACGCGGGGTTGCCGTCGCGGCAGATCGGCACGGCCCGGGTGCTGGTGGTGGACGGCCCGGCCTTCGCGGAGGTGGTGGCGCACAGCGGTGTCGAGGTGGACGTGCCGGCCGCCCTGCGGGCTGCCGCCCGGGGTGACGGGCCGGTGCCGGCGGTGGTGTCGTCGGAGGTGGCCACGGAAATCGGTGACCGGGCCGCCGTCGACGTGCAGGGCCGGTTGTACGAGTTCCGCGTCGCCGAGGTGACCGACGCCTTCCCGGGCGTGGGGTTGGGCACCGAGCGGTTCGTGGTGCTGCCGTGGCAGGCGCTGCCCGAGTACGAGTACACGCCGATCATCCCGAACCGGTATCTGGTCGCCGGTGACGACATCGATGAGGCGCAGTTGTTGGGGGTGGCCGACGACGCGCAGCGGCGGCGGCAGTCGGCGGTGCTCGGTGCGGCGGTGACGCGTACGCAGATGCCGGCGGCCCTGGACACCTGGCGGGCGTACCGCGCGGACCTGGACCGGACCGGAGCCAACGACGTACTGACCCTGGCGTTCACCGCCGGCGCGGTCGGGGGCACCGCGCTGGCGGTGCTCGCCGTCGGGTTCTCGGTGGTGGCCGACGCGGCGGGGCGGGGGCGGATGCTGTCCCGGTTGCGCACCCTGGGCCTGTCCGTCGGCCGTGGCCGGCGGCTGCTGGTGTACGAGCTGGTGCCGTTGGTCCTGGTCGCGGCGTTGACCGGGGCGGCGGTGGGGGTGGCCCTGCCCCGGATCCTGGGGCCGACCCTCGGGCTGTCCGCCTTCGTGCCCGGCGTGCCAGTCCGCGATCACCTGGATCCGCTGGTCCTGGCCTCGGTGTTGGGGCTGGTGGTGCTGGGGCTGGTGACCGGGCTGGCGGTGGAGAACCTGTGGAACCGACGGATGCGCCTCGGTGAGGTGCTGCGTCTAGGAGAGGAGAACCCGTGACGGTGGTGTCGGAGGTTCCGGACCTGGCGACGTTGCAACGGCGTGCGGCGGAGCGGGCCGCCGCACGGGCCGGTGGCACGGATCGCCTGCGCGGGCACATCGTCTGCGACGGGCTGGTGCGCATCTTCACCAGCGAGGGGGTGGAGGTCGTCGCGTTGCAGGGCCTCGACCTGGTCGTGGACCGTGGTGAGCTGCTGGCCATCGTGGGCGCGTCGGGTTCCGGCAAGTCGACGGTGTTGAACATCCTGTCCGGGCTGGACACGCCGACCGCGGGGATCGCCCGGGTGGCCGGTTACGACCTGCTGACCATGTCGGCCGCCAAGCGGTTGCGGTACCGGCGGCACACTGTCGGGTTCGTGTGGCAGCAGACCGCACGCAACCTGCTGCCGTACCTGACCGCGCGGGAGAACGTGGAGCTGCCGATGCGGCTGGCGCGCCGGGGTGGCCGGGCCGCTCGGCGGCGGGCGGCGGAACTGCTGGAGATGGTCGGCGTCGGCTACTGCGCGGACCGTCGACCGGGGCAGATGAGCGGCGGCGAGCAGCAGCGCTGCGCCGTCGCGGTGGCGGTGGCCAACGACCCGGAGGTGCTCTTCGCCGACGAGCCGACCGGTGAGCTGGACGAGGCGACGGCCGGTGAGGTTTTCGCCGCGCTGCGCACCATCAATGCCGAACTGGGGGTGACCGTGGTGGTGGTGACCCATGACCCGCAGGTCGCCTCGCAGGTGCGACGTACCGTGTCGATCCGCGACGGCCGTACCGCCTCGGAGGTGCACCGCACCGCGCGGATCGGGGCCGACGGCGTCGAGGAGTTGGTGACCGAGGAGTACGCGGTGTTGGACCGGGCCGGGCGGATGCAGCTTCCGGCGGGTTTCGTCGACGCATTGGCGCTGCGGGACCGGGTGCGGTTGACCCTGGAGCCGGACCACGTGCAGGTCCGTTCCGGCGACGAGAGGAGCGCGCGGTGAGCGAGCAGGATCTGATCCGGGTCGACGGGCTCAGCCGCGACTACGGCGGTGGTGACCGGGTGGTCCACGCGGTGCGGGACGTCTCGTTGCGCGCCGGCCGCGGTGAGCTGGTCGCGGTACGGGGTCGTTCCGGGGCGGGCAAGACCACCCTGCTGAACCTGATCGGTGGGCTGGACCGGCCCACCTCGGGGCGGGTGTGGGTGGCCGGCCAGGAGGTCACCGCGGCCAGCGAGAAGGAGCTGCTGCGGTTGCGTCGGGACACCATCGGTTTCGTGTTCCAGTCCTTCGGGCTGATTCCGATCCTGTCCGCGGCGGAGAACGTGGGGGTGCCGATGCGGCTGGCGAAGGTACCGGCCGCGCAACGTGAAGAGCGGGTGTCGGTGCTGCTGGAACTGGTCGGGTTGGGTGGTCACGCGGCGCAGCGGCCGTACGAGATGTCCGGTGGGCAGCAGCAGCGGGTGGCGATCGCCCGGGCGTTGGCCAACGATCCGGCGCTGCTGATCGCCGACGAGCCGACCGGCCAGTTGGACTCGGAGACCGGCCGGGCGGTGATGGACCTGCTGCGGGCGCTGGTGCATGCCCGGGGCATGACCGCGCTGGTCGCCACGCACGACCCGACGCTTGTGGAGTTGGCCGACCGGGTGCTGGTGCTGCGCGACGGTCGGCTGGTCGAGGCGGCCGAGCCGGCCCGGGTGTGACCGCGCTGGACGGGGTGCCCGGTCAGTACGGGTCGCCGCAGACCCGCCATCCGCCGTCTTCCCGCACCACCGACAGGTCCCGCTGTTCGGTGCTGCCGCTGTCGCGGGTCAGCAGTACGGTGACCTTGCCGTGTGGTCGGCCGCCGCGGGTGGCCACGGACACGTCCACGATCTCGTAGTCGCGCACCACCGGCGGGGTGCGTACCCAGCTGGTGAAGCCGATTTCGCTCCACCGGGTGCGCGCGTCGGCGCAGAGCCGCTCGTACGCGCTGCCGGTGTCGCCCGCGGTGACCTCGCGCAGGAACCCCTCGGCGGTCTCCCGGACCGGGGCGGCGGCCTGGGTGACCAGTTGCAGGTTCCAGGCACCCAGACCGGCGACCCCGACGCAGCACAGCGCCACCCCCGCTCCGGCGACGGCGAGGCCGGTCCGCATCGGATGGCGTCGCCGGGCCGGTCTGCTCCACGGCTGCGCAGCCCCCACACCACTCGACGGTAGAGAATCGGCCGCCGCGGCGGGCGGAAAGTGGGCGTGGCCGCACGGGACCGCGTCCCGTCCGGCCACGCCGGGATAGGTCGGTGCTCAGGCCTTGATCTCCTTGCGGCCGTTGCCGGTCGCGCTGATGGTGACCCGGCGGGGCTTGGCCCGCTCGGCCACCGGGATCCGCAGCGTCAACACGCCGTTGTCGTAGCCGGCTTCGAGCTTGTCGGTGTCGAGGGTGTCGCCGAGGAAGAGCTGGCGGTTGAAGACGCCCATCGGACGCTCGGCGGCGACCAGTTCGACGTTGTCACCGGCGGGGCGGCGACGTTCGGCGCGGACGGTCAGCACGTTGCGCTGCACGGTGCATTCGATGCTCTCCGGGTCGACTCCGGGCAGGTCGAAGGCGGCGTAGAAGTGGTCGCCGTCGCGGTAGGCGTCCATGTGCATGACGGCCGGGCGGCTGGTGCTGCCGAAGAACTGCTCGGCGAGCCGGTCGATCTCACGGAACGGGTCGGTGCGCATCAACATCGGGTACCTCCTCGGTTCTCCTGGCCGAAGGTCCTTAGTTGAGTCTGTACGACTCAACTTCCGCTTCCTTATTAGCGCGCCCGCACGCGTGTCGTCAAGTCGGCCGGTCGTGCCCTACCGACCTGGCGGGCACGGGCGACAATGTCACCGTGACAACGGCGACGCCGCGGGTCCGAACCGGTGCGACACAGCAGCCGCCGGCCCCCGATCCCGGTCCCCGGACCACCGGGCCGTGGCTGGTCGCCGCGACGGTAACCCTGGTCCTGCTGGCACTGGCCCCACGCTACGGCTACCACCGCGACGAGCTGTACTTCCTGCTCGCCGGCAGGCATCTCGACTGGGGGTACGTCGACCAGGGGCCGTTGGTGCCGGCGCTGGCCCGACTCGCCGACACGGTCGCCCCCGGCAGCCTGCTCGCCCTGCGGACGCCGTCGGCGCTGCTGGCCGGCGGCGCGGTGCTGCTGGTCGCCGCGACCGCCCGGCAGTTCGGTGCGGACCGGAGCGCACAGACGTTCGCCGCCCTGCTCGGTGCCACGTCGGGGATCGTGCTGGCCACCGGCCATCTGCTCAGCACCAGCACCGTCGACCTGGTGGTCTGGTTGGCCGCCGCGCTGTGCACGGTGCGACTGCTGAGCACCGGGGACGGCCGGTGGGCCCTCCCCGTCGCGTTGGTGCTGGGCGTCGGCATGTTCAACAAGCTGCTGCCCGCGTTGCTCGCCGTGGGGTTGGTGGCCGGGCTGGCGCTGGCCGGGCCTCGCCGGCTACTACGCGACCGTTGGGTGCTGGCCGCCACCGCGCTGTTCGGGCTGCTCGCCGCCGCGAGCCTGACCTGGCAGGCGGTCCACGGTTTTCCGCAGCTGGGAGTCGCCGCGACGATCTCCGGCGGGGACAGTTCCTACAGTGGCCGGGTCGACGCCCTGCTGCTGCACTTCGTGATCATCAGTCCGTTCGTGGTGCCGATCTGGGTGACCGGGCTGGTGGTGCTGTTGCGCCGGTCCGGCTGGCACACCTACCGGGCGCTCGGCTGGGCCTGGCTCGTGGTGACCGGCATCGTGCTGTTCGTCGGCGGCAAGGGCTACTACGACGCCCCGCTGCTGCTGGTACTCACCGCCGCCGGAGCGGTCGTCGCCGCCGGCTGGGCAGCGCGCAGTCGGGTACGCCGCGCCCTGCTGGCGGCGGCTGTCGTCCTCACCGCCGCCAGTAACGCGGTGCTGTTGCTGCCGGTCCTGCCGGCCGACCGGCTGCCCGGCTTCGTCGTGGCGGTCAACTACGACGCCGGGGAGACCATCGGCTGGCCGGCGTTCACCGACTCGCTGGCCGCCGTGTACCGCACCCTGCCGGCGCAGGAGCAGGCCCGGGCGGTCATCCTCACGGGCAACTACGGCGAGGCGGGCGCGGTGGCCCGCTTCGGTGCGCAGCGCGGGTTGCCCGCCGCGTACTCCGGGCACAACAGCATGGTCGACTTCGGTCGGCCGCCGGACGGCACCGACGTGGTGATCGCCGTCGGGTGGTCGCGGCCGGACCGGTTGCGGTCCTGGTTCACCGACGTCACCCTCGCCGGGCGGGTGGACCTGGGGGTGACGGTGGACAACGACGAGAACGGCGGACCGATCTGGTTGTGCCGTGGGCTACGGCGTCCATGGGCCGACATCTGGGACACCGAGGTACGTCACCGGGGGTGACCGGCCGCGGCGCGGACCGCCACGGCAAGCAGATCGGGCGGGTTAAGGTGCTGCGATGGGTACCCACTCCGCCGCGGTCGAGGCGCTCAAGACCGACCCGCGCACCGCCGCACTGCGCCGGTCGTTGGAGGTCTACTACGGCAACCCCGACCGGGACGCGGCGATGGACGCGTTCTACGCCCGCTTCGTCCGCCCCGGTGACCTGGTCTTCGACATCGGTTCGCACGTGGGAGACCACATCGGCAGCTTCCGCCGGCTGGGTGCCCGGGTCATCGCCGTCGAACCGCAACCCCTGTGCCTGCGGGCGTTGCGTGCCATCTACGCCGACGACGACCAGGTCACGCTGATCGAGGCGGCCTGCGGGGCCCAACCCGGCCGGATCGGCTTCCTGGTCAACTCGGCCAACCCCACCGTCTCCACCGCCTCCACCGACTTCGTCACGGCCGCCGCGGGCGCGGGCGGCTGGGAGGACCAGGTCTGGGACGGTCAGATCGAGGTACCGGTGACCACCGTCGACACGATGATCGCCGAGCACGGCACGCCGACCTTCGTCAAGATCGACGTGGAGGGCTTCGAGGACGCCGTGCTCGCCGGGCTGAGCCGTCCCCTGCCGGCCCTGTCGTTCGAGTTCACCACGATCGGACGGGCCGTCGCGCTGCGGTGCCTGGACCGGCTCGCCGTGCTCGGTTTCGACGGATTCGACGTGGCGCTCGGCGACGACAAGTCGCTGACCCTCGGGCGCTGGGTCGATGCCAAGGAGATGGCCGCGCACCTGCTCGCGCTGCCACACGAGGCCAACTCCGGCGACGTGTACTGCGTCCGCACGACGCGCGGTTGATCCGCCGGTCAGCCGCGGCGGCGGGCCCGGGCCGCCCAGATGGCGTACGCGGGATCCCGGTCCAGGTTGTGCCGGTCCCGGTCGTAACGGCGGGTGGTACGCGGATCGGCATGGCCCATCGCGTCCTGCACGTCCTCCAGCGGCACCCCCTCGGACCGTGCGGTGGTGGCGAAGGCGTGTCGCAGCGAGTGCGGTGACAGCCGCGCCCACGCGGCGATCCCGGCGCTGCGGGCGAGCCGCCGGACCAACCGGAACACCGAGTGCCGGTCGAGGCGGGCGCCGCTGGCGGTGACCAGCAACGGGCCGGTCAACTCCGCCACCTCCACCCGCCGCGCGGCGGCCCGCTCGGCCAGGTACGCGTCGACGGCGTACGCCGTGCCCGGAGTCAACGCCCGGCGGCGCGACCGGCCGCCCTTGCCAACGAAGCGCACGCTGCGGTGTCCCCGCTCGGCGCCCAGGTCATCCAGGTTGAGCGAGACCAACTCCCCCACCCGCAGTCCCAGATCGGCGAGCAGCGCGACGGCGGCCCGGTTGCGGGCAGCGGTCGGCCCGGTTTCGGCCTCGGCCGCCGCGAGCAGCGCGTCCACCTCGTCGGGGGCCAGTCCGACAGTGGCCGAATGGTCCCGGTCGACCCGTGGTCGGTCGGCTCCGGCCACCGGGTTGAGTTCCACCGCCCGCAGTTTGATCAGGAAGTCGTACCAGCTCGACAGCGCGGACAGCTTCCGAGCCACCGTCGCCGGGGTCAGCGGGCGGCCGGTCCGGGCGGAGACGCTGTTCTCCAGTGCCCGCCCGTACTCGTTGACGTGCAGGAAGTTCGCGCGCAGCGGGTCCAGTTGCCGGGCGGCGCACCAGGCCAGCCAACCGGCGACGTCCCGGCGGTACGCATCGCGGGTGTGCTCACTCAACCGCCGGTTACGCAACCATGCGTCGGTGACGGCCATCGGCCCGTCGGGCAGGGCCGGATAGGCCGACGGGCGGTACTGCACCGAAGTGTCGTGCGGACGCATGTGAAAAATGCTCTCAGCCCTGCTGTGGGTTGACGATCAGGCGCGCCGACACATCATGATCGGCTGCCCGGTACGCGGGGACACCGGGTCGTACCCGGCCCCTACGCTGACCCGGTGCTGTCTCAGGTCAACGGTCTGTCCCGACACTTCACCGAGGACACCCTCCGGGCGTACCTGATGGGTCGGTCGGTGCGGTCCGACACCGGATGCCTCATCGTGCGCGGCTACGGCAGCCGGCGCGGCGTGCACCAGAAGCTCGCGGGCCGGGCGTGGGCACACATCGCCGCGTACGTGGTCTTCGTCGGTGGCTACGACCCCACCCTCGAAGTCCACCACGACTGCGGAGTGCCGGACTGCATCGAGCCGACCCACCTGCGCCAGCTCAGCCACGCGGACAACTGCCGGGCACGGACCCAGCGGCCACGCTGCCGCAACGGGCACGAGCGGGAGACCGAGCCGGCGACGGGTCGCCTGCGCCGGGTCTGCCGCACGTGCAACCGGCTGGCGCAGCAACGCTGGCGGGAACGCCAGGCGGCAGAGGTGGCGCAGGCCCGTGCGGCGTACGGTCGGACGTCCTCCTGACCGCCCCCGCCCCGGCCGCTTGCGGTGGCGGGGGCGGGGGCGCGTGCGGCATCGGCGTGGTTCCGTGGCCGGGCGGGCCGCAGGGAACCACCCGGCCGCCCCGATCAGTCCCCGGCCATCACGGTGAAGGTGAACCCGGTACTCCTCGGACGGCGCAACGGAATGTCGCACTTGATCCGGCGCAGTACCTCGCCCCGGCTGAGGCCGAGCCCGTGCGCGATGAGTCGTTCCGGACGCACCGGTACCGGATCGGCGAAGACGACCGCCACCTGGACCGGCCACGTCCCGTCGAGCCACTCCGACGGGGTGTCCAACCGCCACGCCCCCGTCCAGTCGAGGGCGAAGCGGTTGCGGTGGGCCAGCAGCGGATCCAACAGTCGGGACGCCACCAGCGACGGATCGTTGAGACGGTAACCGCGTAACTCGGCCGGATCGAAGGATCTGACCGGGGTGCGTTCGTGCACGGTGAGCTTGCTCGTCCGGTCACAGGACACGCAGCGGACCAGCAGCCACACGTCCAGCAGCTTGCCGTTGGCGTTGACGCGGAACCTGCCCTCGCCGGTGGTGGCCGACTCCGACCCGCAGTCCACGCACCGCCGCAACAGCAGCGGCAGCCTGGTCCGACGGACGACCCAGGGCAGCACGATATGAGGTTGTGTAGACACGATTGCTCCAGAGACCTGACACGAGGCCGATTGAGCGCGGCCTCAAGCGCGGTACGACCGGGCGCACAAGGGCAGCCCGGCAGAGCCGACGGGAGCGTCGGCTACCGGTGAGCGGAAGATGTCAGGTCTACAGAGCAGGCGGGGTCACGCGGTTTTGTCCTCTGCCTCACGGCCACGGGTCGCAGGCAACCTACGGGAACCACAAAGCGGGACTCAACCGGTTTCGCCGGTCGGTGCGAGCCGGCGTCAGCCCGGGGCGAGGACGCAGAACTCGTTCCCCTCGGGGTCGGCGAGGCACCTCCACGACACGTCGCCCTGGCCGACGTCGACGACGGTCGCGCCGAGCGCCTCCAGCCGGGCCACCTCCGCCGCCTGATCATCACCGGCATACGGCTTGAGGTCGAGGTGGGCCCGGCTCCACCAGGTCCTCGCCCCGGGTGTGCGACGGAACAGCAGGTACGGCCCGACCCCCTTGGCCGAACGCAGCCGTGCATGGTCATCGCTCACCTCGTGCAGGGCCCAGTCCGTCGCCGCACTCCAGAAGCGGGCCATGGCACGCGGATCCGCGCAGTCGACCACCACCGCGGCTATCGGCCCGGTGTCCCGGTAGATCTCCCGAGGCTCCAACACACAGAACACGTTGCCCTCCGGGTCGGCCAGCACCGTCCACGGGACATCGCCCTGACCCACGTCCACGCGCGTCGCACCGAGATCCATCAGGCGGCCGACCAACTCCGCCTGATGGGCTGCGGAGGTGGTGGCGAGGTCGAGGTGCACGCGGTACCGCACCGTCTCCGGATCCGGCACGACGACGACGTCGACGCAGACGGCGGTTGGATCCGGCCAGGTGAATCCCAGAGGCTCGACGTTTGTGACCCCGGGCTCCTCGCTGGCGACACCCCAGCCGAGGGCGTCCGCCCAGAATTGGCCGAGGGCCACCTCGTCCCGAGCCTTGAAGTTCACCTGAACAAGCCGCAGCGCCATGCCGCCACCCTATGCCCGGCCGGATCGGCTGGTGAACGACCCGCGTACACCAGGGCAACCGCTTACGCACATTAACAGTCATTATGATGTGCATACGTTATGTCCGGTTATGGAAGTCTAGTTATTGAATTGCCGTAACCGATAATCCGATAATGCGCGAGACGGTGGGTGCCTGTCGTCGGCGGCCAGCCGCTCGGCCAACCCAACCGGATGCCCCGGCGCAGCGCTTCGGACTTCGTCGCGGCCGTCCACGAGATGGTCACCAGCGCGGTGCGCCACGGCGGCGCCACGGCCGGCTCGACCCGAGCCTGTCGGAGCGCACCCTGATCTGCCCGATCAGCGACCACGGCCGCGGCGCGAGCGGGTACCCGCCGGCCCCGCCGCCGAATGACCGGCTCGGCGCTGCTGCCCTACCTGGCCCGCTGGTTGACCGGAGCCCTATTCTCGCGGCTCGCTCGGCAACTGCGGTGGCACCACAGCACCGCACGCAACACGGCAAGTGCACGACAAGACCTTGACGTAACTCCAGGTCAGGGCAACCGCAGGGGGAGCCGACACAGGTTCGGGGCTCCGCCTGACCAGCAAGGATCCGCCGCACGTGTGCGGGGCCATGAAGTCGCGTGAGGCTCCGACATCGGCGAACAGCACCGCAGGCAGTGGAAGAAGAGGAAAGGGAGGGCTGGACGCCGTTGGATCGCCCGCCGTCAGGACGTAGTGCCAGTTCTGCGGTGGGCGCCGTTGCCCCATCGAACGTGAGGTGGTCTCCGGTCACGCTTATGCGATCCTCGCACCGCATGCCCGTAGCGGCACGGTGCGGACACGAGAACCCGACGATCCTGTCGGTAGATGGTGTATTCAACCCGCAACCCTGGGCCCCGGCGCGTTCTGCGCCGGGGCCCTCGTTCATGACGAGGAATGTATGGCCCAACCGGACGACATGCTCACGACGACGACTACCCCGCCTACACCATGGGCCGTGCCGCCGAGATCGTGGGCGCCTCGCAGGACTTCCTGCGCCGCCTCGACGAGGCCAAGCTGATCATCCCGTTCCGCTCCGCCGGCGGACACCGCCGCTACTCCCGCTACCAGCTGCGCCTGGCCGCGCGAGCCCGGGAGATGGTCGACCACGGCACCGCTCTCGAAGCCGCCTGCCGGATCATCATTCTCGAAGACCAGCTCGAAGAAGCCCTCCAGCACAACCGGGACCACAAGTGCCGCCCGCAGCCGGGCGCTGCCTGACTCCACGCCGCACGGTCCTTCCCCACTACGGGAGGGACCGTCTGTCGTGTCCCGAAGAACCTGCGGACGCCGGGGTACCGCGCCGCTGAGACCAGGGATACAGCCAGGACATCGGGGCTGCTACGGGGTCGCCTGTGCTAGTGTCTTTTCTGTTGCAGTTTTGATTTCCGTAGACGTTTCCGGCGCCTGATGGGTTATCTGAAACCTGTCCGGCGCTTTTTCGTTTGTCGTGTCGGTTCGGCGCGGGCGATCAACGCGGCGGCGTACGAGTCCGCACACCGCGGTCTCCACCAGCCTGCGAAGGAGCAGACATGGCTACAGGTACCGTGAAGTGGTTCAACGCCGACAAGGGCTTCGGCTTCATCGCCCAGGACGGCGGCGGCGCCGATGTCTTCGCCCACTTCTCCGCGATCTCGTCGAGCGGATTCCGCAGCCTCGACGAGAACCAGCGGGTGGAGTTCGACATCACCCAGGGCCAGAAGGGCCCGCAGGCGGAGAACATCCGGCCGCTCTGATCCCATTCTGCGAACGGCGGCCCGACTGGTTCAGCGGGCCGCCGTTCGGCATTTCCGTGCCACGTCACCGACAGGCCGGTCACTCCCGTCCGCTCATGGCTCACGCCGGCCCGTCACGCGGTGCCGCGGCGGCGGAACCAGGAGCGCCGGCGCGGCACCGACGGTGCCGCGGCGGGTGCGGGCGGGACCGCGTTCCGCCGCTCGTCCTGCCACCGCCGTACCACCGCGTCGGCGTCGGCCGGACGTACCGCGATCCGGGGGCCGGACGGGTTACGCAGCCAGGCCAGCACCTCCGCGTTCAGCTCGGCCACGACCGCCCGCACGGCCTGCTCGGTGAGCAGATCCCGGACCTCGTCGGGCAGTTGCTCGATGCGGCGACGCAGCAGCAGCGGAGCGGGCAGCAACAGGTTCGTCGGCAGCTGTTCGCGCTCCAGGAAACTCTTGATCCACCAGGACTCGTCGTAGGGCAGGCCCCGGCCGGCGATCGGCTTGCCCGCACCGGGCAGATTGTCGAACTCGCCGCGCTCCTGCGCCGCCCGGATCTGCGCCTCCACCGACGCTTCCCAACGCATCTCCACCCTCGCCACCTCCCCGGACAACCGTAACGTGACCACCGTCTCGCGATGGCGCAGCGTCACGGGCCCAACCGGCATTTCCCGGTGCCCTAGGCTCAGGCATAAGGTGGGACGGGGGTCACGGGATGGTCGGTACGGCGGGAATTGTCGGCATCGCACTGGTCGCCTTGGGGATGGTGCTGACCCCGGGGCCGAACATGGTCTACCTGGTGTCGCGGTCGGTGACCCAGGGCCGACGGGCCGGGTTGATCTCGCTGCTCGGGGTCGCCGCCGGGTTCGCGGTCTACCTGGGTGCGGCGGTCGCCGGCATCGCCACCGTGTTCGTGCTGGTGCCGGCGCTGTACACGGCGGTCAAGCTGGCCGGCGCGGCGTACCTGCTCTGGTTGGCGTGGCAGGCGTTGCGCCCCGGCGGGCAGTCGCCGTTCAACCCGGCGCCGCTGCCACCGGATCCGGCCCGCCGGCTGTTCACCATGGGGCTGGTCACGAACCTGCTCAACCCGAAGATCGCCATCCTGTACGTGTCGCTGTTGCCGCAGTTCATCGACCCGGCGCGGGGCAACGTCGCCGGGCAGAGCCTGCTGCTGGGGCTGACCCAGATCGCCGTGGCGCTGACCGTGAACACGCTGATCGTGCTCACCGCCGGTGGCATCGCTGGTTTCCTCAGCCGGCGACCGCTGTGGCTGCGCGTACAGCGGATGCTGATGGGCACGGTGCTGGCGGCGATGGCGGTGCGGATCGCCGCCGACCGTTCCCGCGCCGCCGTCGCCACCGGCTGAGCCGGACCCTTCCGCACCGCCACCGGCTGAGCCGTCCGGTCGAAGTCAGCGGCGTACCGCCCCGGTGGCCACGTCCAGCAGTCGTTCCAGGACCGCGCGGGTGGGCAGGTGCGACAGTAGATGCGCGACGCTGCGGTCGGCGTACCGCCGCTCCTCGTCGTCGCGTGCCTCCAGGGCGGCGCTCACCTGCCCGGAGACGTAGTTGGCGAGGCTGGTGACCGCGCCACGGAACGCGGCCAGGTCCAGCGGCGGCAGGGTGCCCGCCGTCGCGCGGTACCCGTCGAGCAACGCGCGTGCACCGGCCACGTTGACCGCCCCACCGGGGACCACGGCCCAGTCCAGCAGTGCGTTGGCCAGCTCCCAGCTCGGCGGTTGACCGCCGGCATGTTCCCAGCCGACGACGACGAGGCGACCGTTCGTGGCCAGCCGGGTGCTCGCCGGCCCCAGGGTGTTGTGGCAGAGCACAGGTTGCGGCGTCTCGGTGTCGCCACCGATGCCGTCGAGCTCCGTCAGGGTGGCCACCGCGGCACCGAGCGCCGCAGCCCAGCTGGTCTGGCGGGCCGCAGCGCCGGCGGCGAGTTCGGACCAGCTCGCGGTGACCAGCCGGGTGCCGTGCCACGGGCTGACCCGATCCACCGGCAGGCCGAGCCCGTGGATCGTGGCGAGTACCCCGCCGACCGCACCGGTGACCGACGAACGGGCCGGGGCCAGCAGTGGCGGTCCGGAGTGCAGCCCTTCGTAGACCCGCCAGCGGTGCCCACCGATGGTCTCCACGATCCGACCCGCGCGGCTGCGTACCGGCGCGGGCAGCAGGATGCCGGCGGCCGCGGCGGCCTGCTGCAACGCCACGTCGGTCTCGGCGTCGACGATGGGCCACCAGGTGTCCATCGTCCGCACCGCCCAGCGGCCCCGGTCCGTCACCAGCGACCAGCGACGCCCCATGTCGTCGGCGCGGGCGAGGGTGCGCATCTCGCCGACGACGTCACCGAGGCCGTAGCAGGCGGCGATCTCGCGCGCCAGGGACACCTGCGCGGTCTCGGCCCGGCCCCGCATCCGGGCGACCTCGGCCTTCAGGGCTGTCCAGGTGGGAAAGCCGTACTGCTCGGCCAGCCGCGCCTGAGCGGTGGTCAGCGTCGCTGCCGGGTCGATGTCGCGTAGGCCGGCGAGCAGGTTCTTGGCCTGCTGACGCAGGTGGTCGAGGCTGGGGTTGTCGGGCAGGTTCTTCACACGGCACCTCACTCCTCGCCCGGACTCGCACGGGCGGAAATGAGCTTCGGTGTCCGTCGCTCGACGGGTGGTGTGAGGGGTGGCTTCAAGCCTACCGGCGAGTCTCGGCGCGTTCCCGACGCGCTGGTGCGAGATTAGCCAGCTCCGGCCGACGGATCAACCCTTGTGTTCGCGGAGCACCGCGACACCGCCGGGTGCCAGGGTGATCGCCTGTTCGATCGGCGTCGCGGTGAGCAACTCCACCCCGCGTGCGGGTACGCGTTGCTCGTGGTCGGTGTGGTTGAGCAGGAAAAGCCAGCTCGCCTCGCCGTCGCGGCGGCGTACCGCCTCGACGCCCTCGGGTGCGTCGGGGCAGACGGTGGTGACGCCGGCCGCCCGGGCGGCAGTGTCGAGCAGCCGCCGGTAGGTGGTGTCGTCGGGGCGGGTGGACAGGTACCAGGCGGTGCCGGCGCCGACCCGGTGCCGGGTGACGGCGGGCATCGCGTCGAGTACGCCCCCGACGTAGGAGACGACGGTGTCGGCGCCGGTCAGGCGCAGCGTCTCGGCCCAGATCCGCCCGGTGCCGTCGCTGTCAAGAAGGACCTGGTCGTCCGCGGCCAGGGGGTGGAACTCCTCGGCGTACGCGCCCAGCAGCTCCCGGAGCGCGCCGGGGTAGCCGCCGAGGCGTACCCGGGCGTGTTCGTCGGCGACACCGCTGAGGTAGGTGACCAGCAGGTGGCCGCCGGTGTGCAGGTAGCCGCGCAGCCAGTCGGCGGTGGCCTCGGCGATCAGGTAGACGGCGGGCAGGACGAGCATCCGGTAGCCGTCGAGCGGGTCGCCCGGGGTGACGGTGTCGCAGGCGTACCCGCTGCGCCACAGAGCCCGGTGCACGGCGGCGAGTTCGTCGTGGTGGTCCGGCAGGGCCGACGGCAGGCCCGGGTGGCGCAGCGCCCAGCCGCTGGCCGCGTCGACGACGAGCGCCACCGCTGCCTCGACGCCGCCCCGGACCTCGCTGAGCTGCCGCAGCGCGGCACCGAGTGCGACGGTTTCCCGGAACACCCGGCTGTCCGGGCCGGCGTGCGGCACCAGGGCGGAGTGGAAACGTTCAGCGCCACCGACCGGTGCCCGCCACTGGAAGAACATCGCGCCGTGGGAGCCGCGGGCCACATGGGCGAGGCTGTGCCGCAGCATCCGCCCCGGTTCCTTGGTGTGCATCCGTCCGGCGGTGTGGATCTGGTTGGGCGCGCTCTCCATCAGCAGCCAGGTGGCGGCGGGCACGGTGGTGCCGGCCGACGGTGGGGTGGGGTGCCGGCGGGCGGCGGCGTGCCGGGCCCAGCCACGGGCCAGGTCGGCGGCGAGCGCGGTCTGTTCCTCGGCGCCGCCGTCGACGGCGGACGGGTAGTGGTCGACGGCGACCAGGTCGACCTCGGTGGCCCAGCGGGCGTGGTCGACCGGCACCCAGTCACCGAGCACGTAGTTGGTGGTGATGGTGAGCGCCGGGTTCGCGGCCCGCAGCAGGTCGCGTTGCTCGGTGTACGCGGCGAGCAGGGTGTCCGACCAGAAGCGACGGAAGTCGAGCAGTTGTCCGGGGTTGGGCAGGTACTGGGTGGCCCGGGGGGAGCTGATCTGCGCCCAGTCGGAGTAGTGCTGGCTCCAGAAGCTGGTGACCCAGGCGTCGTTGAGGGCGGCCAGGTCACCGTGGCGGGCGGCCAGCCAGCACCGGAAGGCGCGGGCGACATGCTCGCAGTGGCAGGTGGTGCCGTACTCGTTGTGCACGTGCCAGCCGGCCAGCGCCGGGTGGTCGGCGTACCGGTCGGCCAGGGCGGCGGTGATGCGCAGCGCGGCCTCGCGGTAGGCGGGGGTGGCGGCGCAGTAGGTGTCCCGGCTGCCGTGGTGCAGCCGGATCCCGTCGGCGGTGACGGGCAGCGCGCCGGGGTGGGCCAGGGAGAACCAGGGTGGTGGCGAGGCGGTGGGGGTGGCCAGGGCGACCCGTACGCCACCGGCGTGCAGCAGGTCGAGCACCTGATCGAGCCAGTCGAAGGTGTACCGGCCGGGTGCCGGTTCGAGCCGGGACCAGGCGAACACCCCCACGGTGACGAGGTTGACCCCGGCCTGGCGCATCAGCGCGACGTCCTCGGACCAGACCTGCGCCGGCCACTGCTCCGGGTTGTAGTCGCCGCCGTAGCAGAGCGGGCCGTCGGTCCACATCACCATCACCAGCCCGCGTTTAGTTGAGGATGCATCCAAACTATGGATCATCACTGCCCATGTCAACAGGTAGACGCCGGATCATATTTACCATCGTCGTTGACAGTTCGTTGGATAGTTAAAGAAACTGTCGGCACCGCCCCGACCGCTGCCGAGGAGAGCTGATGCCGTACCGACCGCCGTTGGTGCCCTACGAGACCTTCGTCGCCGACCCGCCCGACCTACCGGTGCGCACCCCCGGTGAGGGCGGCCCGGCCATGGTGAGCCGGGCCGAGCTCGCCGGCGCCGACGCACACGGAGCCACCGTCAAGGCGGTGCTGGCCGACGGGGTGACGGCGGTGGTACGCGTCGACGCGGCCGGCGACGGAATGATCCGGGTACGGCTCGCCGAGGATCCCCAGGCGCGCAGCCGCTCGGCCCGGCTGATGCCGCTTGTGCACCCCCGTGTACACCCGGCCACCGTCACCGTCGACGACCGGCAGGTACGGATCGACGCCGGCGCGCTGATCGCCGAGATCCGGCTCGACCCGTGGCAGATCCGGTTCCTGCGCCCCGACGGCTCGCTGCTGCTGGAGCAGGATCCGGGCACTGTCGACATCAGCGGCCGGCAACGCACCCTCCCGTTCGGACACTCCACCACCGACGGGGTCCGCGTCGCCTGGCACGAGAGCTTCGTCGCCCCCGGCGACGAGCGGTTCGTCGGCTTCGGCGAGAAGTTCACCCCACTGGACAAACGCGGCCAGCGGGCGCTGATGTGGAACTTCGACGCCTTCGGCAGCGAGTCCGACCGGGCGCACAAGAACGTGCCGTTCTACCTGTCCAACCGGGGCTACGGGGTGCTTGTCGACAGCGGGCTGCCGGTGCAGTTCGACGTCTGCCAGTCCACCCACAGCGCGGTGCAGATCCTGGTCCCCGACGACCTGCTCGACTACTACGTGCTGGCCGGACCGACCCCCGCCGAGGTGCTCGACCGGTTGCACCAGTTGACCGGGCAGCCGTACCTGCCGCCGCGCTGGGCCTTCGGCACCTGGGTCTCCTCGGGCTTCTACCCCGACAGCCAGGAACGGGTGCTGGAGCGGGCCCGCCGCCTGCGCGAGCGCGACATCCCCTGCGACGTGCTGCACCTGGACTGCTACTGGCAGGTCGCCGGCAACTGGTCGGACCTGCGGTGGGACACCGAGGTGTTTCCCGACCCGGCCGGGATGCTGCGGACCCTGTCCGAGCAGGGCTTCCGGGTCTGCCTCTGGATGAACCCCTACCTGATGACGGCCAGTCCGCTCTACGCCGAGGCCGACGCGGCCGGATACTTCCTGCGTCGACCTGACGGCAGCACGTACGTCGCCGACGTGTGGCACGGCAGCTACCCGGCCTCGGCCATCGTGGACCTGACCAACCCGGCGGCGGTCGACTGGTTCACCGGGCTGCTCCGGCCTTTGCTGCGACAGGGCGTGGCGGTGTTCAAGACCGACTTCGCCGAGGGGGTGCCCGCCGACGCGGTGGCCCACAACGGGATGAGCGGCGTCGACCTGCACAACGTGTACGCCCTGCTGTTCAACGACGTGGTCGCCGATGTCACCGAGGAGGTGGCCGGTCACCGGGCGGTGTGGGCACGCTCGTCGTACCTGGGCGGGCAGCGGCACAGCGCGCAGTGGAGCGGCGACGTCAACGCCACCTGGCCGGCACTGGCCAGCACGCTGCGCGGGGGCCTGTCGCACGGCCTGTCGGGGGTGCCGTTCTGGAGCCACGACACCGGCGGCTTCCACGGCACCCCCGAACCCGACCTGTACGTACGCTGGTCGCAGTTCGGCGCGCTGTCGCCGTTGGTGCGGCTGCACGGCACCACCAGCCGGCTGCCGTGGGAGTTCCCGGCCGAGGCGGAACGACTCGCGGTGGCCGCGTTGCGGCTGCGCTACCGGTTGATGCCGTACCTCTGGTCGGCGGCCGTCCAGGCGGCCCGCACCGGCGTACCGATGATGCGGGCCCTGCTTGTCGACACCCCGCAGGATCCGACGGCCTGGACGACGGACCTGCAGTACCGCCTCGGGACGGACCTGCTGGTCGCGCCGGTCACCGACGCGGCCGGGGTACGGGACGTCTACCTGCCCGTCGGCGAGGACTGGTTCGACGCCACCACCGGCGAACTGCATCCGGGTGGCCGGCATCTGCGGGTTCGGGTGCCGCTGTCCCGGATGCCGTTGTACGTACGCCGGGGCACGCTGTTGCCGCTGGTCGCGGCGGGGGCCACGGTCGGCGACGGGCCCTTCCGGGACGTCACCCTGGTCTGCTGGGGCGCCGTGGACGGACGCACCGTCGTGCACGACGTGGACGGAGACACAATCATTGAGGCGGTCCGCGACGGCGACGAGTTGCGGATCCGGACCCGGGGGCCGCTGCTGGTGGGGCAGCTGGCGCTCGCGGGGGTCGGCGACGCCGACCGACCGGCCCGGTCACTGCTCAACGGTGCGGCGGTGACCGTCGTGCCCTTCGCGGGGCTCTTCCCCGAGGAGGGCTGACCGTTCCGCGCGGCGCCTGACTGGACGGAGTCGGGCGCCGCGCGGAACGGGGCCGCGGTGCGCGCGGGGTCAGCCCTTCACCGCGCCGGTGATCACGCCCTTGGTGAAGTGACGCTGCACGAACGGGTAGATGATCACCGCCGGGATGACCGTCACCACCACGACCGCCATCTTGACCGCGAGCGTCGGCGGGTACGCCGTCACCCCGGGCAGGCTCACCGACGCGCCCGAGACGTTCGGCGACTGCCCGGCCAAGATGTAGCTCTGCAACACCCGCTGGATCGGGAACTTGTCGTTGGAGTCGATGTAGAGCACCGCGTTGAAGTACACGTTCCAGTAGCCGACCGCGTAGAAGAGCCCGACCACGGCGATCACCGCCCTGGACAGCGGCAGCACGATCCGGGTGAGGATGCGCAACTCCCCCGCGCCGTCGATTCGGGCGCTGTCGAGCAGTTCCGCCGGCACGTTCATGAAGAACGCCCGGATCACCACCAGGTTGAACACGCTTATCGCACTGGGCAGGATCAGCGACCAGAGACTGTCCTTGAGGCCCAGCCCGGTCACCACCAGGTAGCTCGGCACCAGCCCCGGGAAGATCAGGAACGTCAACAGGAAGTAGAACAGCAGCCCACGGTGGGCCACCGAGCCCGGCCGGGACAGCCCGTACGCGGCCAGCACGGTGAGCGCCAGGCTGACCGTGGTGCCGAACACGGTGACCAGGGTGCTGACCCACACCGCCCGGGTGACGTCGCCGCCGCTGAAGATGGTGATGTACGCCGACGGGTCGAACTCCCGAGGGATCATCACCATGCCGCCCGCGTCGTCGATGGTGCCGCGTGAGGCGAGGCTGGTGACAAGCACCGCCCAGAGCGGCACCAGCACCGCCGCTACCAGCAGCGTGAGCACGACCCCCTTGCCGATGGTCAGGGACGTCGACGGGCGGCCCGCCCACACCGGACGACCGGGGTGGCGTCGCCGCGGCGGTGGCGCGGGTGGGCCCGCCGTGGTCGGCGCCGCCGGCACCGGCCCGGCACCACTGAGCTGTGCGGTCATGATTTCGCGTACACCCCCTGCTCACCGAGCCGATGCGCGATCTTGTTCGCGGTGAGGATCAGCGCCAGCCCGACCACCGCCTTGAACAGGCCCGCCGCGGCACCGAGCCCCCACTGCTGGGTACTGATCGCCTGGTAGTAGACGAACGTGTCGAGCACCTCGGCGGCCTCCCGGCCGACCGCCTCCCGTTGCAGGATGAACTGCTCGAACCCGACCGAGAGCGCGTCGCCGAGCCGCATGATGAGCAGCAGCACGATCACCGGCCGCAGGCCGGGCAGGGTGATGTGCCACAACCGCCGCCACCGGCCGGCCCCGTCGGCCGCCGCCGCCTCGTACAGGTTCTGGTCGATGGCCGACAGCGCGGCCAGGAAGACGATCGCGCCCCACCCCAGGTCCTTCCAGACCGCCTCGGCGGTGACCAGCACGATGAACGTGTCCGGGTTGGTCATGATCCCCCAGGGCTCCAGACCGGCCTGGCGCATCTCCTGGGCCAGCAGTCCGGCCCCGCCGAACATCTGCACGAAGAACGTCACCACCAGCACCCAGCTGAAGAAGTGCGGCAGGTAGACGACGCTCTGCACGAAGCCGCGCAGCCGCCCGGAGACGACGCTGTTGAGGATGAGCGCCAGCAGGATCGGCAGCGGGAAGAAGAACACCAACTGGAAGGCGGTGATGCTCAGCGTGTTGCGGACCGCGTCCCAGAACAGCGGGTCGCGGAAGAGGGCCTCGAAGTTGCCGAAGCCGATCCACTCGCTGTTGAGGAACGCGTCGAGCGGGTCGTCGCCGACGAACGGGTTGTAGTCCTGGAAGGCGATGATGTTGCCCAGCGTGGGCAGATAGTGGAAGACCAGCAGCAGCACCGCCGCTGGTGCGGCCATCGCCAGCAGCGGCCAGTCGCGGCGCAGCCGGACCCGCAGGCTGCGCCGCCCACCCCGCCGGGGACGCCGCGGTGACGGCGTACGCCCGGCGGGTGGCCGCGTGTCGACGGTGCCGGGGGCGCTCACGGCCGCACCCCGGCACCGGTCGGCGGCACGCTCACCTGCCCGCTCATCGGCCGTTGTCGGCGAGCGCCTTCTCGTGGAACGCGCGGCCCTCCTCGCCACCGGTGTCGAGGAACTCCTTGCGTACCTGGGCCAGGTCGCTGACCGGGCGACGGCCGCGCAGGATGTCACGGAGCTTGTCGTCGGTCGGCTGGATGATCTTCGACCAGTTGGCCGGCAGCTCCAGCTTGATCCCGGCGAACAGGTCCTGCTCCATCTGGCCGATGTGGTTGCGGTAGTACCCGATGTAGTCCTGCACGTAGTTCGGGGTGTCGCCGCTGCGCACCTTGACCGGCACCCGACCGCCGATGTGGGTGTACTGCGCACCGAGTTCCTTACGGCCCAGCTCGGTGAGCGCTGGCGTACCGTCGGCGCCCCGGCTGAAGTGCTGTCCCTCCACGCCGTACTCACGCAGCTCGAACTCCCGGCTGCCGAACGGGGCGGCACACCAGTTGAGCACCCGCAACATCTCGTCGACCCGCTCGGCGGGCAGGTCCTTCTTGAGGAAGGTGTAGAAGATCGGCTTCTCGCTGCCCCAGATGACCGGCTGGGCGCCCTGCGCGCCGAAGACCGGCAGCGGCTGCATGTCGAAGGTGGGCAGCTCCTTGGCCCGTTCGCTCTGCATGCCCTGCCAGGCACCGAGGCCGTCGCGGTACATGAGGATCTTGCCGGAGTTGAACAGCTGCTTCTCGTCGGCGCCCTTGCTGGACACCGTGTCCGGGTGTACCAGGCCCTCGGAGAACAGCCGGGCGGTGAACGCCAGCGCCGCCTCGAACGCCGGGTCCTCGAACTTGTGCTGCAGACCGCCGTCGGGCTTCTTGCGCCAGGTCTGGTGGCAGCCGAAGTACTGCTGGATCATTTCGAAGACGCTGCCGAAGGCCCACACGCCCTTGGCCGGGTCGGTGGCCTTCTTGCCGAACTCGTACAGCTCGTCGGGGCTGGTGGGGGTGGCCAGCCCCGCGGCGCCGAGCAGATCCTTGCGGTAGAACATGGCCCACGCGAACGGACCGTCGGTGGGGAACGGCACGGCGTAGAGCCGCCCGCCCCAGACCGAGTACTCCCAGGCGCCGCTGGGCAGCGCCGCCAGGTACGGGTACTTCGCCGCGTTGTCGCCCTGGAGGTGGTCGGTCAGGTCGGTGAACAACGCCTTGACCGCGTCGGAGAACCGGGCGACCTTGTCCACCTCCCAGTTCGGCGCGGACAGCAGCTCCGGCACGTCGCGGGCGCCGAGCATGGCGTTGAGTTTGTCGGCGTAGGTCAGGCCGTCCTGCAGGCTCGGGTTGACCTCCACGCCGAGCTTGCCGTTGACCGCGCCCAGGTAGGCGTTGCGGCCCAGCGGCGGCGGGGTCGGGCCCCACCAGGGGCTCATCGTCTGGATCGGCGGGCCACCCCGGCCGGGCGGCTCGGTGACCGCGTCGACGAGGTCGCGCGGGTAGCTGAGGTAACCGTCCGGGATCGGGCCCTCACCGGGGATGTCCGGCTTGAGCAGCTCGGCCCGCTTGTAGGTGGGCAGCACCGCCTTGATGGCGTCGGCGTTCGTGGCGCTGCCCTGGCTGCCGGCTTCCTTGCTGCAACCGGCCAGGGCGCCGCCGCCCACGGTCGCGGCGGCGCCGAGGCCGATCAGCCGCAGCATGGTCCGGCGGTCGGTGGATGTGCGCGCAGAAGGCGTCACGGCGCACTCCCTTCGTCGTCGATAACGGTTTGCGGAGCGGAAGACTCCGGCTAGGATTAGTTGGGGTTCTAGCCGAACAAACTAATCGACGGCAATCCGTCCCACAAGACAAGCGCGGGCGGCCTGGTCGGTCCCGCCAGCGCGGTACGCGATGATGGACGCGCGCCGCGACACCGGCGCAGGGAGCGGGCAGAACGTGATCAGCATCCACAACGAACCGCAGCCGACCGACCTCGGTGACGTACGCGTCGCCAACCGGGCGGTGGTGCTGCGGCACGTACGTCTGCACGCCCCCTGCTCCCGCGCCGACATCGCCGCCCGCACCGGCCTGAACAAGGCCACCGTCTCCAGCCTGGTGACCGAGCTGATCGACATGCGACTGGTCCGCGAGACCGGGCTCACCGAGAACCGGGTCGGCCGACCCGCCACCATGCTGGTCCTCGACGGTGAGCCCTACGCCGCGCTGGGCCTGCAGATCGGCCCCGACGAACTGGTGGCCGTCGCCGTCGACCTCGGCGGCAACCGCCTGCTGACCTGGCGGCGGGCCTTCGCCGCGACCACCGTGCCCCCCACCGAGACGCTGCGTGCCCTGGCCGCGCTCGCCCGGCGGGCGGTCGGGCGGGTCACCGCCCAGGGCCGCACCGTGCTGGGCCTCACCGTCGGCGTACCGGGACTGGTCGACCCGTCCGGCGCGGTGCCGCTGGCCACCGCCCTGGGCTGGCGGGACGTGCCGGTCGCGGCAGAGCTGCGCGCCATCCTGCGGGATCCGGAGTTCACCGTCGGGGTCGACAGCGTCGCCAACCTCGCCGCCCTCGCCGAGCAGCGGCACGGCGCGTACGCCGGCAGCACCGACCTGGTCCACCTGACCGGCGGGCTCACCGTCGGCGCCGGCATCATCGCCGCCGGACGACTACTGCGCGGCGGGCGCGGCTTCGCCGGTGGCATCGGGCACCTGTCGCTGGACCCGGCCGGGCCGACGTGCACCTGCGGCGCCCGCGGCTGCCTGACCGCCCTGGTCGGCCTGCCCGCCGTGGTACGCCGGCTGCTGCCCGACGTCGAGGCCGACGGCCCGGTGATCGACTATCTGCCGGAACTGACCCGGATCGTGGCGCTGGCCCGGCAGGACGACCCGGGCGTGTGCAGCGGTCTGGCCGAGACCGGCCGGCACCTCGGCCGCGGCGTCGCCGTCTTGGTCGACCTGCTGAACCCGGAGACCGTCGTGCTCGGCGACCATTTCGCCACCCTGGCGCCCTGGCTGCTGCCGGCGGCCCGGTCGGAGCTGGCCGCCCGGGCCCACGCCCCGGGCGCCGGCGGGTGCCGGCTGGAAGCCTCCACCCTGGACACGGCCGCCGCGCTCGGCGGCGCCACCGCCGCCCTGGCCACAGTCGAGGCCGGACGGCTACCCGCCCGCTGATCCGACCGGCAACGTTCACGGTCGATGCCCGCTCGGCCGGTCGGAGTCTTGACCCGACCCGCCGCAGGTGCCAACCTCGAAGCGAGCCGCTCCGCTACGGGCACCCGGGGCGGCTTGCTTTCCACGGTTTGTCGAAGCGCTTCGCCAGCGTCCGGGCCGACGACCGTCACCCCACCATGACCTGCGAGGCCGCTCGGCCATCCGCCGTCGAAGCGCTTCGACCTCCGGCGCGCCGGGCACTGGAAGGCGATCCACCATGACCGACCGCACCACGCCCGCGATCCGGGACCGGATCGACGATCTGCTGGCCCGGCTCACCCTGCCGGAGAAGATCGGGCTGCTGCACCAGTGGCAGGCCCCCGTCCCCCGGCTCGGCCTGCCCGGCTTCCGCACCGGCACCGAGGCGCTGCACGGCGTCGCCTGGCTCGGCCCGGCGACCGTCTTCCCCCAGGCCGTCGGCCTGGCCAGCAGTTGGAACCCCGACCTGGTACGCGCCGTCGGCGACGCCGTCGGCGACGAGGTGCGGGCAAAGCACCACGCCGACCCGCAGCGCGTCGGCCTCAACGTGTGGGCACCGGTGGTCAACCCGCTGCGCGACCCACGCTGGGGACGCAACGAGGAAGGCTGGTCGGAGGACCCGTGGCTGACCGGCCGACTCGCCACCGCCTACGCCCAGGGTCTGCGCGGCGGACATCCGGAGCGGCTGCGGACCGCACCCACGGTCAAGCACTTCCTCGGCTACAACAACGAGACCGACCGGGCCACCACCTCCAGCGACCTGCCGCCTCGGGTGTTGCACGAGTACGAACTGCCGGCGTTCCGCGCCCCCCTCGCCGCCGACGCGGCGGTCGCCGCGATGGCCGCGTACAACCTGGTCGACGGGGTGCCGGCGCACCTGAGCCCGCTGATCGACGGTGAGCTGCGCCGGTGGGCGCCGGGCGAGGTCCTGGTCGTCGGCGACGCCGGGGCGGTGAGCAACATCGCCGGGGTGCAGGGCCACCTGCCCGACCACGTCCGCGGGTTCGCCGCGGCGCTGCGCGCCGGAATCGACAGCTTCACCGAGGACGACGCCGACAGCGCGCCCACCGGCCGACACCTCACCGAGGCACTGGACCGTGGACTGATCACCGAGTCCGACGTGGACCGGGCGGTCCGTCGGGTGCTCACCGTCCGGCTGCGGCTGGGTGACCTCGATCCGTCGCACACCGACCCTTACGCCGCGACCGGCCCGGAGGTGATCGACAGCCCGGCGCACCGCAACCTGGCCCGGGAGGCCGCCCGACAGTCCATCGTGCTGCTGCGCAACCGTGGGCTGCTGCCGCTCGCGCCCGGCCTGCGGGTCGCCGTGCTCGGTCCGCTCGCCGACACCGTGCACACCGACTGGTACAGCGGCACCCTGCCCTACGCGATCAGCACCCTCGAGGGGCTGGCCGAGCGGCTGCCGACGGTCACCACCCACCCCGGCACCGACCGGATCACGCTGCGGGTGGGTGACCGTTACGTGGGCTGCACCGACCAGGCCGAGGGCGGGCCACTGACCATCGGCGACGACCCGGCCTCGTTCGACGTGTTCGACTGGGGTCGGGACACCATCGCGTTGCGGGCCGTCGGCAACGGCCGCCACGTCGGCGTCGACGACGACGGCGCGCTTGTCAACGACCGGTCCGGCCCCGGCGGCTGGGTGGTCCGGGAAACCTTCCAGTTCGACCCGCTGCCCGACGGCACCGTGCTGCTGCGCCACCTGGCCACCGACCGCTACGTCACGGTCGACGACAACGGCCGGCTGCGGGTCGACGGCGATGACCGCCGGGCCGGCACCGGCTTCGGCATCGACCTGGTCACCGACGGCGCGGCCCGGGCCGCCGAACTGGCCGCCGCCGCCGACGTGGCGGTGGTGACGTTGGGCAACCACCCGATGGTCAACGGACGCGAGACCGAGGACCGCTTCGACCTGGCCCTGCCGGCCCGGCAGGAGGCGATGCTACGCGCCGTGCACGCCGCCAACCCACGCACCGTGCTGGTGGTGACAAGCAGCTACCCGTACGCGCTGGGCTGGGCACAGGAGCATCTGCCGGCGGTGCTCTGGTCGGCGCACGGCGGGCAGGAACACGGCCACGCCCTGACCGAGGTCCTCCTCGGCGACACCGACCCCGGTGGCCGGCTCACCCAGACCTGGTACGCCGACACCGCCGACCTGCCCGACCTGCTCGACTACGACGTGATCGGCGCGGACTCCACCTACCTGTACTACCGGGGCGAGCCGCTGTACCCGTTCGGGCACGGACTGTCCTACGCCGAGTTCGACTACCGCGACCTACGACTGAGCGCCACGTCGGTGAGCGTCGGCGAGGAGGTGGAGGTGAGCGTGGACGTCACAAACATCAGCGACCGTCCCGGTGTCGAGGTGGTGCAGCTCTACACCCGGCAACGGCGCTCCCGGGTGAAGCAGCCGCTGCGGCAACTGCGCGACTTCGCCCGGATCGTCCTCTCCCCCGGCGAACGGCGTACCGTCACGCTGCGGCTGCGCAGCGCCGAGCTGAGCTGGTGGGACGCCGACGCGGGCAGCTTCGTGGTGGAGGACGCCACCCACACCGTGCTGGTCGGGCGTTCCGCGACCGACGTGCGGCTGGTCGGCGCCGTGGCCGTACGCGGTGAGCCGCTCACCCGCCCGGCCCGGCCGCACGCCACGAGCGGGGTCCGGTGAGCGGGCGGGGCCGGGTGCCGTCCGGTCAGCCCACCATCGCCGACGTCGCCCGGCACGCCGGTGTCGCGGTGAGCACCGTGTCGTACGTGCTCAGTGGCAAGCGGGCCATCTCGGAGCTGACCCGCAACCGGGTGCTGGCCAGCGTCCGGCTGCTCGGCTACCACCCGAACGCGGGCGCGCGGGCCCTGGCCAGCCGACGCGCCAACGTGATCGCGCTGGTGCTGCCGCTGCGCTCGGGCATCCAGGTGCCGGTGGTGATGCAGTTCGCCACGGCGGTGGTGACCTCCGCCCGCCGCCACGACCACGACGTGCTGCTGCTGACCTCCGACGAGGGCCCGCAGGGGTTGCACCGCATCGCCGCCGGTGCCCTGGTCGACGGGGTGCTGGTGATGGACGTGGAGCTGCACGACGTGCGGGTGCCGCTGCTGCGCGGGCTGGGTCGGCCCAGTGTGCTGATCGGGCTGCCCGCCGACACCGACGGGCTGACCTGTGTGGACCTGGACTTCCACCGGGCCGGGCAGGTCTGCGTGGAGCATCTGGCGGGGCTCGGGCACCGCCGCATCGCGCTGCTCGGCGCACCGGCCGCCGTCTACGACCGGGGCACCGGGTTCGCCCACCGCACCCGCGCGGGCGTGGTCGAGGCGGCGACCCGGCACGGCGTCGAGGCGGTGACGCTGCCCTGCGAGGAGAACGCCGCCGAGGTGCGCGCCCGGGTGGTGGAGCTGTTCGCCCGGCAACCGGAGCTGTCCGGTCTGGTGGTGCAGAACGAGGCGGCGGTGGGCCCGGTGCAGGCGACGCTGGCCGCGCTGGGCCGGCGGGTGCCCGACGACGTCTCGGTGGTTGCCGTCTGCCCGGACCAGTTCGCCGAGCACGCCAGCCCGCGCCTGACCTCGGTGCCGGTGCCCGCCGAGGAGATCGGCCGGCAGGCCGTGTCGCTGCTCATGCGTAAGCTGCACGACGAGCCGACACCGCAGGTGACGCTGCTGGAGCCCCGGCTGACCGTCCGGGACAGCACGGCCGCGGCGACCGGCACCCCGGCGGCGTACGACGGCCGGGCGGCGGCCCGGTGACCGGTCCGGCGCACCGGATCTGGGACACCGCACCGGCGACCGACTGGCAGGACGCGTTCCTCGCCGGCAACGGCGAGTACGGGATCATGGTGCACGGGCGGCCGTGGGCCGAACGCATCGTGGTCAACCACCACCGGTTCGTGCTGCCCAACGGCACGCACGACGCCCGCGCCCCGCAGCTGGCCGCGCTGCTTCCCCGGATCCGGCGGTTGATCCTGGCCGACCGACGCGCGCAGGCCAGCCGGCTGCTGGCCGGTGACGGCGTGCTGCGCTGGACCCAGTCGTTCCATCCCGGCTTCGCCCTCACCGTCGACGCCGACGGCCCACCGGTGAGCGACTACCGCCGGTACACCGACTTCGACACCGGCGAGGTCGTCGTGCGGTGGGCCGGCGGGAGCCGCCGTTCGTTCGTCTCGCGTACCGACCGGCTGATCGTCACCCGGCTGGACATGGGAGCCTGCCGGGTCGGAGTGACCGGCGACCTGCCGGGCCGCCCCGCCGGGCTGCGCTACGCGGTGGCGGCGTACCGCCGCGACGGGCTGGTCTTCCTGCGGGTGCGGGCCCGCTACCCGACGGCCGGTGCCGCGTACGGCTTCGAGGGGTTGACCCTGTTGTGCGGCGCGGTGGAGGTCGACGGCGACGGGGTGCAGGTCGACGGGCCGGCCCTGCTGTTGACGGTGCTCGACCGCCCGCAGGCCCGGTGGCGTACCGGAGGGCTGGTGCGTCGACTGACCCGTTACCGGGACGCCCGCTACGGTGACCTGCTCGCCCGGCACACGGCCCGGCACACCCCGGCGTACCGGCGGGTCGAGCTGGACCTGGCGGTGCCGGCCGCGCAGCGGGCGGTGCCCGTCGGTGAGCTGTTGGCCCGGCAGGCCGCCGACCCGCACACGCTGGACGCGGCCCTGCTGGAGCGGCTGTTCCACGCCGGCCGTCACCTGTTGCTGAGCGCCAGCGGCGTGCTGCCGCCCCGGCTGACCGGGCTGTGGCTCGGGTCGTGGGACGCCGCCTGGGCCGGCGACTTCACCACCGACGCCAACCTGAACCTTCAACTGGCCTCGGCGAACGTGGCCGCCCTGCCGGAGGTCACCGCGGCACACGCCCGGCTGGTACGGGCACAGGTCGAGCACTGGCGACGCAACGCCCGGGTGATCTACGGGGCGCGCGGCCTGCTGGCGCCCAGCCGCACCGACGGCGAGCACGGCCACCTGTTCCACCTGCATCCGGACTGGCCGTTCGCGGCGTGGCTGCCGGGTGCGCATTGGCTGCTGTTCCCCCTCTACGAGCGGCATCTGGTGACCGGGGAGCCGCTGGGTGAGGTGGCGGGTTGGCTGGTGGAGGTGGCCGAGTTCTTCGCCGACGTGCTGACCACCACCGCAGGCGACGGGACGTGGGGGTTCGTGCCGTCGTACTCGGCGGAGACCGGGCCGCTGGACGCCTCGGGCACGGCGGTGCACGTGGCGGTCAACGCCACCATGGACATCGCCGCGGCGCGGCACGCGTTCACCGTGGCCGCCGTGCTGACCGGCCAGCAGCGGTGGACGCGGTTGGCGGCGCGGCTGCCGCCGTACCGGGTCAACGCCGACGGGGCGTTGGCCGAGTGGGCCTGGCCCGGCTATCAGGCCGACGAGAACCACCGCCACGTCAGTCACCTGTATCCGGTGTGGCCACTGGACGAGATCAACCCCGAGGACACTCCGGAGCTGGCCGGCGCCGCGCACCGGGCGCTGTGCCGCCGGGGTGACGAGAACCTGTCCGCGCACGGCAGCCTGCACCGGGCGCTGGCCGCCGCCCGGCTGCACGACGGGCCGCTGGTCGAGGCGAACCTACTCAAGATCGTCGGCAACGACATGTTCTTCCGGTCGCTGATGAGCGCGCACAACCCGGGTCGGGTCACCTACAACGCCGACGCCGTGCACACCCTGCCGGCGGTGCTGATCGAGGCGCTGGTGCAGGGGCGACCCGGTCGGCTGCGGCTGCTACCGGCGCCGCTACCGGGACTGCCGCGCGGGACCCTGCGTGGGGTGAGCTGCCCCGGTCGGGTCACCGTCGAGGAGTTGGCCTGGCGCCCGGGTGCGGTGCGGGCCCGGCTGGTCTCGGCGGTCGCCCAACGACTGCGGATCCGCAGCCCGTACGGCGAGTCGGTACGGCAGGTGACAGCCGGTGAGCCGATCGAGGTGTCGTTCACTCGCTGACCGGCCGGGCCGGTCCGCGACCTCGTCGGCGGTGCCGGACGGCGCACTAGACTCCGCGTTCGATGGACGTTGAGTCGACTGCCGCCGCCGATACCCGCCCCTGCGCCCACTGTGGGCGTGACGTGCCGCAGCGGGCCGGTGCGGGCCGCCCGTTCCGGTACTGCCGGGACAACGACGGCGCCTGCCAGCGGGCCTCCCGTAACAGCCGCATGCGGCACCGCAACGCCCCGGGCCTGCCCGGGCAGGTGGCCCGGACCTGGGAGGCGGTGGACCGGCTCGACCAGATCGTGGTCACCCTGACCGAGGCGCTGCACGCCGAGTTGTCCCCGGCCGGGGTGCAGCGGCAACTGTCCCAGCTGCGCGCGGAGACCGCCGGGGAGATCGCGGCGGCGCAGGCCGAACGCGACGAGGCGCTACGGGCCGCCGAGGACGCCGCGGCCCACGCCGAGCGGCAGCGTCGGCAGGCTCAGGCGGCGACCGTCGAGCGTGACGCCGCCCGCGACGAGGCCGCACGCGCGACCGAGCAGGCCGCCTCGGCCGCACACCGGGCGCAGGACGCGCAGATCGCCCGGGACGAGGCGCGGCGGGAGACCGCCGCCGCGCAGGCGTTGCGGGCGCAGGCCGAGGCGGACCGGGACGCCGCCCGCGCCCAGTCGACCTCGGTGCGGGCCGACCTGGCCACCGAACGCCGTCGCAGCGCCGACCTGGTCGCCGAACGCGACGCTGCCCGTACCGAGGCGGAGCGGGCCGCCAACGCCGCCGCCGTGGCGCTCGCCGAGGCCGACCGGCTGCGGGGCGAGGTGGACCGGACGCAGGCCGCAGCCGGGGAGGCCCGTGCCGAGGCGGAGCAGGCCAGGGCGGAGGCTGCGCGGGCCCGTGCCGAGGCGGAGCAGGCCCGTGCGGAGTCGGCCTCGGCCCGCGCCGAGGCCGAGCGGGCGGAGCAGGCGCGGGCGCAGGCCGACGCCGACCGTGAGCAGGCGCGGGCGCAGGCCCGTCAGGCCGGAGAGCAGCAGGCCGCGCTCACCGCCCGCGCCGACCGGTTGGGCGAGGAACTGGCCGGCCTGCGGGCAACGCTCGGCGGTGCGGAGGCTCGGGTGAGCGAGCTGACCGTACGCCTACGCGCCACCGAGGCCGACCGCGACGACGCCCGTGAGCGGGTGGCGCAGCTCGCCGCGAAGGTCGCCGACCTGGCCACCGCCCTCACCCGCCCCACCGCCTGACCGTCCCGCTCCCCCTGCCGGGCGTCGATCATGCAGTTGTGGCACCCCAGAAAGCGCGCCATCCGGACAAATCGACTGCCATAACTGCATGATCGGCAGGCGCGGGTGAGGGAGGATGGCGGCATGGGTAAGACGTATGAGCGCATCGAGGGGCGGCTGCGGGAGTTCATCGAGACACAACCGATGTTCTTCACCGCGACCGCGCCGCTGGCCGGCGACGGCACCGTCAACCTCTCCCCGAAGGGCCTGCGCGGCTGCCTCGCGGTGCTCGACGAGCAGACGGTGGCCTATCTGGACTTCGCCGGCAGCAACGCCGAGACCATCGCCCACCTGCGGGAGAACGGCCGGATCACCCTGATGTGGTGCGCCTTCACCGGCCCGCCGAACATCGTGCGGGTACACGGTCGGGGCGAGCCGGTGTTCCGGGACGATCCCCGCTTTCCCGACCTGCTGGCGCACTTCCCGGACATCGACACCACTCTGCACGGGCTACGGGCGATCATCGTGGTGCACGCCCGGCTGATCCGCGACACCTGCGGCTACGCGGTACCACTGATGACCTACGACACCGACCGGGACCTGCACGGCCGCCGTTTCGCCCGGGAGGACGACACGTCGCTGGACGCCTACTTCGCCGGCAAGGACGACATCGCCACCAGCATCGACGGCCTGCCGGGGCTGCCGTTGCCGCTGCCACCGACGCCGCGGACCGGCTGACCGGCCGCGCGGACCACCCACCACCGGATGCCCGACCGGCGCGTCAGCCCACCGCGGCGCCGCAGGAAGGCCCCGGCCGGTTACCATTCCCGCTGGCGGTGACGGTCCGCCGAGACGACCCGGCCGGGACGACCCCCGCCGGGCGTACGTCATGGCCGGCTACCCTGGACTGCGCACCCGGGTGTACGGGGTTGTCGAGGCGTGGCCGTGGGAATGGCCCGGCGGAGACGGACCGTTACACCGATAGGACCTGCACCACCGAAGAGGGGAAGTCGATCATGGGCGAGCGTATGCTGCGCGGAAGCCGACTGGGCGCGGTCAGCTACGAATCCGACCGCAACACGGAGCTCGCGCCGCGGCAGACCCGCGAGTACCTGTGCGCCAAGGGTCACCAGTTCGAGGTGCCGTTCGCCGTCGACGCCGAGGTGCCGACCACCTGGGAGTGCAAGTTCGACGGCAGCGTGGCCCGACTGGTCGACGGCAGCGAGCCGGAGCAGAAGAAGGCCAAGCCGCCGCGTACCCACTGGGACATGCTGCTGGAGCGGCGTTCGATCGCCGAACTGGAGGACATCCTGGCCGAGCGGCTGCAGGAGGTTCGCACCCGTCGCGGTCGCGCCTGACCCGATACGTCAAACGGTGCCCCCGGGAGGATCCCGGGGGCACCGTTTCGCGTCTGTCAGCGGGGTTCCACGATCTCACCCTCGATGGCTTCCCCCTCGACCACCGGAGGCACCGCGGAGGCGGACGTCTGCGGCGTCATCGTCGGGCTCTTCGGCGGCGGAGCCTGCCCCGGCTGCTGCGGCCCGCCCCGGTACACCCGCACCCGACGGGGACCGAACAGGTCACCGGCGGTCATCGACGACACCCGGCGTTCGGCGGCCCGCTGCACCCCACCGCGGGTCAACCGCCGCACCGGCGGCACCAGCAGCAACAACCCCACCAGGCCGCTGACCAGCCCCGGGGTCGCCAACAGCAGCGCACCGAGCAGCCCCACCAGCCCGTCGGTCACCTGCCGACCGGGCGGCCGACCCGACTGCGCCGCCTCCCGGAAACCCCGCCACGCCCGCACGCCCTCCCGGCGCAGCAACACCAGACCCAGCAGCGAGGCCGCGAACACCAGCAGCGTCGCCGCACCGAACCCGAGCGCCCGACCCACCACCACGAACACGGCGATTTCCACGGCCACGGACACCAGCAGAGCCAACGGTACGAACCTCAGTGCTCGGCGCATATCACCCCATCCGCCTCACGGCGCCTCATCGTGTCGGCCCCGCCCCGGCGGCGCAGCCGTCCCGTCCGTCCAGCATGACACGCCGCCCGCTCAGGGCCACCGCGCCTGTGCGGCGGTGGCCGCGTGCAGCCCACGCCGCACCGCCGTACGCCGGTCGCGTACCGCCCAGCCGGTGATGCGCCACAGCGCCTCGACGACGATCAACGGGCTCATCTTGCTGGCACCGCGTTCCCGCTCGGCGAAGGTGATCGGCACCTCCACGATCCGCGCACCCGCACGGTGGGCCAGCCGGGACAACTCCACCTGGAACGAGTACCCCTGCGAGCACACCGAATCCAGGTCCAGGGCGTCCAGCACCCCAGCCCGGTAGACCCGGTAGCCGCCGGTGGCGTCGGCGACCGGCATACCCAACGCCAGGCGCGCGTACAGGTTGCCGCACCGCGACAGCAGCAGCCGCCGCAGCGGCCAGTTCACCACCCGGGCACCCCGGGTCCACCGCGACCCGATCACCACGTCGGCGTCGCGGGCCGCGGCCAGCAACGCCGGCAGGTCCTCCGGGGCGTGTGAGCCGTCGGCGTCCATCTCCACCACCGCGTCGAAGCCACGCCGCCGCGCCCACGCGAACCCCGCCAGGTACGCCGCGCCGAGCCCCTGCTTGCCCTCCCGGTGCAACACGTGCACCCGCCGGTCCCTGCCGGCGATGCCCTCGGCGATCACACCCGTGCCGTCCGGGCTGTTGTCGTCGGCGACCAGAATCTCCACCTGCGGTGCGGCCCGGCGGACCCGCCGCACGATCCCGGTGACGTTGTCGGCCTCGTTGTAGGTGGGGATGACCACCAGCACCCGACCCACGCCGGGCACCCCGGTCATCACCGGACGGATGTCGGTTCCGCGTACCACCGCTGCCCCCTTCACCCCGGGTGGGCGGCCCCCGGTACGGATCGGCCGTCCCGCCGGCGCCGCAGCACCGCCGCGCCGACAAGCGCGGCCACCGCCAACCCGGCCAGCGCCACCTCCGGCAGCACCCCGACCCGGGTGGCCAGCGTGCGCCCCTCGGTCAGCCGCAGCTGCCGAACCACGACCGCGCGGGTGTTGAACCCGGTGGCGTCGCTTACCCGCCCGTCCGGGGAGACGAACCCGGACACCCCGACCGTGGAGGCCATCAACGCCCCACGCCCGTGCTCCACGGCCCGCAGCCGCACCATGGCCAACTGCTGACGCGCCTCGGCCTCGTCGAAGGTGGCGTTGTTTGTCTGCACCACCAGCAGCTGCGCCCCACCGATGACGGTGTCGCGGACCAGCCCGTCGTAGGCGACCTCGAAGCAGATCACGTCCCCGAGCACCACCGGCCCGCTGTCGACCACCCCCGCCTCGGTGCCGGCCACGAAGTCGGCCCGTACCCGGTCGACCTGGTCGCTGACCATCCGGGCGATCCGGCGCAGCGGCACGTACTCGGCGAACGGCACCGGATGCCGCTTGATGTACAGCTGCTCCAGGTCGGGTCCGCTGCCCGGCCGCCACAGCAGCCCGGCGTTGCGCACCTGCCCCCGCTCCGGCCCGAACAACACCGCACCGACCAGGATCGGCACCCCGACGGCGTCCGCGGCGGCGGAGATCCGCGCCCCGGCCGAAGCGTTGCGCAGCGGGTCGATGTCGCTGGAGTTCTCCGGCCACACCACCAGGTCCGGTCGCGGCCGGGTGCCGGCGGTGACCTCACCGGCCAGCGCGATTGTGGCCTCGACGTGGTTGTCGAGCACGGCCTGCCGTTGGGCATTGAAGTCCAACCCGAGTCGCGGCACGTTGCCCTGCACGATGGCCACCGTCACACTCGCCGCCGCACGGGTCGTGGCCACCGGCGCCAGCAGCCCACCGGCGAGCAGCAGCAGCACCGCCGCGGCGCACCCCGCCGCGGGCACCCACCACCGGACATCGGCGCCACGGCGGGCCCGTGCCGTCCACCACGCCCCGACGACAAGCAGCCCACCGGCCAGCGCCACCGCGAACGTCACAAGCGGCGCACCACCGAGCGCGGCCAGCCGCAGCAGCGGCGAGTCGTCCTGCCCGAACGCCAGCCGCCCCCACGGAAACCCGCCGAACGGCGTCCGGTCGCGCAGCGCCTCCTGCCCCACCCACAGCACGCCGGTCAGCGCCGGCCACGCCACCGGGAACCGGTCGGCCAGCGGCGACACCCACGCCGTGGCCATCCCCAGCACCGCCACATAGCCGGCCTGCAACAACGACAGCAGCACCCACGGCAGGTAGCCGGTGTGCAGGTTCGTCCAGGCCAGCAACGGCGCGAACAGGGTCAGACCGGTCAAAAAGCCCAGACCGGCGCCGGCCCGCAGCCGCCGCCGGTGGGTCGCGGCGGCCAGCAGGGCCACCCCGACCGGCGCCAGCGGCCACCACCCGTACGGCGGGAAGGCCAGCAGCAACGCCAGGCCGGCGGCCACCGCCATGGCGACGGCCACCGGCAGGCGCACCGGACCCGCCGTCACCGGGGCAGGTGGCGGCGGGTCGGACCCGGCGATGCGGTCCACGGTCGTCACGGGCGGGTCGGGCGCGATCACGCGCCGAAGGTTACCCGTCCGCCGTGACCGAGCGCCCGGCCGCCGGTCGCCGAGCGGTCCCAGGCGAGGTGCCCACGGCCGTCACCGGCGGCGGGCCAGCAGGACGGCGTCGTGCACGACGATGTCGCGTCCGTCCGGGTCGGTCACCGTCCGGGGTCGGGCCTGCGCGGTCAGCACCTCGAAACACGCCGGGTCCAGCTCCGCGGCGACCTGCTCGGCGGTGTACATCATCTCCGGGTAGTGCATCCGGCCGGCGGTGGTCCGCAGGTCCCGTGGGTGATGCCCGACGACCAGCAGCCGGCCGCCGGGCGCGACCGCGTCGGCCAGCCGGGCGAACACCTCCCGCCGAGGCTCCGGCGGCAGGTGCATGAACTGCGCCGACACCAGGTCGTACGCACCGGGTGCCGGTGACCACGTGAGCAGGTCGGCGTGGGTCCACTCGATCCGGGCGGCCAGCTCGGCGCCGGCGGCCCGGGCGTGGCCGGCGGCCCGCTCCAACGCGACGGTGGAGATGTCCACCGCGTGGACCTGCCAGCCGCGCTCGGCCAGCCACACCGCGTCGGCGCCCTCACCGCTGCCCACGTCCAGCGCCCGACCGGGCGCCAACTCACCGACCTCGGTGACCAGCTGCGGGTTGGGTCGGCCGCTCCACACCGCCGGCTTGGACCGGTAGCGCTCCTCCCACGCCGCCTCGGTGAACATGGTCTCCCGCTGCCGCCGGTGCTCGGCCACCGCGTCGCGGGTGTCCTCCTCCACCAGATCCATGTTGATCATCGCCCCGGCGGTGAGGCCAGCCCCGGCGGCCCGGATCACCTGACCGGTCACGTCGGTCACGTTGCCGGCCACCCACACCCCCGGCACGTCGGTGGCGCCGTTGGCGTCGGCCGGAATCCGCCTGCCGATGACGTGCCCGGAATGCTCCACGTCGACCGGGGTCAACCCGAGCGACTCCAGCAGCGCCGAGCGGGCCGTCATCCGGGAGGCCACCACCACGGCGTCGAGTTCCACCAGGTCCCCGGAGTCCAGCCGCACCCCGGCCAGCCGGTCCCCGGTGGTCTCCACCCCGACGACCCGCCCGGGCACCACGGCCACGCCGCGGGCCGCCAACTCTTCGGCCTCCTGCGGCTGCGGCGGCGCGCTGTCGTGCAGCAGCAGCCGCACATGCGGGCTCCACTGCCGCCACAGCTTCGCCGCGTGCACCGCCAGCGGCCCGGTGTCCAGCACCCCGATCACCTGGTCCCGGACCTCCCAGCCGTGGCAGTACGGGCAGTGCAGCACGTCACGCCCCCACCGCTGTGTCAACCCGGGCACCTCGGGCAACTCGTCGACCAACCCGGTGGTGACCAGCAACCGCCGGGCCCGCACCCTACGCACGCCGTCGACGGTGACCACGAAGCCGCTGTCGTCGCGGGTGACCGCGTCGACCCGCCCGGCCACGACCTGCCCGCCGTACGCGGTGACCTCCGCGCGGCCCACGGCCACCAACTCCCCCGGCGGCGTGCCCTCCCGCCCCAGATAGTTGTGCACCCCATGAGCCGGGGCGTTACGTGGCTCCCCCGCGTCCACCACCAGCACACTGCGCCGCGCCCGGGCCAACGCCAGCGCCCCCGCCAACCCGGCCGCCCCGCCGCCGACCACCACCACGTCATACCTGTCGTCCATGTCCGCCCCCTCGTCGGTGATGCCTCACACCTTGCAACCAACCCCGCGGATCGACAAGTATTCTTGCTGTTATGGCAAACGAGGAGGCGGCGGTGCTGGCAGCGGTCGGACCCCGACTGCGAGCCCTACGCAAACAACGCGGCACCACCCTGAACGAACTCTCCGACACCACCGGCATCTCGGTGAGCACCCTGTCCCGGCTCGAATCCGGCCAGCGCCGCCCCACCCTGGAACTGCTGCTGCCACTGGCCCGCGCCCACCAGGTGCCCCTGGACGAACTGGTCGGCGCACCCGCCGTCGGCGACCCCCGGGTCCGCCCCCGCCCCATCGTCCGCCACGGCATGACGTTCCTGCCGCTGACCCGCCGCCCCGGCGGCCTACAGGCGTTCAAACAAATCCTGCCCCCACACACCCCCGCCGAGGCGCAGCAACAGTCCCACGAGGGCTACGAGTGGCTGTACGTGCTCTCCGGCCAGCTCCGGCTACGCCTCGGCGACCACGACCTGCTCCTCGCCCCCGGCGAGGTCGCCGAGTTCGACACCCGGATACCGCACTGCGTCACCAACCCCGGCCCCGAAACCACCGAGGTGCTCAACCTGTTCGGCCCGCAGGGCGAACGCCTGCACGTACGCGCCCGCCCCACCAGCTGAACCACACCGGCGGACACAGACGAAGTCGGGGCGCGGCATACGCCGCGCCCCGATGCTCCCAGGCCCCTCCCGGCCGGTGCGGCGGAATGTGGCACGCCGACCTTCGGACCGACCCGACGGTGACTGGCTGTCCCCGCCTGGCCGTTGTCTACTGGCCGTGCACCCCATCCTGCCCGTACACCGGTAACCGCGGCCGGTTCGCGCCGCCCCGCCGACCCCCGCCCGCTGGACCTGGCCGCCGCGACTGAACATGCACCGTGTCGCTCGGCCAGCGGACGAAGGGACGAAGCGAACAACAGCCGCTTCCCGTGGTAGGACTCAAAGACGGTACGTGGCCCACCCCCGACCTTGTCAACCCACCCCCGACGAGTCGTCGCCTCATCCCCGGCGTGTCGTGGCGGCCACCACCGGTGGCGGCACCCCGGGCCGCCACCACCACCGGCCGCCGACAGCAGCCGTCCACCCTGGTCAACCCAACAGCGGCCGCAACAGCGCCCGAGCCGCCACCGGATGCTCCTCGGCGAGCAACCCCGCCGCGGCCAGCACATAGTCGGTGTCCACCACCGGTCGGGCCGCACGCGGCAACGCCCACCCACCGGCATGGTCGGTCAACACCGCGTCCAACACCCCGGCCGCGTCGTTGTCCGGGGCGTGCCGCAGCACCCCACCGGAACCGACCAGCAGCCGCACATCCCGCAGATCCCGGCCGGCCCGCTCACCGGTGCCCACCCCACGGGCGTGCCGACGCAACGCCACCGTCGCCGCCAACGCCGCGATCCGCGCGTCGACGGCCCGCCCGGCCGCATCAGCCGGCAGGAACCCGGGATCGGCGGCCCGCACCGCAGCCTCGGCCGCCAACCCGTCGACCGCCCCCGCCGCGACGAGACGCTCCTCGACGGCCGCCCGCAGCACCCCGGGGGCGCTCCACCGCACACCCAGGTCCCCCTCGACCGTCCGAGCCCGCCACAGCTCACCGGCCACCTCCCGGCCCGGCCCGCTGGCCCGCTCGTCCGGGGTGAGCACCGAATACACGTCCGTCGTCGCGCCACCCACGTCGACGACCACCAGGTCACCGCCGGCCACGTCGGCGAGCACCTCCACCCCCGACAGCACCGCATCCGGCGTCGCCGCCCGCACCAGCCGGGCGAACCGACCACCCCGCGACAACCCCTTACCACCGATCACATGCCGCAGGAACACCTGCCGGATCGCCGACCGCGCCGACGACGGCGCCAACACCCCGATGCGAGGCAACACATTGTCGGCCACCGTCACCGGCACCCCCGCCCCGGCCAACAACCCGTGCAGGTCGTCACGGACGTCGACGTTGCCCGCCAACACCACCGGCACCCGCCAGCGGGCCCGCGCCAACCGTGTCGCGTTGTGCGTGAGCGTCTCCGCGTCCCCGCCGTCGGTGCCACCCACCAGCAGCACCACGTCCGGGCGGGCCGCCCGCAACGCCGTCACCTCCGCGCGACCCAGCCGCCCGGCCGCCACGTGCACCACATCCGCCCCCGCCGACAGGCCGACCCGGCGACCTGCCTGCGCGGTCACCAACGGCTCGTAGCCGACCACCGCCAGCCGCAACCCACCACCCGCCGACGAACACACCAACCACGGCACCTCACCCGACCCGAAGCCGACGGTGGCCGCGCCCACCGCCGCGTCCAGACCGCGCAGCACATCCGAACCCACAGTGGTCGGCACCGCCGCCGCCGACACCAGCCCACCACCGTCGAGGTCGACCACCGCCACCTTCGTGTACGTCGAACCGACGTCGGTGCAGACCGCGACGTTCACACCGCAGCGGGCACGACCACCGTGCCGGTCGCCGTCACCGCCACCAACGGCTCCGCCAACACCTCCGCCGCCGACGAACCCCGATCCGGCCGACCCCGACACACCACCCGGGCCTCGAAGTCGATGGTCCGACTACGGGTACCCACCCGGGTCACCGTCGCCACCACCTCCAACACGTCACCGGCCCGCATCGGCGCCTTGAACTGCACATCCGAATACGACGCGAACAACCCCTCGTCACCGTCGGTCCGAATACACACCTCGGTCGCCACATCCCCGAACAGACCCAACGCGTACGCCCCGTCGACCAGATCACCCGCGTAGTGCGCATGCGCGTACGGCACATACCGACGATGCGTCACCGTCACACCCAACCGCCGGTCCGTCATGCCACCCTCGCCTTCCTACCCGTGATCAACGCGTGGACCAGATAGGACGCCACCTCACCCGGGGTCGTACCCCGACCGAAGATCCGATCCACCCCCAGCTCAGCGGCCTGCGACTCGTCGAACCGCGGCCCACCCACGATCAGCAACGGTCGCCGACCCGCCGGCATCGCCTCCCGGAACGCCGCCGACATCTCCCGCGTGTTGTGCAGATGCGCATCCCGCTGCGTCACCACCTGCGACACCAGCACCGCATCGGCCCGCGCCACCCGCGCCGCCTCCACCAACTCCGGCACACTCACCTGCGCACCCAGGTTCGTCACCGCCAACTCGCGGTAGTACTCCAGGCCCTTCTCCCCCGCGATCCCCTTCACATTCAAAATCGCGTCGATGCCCACCGTGTGCGCATCCGTGCCGATACACGCCCCCACCACCGACAACTTCCGCCGCAACCGCCGCTTGACGACCGCGTTGACCTCCTTGGCGCTCAGCAACGGAAAGTCCCGCTCCACCACCCGCACCGCCGACAGGTCCACCAGATGGTTAACCCGCCCGTACACCACGAAAAACGTGAACCCGTCACCGATCGGCTTCGCGTGCACCAGCAACGCCGGATCGACACCCATCCTGTTCGCCAACTGCACCGCCGCACCCTCGGCCCGCTTGTCATGCGGCACCGGCAACGTGAACGACACCTGCACCATGCCGTCACCGGTGGTGTCCCCGTACGGCCGCACGACACTGCCGCCCGTCATGGCCGGACCTCCTCGGGTCGCGACTGCGGGACCCGCTCGCCGCGCTCGCTCATTCCTCGCGCTCCCGGCTGCTCCAGGATCTCCGTGGCCGGGTTGTAGTAACCCGCCTCGTGCCGCGCCACCCCGTCCAGACCCTTACCCCGGTCCGCCGGCCGCTTCATGATCCCAAACGTGCCCTCGGCGATCGCCGTCAACAACGACTGATCCCCGATCCGCTCCAGCAGATCCACCGCCTCACCCAGCACCCGGTTCGCCCGCTGCTGAATGAACCCACCCGGCACCGGCACGAAATCCTCAGCCAACCCACCCGCCGCACCGAGCACATACCGCACGTTCTGCAACGCGATGTCCCGGTCCGACAACCACGGCGTCACCACCGCCTCCGTCATCATCCCCACCAGCAGGATGCCCTGCCCGGTCACCGTGCCCACCAGGTTGAAGAACCCGTCCAGCAGATTCCCCCGAAACACGTCCCCGGTCATGTGCTTCGTCGGCGGCATCCACTTCAACGGCGCATCCGGAAACAACTCCCGCGCCAACAACGCGTGCGCCAACTCCAGGCGCAACGACTCCGACACATCAGGGTTGATCTCGAAAGCGTGCCCCAGCCCCAACTGCCAGTCCGCCAACCCCGCCTCATGCGCGAAATACTCGTTGAGCAACTGCGACACCGTCACCGTGTGCGCCTCGTCCACCGCGTCCGCGGTGGTCAGGTAGTTGTCCTCACCGGTGTTGATGATGATCCCCGCCCGCGCGTGCACCTGCCGCGAAAACCGCTGATCCACGAACGTCCGCACCGGATTGATGTCCCGGAACAAAATCCCGTACATCGAATCGTTGAGCATCATGTCCAACCGCTCCAGGCCCGCGAGGGTCGCCATCTCCGGCATGCACAACCCCGACGCGTAATTCGTCAGCCGCACATACCGACCCAACTCCTTCGACGACTCATCCAACGCCGCCCGCATCAACCGGAAGTTCTCCTGCGTCGCGTACGTCCCCGCGAACCCCTCCCGCGTCGCCCCCTCCGGCACGTAATCCAGCAACGACTGCCCCGTCGACCGGATCACCGCGATCACATCCGCCCCGGCCCGCGCCGCCGCCTGCGCCTGCGGAATGTCCTCGTAGATGTCCCCCGTCGCCACGATCAAATAGATCCACGGCCGCCGCGGCGGATCCCCGAACCGCTTCACCAACCGGTCCCGCTCGGCCCGCCGCCGATCGATCCGCCGGATCCCCGCCGCGACCGCCTTCCGGGCAGCCCGCCGCGCCACCGTCGCCGCCCGACCCGACGGCACCCGGAACCGCACCGACCCCGCCGCCGCCTGCTGCGCCAGCAACGTCACATCGGTGATCTGCTCCCGCGCCAGGGCGTCGAACACCGGCACCGCCACCCCGTGCCCCAGACCGACATCCGCCACCACCGCGTCCACCAGCCGGTTCACCCACGGAATACCGTCCGGATCCGCACCGACCACCCCGGCCAGCCGCAGCACCGCCCGCTCCACCGACACCGTGGTATGACCACGCGCCAACTCCACCACCGGCCGCCCGGCCCGCCGCGCCAACTCCCGCGCCCGCGCCACCAGCACCGGATCCAGATCAAGCTTCCCCGTCACGCGGACCCTTCCTCATAGATCACCTCGCCGCGCAACACCGTGCGCCGGCACACCGGCAACGGCGTCGGATCATCCGCACCCCGCGCCTCCGGATCCGCGGCCTGCAACACCGGCAACCCCCGCTCCACCCCCGCAGGCGTCGACCACACCACGAACGTCGCCGGCGCACCCAACGCCAGCACCCCCTCGTTGTCCAGATGCACCGCCCGCCAACCACCCCGCGTGTGCGCCGCGAACGCCGCCCGCACACTCATCCGCTGCACCGGGTTGTGATGCGCCACCGCCGCCCGCACCGAACCCCACGGATCCAACGGCGTCACCGGCGAATCCGAACCGAACGCCAACGCCACCCCGACCCCGTGCATCGCACCCATCGGATTCGACGCCAACGACCGCGCCAACCCCAACCGCGACTCATACATCCGGCCCGCGCCACCCCACAACCGGTCGAACGCCGGCTGCATCGACGCCACCACCCCGAACTCCACGAACCCGGCGATCAACCGCCGATCCACGATCTCCGCGTGCTCCACCCGATGCCGCGCCGCCCGCAACCGCTCCGTACCCAACCGCCGCGCCGCCCCCGCGAAACCCTCAAGCACCGTCGACACCGCCGCGTCACCGATCGCATGGAACCCGCCCTGCATCCCGTGCGCCGCACAATCCAACAAATGATCACGAACCTGGTCCGCGCTCAGATAACCGTGACCACACCCGTCACCATCGACATACGGCAGCGACAGATGCGCCGTACGCGAACCCAACGCACCATCGGCGAACAGATCACCACCGGCACCGACCGCACCCAACTCCCGCGCCCGAGCCGCACCACCCAACTCACCCCAGTACCCGTACACCTCCGGCACCCCCGCACCGGAAATCGCCAACAGGCCGGTGAAATCCTCCTCGTCGGAAATCTCCGGCCCACCGCACTCGTGCACCGCCGCGATCCCCACCGACGCCGCATACCCCAACGCCATCCGCTGCGCCGCCACCCGCTGCGCCCGCGTCACCGACGCCCGCGCCACCGCCCGCACCACATGATGCGCGTCCCGACGCAACCAACCCGACTCGTCGTACCCCGACCCGGCCACCGCCTCCGGACACGCCGCCAACAACGCCTCCGACACCAACGCCGAATGGATCGACGCCTGCGACAGGTACACCCGCCGACCATCGACCGCCCGACCCAACTGCGCCGCCGACGGCGGCTGCGCCACCGGCCACGTCGACTCGTCCCACCCGTGCCCCAGCACCACCGCGTCCGCCGGCAGCCCCGCCGCGTACGCCGACACCGCGTCCAACAACTCACCGGCCGACCGCACCCCGGACAGATCCAGCCCGGACAACACCAGACCCGTGTCGCTGACATGCACATGCGCGTCCACGAAAGCCGGCGTCACCAACGCACCGTCCAGCTCCACCACCCGGTCCGCCGACGGGGCGTCGGCATCCGAACCCAGCCACACGATCCGCCCGTCACGGACCAACAGCGCCGTCGCGGACGGATCCGCCGGGCAGTGCAGCACACCAGCGCGGTACAACGTCGAGGGGTTGTTCGTCATGACCTCAGTCTGCCGCCAGCCGTGCCTCGAACAGCCCACGCACCCCCGGCTCACCCCGCAACAGACCCAACGCCAACTCCGCGTGCCCCGGCACGTACCCGTTGCCGACAAGCATCGTCACGTCCGCCGCCAGACCCTCCGCACCCAACGCCGCCGCCGCGAAGCTCGTCGCCATCGAGAAAAAGATCACCGTGCCGCCGTCCGCGGTCGCCAGCACCGCACCGTGCTCACAACCCGGCACATCCACGCACACCACCGTCACGTCCGCCGGAACCCCGAGCGCCGAGGTCACCGCCGTCGACAACGCCACCGGATCACGGGCGTCGGCCAACGCCACCGCGTCGGCCAGCCGCGCCGCCGCCAGCGCGTCGCGCTCCGCGACCACCGGCACCACGCCGACCGTACGATTCGCGCCCGCCCGCCGCGCCGCCGCAAGCGACAACGAACCACTCTTGCCCGCGCCGCCGACCACCGCCACCGTCACCGGCCGGGCATCCCCCTCGGCCGCCCGCTCCGCCACGTACCGGGACACCACCCGCGACGTCAACGCCGGCGCACCGCACACGTCCAACACCGCCAGGGACAACTGCGGATCCAGATCCGCCGGCAGCACCGCCGCGACCGACCGGGCGAACAGAATCGCCCACCCCGCACACGGCACCTGCTCGCTACGGCCGTCCCAGCCGGCCAACCCGTCGGTCACCACCAGCGGAGTCAACGTCAACGACACCAGCGTGGCCACCCGCTCGCCCGCCTTCAGCCCCAACGGCGAACGTCGACCCGCCTCCTCGACCGTGCCGATCAGCATGCCACCCGACCCCGTCACCGGGTTCTGCATCTTGCCCCGGGTCGCGATGATGTCGAGCACCTCGGCCCGGATCGCGTCGCCGTCCCCACCGTGCTTGACGGACAACTGCCGGAAACTCGCCGCGTCCAGGTTCAGCCGCTCCACCCGGATCCGCACCTCGTTCGGCGCGATCTCCGGGCGCGTGTCGAGCCGCCAGGCGGCCTGTGGCAGCACGCCCCCGGGTTCCACGACGCGGTGCAGACCCACCGGTGACGTCACACCGACCTCCCCTGTCCGGCCGCCTGAAGCCTCGCCTTGGACTCGCATGGCGGGAAAACTTACGGCAGAATAATTTCTCAACCGAAATTTTTCCAGTAGCCTTCGGTTCGTTGATCACCCAGGCAGACCAGAGGAGGGGCCGTGACCCAGACCCGACCGCCGGTGCAGACCATCCCGGCAACCCCGCCGGCCCCCACCACCGCCCGCACCGGCCAGCCCTACGAATACCGCCGCAGCCCACTCGTCGAACCCGACTGGACCCGCTTCCCCGGCTGGCGCCACGTCACCCGCGACCAGTGGGAGAGCGCCCAGTGGCAACGCGTCAACTGCGTCAAGAACATCAAGCAACTGCGGACCGTGCTCGGTGACACCGTCGACGACACCTTCTACGCCGACCTCGAAGCCGACCAGCGCGCCCTGGCCACCATGTCCATGCTGGTGACCCCACAGATGATCAACACTATGGCGCCGTACGCCGCACCGACCACCGAGGCGCTGCTCGCCGACCCGATCCGGCGCTACATGATCCCGGTCGCCTCCGACCGGCGCACCGACTGGCCGTCACACCCCTACGCCACCCGCGATTCCCTGCACGAACACGACATGTGGGTCGCCGAGGGCCTCACCCACCGCTACCCCACCAAGGTCCTCGCCGAACTGCTCTCCACCTGCCCGCAGTACTGCGGGCACTGCACCCGCATGGACCTGGTCGGCAACTCCACCCCCACGGTGGACAAGCTCAAGCTCACCCTGAAGCCCGTCGACCGCTACGACGCCCACATCAGCTACCTCAAGGCCCACCCGGGTGTTCGCGACGTCGTGGTCTCCGGCGGCGACGTGGCCAACGTGCCCTGGCGCAACCTTGAGTCGTACCTGATGCGCCTGCTGGAGATCGAAACCATCCGGGACATCCGGCTCGCCACCAAGGCCCTCATGGGCCTACCCCAGCACTGGCTGCAACCCGACGTCGTCGAGGGTCTGGAACGGGTCGCCCGCACCGCCGCCCGCCGCGGCGTCAACCTCGCCATCCACACGCACGTCAACCACGCCCAGTCGCTCACCCCACTGGTCGCCCGGGCCGCCCAGACCGCCCTCGACATCGGCGTCCGCGACGTACGCAACCAGGGCGTGCTGATGCGCGGAGTCAACGCAACAAGCACCGACCTGCTCGACCTCTGCTTCGCGCTACAGGGCGAGGCGGGCATCCTGCCCTACTACTTCTACATGTGCGACATGATCCCCAACGCGGAGCACTGGCGCGTCCCGGTCTGGCACGCCCAGCAACTCCAGCACGACATCATGGGCTACCTGCCCGGATACGCCACCCCGCGGATCGTCTGCGACGTGCCCTTCGTCGGAAAGCGCTGGGTGCACATGGTCACCGAGTACGACCGGGAACGCGGAATCTCCTACTGGACGAAGAACTACCGCACCTCCATCGAATCAGCCGACCTGGAGGCACTCAGCAAGCGCTACGCCTACTACGACCCGATCGACACCCTCCCGGAGGCCGGTCAGCAGTGGTGGCGCGTACACCGCGACGACTGAACCAGATCAGCTCCCGGCCGGGCGGCACCTCCTCCGCCGACCCGCGCCACACCGCGAAGCGGGCCGCCGGATCATTCCGGCGGCCCGCTTCAGTGCAGAGCGATCACTTGGTGAAGGCGTCCTTCGCCTTGCGCCCGGCTTCCTTCACGTTCTCGCCGACCTGACGGGCGCGGGCATCGCCCTGCTGGTTGGCGCCCTCAGCCCGCATGCGCTCGTTGTCGGTCATGTCGCCGATCCGCTCTCTGGCGGCACCGCTCAGTTCCTCGACCTTGTTCTTCGCCTTGTCGGTGAAGCTCATGTCGCCTCCCTGCCTGTTCGGCGGTAGAGCGGAGCAGACCGCTCCGCTCTACGTGGTGTCCCCTCGTCCTGTGGTCTGAAACGGCCTGGTCAGCCGGTGGTGATCAGCACATCCGCTATAGCATCCTAGGACACTAGGGATATGGTTGGCGCAAGGTCGGCCAGCCGGGGCGATCCCGTCGCCGCCCGGCATCCGGCACGGTGTCCTGGTTGACTGAGGACATGGGCCAACGAATCCACCCAATCGGCACGGCGGCGACGTACCGTGCCAGGAAGCGACACGCGACGGCATGAACGAGATCCTGCTCGTCCGGCACGGCGAGACCACGTGGAGCGCGAGCCGCCGCCACACCTCGTACACCGACCTGGCGCTCACCCCCGATGGCGAGCGGCAGGCCCGCGCGCTCGGACCGGCCCTCGCCGGTCGCCGGTTCGTCGCGGTGCTGACCAGCCCACGGATCCGGGCGCTGCGCACCGCGCAGCTGGCCGGACTGGCCGTCACCGGCTCCGACGACGACCTCGCCGAATGGAACTACGGCGCCTACGAGGGCCGCACCACCGCGGAAATCCAGGACGAACGTCCGGGGTGGAGCGTCTGGACCGACGGATGCCCGGGCGGCGAGTCGCCCAGCGAGATCGGCGAACGCCTGGACCGACTACTCGCCAGGCTGCATCCCCTGCTCGACCGCGGTCCCGTCGCGTTGGTCGGACACGCGCACGCGCTACGCGTGCTGGGCGCCCGGTGGGTCGGCCTGCCACCGTCCGCCGGCGGGCTGCTCCGCCTGGACACCGCCACCCTCAGCCTGCTCGGCCACGAACACGGCCGACGGGTGATCCTCAGGTGGAACCAAGCCGTCGCCCAGCCCACCGGGCCGGCGACCGGGTCGACCGGTCGGCACTGACCCGTCCGAAGACCGGTTCCGGCAAGCACCCCAATTCGGTGCCCGAACGGTACCGGCTCCGGCCGGGCACGAAGCCGGGCCGGAGCCGGTACGAGAACCGCTGTCGAACTCAGAGGTAGCGCGACGCCTCGTCCAGGAAATGCTGGGCGTAGCGCTCCGGCGGGATGTCGCCGAGGTAGTACTTCTTGATGTCCTGTCGGGTGGAGGCCAGCGGGTCGGCACCGAGGAAGTCGTCGAGGATCGCGTCGAGCCCCTTCACCCGGCCGCCGTGGGCGTCGATGACGTAGCTGGCCCGCCCCAACGGGAACTCGTCGGTGAAGGTGACCGCCGGCGTCGAGACCGCCACCATCGCGAAGGGCTTCTCCGAGTACAGGTAGTCGGCCACCACGCTCGACACGTCCGACACCATCGCGTCCGACGCGTTGAAGCAGTCCATCACCGACATCTTCACCTCGGCCTGCTTGCCGAACACGTGCGGCCGCCCGTTGACCTTGCGGTCCTCGGCCAGCAGCGCCCGGATCCGCTCACCCTCACGACCCAGCGCCGGATTCCGGTTACTGTACGGGTGCGGCCGGAAGACGATGCTGCAACCCCGCTCGACCAGCGCCTTGACGATGTCGTAGCCGACGTGCAGTGACGAGTAGTTGGAGTCGGCGTAGAAACCCGCCCAGGTCGGCGCGTAGAGCACCCGGGGGTTGGCGATCGAGGCGATCGGCTGGGCCGCCACCGCCACGTTCTCCACCTGGGGTCGCCCGACGACGGTGAACATCTCGATCGGCATCTTCACGCCGTTGGCCGCGAAGCGGTCGATCGCGGCCTGGCCGGCGACGAAGTTCTTGTCGTACATCCGGAAGACCGGGTTGTGGCTCGGCACCTTGTCGCTGTCGCCGTGGTTGAGCTGGATGTGCGTCAGGTTCGTGTACCGGAGGAGGTGATTGTTCTTCGTCGCGGTGTTCACGTAGAAGGCGGCCCGCATCGACGGGGTCACCACGTCGTCCATGTCCTCCAGCGCGGTGCGCAGCACCACCGGGGCCTTGGTCAGCGCCGCCACCTCGCTGAAGTTGGCCTCGCCGCGCACCAGCACGAAGAACTTCCGACCGAGCCGCTCCAGGTAGGGCAGCCACATCGCGATCTGGTACGCGGTGCCGGCAGGTGCGGTCCAGTGCACCACGAACGCCGGCTCGTAGGCGGTCAGCGCCTTGGAGAGGTTCTGCTCACTGGTCTGCCTCGCCCGGACCCGGCCCAGCCCCTGCCACAAGGTGAACAACGACAGGCCGAGCGCGGCCGCCGACACCGCTGCGGCGATCACCCCGAGGCTGCCGATGAAGGCGCAGACGAGGGCCACCAGCACCGCGGCACCGTTGACCAGTACGGCGCGGCTCGTGTTCGGGCGCCGATAGGGCGACGCGCCCGTCCCCGGCAGATTGGCCGTCACCGGGTAGGCGGCACGGGAGATGAACCCCATCGGTGTCTCGCTGAGCACCGCCAAGCCGGCCAGGGCCACGCCGACGGCGAGCGCGGGATCGACGCCGCTGTGCACCGCGCCGAGCAGGTACGCACTGGCGAGCAGAAGGACGCGCGGCACGGCGGCCTTCGAGGTGGTCACCGCTCCCCCACGCCACGCATCACGCCACGTCCAGGCCAGCAGGCCGACCGCCAGCAGGGCCGGCGGCAACGCCCAGAGCCGGGAACTGCCCACCGCCGCCAGCAGCAGCGCGGCGAGGGCCGCCACGTCGATCGCGGTGGCGGTGATGCGCCCGCCGGTCTTCGACGCCACCCATGCCCCTAGTCGGGACGTGTTCGGAGCCGCAGTCGTCACCGCCGGCCCCCCGTGGACAACGGGTTGATCCGCAGCACCCGGCCCATCCGACCCCGCCAGCTCGCCAGCGACTCCTGCTGCACCTTGAGTTCCTTCTCCAACTCGGTTACCCGCTCCTCAAGCGTCCTCGTTCCGCGCGGCTCGCGGAACGGTGGTTCGAATTCGTAGGCGCGGCGCTCCAGATCGCCGTCGTGCCCCTGCCGCAGCCAGCGCAGCCGGGACATCACCTGGCGCCGCCCGACCACGTCCGAGGCCATCAGCGTGTGCACCGGGCCGGGGAACGGGGCGGCGGCGAGCGCCTCGTCGTAGGCCGGGTTTTCCTTGCCCGGCTGGAACACGTGCTCAAGGTCGTTGTGCTCGAGGAACCGCACGTAGGTCTCGAAGGTCTCGGCCTGACGCGGACCGAAGGCGTCGAAATCGGCCTCCTCGTAGAGCCGCTGCGCGTCGACATCCGGCGGCAGCTCCGAGTAGAGGCGGTACGGGATGCCGTGGTACTCGGAGAGTTCGACGGTGCGGGAGTCGTGCGCCAGCACCACCGACGGCGTGCCGGCCAGCACGCCCGCGACGTTGCCGTGGATGCGCGTGCCGAAGGCAAAGTGCTGCTCGGCCATGAACTCGGTCCAGGTCGAGGCATCCACGAAGAACCGCATCCGGTCGTTCTCGTACAGCGGATGGTCGGTGTGGATGGGCATCCGCTTGTTGGGGACCTTGGCCGGATTCTCGCCCCACAACATGAGCGCCAGCCGGTGATGCTGCTGCGGCACGATGACGCTGTTGGGGTACCGGTCGGTGTTCGCCTCGACCAGTCGGTCGACGCCCTTCACCTTCGGCGTGTACGAGATGGCGATCGGGCTGTCGTAGGTCAGCCGGTCCACCTTGCGTACCAACGGACCCAGCGGCCCGTTGCCGAACATCGACGGGCAGCCGATCACCCGTACGTGCTCGTCGCCGAAGCCGAGATACTTCAGCATGCGTGCCGTGTACTCACCGCGCACACCGATGGAGGCCGACCGGTTGAGAACGGCCCGGGTGAACCGCGTGACAATCTTCTTGTAGTTGTCGGGGAGCGAGTCGAACTCGGTGCCGTACGGCAGCTGCGCGCCGATGCCGACCACCGTGACCGGGATCTTCAGCCGCTCGATGACCTTGGCCAGACGCTCCAGGTGCGGCAGGAAGGTGTCCCGGTACGAGTTCGCCATCGGCAGGACGAACCGGTCGAACTCTTCGTTGGTCCGGTTGATGTAGGTGCCCAGGTGCACCGGACGCTCATGCACGTAGGAGTTGGCGACCACCTCGGCGCCGGGCACGCTCAGGACCCGGAACACCGCGCTGTAAAACAGCATGTTCCCAGAGTTCGACCCGAAGACACCCAACCGAGAGGTGGACAGGCTTTGCTCATGGGACAGCACGGTCAACGGGCTCTTGCCGGCGCGGATGAGAATGCGTGTCATGAGCGGACTCCGGCCGCCGCCTGGCTGGAACGCGATCGCATCGATCGGTACATCTCATCCTCCCCTTCGAGACACGCGAGGCGACCCGGACACGGACGGCACGAACCGCCCCCCGGCGTCCCGGTCATGATTCGGGTCTCACCTTCCGCCGAATCAGGGATGGATCCTAGCCCCGTCTCCTGGGTCGCAGCGGCACCGGGTGTTCCGGGTCAGTCCGCCTGTGCGCCCGCTGCGGCGGGCGGTACGCCCCGGGTGCGAGGTAGCGCCGCCGGGTCGAGGGCGATCTTGGGCGGTCGGTGCTCGTACGGGGTGGACAGCACCACCGTCGTCCGGGTGGTGACGTTGGCCGCCGTCCTGATCTCCTGGAGCACCCGCTCCAGGTCGACCGGACCGGCCACCCGGACCAGCAGCAGGTAGAAGTCCTCCCCCGCCACCGAGTAGCACGAGTCGATCTCCGGCAGGTGAGCCAGCCGTTCCGGCGCGTCGTCCGGCTGTGACGGATCGAACGGCCGGATCGCCACGAACGCCGTCAAGGGCAGGTCCAGCGCCTCGAAGGAGACCCGCGCGGCGTAGCCCTTGATCACCCCACGCTGCTCCAGCCGACGCACCCGCTGATGCACCGCCGAGACCGACAGGCCGACCTTCTCCGCCAGGTCCGTGTACGACAGTCGGCCGTCCGCGGTCAGCGCCACCACGATGGCGCGGTCGATCTCCTCCACGGCGTGCAACCTACCGGGTACGACCGGTCGACGCGACTGACAAACCCGCCCGCCGTCGCGTTCGGCGGGCGGATGGTCGCGTTCGCCTCAGCCCTTCGCCAGCGCCCGGGAGATCACCAACCGCTGGATCTGGTTGGTCCCCTCCACGATCTGCAGCACCTTTGCCTCCCGCAGGTACCGCTCGAGCGGATGGTCGGCGACGTATCCCGCGCCGCCGAGAACCTGCACCGCGTCGATGGTCACCCGCATCGCCACATCCGTGGCGAACAGCTTCGCCTTGGCCGCCTCGATCGAGTACGGCCGGCCCGCGTCGCGCAGCCGGGCCGCGGCCAGGGTCAGCGCCCGCGCGGCGGAGATCTGGGTGGCGAGGTCGGCCAGGGTGAACCCGAGCCCCTGGAAGTCGATGATCGACCGGCCGAACTGCTCGCGTTGCCGGGCGTAGTCCACCGCGTAGTCCAGCGCCGCCTGGGCCAGCCCGACCGCGCAGGCCGCAATGCCCAACCGCCCGGAGTCCAGGGCCGACATGGCGATTGTGAACCCCGCCCCCTCGCCGCCGATCAGCCGGTCGGCCGACACCCGGGCCTCGTCGAAGACGAGCTGCGCCACCGGGGAGGAGCGCAGCCCCATGGTGCGCTCGGCGGCCTGCGGGTGGATACCCGGCGTGGCTCGGTCGGCGAGCAGGCAGGAGATGCCCTTCGGGCCGGGACCGCCGGTACGGCAGAAGATGTTGTAGAAGTCGGCCACCTGCGCGTGGGTGATCCACGCCTTGGTGCCGGTGACGACATAGCCGTCGCCGTCGCGCACCGCCCTGGTGGTCAGCGCCGCGGCGTCCGAACCGCCCTGCGGCTCCGACAGGCAGTACGCCCCGAGCAACTCGCCGCCGATCATGTCGGGCAGCAGCTTGCGCTGTTCCTCGCTGCCGAAGGCGGCGACCGGGTAGCAGGACAGAGTGTGCACGCTTACCGCCTCGGCGACGGCCAGCCAGCGGCCGGCCAGAATCTCCAGCACCTGCAGGTAGACCTCGTACGGTTGGGCGGCGCCGCCGTACTCCTCCGGGTACGGCAGGCCGAGCAGGCCCGCCCGGCCCAGCGTGCGCAGCACCTCCCGGGGAAACTCGGCCCGCTGCTCGTACTCGTCCACCTTCGGCGCGAGTTCCCGGTCGGCCAGCTCGGTGGTCAACTCCAACAGGTCGCGAGCCTCGTCGGTGGGCAGGATCCGGTCGACAGTCATAGCGCGATGAGCTCCGTGGGGGTGGTGTTGAGCCGTCGTACGCCGTCCGTCGTGCAGACGACGATGTCCTCGATCCGGGCGCCATGCCGCCCGGCCAGGTAGATGCCCGGTTCGACGGAGAAGGTCATCCCCGCCGCCAGCGGGCGGTCGTTGCCGGCCACCACGTACGGCTCCTCGTGGCCGTCCAGGCCGATGCCGTGACCGGTGCGGTGCAGGAAGGCGTCGCCGTAGCCGGCCGCGGTGATCGGCTCGCGGGCGGCGGCGTCGACCGCGGCGGCGCTCACCCCGGGACGGACCGCCGCGACGGCGGCGCGCTGCGCCTCGTGCAGCACCGCGTAGTAGTCGACGAACTCGGCCGGCGCCGGCCCTCCGGTGGAGTAGGTGCGGGTGCAGTCGGAGCGGTAGCCCGAGGGCATGGTGCCGCCGATGTCCACCACGACCGGCTCACCGGCACCGATCGGCCGGTCGGAGGTGCCGTGGTGCGGGCTGGCGGCGTTCGGGCCGGCGGCCACGATGACGAAGTCGACCGTGACATGGCCGGCCGCCCTGATCGCGGCGGCGATGTCGGTGGCCACCGCCGCCTCGGTCCGCCCCGGTCGCAGCCACTCCCCCATCCGGGCGTGTACCGCGTCGATCGCCGCGCCGGCCTCGGCCAGCGCCTCGACCTCCGTGGCGGACTTGTGAATGCGCAACTCCCGCAGGACCGCCGAGGCGAGCCGCTGCCGGGCATCGGGGAGCACCGCGCGCAGCGCCAGCACCTGCTCGGCCCACATCCGGTCGGCCAGCCCGACCGCGCCGACCGGCCCGCCCAGGGCGGCGGTCACCAGTGGGTACGGGTCGGTGCCGTCGGGATGGTCGACGATGCGTACCCCGGTGGCCGGCGCCGGAGACGCCTCGGCCGCCGGCCGTTCCAGGGTCGGCACGATAAGCGTCGGCTCGCCCTCGACGGGCAGCACCAGCAGGGTCAGCCGCTCACCGGCGTGCGCGTCGTAGCCGGTCAGGTAGCGCAGGTCGGAGCCGGGACTGAGCAGCAGCGCGTCCAGCCCGGCGGCGGCGACGGCACGCTGCGCGGCGGCCAGTCGCTCCGGCGGATACAGCTCATCGAACCCCACCCCGCAAGCTTAACGGTCGTTTGGGCCACCCGGGGCGACCGGTGCCCGGGCCCGACCTTCCGTTATCGTTATCGATAGTGATAACGTGCGCGGGTGACAGAGTCGAGGGAGCGCTGGGCCGAGCTGGCGCTGCATCCGGTCCGGATCCGGATCCTGCGGGCCGTGGCGGGAGCCGAGCTGACCACCCGTGACCTGGTCGACCTGCTGCCGGACATTCCGCAGGCCACGCTGTACCGACATCTCGCGGCACTGGTCAAGGCCGGGCTGCTGGAGGTGGTGACGGAACGCAAGGTCCGCGGCGCGACCGAGCGGGTGTACGCGCTACCCAGGCACGGCGCGACGCTGGACCCTTCGGCCCTGGCCAGAGCGACCGCCGACGAGCACGCGCGTTACTTCACCGCGTTCATGTCCAGCCTGCTGTCGGAGTTCTCCAGGTACCTGGCGCGGGAGCGGATCGACTTCGTCGCCGACGGCGTGGGATACCACCAGCTCGTCCTGCACCTCACCGACGCCGAGCTGAGCGAGTTCGCCGCTGGGTTCAACGCGCTCGTCGGCCCGCTGCTCGCCCACCAGCCGGGCCACGGGCGAACCCCACGGCTGCTGGCCACCGTCCTGATGCCGGCCGACCAGCCGACACCCACCGACAGCACGCCGGAGTCCACCGAGGACACCGGACCGACGAAAGGACACGACTGATGGCATCCGTCATGCTTTCCGGCGACGTGATCGACATCCGGTTCACCGGATGGGAGCGGCTCTGGACCGGACGGGACCGGCTGGCGGTGGCCGTCGGCGCGGTGCGGCAGGTCGCCCGGGTGGACAACCCGCTGCGCCTGGCCCGTGGTGCCCGGAGCGGGTACGTGGTGTCCGGTTTCGTCAAGATCGGCGTGTGGGGTCTGTTCGGCGGCCCCCGACAACTCGTGGCCGCCCGCCGCGGTGAGCCCGGGCTGCACCTGGTGTTGGACCGGGCCGGCACCGGCGGCCAGTTCGACGAGGTCGTGCTCTCCGGCCCGGACGCCCCCGGCCTCGCCGAAGCGATCAGCCGGGCGATGGCGGCCCGCGCATGAGCATCGACGGGCTGACAATCGAGGTCTCGCAGCTGACCAAGCGGTACGGCGAGATCACCGCCGTCCGCGATCTCAGTTTCACTGTGGAACCGGGTGTGATCACCGGATTCCTCGGCCCGAACGGCGCCGGCAAGACCACCACGATGCGGATCCTCGCCGGTCTGGTGTCACCCACCCGCGGCACCGCCACGATCGGCGGGAAGCCGTACCGGCGACTGGCCCGGCCGTCGGCCACCGTCGGGGCGATGTTCGACGCCAACGCGTTCCACCCCGGTCACACCGCGCGCGACCACCTGCGGGTCTACGCCGCGATGGGTGGCCATCCCGACAGCCGGGTCACCGAGCTGCTGCACCAGCTCGGCCTCGCCGCGGCCGCCGACCGCCGTACCCGCGGGTTCTCCACCGGCATGCGGCAACGACTCAACCTCGCCACCGCGCTGCTCGGCGACCCGGGCGTCGTGCTGCTGGACGAACCCGGCAACGGCCTGGACCCTGAGGGCGTGTCCTGGCTGCGTGGCCTGCTGCGCGGTCTCGCCGACAAGGGTCGCACCGTCCTGATCTCCAGTCACGTGCTCAGTGAGGTTCAACAACTCGTTGACGACGTGGTGGTGATCCGGCGCGGCGAACTCGTCGCCGCCGGACCGTGGTCCCGGCTCGCCGGCCCGCCGACCGTGCTTGTCACCTCACCCGACGCCGACACCCTCGCCGTGACCCTGGCGACCAGTCCCGTCCACGCGGGCGCCCCACCCCGCGTCGACATCGTCCGGCGCGGCCAGCTGCGGGTGCACGGTCTGAACGCGGCGGGCGTCGCCGACCTCGCGGCCGCGCACCGCCTACGCGTACACGAACTGGTCACCGAAAACGCGAGTCTCGAACAGCTCTTCCTCGACCTGACCACCGAACCGCTCACCACCCCCAGGGCAGGCACACCATGACCAACCTGATCCGAGCGGAGTTCCGCCGCCTGCTGGCCACCCGGATGTGGGGCGGTCTCCTGGTCGCCGCAGCCGTGATCGGTGGCGGAATGATCGGCGTCATGGCACTTGTCGGCCCGGAGAACTTCGAGCCACCGCTGCCCGGTCTGGACACCGACACCGGCGTCCGCTCGCTCCTCGGCATTCTCGGCTACACGGCGCTCGTCCCGGCCGTCGCCGGCACCGTCGCGGTCACCGCCGAGTACCGACACCGCACCGTCGCCGTCACGTTCCTGTTCGCACCGCGCCGATGGCAGGTACTGGCGGCCAAACTCGCCGCCTACGCGGTCGTCGGCCTCGCCTACGGTCTCGTCCTCGCCGGCACCGCCGCCGTGGCCCTGTTCGCCGTCGCCGCCGCCCGCGGCGTCAACCTCGGTATACCCGCCCCCACCGTGCTGGCGCTGCTCGGCCGCATCGGTGTGGCGATGATGGTGTATCTGCTCATCGGGGTGGGCATGGGCGCCCTCATCCGCAACCAGGTCGCCGCCCTCTGCGTCGTGATCGGCTACCTGTACCTGGGCGAAACGCTGCTCATGATGATTCCTGGCGTCAACCTGCTCTACCCGATCCTGCCGGGCGGCGCGACCGCCGCCCTGACCGACTTCACCTACGTCGCCGACGCCATGTCCGAACAACTCGGCAGCACGACCATCCACCTCCTGCCCCCTGCTGTCGGCGCCCTCGTGCTCACCATGTACGCGGTGACCGCCGCCGCCATCGGCGTCATCGTCCCGATGCGCCGCGACATCACCTGACAGCGACCCGACTGCCGTTCGCACGGCGGGCGGACCGTGCCGAGCTGCCGCGCCAGACCGGTCAGGAATCGAGAAGCAGCCGGCACCTCACCTCACTAGCTTGACCAGCGAGGTCATATCCGGCCGGGCGACCGCCCGACCGGTGCCGCTACTCGGCTGGGAGGTTCCGATGAGGTGGAACAACTGGATCCGGCAGATCCATCGGTGGCTGGCGATCGCGTTCACGGTGACCGTCCTCGTCACCTTCGTCGCGCTCGCACAGGAAGATCCGGTTGAGTGGATCGCCTACCTGCCGCTGCTGCCGCTGGCCCTGCTGATGATCACCGGCCTGTACCTGTTCGTGCTGCCGTACGTCGCCAAACGGCGCCGCGGGCGGGCCACGGCCGGTGCGAGCTGACGGCGCGTCCGGATCAATCCATCAGCCAGAGACAGAACGGGTGGCCGTCCGGGTCCAGGCAGACCCGGACGTCCTCCTGCGGCTGAAAATCGGCGAGGCTCGCACCGCAGGCCAACGCGTGCTCCAACGCGGCCGGCAGGTCCTGCACCCCGATCTCCAGATGCATCATCATCTGCTGCCGGCCGACCTGCGCCGGCCAGCTCGGCCGCACGTACGCGCGTTCCCGCTGGAAGGACAGCCCGACCCCGCCGTCGGCGGCACGCAGGATCACGTCGTCGGCCTCCTCGACCGCGATGTCCCAGCCGAGCAGGCGCGCGTAGAAGCGGGCCAGGGCCGCCGGGTCGGGGGTGTCGAGGTTCACCGTGGTCAGCGTCAGCCGGGTCGGTACGGTCATCGCTCCTCCTTCGTCGCGTCACCGGAGCGCACCGTCGACCTGCCGTGCGCCGTGAAAGTCGGTGCGGTGTGCCAGGCTGTCGGACGTGACAGCGCAGACCCCGATCATGCTCATCGACGCGCCCAGTCTCTACTTCCGGGCGTACTTCGGCATTCCCGAGTCCGCCGCGCGGACGGCCGACGGCCAGCCGGTCAACGCGGTACGCGGGTTCCTCGACATGCTCGCCCAACTGGTGCGCACCCGGCGGCCGGGGCGGATGGTGTGCGCGATGGACCACGACTGGCGGCCCGACTGGCGGGTCGCGCTGCTGCCGTCGTACAAGGCGCACCGGGTGGCGCCCGAGGGTGGCGAGGTGGTGCCGGACACCCTCTCCCCGCAGGTACCGATGATCCTGGAGGTGCTCGACGCGCTGGGTGTGACCGTGGTCGGCGCGACCGGCTACGAGGCCGACGACGTGCTGGGCACCCTCTCGGTCACCCAGCCCGGGCCGGTCGAGGTCGTCTCCGGCGACCGGGACCTCTTCCAGCTGATCGACGACGCCCGGGGCGTGCGACTGCTCTACGTCGGGCGGGGGGTGGCCAAGCTGGAGGACTGCGACGACGCCGCCGTGCGGGCCCGCTACGGCGTGCCGGCCGACCGGTACGCCGAGTTCGCCGCGCTACGCGGCGACCCGTCCGACGGGCTGCCCGGGGTGGCCGGCGTCGGCGAGAAGACCGCAGCCCGGCTGGTCGACAGGTACGGCGACATCGCCGGCATCCTCGCTGCCCTGGACGACCCGGCCGCCGGCTTCGCACCCGGGTTGCGCACCAAGCTCGACGCGGCCCGGGATTACCTGGCCGTGGCGCCGAAGGTCGTCAAGGTCGCCCTGGACGTGCCGCTGCCGCCGCTGGCCACCGAGCTGCCGGTGTCGCCGGCCGACCCGGAACGGCTGCTCGACCTGGCCGAGCGGTGGAACCTCGCCGGCTCCACCCGACGCCTGGTCGACGCGCTCGCCACCCGCACCATGAGCTGACCCGGAATCAACGCCCACCGGGCAGGGCAGATGTCACGCCGCCCACACCAACAGACCTTCTCGAACCCATCTGAGGGCACCCTGAAGCGCACAGGTCAATCGGGCGCAATTTGAAGGATGGGAGTGAATTTGCTGATGGCCACTGAGGATGTGGTGAAGTTTCTCAGGAATAGCTGAGCGCGAATCTCCTCACCGCCCAATTCGGTGTCGAGTACGTCGCCAGGAATGTCGGACCAGGTCCACCGGCGACTGAGCCGCACCGAGGTCGGTCTGAATCGAACAGCGGCGCCATTCGTCAAATGGTCGTGATCAGAGTCGTCCCATTCCCAGAATGTCACCCAACGCTCGAACTCGAAGCCTTGGCTTATCTCTGCCGCGGTGAACGTCTCGATATACGGGACGCTAAGCGTCCATCGATTTCCGGACTGAGACGCCGAAATGCTTTGGTTGATGATGTCCATTAACGCCACCGGCCCTTTCGAAGAATCCAGGCACATTATCCGGTGAAGTCAAGTTATCACTCGCACAATAGCGGCGCAGAAGCTTATCAAAAATCAGCCATTAGAACCGGCCCGCGGGTCAGCTGACCTCGCGCAAGTAGCCGTCGATGGCGGCGGCCAGGATCCGCTCGCCGGGACGTGCCCAGACCTCGGCGTTGAAGACCTCCACCTCGATCGGGCCGGTGTAGCCGGCCGCGTCAACCTCCTCGCGCAGTCGACGTAGCTCGATGCAGCCGTCGCCGGGCAGCGCCCGGCCGAGCAGCACCCCCTCCGGCAGCGGAGTGATCCAGTCGCAGACCTGGAACGCGGCGATCCACTCCCCCGCACGGGCGATCTGGTCGTGGACGGTGTCGTCCCACCACACGTGGTACGCGTCCACCACCACACCGACCACGCCCGGGTCGAACCGCTCGGCGATGTCCAGCGCCTGACCGAGGGTGGCGATGACGCACCGGTCGGCGGCGAACATCGGATGCAACGGCTCGATGGCCAGGGTCACCCCGGCGGCGTCGGCGTGCGGGGCCAGTTCGGCGATCGCGTCGGCCACCCGGGCGCGGGCACCGTCGATGTCCCGGCTGCCGACGGGCAGGCCGCCGGAGACCAGGACCAGCACCGGTGCGCCGAGCGTGGCGGCCTCGTCGATGGCGCGCAGGTTCTCCGCCCGCCAGTCGTCGGCGGTGAAGAACCCGCCCCGGCACAGGGTGCTGACCGCCAGCCCGGCGTCACGGACCAACTTCGCGGCCCGACCGAGACCGTACTCGGCGACCGGTTCCCGCCACAGACCGATGCCTGGCACCCCGGCGGCGGCACAACCGGCGACCATGTCGGGCAGCGGCCAGTGCTGGGCGGTGGCCTGGTTGAACGAGAACCGGCGCAGGGCCGTCCGGCTCGCCGACCCGGCCGCGCGCCCGCCCCCGTGAGCCGGCCCGGTCACTGGGTCACCCCGGCCACGGTGAAGAAGGCCCGGGCGCGGGCCGCGGCCAGCTCGGCGTCGGGCAGCAGACCGGCGGCGTCGGCGAGGGTGAGCAGGGTGCCCAGGTGCTCCGGTGAGCGGCCGGACTGCAACCCGCCGACCATCATGAAGTGCTCCTGGTGCCCGGCCAGCCAGGCGAGGAAGACGATGCCGGTCTTGTAGTACCAGGTTGGTGCGGCGAACAGGTGCCGGGCCAGCGGCACGGTCGGGGCGAAGATCTCGTCGTACCGGGTCAGGTCGCCACGGTCGAGAGCGGCCAACGCGGCTGACGCGGCGGGCGCGATGGCGGCGAAGACGCCGAGCAGCGCGTCGGAATGGCCGGCGCCATCGCCCCGGATCAGTTCCGGGTAGTGGAAGTCGTCGCCGGTGTAGAGGCGTACGCCCGCTGGCAGCCGGCGGCGCAACGCCACCTCACGCCCGGCGTCGAGCAGCGACACCTTGATCCCGTCCACCCGGGACGCGTGGGCCTTGAGCAGCTCGACGACGGTGTCGGCGGCCAGGTCCAGGTCGGCCGTGCCCCAGTAACCGGCAAGCGCCGGGTCGAACATCGGACCGAGCCAGTGCAGCACCACCGGCCGGTCGGCGGCTTGCAGCAGTTCGTCGTACACCCGCAGGTAGTCCTCGGCGCCGCGGGCGGCGGCGGCCAGGTGCCGGCTGCACATCAGCACCGGCACCGCCCCGGCGGCCTGCACGTCGTCGAGCTGCTCACGGTAGGCCGCAGTGACCTCGGTGAGCGTCGCCGGGCCGGGCGGCAACTGGTCGGTGGTGGCCCCGGCGACGATCCGCCCACCGGCGGACCGGGCCTCCGCCGCGCTGCGGCGGATCAGCTCCCGGGTGGCCGGGTAGTCCAGGCCCATGCCGCGCTGCGCGGTGTCCATCGCCTCGGCCACCCCCAGGCCGTAGGACCACAGGTGCCGGCGGAAGGCGAGGGTACGGTCCCAGTCCAGGGCCGCCGGGGTGCCCGGCGTGTTGTCGGCGGCGGGGTCGGCCACCACGTGCGCGGCGGCGTACGCGATGCGGCAGTCCGGTGGGCCGTCGGGGCGGGGATGTCCGCCGCCGCCGGACAGCCGTAGCCGCCGGCCGCCGGGCAGGGCCACCTCGGTTCCGCTCACGCCGCCGCCTCGCTCCGCGCGCCGGCGGCGCGAGGCGCCGCGCTACCGAGCCTGCTGGTTCGCTCGCTTCGCTCGCTCACAGGGCCAGCTCCGGCACCTCGACGCGGCGCCCCGCACGGGCCGACAGCAGGCCCAGCTCGGCCAGCTGCACGCCACGGGCGCCGGCCAGGAAGTCCCACGGGAACGGCTCACCGGTGGCGACGTGCCGCAGGAACGCCTCCCACTGCACCTTGAATCCGTTGTCGAAGTCCTCGTTGTCCGGCACCTCCGTCCACTGCGAACGGAAGTCCTCGGTGGCGGGCAGGTCAGGGTTCCACACCGGCTTCGGGGTGACCGCCCGGTGCTGCACCCGGCAGCGCCGCAGCCCGGCCACCGCGCTGCCCTCGGTGCCGTCGACCTGGAACTCGACCAGTTCGTCGCGGTGCACCCGGACGCACCAGGACGAGTTGAGCTGGGCGACGATGCCGCCCTCCAGCTCGAAGATGCCGTAGGCGGCGTCGTCGGCGGTGGCCTCGTAGGGCCGCCCGGCCTCGTCGACCCGACGGGGGATGTGGGTGGCGATGGTGGCGGAGACGGCGCGTACCTCACCGAACAGCTCCGCGAGCACGTAGTGCCAGTGCGGGAACATGTCCACCACGATGCCGCCGCCGTCGGCGGCCCGGTAGTTCCACGACGGGCGTTGCGCGGGCTGCCAGTCACCCTCGAAGACCCAGTAGCCGAACTCGCCGCGTACCGACAGCACCTGGCCGAAGAAGCCGCCGTCGAGCAGTCGCTTGAGCTTGCGCAGCCCCGGAAGGAAGAGCTTGTCCTGCACCACACCGGTGCGTACGCCGGCCGCCCGGGCGGCGCGTGCCAGGTCCAGGGCGGCGGCGGTGTCCTCCGCGAGTGGCTTCTCGGTGTAGACGTGCTTGCCGGCCTCGATGGCCTGCCGGATGGCCTTCTCCCGCTGCTGGGTCACCTGTGCGTCGAAGTAGATCTGGATGTCGTCGCGAGCGAGGGCGGCGGTCAGGTCGGTGGTCCATTCGTCCAGGCCGTGTCGTTCGGCGATCTCGCGCAGTTTGGCCTCGCTGCGGCCGACGAGGACGAGATGCGGCCAGACGGTGGTGCCGTCGGTCAGTGGCACACCGCCGGCGGAACGGATGGCCAGCAGGGAGCGCACCAGATGCTGCCGGTATCCCATCCGGCCGGTGACGCCGTTCACGATGATGCCGATCGACCTGCGGGTCATGGGGGTCCTTCCCGTCGTAGGCGCTCGCACCGGTCAGGTAAGCGCTTTCCTGCACAGATTAGGCCGTGCGTTCACGGCCAGGCAAGGGCTTGCCCGACGGCGGAAATTTCGGCGGTGCACGCCGTGGCCGGGGGACGACTGCACGAACAAAGCGCTGGCCACCTCGCCACTCAAACGAGGACCATCGCTGGATGGATGACCAGTCCGACGAGATCGTCGCGTACTACACCGACCGGTACCGCGAGGACCTGCGGCTCGCCGCACGGCCACAGGCCCGGCTGGAGCGGACCCGGACGTTGGAACTGCTGCGCGCGTACCTGCCCGCACCGCCCGCCCGGATCCTGGACGTCGGCGGAGGGCCCGGTGAGTACGCCCGGGCCCTCGTCAGCCTCGGCTACCAGGTACGCCTGCTCGATCTGGTGCCCGCGCACGTCGCCCAGGCCCGCGCCGGCCACCCCACGGTCGACGCGGAGGTCGCCGACGCCCGCGCGCTGCCCGAGGACGACGACAGCTACGACGCCACCCTGCTGCTGGGGCCGCTGTACCACCTGCCGCAGCGCGCCGACCGGTGCCGGGCCCTGGCGGAGGCACTCCGCGTCACGCGGCCCGGCGGTCGCGTCCTCGCCGCCGCGATCTCACGATTCGCCGGGCCGCTCGACTTCGCCGCCACCGGACGGCTCGACGACCGGATGGTCGAGGAAGCCGGGATGCTGCTCACCGACGGCCGGAACGACGCGCGTCTCGGTTTCACCCACGCCTACTTCCACCGGGTCGAGGAACTCCTCGACGAATGCCGTACCGCCGGGTTGGCCGAGCTGGCCGTCGACGGCATCGAGGGACCAGCCTGGATCGCCGCCGAGGCGGCCGCGCACGGGCCGATGGCGGAAACCGTCTACACCGCGGCGCTGCGGCTCGCCCGCGTCTACCGAGGGGAGACGGCCCTGGTCGCGGCGAGCGCCCATCTCCTCGCCCGGGGCACCGTCCCCGACCGCCCGGCGGACACCGGGCGGGGCGGGCCGGACCTGCGGCCTTGACCTGCGCTAACCACGCTCCGGAAAAGGCCCCGCACTGCGGTACGGTGTCGCTGGTCGCCGCGACAGCGGCCGGCGCGACGCGTGAGGGGGCGGGTGTGGCGACGCTGTCCGATGTGGCCCGACGGGCCGGTGTCTCACCCGCCACCGCCTCCCGCGTGATCAACGGCAGCAGCAAGCCGGTCACCGAGGAACTGCGCGAGCGGGTGCTGCGGGCCGTCGCCGAGTTGCAGTACGTGCCCAACGCCCACGCCCAACTGCTGGCCCGGTCGCACCGCGGCGCCGTCGGGGTGATCGTGCACGACGTCTCCGACCCGTACTTCTCGGAGATCACCCGGGGTCTGCAACGGGTCGCCACCGACCAGGGCCGACTGTTGATGATCTGCAACAGCTACCGCGACCCGGAGCGGGAGTTGGAGTACGTCGAGCTGCTGCGAGGTCAGCAGGTCGCCGCCATCGTCCTGGCCGGCTCCGGGTACCACGACGCCGACTTCACCCGGTTGCTCAACGGCAAGCTCGCCGCGTACGAGGCCACCGGTGGCCGGGTCGCGGTGATCGGTCGCCACGAGCACTCCGGTGACGCGGTGATGCCGGACAACCGGGGCGGTGGCGAACTCCTCGGTCAAGAGCTGTGCCGCCTCGGCCACGAACACATCGGCGTGGTGGCCGGGCCCCGCGTGCTGACCACCATCACCGACCGGCTCACCGGGTTACGCGCGGCACTCGCCGAACACGGCCGGGACCTGCCGGAACACCGCATCCGGTACGTTGACTTCGACCGCGACGGCGGTGCCGAGGCCACCGCTGGGCTGCTCGACGCGGAGCCCGGCCTGACCGCGATCGCGGCGCTCAACGACTCGATGGCCATCGGGGCGCTGGCGCTGCTGCGCGCCCGCGCGGTGCCGGTGCCGCAGCAGGTAAGCGTCTTCGGCTTCGACGACATGCCGATGGCCCGCGACGTCACACCGGCACTGACCACGGTCCGACTGCCACTTGTGGAGATGGGCGTGCGGGCGATGGCCCTGGCGCTCGACCCGGGCGCCGCCAGCCCTCGGGTCGAGTCGCTCGCCGCCGAACTGATCCGTCGGGACAGCGCCGGCCCCGCCCCGAGGTGAGGCAGGTCTGCGGGCCCCTGCCACCGGCGCCGATGCTGGGTTACCCGCGCGACGTCAGCGGCCCGCCGAGGGCTCGTCGACCGTCGCCGAAAACGTTATCGTGAGTGATCATCGTAAGGAGCCCCATGCCCCGCGCGCACCTCACCATCAACCCGGCCTTCACCATCGGCCCGGTCCGTCGCCGACTCTTCGGCGGTTTCGTCGAGCATCTCGGTCGCCACATCTACGACGGCATCCATGAGCCCGGGCATCCAAGCGCCGGTCCGGACGGGTTCCGGCGCGACGTGATCGAGCTGGTCAAGGAGCTCGGGGTGAGCACGGTTCGGTACCCGGGCGGCAACTTCGTCTCCGGCTACAACTGGGAGGACGGTGTCGGGCCGGCGGCCGAGCGGCCGCGCCGGCTCGATCTCGCCTGGCACTCCACCGAGACCAACCAGGTCGGCCTGCACGAGTTCCAACACTGGCTCGACCTGGTGGGCAGCGAGCTGATGTTGGCCGTGAACCTCGGCACCCGAGGCCCGAAGGAGGCCGTCGAGCTGCTGGAGTACACGAACCTGCCGGCCGGCACCGCCCGCGCCGAGCAACGGGCCGCCAACGGCCGCAAGGAGCCGTTCGGCATCGCCATGTGGTGCCTCGGCAACGAGATGGACGGCCCCTGGCAGCTCGGCCACCGCGATGCCACCGACTACGGCAAGCTCGCGGCGATGACCGCGAAGGCGATGCGACAGGTGGACCGGGACCTGGAGCTGGTCGCCTCCGGATCGTCCGGCCGTGGCATGCCGACCTTCGGTGAGTGGGAACGCGTCGTGCTGACCCACGCCTACGACGACGTCGACTACATCTCCTGCCACGCGTACTACCAGGAGCACGACGGTGATCTCGCGAGCTTCCTCGCCTCCGGGATCGACATGGACACCTACATCGAGTCGGTGGTCGCGACCGTCGACCACGTACGCACGGTCAAGCGGTCGTCCAAGCGGGTGGACCTCGCGTTCGACGAGTGGAACATCTGGTACATGAGCCGGTGGCAGGAGCAGGCCCGCACGTTCACCATCGACGAGTGGCCGGTCGCGCCGCGCCTGCTGGAGGACCGGTACACCGTCGCGGACGCCGTGGTCCTCGGCGGTCTGCTGATCTCCCTGCTCAACCACGCCGACCGGGTCACCTCGGCGAACCTCGCGCAGCTCGTCAACGTGATCGCGCCGATCATGACCGAGCCGGGCGGTCCGGCCTGGCGGCAGACCACGTTCTTCCCGTTCTCGGTGACCTCGCACGCCGCCCGGGGCGACGCGCTGCGGGTGCTGGCCGACGCCGACGAGACGGCCACCGCGACCTTCGGCTCAGTGCCGGTGGTGGCCGCGGCCGCGACCAGCGACGGCACCGCGCTGTCGGTGTTCCTGCAGAATCGGCACCTCACCGAGGCCACCGCGGTGACGATCGACGTCGGCGCCTTCCAGCCCACCGGTGCCGTCTCGGCCCGGGGAATCTGGGACACCGACGTGCGGGCCGCCAACGACCTGCGCGACCCGCACCGGGTGGGGCTGCGGACCAACGACACAGCGCGGCTCTCCGACGGCCTGCTCACCGTCGAACTGCCGCCCGTGTCATGGACCGCGCTGACGGTCGCGCAAGTAACCCGGCCCGGCGGGGTCTGACCGTTCCCACGGCCAACTCGTATCCTTTCCGCCGTGGCGTCCGCGCTCGGAAACCTCACGCCGCGGCAGCAGGCGCTGCTGCGACGGTGGCTTCCGGGCGCGACCGTCGAGGCGGACCACAGCTGGGGGTTGGTGGCCACCACCGTCCTCGAGGTGTCCTGCGTCGGTTCGCGATTCATCGTCAAGGCCGGCGGCGACGACGATCACGGCATCCGACGCGAACTCGACGCCCATGCCAACTGGTTGCGTCCCTGGACGGATCGGGGTCGTGCGCCGACTCTGGTAAGCGGCGACGCGGACGCGAAGCTGCTCGTCACCCGTTACCTGCCCGGTCAGCTGGTGCTCGGCAGTGTGCACGCCGATGACCCGCACATCTACCGGCAGGCCGGCGAGCTGCTGGCACTGTTGCACGCCCAGGTCGCCGTCACCGACGATGACCACGAGAGACGCGAGAACGAGAAGTCGCTGGCCTGGCTGTGCCGACCACATCGGATCCCCGGGCACACCGTGCGGCGGCTTCGGGCCGAGATCACCTCGTGGCCGACCCCGCCGGCCCACCTCGTACCCACGCACGGTGACTGGCAGCCCCGCAACTGGCTGGTCCACGACGGCGTCGTGGGCGTCATCGACTTCGGTCGCGCGGCGATGCGCCCCGCGTTCACCGACCTCGGCCGGCTGGCCGCCCAGGATTTCCGTCGCGATCCGAGACTCGAGGCGGCCTTTCTCGACGGGTACGGGCCTGATCCCCGCGAGCCGGACGCGTGGCACCGCACCCGGGTCCGCGAGGCGATCGGCACCGCGGCGTGGGCCCACCGAGTTGGCGACGAGGCATTTGAGGCCCAGGGGCATCGAATGATTTCCGAAGCACTCGGGGATGTCCGGGGTTGACCAGAACGAACAGCCCGGTCAGGTCGGCAGCGTCCAACGGGTGACCTTCGGCGCGTCGACGCGGTCGCGAGAGGCGGGCTGATTACATCTGGGACCTCAGCACGTCGAACTCGCAGCCCGGTGCGGACGGGTCGAAGCCGTGCTCGACCAGCCAACGGCTCGCCAGCAGACTCCGCAGCGACCACCACGCTCGGATCATGTCGAGGTCGACGTCGGTGCCGTAGCCGGCCACGACGTCGTCGAGGTGCTCCTCGTGTCCGAGCGTCAGAATCGCCAGGTCGTGGAGGGCATCGCCGGGGCCCGCTTCGGACCAGTCGACCACGCCGGTGATCTCGTCACCGTCGACGAAGACGTGGGTGATCTGCAGGTCGCCATGGGCGAACACCGGTGTCCACGGCCGCAGCGCAGCCTTGGCAACCCGACGGTTGCGGGTGACCACGTCGGCGGGGAGGACGCCGTTCCTGAGCAGCCACTCGCACTCGCCGTCGAGGCGGGACGCCAACTCGTCGGGGCTCCGACCGGGCCATGGCGGCAGCGGCGCCTCGTGCAGCCTCCGTACGGCGGCCCCCGCCGCAGCCCACGCTGCCGACGATGCCGACGACGGCTCACCGAGACGCCCGAGTGCCTTCCCCGGGAGAGCGGCCAGCGCGAGCACGGGCGGCTTGCGCCACAGGACCTCCGGTGTCGGGATCGGGGCGATGGCCATCGCCTCGACCTCGACATCAATGCGGGTCTGATCAGTGTCGATCTTCAGGAACACGTCGCCGACGCGCAAGGTCGCCCGCTCCTGATGGGCGACAACGACCTCGATCCCCTCCACGGCGGTCATTATCACCGGATCGACCACCGACGTCACCGCGATTATCGGGGCGAACGTCGATCGCCAAACGTCGGTTGCCGCGCGATGCGATCATCGACGCCATGCGCAAGCTTGCCGTACCGATGGCCGCTGTCCTGCTGGCGTCGGCGTGCACCGGCGGATCGGCCAGCACGAACACCTCGGCCCCCTCCGGGACAACCGCCGACAGTTCACCAGGAGCCGTCGGGACCGCCGCGCCGGCACCGAGCTGGCGGCTGGCCGCGCTGCCGGAACTGGCCGGGCCGACAAGCGTGCTGTGGGACGTGGTGGCGGTGGACGCCACGCACGCGTGGGCCGTCGGCAGCGAGGCCTACTCGCCCGAACAGCCCGACGACACCGGCACGCCGTTGATCCTTCGGTGGGACGGACGGAACTGGGCACGCGCGCCGCTGCCGGCGATCTCGTGGCGCGGTCGTCTCGACCTCGTCGCCGCCGACTCGGCCCGGAATGTCTGGGCGGTCGGCAGCACGGCCGCCGCCACTCCGGAGGATCAGGTGACGCACGTCCTGCACTACGACGGGAGCGCTTGGCGCGAGGTGCCGTTCGCGCGGGGCGACGGCGAAAGCCACGCACTGATCACCGGACTTGCCGTCCTCGGCGGACAGACCTGGTTGGTGGGCAATGACCTCAACGATGTGATCATCAAGCAGTGGGACGGACGATCCTGGCGGTCGCACCAGCCGCCCGCCGAATGCCGCACCGGCGGCACATCCTTCGGCGGAATGCCGAACTTCTGCACCTTCACCGCCATCAAGGCCTTCGGGCCGAATGATGTCTGGGCCGCCGGCAACGGCGCGTGGCAGGGATTCAAGGGCCCGTTGCTCTTTCACTGGAACGGCTCCGGCTGGCGCACGGCCCAGGTGGGCATGAATGACGACGAGTCCTCGTTCGGAGCGCTCGCCGGTCGCTCGTCGAGCGACCTGTGGGCGGTCGGCGACGGCGGGTTGACCGTGCGCGGCGGCGGTGGATCGTTCGAACTGCTCAGGTACGCCCAAGGTGGCGCACTGCCCGACGTGGTCACCGACCTGGCCGGACAGCCGTGGCTGATCGACAATTCACCGGCGCCGAGCGCTTCGCTCGTCACGTACGGCAAAGGCGCCTGGACCGGCGTCCCGGCGCCGCAACCGCCGGACGCGGTCGGCATGAGCCTGCACGGGCTCGACAGCGTCCCGGGCAGCCCGCTGATGTTCGCGGTGGGCGCGGCAGATCTTCCCACCACCCCGCGCTACCTGAAGGGGGTCGTGCTCGAGTACGCGCCGGACCCGTCGACCGAATCACGCCACTGACCGTCGTCGGGGACTACCTCGATCAGCGGCGGGCGGACGGGACGGACAGCGGACGGGCAGCCCCCTACGCTGTCCGGGTGGCACCGGTCAGTCCAACGCAACGGGTCCTCTCCCCCGACGACGTGGTCGACTTCGTACGATCGTCCTTCGGCCCGAATCGGCGGGTGACCGACTGCGGGCCGCTGTCCGGCGGGGGCTTCGCCGCGGTGTGGTGGGCCCGCCTCGACGACGGTCGGGACGTCGTGCTCAAGGTCGCCCCGCCGCCGACCGCCCGGCTGCTGCGTTACGAGGCCGATCTGCTCGCCGCCGAGGCCCGCTACTTCCGGCTGGTGGCCGAGCGGGCACCGCAGGTGCCGGTGCCGCCGGTGCTGCACCACGGCCGCGATCGACGGCTCGGTGAGTGGCTGGTCACCGGCCGGCTGCCCGGCCGGGCCCTGCCCGACCTGGACGGTGACGACGGCCCGGTCCGCGCCGACCTGGGCGCGGCGACGGCCGCCCTGCACCGGATCACCGGCGACCGGTTCGGCTACGACGCCGGCCGTACCGGCGGACCGACCTGGTCGGCCGCGTTCGCGGCGATCATCGACGACCTGCTCGCCGACGCGGCCGACTGGGCGGTGGCGCTGCCCGTGCCGCCGGAGCGGTTCCGGGCACTGGTGGCCCGGCACGGCGAGTTGCTCGACACGGTACGCCGGCCGGCGCTGCTGCACTTCGACTGCTGGGACGGCAACGTGCTCGCCGCCGCCGCCGACGGTGCGTACCGGATGTGTGGCCTGGTCGACGGCGAACGGTTCCTCTACGGCGATCCGCTGCTCGATCTGGTCTCTCCGCTGCTGTTCCGCCGCGCCGAGGACGAACCGACGCACCCGTTCCTGCGCGGGTACGCCGAGGCCACCGGCGTACCGCTGGTCTTCGACGACGGCACCCGCCGCCGGCTCGCGCTGTACCGGATGCACCTGCACCTGCTGATGACCGTGGAGATGCCGAGTCGGGGCATCACGCCGGACAACGACCCCGGCCGGCACGCCCTGCTGGCCGAGCTGCTCGACCGTGACCTGACCGAGTTGGCCGCGGCCTGAGCTGGCCGGCGGAACGCCGCACGAGCGGCCCAGCCGCCCGGCCCGGACCAGCCAGGACGGGCCGGCCAGCCCGGCCAGCCAGCCGGACCAACGGTCGACGACCGTGAAGGAGCCGCCGGTGCGAGACCGTCACGCCAACCTGGCGCACATCCGTTCGCTCGACCCCGAGCGTGACCACCTGGCGATCTACCAGACGATGCTGCGCCACGAGTTCTGCTGGGAGTTGAGACTCGGGCTCAACCTGGCGTTCAACCGCTCCTTCTCGATCCCGGAGATCGCCGCCGTGCACACCGCCACCGGCGAGTTGACCCGGCGGACCCGCAAGCGCATCGACGACACCGGCCTGCTGATGTACGAGATGATGCTCAACGGCTTCGACCATCCGCGCGGGCGCTCCGCGTTGCGCCGGGTCAACCAGATACACCGCCCGTACGGCATCGGCAACGACCACTACCGGTACGTGCTCGGCTGCCTGGTGGTGGTCCCGACCCGGTGGATAGACCGGTACGGCTGGCGTCGTACCTGCTGTCACGAACGGCACGCCACCCACGCCTTCTACCGGGAACTTGGCCGTCGGATGGGGATCACCGACATCCCGGAGACCTATCCGGAGTTCGCCGCCTGGTTCGACGCGTACGACGCGGCGCACCTGCGCCCCAACGACGACGCGGCGGCGATCGAGCGGGCCACCCGGGAGCTGCTGCTCGGCCGGCTACCCCGCCCGCTTGCTCCCGTCGGCGACGCCCTGGTCGCCGCGCTGTACGACGACCGGCTGCGCGCGGCCACCAGGGTCGCCGCCCCGGCCTGGCCGGTACGGGCCGGTCTGCACGCCGGGCTGCGCGTGCGGGCGTGGCTGGTGCGCCACGTCGGCCGGCCACGCACCGAGCCGCTGTTCGCCGACGGGGTGATCAGCACGCGAACGTACCCCGACGGCTACACCATCGACCAGCTCGGCCCACACCCCGGCTGACCCGCCGCCGCCCGACGGACGACCGTCGACGGTCCCGATCGGCGACGGCGGTCGGGGCACCGACGGTCAGGACGTCGCGAACCGGGCGATCGGGTTGGTCAGGGCACCGACCAGTTGCAGGGCGGCGGACGGGTCGGCCAGGTCGACCATCTGCTGGTTGTCGCGCAGTTGCAGCCGGTTGAGGCAGGACAGCGCGAACTCCGGGGCGAACAGGTCGTAGCGGGCCAGCCGGTCGGCCAGGTGGGGCACCCGGCCGGCGTACTCGGTGGCGCAGTCGGCCACGGTCCGCCAGAACTCCTCCTCGTCGATCACGCCCTGATCGGCAAGCGTCGACCCGAGGAAGCGGAAGAAGCAGTCGAAGACGTCGGTGAAGATCGACAGGAGCTTCATGTCCTCCGGAATGTCGGCCCGGATCCGCTCCACCGCCGGGGGCAGCGGGGCTTCGGCGCTCATCACCACGATCTCCTCGGCGATGTCCTTGAAGATCGCCCGCTCGACGACCCCGTCGCGCAGCACCAGGATGACGTTCTCGCCGTGCGGCATGAACGCCAGGTCGTAGGCGTAGAAGGCGTGCAGCAGCGGGGTCAGGTAGGCGTTCAGGTAGCGGCGCAGCCAGGCTGCCGGCGCCAGGCCGGAGGCGGCGATCAGCTCGGCGGCGAACGACCGCCCGTCGGCGTCGACGTGCAGCAGCGACGCCATGGTGGCGAGTCGCTGGCCGGGAGCCAGGTCGGGGACCGGGCTCTCCCGCCAGAGCGCGGCGAGCATCTTGCGGTACGGCGAGTAGCGGTCGGTGGCCGCCTCGTACTGGCGGTGCCGGTAGCCGACGGCGGCCCGCTCCCGGATGATCGTCAGTCCGGTGGCCCGGAACATCTCGTCGCCGTCGATCAGGTCGGCCAGCCAGTCGTTGATGGCCGGGGTGGCCTCCATGTACGCGGCCGACAGGCCCCGCATGAAGCCCATGTTCAGCACGGACAGCGCGGTCTTGACGTAGTGCCGCTCGGGGTGGCTGACGTTGAAGAAGGTGCGGATGGACTGCTGGGCGAGGTACTCGTCGGGGCCTTCACCGAGGCAGACCAGCCGGCGCCGCGCCACCTCGCCGGCGAAGGTGACCGACAGCTTGTTCCACCACTGCCAGGGGTGCACCGGGATGAGGTGGTAGTCGGCGAGGTCCAGGCCCAGTTCGGTAATGGTCGCGGCGAACCGGGCGAGGGTCGCCTCACCCAGCTCGGTGCGCAGCAGCGTCCCCTGGTCCAGATCGACGGCGCTGGTGAAGGTGGCGTGGTCGCGGTGGGCGGCGAGCCAGATCAGCCGTACCGGATGGGCCGCCTCGGGGGCGTACCTGTGGTACTCGTCGACGCCGAACCCGAGCCGGCCGTTGTTGGCCACGAAGCAGGGGTGCCCCTCGGTCATCGACGTCTCGATGGTCTGGAAGTCGGCCTCCACCAGCTTCGCCGCGCTGGGCAGCGCCCGGTCCAGCTTGTACGCCAGACCGGCGAGGGTGGAAGTGATCTCCTCGAGGTAGACCGGCAGGATCCGGTCGGTGAGGCCGAGGGCGTCGCGCAGGTCGAGGCAGAGGTCGACCGCGTCCAGTGGCAGCTGCTCGCCGTTCCGGTGCCGGGTGATGCTCTCCGGGTCGATGTCCCAGTGCTCCAGGGTCATCACCCGGGCCGCGAACCGGTACCGGACCGCGCCGGAGGCGGCGGTGACGGCGTACCAGCAGCGGCCGGTGGCGTCGGCGGCAGCCGGGCCGTCCGATTCAGGGGCGAGCAGGCGCTCGTGGGTGAATTCGGCGAGCGCCTTGCGCACCAGCAGACGGTTGGCCCGCTCCCAGGTCTGTGGGCGCAGGTGGGCGACCGGGTCGGGCGTGGTCATGCCGGTACTCCTTCGTTTCGGGTGGCGGCCAGGAACCGCTGCCGGGTGCAGATGCTCAGCAGGGCCGTCTTCTCCGGCTTGGTGACCGGTCCGACCACCTCGAAGCCGACCGCCGCGTTGAGCGCGTGCACGGCGGTGTTGCGCACGTCCGGCTCGACCACGACCCGTTCCGTGGCGGGGTCGGCGAAGAGCCAGGCCAGCACGGTGGTGATGACGGCCCGGGTGAAGCCGGAGACGGGGGTGTCGGTGGGCGCGCAGAGGAAGTGCATCCCCACGTCGCCGGGCCGCGCGTCGTGCAGGCCGACCAACTCGACGTGTGCCGGGTCGTACCGTTCGGCGAGGAACGCCGGCTCGGTGCGCCACAGGCCGAGGTACGCCTCGTGGTGCGGGTGCTCGGCGATGCGTCGGTACTCGGCGGCCACGGCGTCGACGTCGGCGTCCTGCATCAGCCAGAACGCCGCCTTGGGGTGGGTCACCCACCGGTGCAGCACCGGCGCGTCGGCGGCAACGTCGAGCGTACGCAGGGCGAACTCGCCGAGTCGCCGATCGTGACGGGTGTAGACGAGGTGGGTCACCCGGTCACCCCGAAGTCCTGGAACGCGATCGACTTCTCGATCGGGTACGGCTCGCGGCCGAGCAGCTCCCGGATGATCCAGCTGTTGCGGTAAGGGCCCATGCCGAGGTCGGGCGAGGTGATGCTGTGCGTGTGGGTGCCGCCGTTCTGAAGGAACACGCCGCGCCCGGTGGAGTCCACACTGTAGTTGCGGGCCACGTCGAGCCGCCCGTGGTCGTCGAAGCGGAGCCGGTGCCGGATCGGCTCCAGGAACGCCGGCACCTCGTACCGGTAGCCGGTGGCCAGCACCAGCCCCTCGGTGTCCAGGGTGAAGTCCCGTTCCTGCTCGACGTGGCGCAGCCGGAGGGTGTGTACGCCGGTGCTCTCGTCGTGGGTGACCTCGGTCAGCTCGGTGTTGGTAAGCAGGCGGGTGTTCACCGGGCCGTCGACGCTGGAGGCGTAGAGCAGGTCGTAGATGTCGTTGACCAGGTCGGCGGAGATGCCCTTGAACAGTCCCTTCTGCTCGGCCTCCAGCCGGTACCGGGTGGGCTCGGGCAGCGCGTGGAAGTAGTCCACGTAGTCCGGCGAGGTCATCTCCAGCGTGAGCTTGGTGTACTCCAGCGGGAAGAAACGGGGCGAGCGGGTCACCCAGTTCAGCTGGTAACCGTGGTTGCCGATGTCGCCGAGCAGGTCGTGGTAGATCTCGGCGGCGCTCTGCCCACTGCCGACGATGGTGATGCTCCGCTTGGCCCGCAACACCTCCCGGTGTTCCAGGTACCGCGAGTTGTGCACCGCGTCGGAGGTCGGGCCGGCGCAGGTGTCCGGCAGGTGGGGCGGGGTGCCGGTGCCGAGCACCAGGTGCCGGGCCCGGTGGGTGACGGTGGCGCCGTCGACGGTGGCGGTCACCACGTACCGGTCGTCGGTGGGGTCGTGCTCGACGGCGGTGACCTGGTGTCCGAACCGCAGGTTGGGCAGCTTCGCGGCGGCCCAGCGGCAGTAGGCGTCGTACTCCACCCGCAGCGGGAAGAAGTTCTCCCGGATGTAGAAGGGGTAGAGCCGGCCGATCTCCTTGAGGTAGCTGAGGAAGGAGAAGGGTGAGGTGGGGTCGGCGAGGGTGACCAGGTCGGCCAGGAACGGCGTCTGCAACCGGGACGACTCCAGCAGCATGCCGGGGTGCCAGGAGACGTCGTCGCGGGCCTCCAGGAACAGCCCGTCGAGGTCGGCGATGGGTGCGGTCAGGCAGGCCAGGCCGAGGTTGTACGGCCCGAGGCCGATCCCGATGAAATCGTGGCTTTCCATCCGGCCCTCCAGGCTCGGGTTGGCAGGTGGCATGGTCAGCCGACCGGGCAGGTCAGGTCGGCGGGCGCTCCGGCGTGTTCGTGCACGTGGCGGCCGGCGTGCTCGGCGATCAGGTCCAGCACGTAGGCGACGTCCTCGGCGGTGGTCGCCGGGTTGAGAACGGTGAACTTGAGATACTGGCGGCCGTCGACCCGGGTGCCGGCGACCACGGCGAGACCGGAGGCGGCCAACGCCTCGCGGGCCCGCAGGTTGGCCGCATCGGCCAGGTCCCGGCCCGGCCCGGTGGGTCGCCAGCGGAACACCACGGTGCTCAGTTGTGACCGGGTCAGCACCTCGAAGCGCGGGTCCGCGGCGACCAGCTCCCACGCCTGCGCGGCCCGGTCGCAGACCTCGTCGAAGAGTTCACCGACGGCGTCGGGCCCCATCACCCGCAGGGTCAGCCAGAGCTTGAGCGCGTCGAACCGGCGGGTGGTCTGCAGGCTCTTGTCGACCTGGTTGGGGATGCGCTGGGCGGCCATCCGGGCCGGGTTGAGGTAGTCGGCGTGCCAGGTGGCGTGCCGCAGGGTCCGCCGGTCGCGGACCACAAGTGCGCTGGAGCTGACCGGTTGGAAGAAGGACTTGTGGTAGTCGACCGTCACCGAGTCGGCGCGTTCGATGCCGTCGAGCAGGTGTCGGCGGGTGGGCGAGACCAGCAGCCCGCAGCCGTACGCGGCGTCGACGTGCAGCCACACGCCGGCCGTGGCGCACACCTCGGCGATCTCGTCGAGCGGGTCGATGGTGCCGAAGTCGGTGGTGCCGGCGGTGGCCACCACCGCCATGACGGTCAGGCCGGCGCGCCGGCAGCGGGCGATTTCGTGCCGGACCGCGCCGGGCCGCATCCGTCGGTCGGGGCCGGTCTCCACCACCACGACCGCGTCCGGTGCCAGGCCGAGCAGCTTGGCCGCCTTCTGCACGCTGAAGTGACCGGCCGCCGAGGCGATGATCCGCAGCTGGGGCAGCAGGATCCGCCGGTCGGCAGGCGTCGCGGCGGCCAGCGCCTCCTCGCGGGCCAGCAGCAGGGCGTGCAGGTTGGACTGGGTGCCGCCGCTGGTGAACACCCCGTCGGCGGCCGGGCCGAGACCGATCCGGTCGGCGGTCCACTCGATGAGTCGGCGTTCGATCAAGGTGCCACCGGCGCTCTGGTCCCAGGTGTCCATCGAGGAGTTGACCGCGCTGAGGACCGCCTCGCCGAGCAGCGCCGGGATCACCACCGGGCAGTTGAGGTGGGCCAGGTAGCGAGGATGGTGGAACCAGACCGCGTCGCGCAGGTAGACGTCCTCCAACTCGTCGAGCGCGGCGGTGGTGTCGCCCAGCGGCCGGTCCAGGTCGATCGCCTCCACCTGGGGGGCGAGTTCGTCCGGGCGTACGCCGGTGAAGGGTCCGGTCACCTCGGCGATCCGACGGGCCACCCGGGCGGTGCCGGCGGCCACTGCCCGGCGGTACTGCTCGACTGTCTCGTCGCTGAGCAGGTGTGCCCGGGCTGGTGTGGGTCCGGGCTCCGGGTGGGTCGGCGTTGCCTCGGCGGTGTGCACCGGCAGGGTCATGGGGGTGTCCTCCACGCTCGGCGGTTCGATTTTCGGGCAGCCGGAACCCGCCGCACGGCAGGTGGGCGGCGGGCGGTTCGGTCCTGGGAGGGTGGTGGCGGGGCGGCCGGTGCGGTGGTCGATCGCGGCCGGCCGGCCCGGCGGCGTCAGGTGAGCTTCTTCGCTCCCCGGATCGCCTTGGCGAGGTTCTCCAGCAGCGGAGCCGCGCCGGCGTACGAGAAGCGTGGCACCGCGTCCCATGGCGTGACCTGCCCGGCCTGCACGGCGGGCAGCTGCTTCCAGGTGGGCTTGGCGGCCAGGTCGGTGGGTTGCAGGGCGGTGCCGCGGTTGTCGAGGAGGATCAGGTCGGCAGGGAACTTGCCGGCGTTCTCCCAGCTGAGCGCCTCGAAGTAGTCGCCGGCCTCAAGCTTGGTCGGCACCACGATGTCGACGCCGAGTTCGGCGAAGTACATCAGGTCGGTGCTGATCTTGGGGTTGGAGACGTAGAACAGGTCGGGGCTGCCCGAGGCGGCCATCACCTTGATGCCCGGGTTGGCCGCGACGGCCTGGCGTACCGCCTCGGCGGCGGCCTCGAACCGGGCCTTGGCGTCGGTGACCTTCGGCGCCGACAGGTCGGCACCGAGGGACTCGGCGAGCTGGGCGTACCGTTCGATCGGCTTGGTCATCGGCACCCGGGCGGTGGTGATGGTCACCACCGGCGCCAGTGGCAGGATCTGGTCCTTGCTCTCGTCCGGGACGTACCAGTAGGCGCCCGGGTCGTACATGTGGGTGACCAGCAGCTCCGGACGCAGGGCGGCGTACTTCTCGACACTGAACTCGCCCCAGACGTTGCCGAGGATCTCCACACTCTCCACGTCCAGGTCACCGGCCTGCGGCTCGACGCTGCCGTCGGCCTTCTTGGTCTCGCCGAAGACGCCGACGATCTCGCGACCGAGTCCGAAGTCGACAAGTGCCGCGGCGGAGCCGGTGAAGGCGACCACCCGTTCCGGCCGAGCATCGGCGGCGACCTTCTCGGGGCGGTCGTCGGTGAACGACCACGGCCCGGAGGCGTTGTCGCCGTTGGTGCCGGTGGCATCGTCGCGGCCGCAGCCGACGAGTGCGGCGGCCACGGCGGCACCGCCGACGGCGAGCAGCCCTCGGCGGGAGAGGCGACGGGCGGGGAGGTGCTCAGACATTCGTGTCGTCTTTCGATCAGGGTCTCGGACCTTGGACAGCCGGGGGTTAGGCTAACCTAACCTAACTTCGTGCCTAGACTCGGCTCCTGTCAAGTCCCGACGGCGTTTCGCACCACACTGGAGTTCACACTGTCCGTCATCGAGTCGCCACCCTATGAGACGCCGGCCCGGTCGACCGCACCACCCCGGCACCGCCGTACCGCCCTGCGCGCCAGCGGTCTCCTCGTGGCCGCGCTGACCCTGCTCACGGTCGCGGTGCTCAGCATGGCCGTCGGCGCCAAGCCGATCCCCCCGTCCGAGGTCTGGCACGCCCTGACCGACCGCGACGCCGCCGAGTACGCCGTCGTGCGGGAGCTGCGGCTGCCCCGTACGCTGCTCGGGCTGTTGGCCGGCGCCGCACTCGGCGTGGCCGGCGCGGCGATGCAGGCGCTCACCCGCAACCCGCTGGCCGACCCCGGCCTGCTCGGTATCAACGCCGGTGCCGCCGCCGCCATCGCCACCGCCACCGCCCTGTTCGGCCTCGGTGGCGGCACCGGGCAGGTGTGGTTCGCGCTGCTCGGCGCCGCCGTCGTCACCGTCGGGGTGTACGCCGTCGGTGGTGGTCGCGCAGCCACCCCGGCCCGCCTGGCGCTGGCCGGCGCGGCGCTCAACGCGGCCCTGTACTCGTACGTCAGCGCGGTGATGCTGCTCGACGCGGCCGGCCTGGAGCGGCTGCGCTTCTGGACCGTCGGGTCACTGGCCAGCGCCGACACCGGCACGGTGCTGCGGGTGCTGCCGTTCATCGCCGTCGGGCTGCTGGTCGCGCTGGTCGCCGCCCGCCCGCTCAACGCGCTCGCCCTCGGCGACGACGCCGCGCAGGCCCTGGGTGCCCGACCGGCCGTGGCCCGAGCCGGTGTGATCATCGCCATCACCCTGCTCTGCGGGGCCGCCACCGCCGCCTGCGGACCGATCGTCTTCGTCGGGTTGCTCGTGCCGCACCTGGTCCGTGTCCTCACCGGCCCCGACCTGCGCTGGCTGCTGCCCTACTGCGCGCTGCTCGCCCCGGTGCTGCTGCTCGGCTCCGACGTGCTCGGCCGGGTCCTCGGCCGCCCCGGTGAACTCCAGGTCGGGCTGGTCACCGCGGTGGTCGGCGGCCCGCTGTTCCTGGCGCTGGTGCTCAGGACGAGGACCACCCGCTCATGATCGTGATTCGTACGCCCGGCCGGCTCTCCGTCCGGTTGCACCCTCGCGTCCTCGCCGTCGGCACGGTCTGCCTGGTGCTCACCCTCGGCGTCGGCGTACTGGCCGTCGGACACGGCGAGTACCCGATGTCACCGGCCGACGTGCTGCGCACGTTGACCGGTGGCGGCAGCGCCGCCGAGGAGTTCATCGTCACCCAGTTGCGGCTACCCCGACTGGTCACCGGTTTGGCCGTGGGCACCGCGCTCGGCCTGGCCGGAGCGGTGTTCCAGGCGCTGGTACGCAACCCGCTGGGCAGTCCGGACGTGCTCGGCTTCACCCAGGGCGCGGCAACCGGCGCGCTCGTCGTGGTCGCCGTCGGCGGCAGCAGCGCCGCCCTCGCCGGCTCCGCGGCCCTCGGCGGTGTCGTCACCGGCCTGCTCATCTACCTGGTCGCCTGGCGGCGCGGCGTACACGGCTACCGGCTGGTCCTGGTCGGCATCGGCATGTCGGCCATCCTCACCGGCGTCAACGGCTATCTGATGACCCGGGTACCGCTGATGAGCGCCTCCCGGGCGATGCTCTGGCTCACCGGCAGCCTGGACGGTCGCGGCTGGTCCGACGTCGTGCCGCTGCTGGCCGCCCTCGCGGTGCTGGTGCCGGCGCTGCTGGCCTGCGGGCCGGCGCTGCGGATGACCGAGCTGGGCGACGACGCCGCCAGCGGACTGGGGGTGAGCGTGCACCGGATGCGGATGCTGCTGCTCGCCGGGGCCGTGCTGCTGGTGGCGCTGGCCGCGGCCGCCGCCGGACCGGTGCCGTTCGTCGCGCTCACCGCCCCCCACCTCGCCCGCCGGCTCACCCGGGCACCCGGGGTCACCCTGCTGCCGGCGGCGGTCATCGGCGCGCTGATCACCGTCGTCGCCGATCAGGTCGCCCTACGTGCCCTCCCCGGCCAGCTGCCGGTCGGCGTGGTGACCGGCGTGATCGGCGGCGGGTATCTGGTCTGGCTCCTGGCCACCGAGCGCCGGGCGGGCCGGCTGTGACGCCCCGCCAGGCCGGCGAACCGGGCCTGACCACCGTGCCGGCCGACGGTCCGGCCCCGATGACCGTGCCGGCCGACGGTCCGGCCCCGACCACGACACCCGAGAACGGAGCAACAAGCATGTCGACCTCCCGGCTGGGTGGCAGCGGGCTGCGGCTCGCCTACGACCGACGTGTCGTCGCCGAGGACCTCACCGTTGCCGTGCCCGACCGCTCCTTCACGGTGATCATCGGCCCGAACGCGTGCGGCAAGTCCACCCTGCTGCGGGCGCTGTCGCGACTGCTGAAGCCGGCCGCCGGGGCCGTGCTGCTCGACGGCGCGGACATTCACCGGCTCTCCGCCCGCGCCGTGGCCCGTACGCTCGGGCTGCTGCCCCAGTCGCCGATCGCCCCCGACGGCATCGGCGTGGCCGAGCTGGTGGCCCGGGGTCGCTACCCGCACCAGGGGCTGCTGCGGCAGTGGTCCCCCGACGACGAGCGGATCGTCGCCGAGTCGATGGCCGCCACCGGCGTCGACGACCTCGGCGACCGGCTGGTCGACGAACTCTCCGGTGGCCAGCGGCAGCGGGTCTGGCTGGCCATGGCGCTGGCCCAGCAGACGCCCCTGCTGCTGTTGGACGAACCCACCACGTACCTCGACATCGCCCACCAGATCGAGGTCCTCGACCTGTGTGCCCGGCTGCACGAGGAGCAGGGGCGCACGCTTGTCGCGGTGCTGCACGACCTCAACCACGCCGCCCGCTACGCCACCCACCTGATCGCGATGCGCGGTGGGCGGGTGGTGGCCGCCGGCGAACCCCGCCGGATCGTCACCGCCGAGCTGGTCGAGGAGGTCTTCGGCCTGCCCTGCCGGGTCATCGACGACCCGGAGACCGGGACGCCGCTTGTGGTTCCGGCCGCCCGCGCCCGAGCCGGTACGGTGGCCCGGTGAGCGCCCGCCGCTACCGCGACGGCTACGGCATCCCGCACCTGCGCGCCGACGACCACACGTCGCTTGCCTACGCCCAGGGTCGGGTCACCGCCCTGGACCGGGCCTGGCAGATCGAGGTGGAACGGCACCGGTCCCAGGGCACCTCCGCCTCGTTCCTCGGTGCCGAGTCCCTCGCCTGGGACAGCTTCGCCCGCCGGGCCCGACTCGACGACACCGCGCGACGCTGCCACGCCGCCCTCGATCCGGCCACCGCCGAGTGGGTGGGGCGCTACGTGGACGGGGTCAACGCCGCGCTGGCCGCCGGTGCGGCACAGGCCCCGGAGTTCGCCGCCACCGGCCTGCGACCGGGCCGCTGGCAGCCGTGGACGCCGCTGGCGATCTGGCTCGGTCACCACGTGCTCTTCGCGGGTTTCGGCACCAAACTGTGGCGCGACCACGTGGCCCGCCGGCTTGGTCCGCAGGCCACCGGCCTGTTCGCCGTGGACAGCCACGTCACCTCCGGCAGCAACGGCTGGTTACTCGCCGCCGACCGCACCGCCACCGGCGCCGCCCTGATCGCCGGTGATCCGCACCGGTTCATCGAGGCGCCCGGCATCTACCAGCAGATCCGCCTGGCCTGCCCGGAGTACGACGTGCTCGGATTCGCCGTGCCCGGCATTCCGGGTATCCCGCACTTCGGCCATGCCGGCGGGGTCGCCTGGGCCATCACCAACGCGATGGCCGACTACCAGGACGGGTACGCCGAACGGCTGCGCCGCCGGGGCGACCGGGTCGAGGCGTACGGGCCGGACGGGTGGCGGCCCGCGCACCGGCACGTCGAGACGATCGAGGTGGCCGACGCCGAACCGGTCGAGGTCGAGGTGATCGAGACCGAACGGGGACCGTTGGTCTCCGGTGGACCGGACGACGACCCGGCCGTCACGGTAAGCCTGCGGTATCCGCCCCGCGTCCTCGGTGAGCTGGGCTTCGGTGTCCTGCCGGCGCTGCTGCGGGCTCGCACCGTGCACGATGTCGACGCGGCGCTGGACGGCTGGGTGGAGCCGGTGAACGTGGTGCTCGCGGCCGACACCGCCGGCGGGCTGCTGCACCGGGTGGCCGGCCGGGTGCCTCGACGGCACCCGAACAACGGGTTGCGGGTGGTCCCCGGCTGGGAGGCGAGCCACGCCTGGCAGGGCTGGCACGACCTGCCGAGCATCCCGGTGGGTCAGGTGGCGGTGATGGCCAACGACCGTGGCATCGCCGCCGGGCTCGGCGTGGAGTTCGCGCCGCCGTACCGGGCCGACCGGATCCGCCAGTTGCTGGACACCACCGGCGACTGGCGTGCCGAGCAGTTGGCGACCGTGCACACCGACACCCACCTGGCCGCCGCCGGGCCGCTGCTGGATCTGCTCGCCACGCTGGACGGGCTCGGTCCGGCCGCCGCCGGACTGCGGGAACGTCTGCTGGCCTGGGATCGCCGCATGGCCGCCGAGAGCGTCGACGCCGCCGCCTTCGCCGACCTGCGGGCCGCCGTGATCCGCCGGCTCGCCGTCCACCCCGCGCTGGCGGCGCTGGCCGACCCACCCGCCTATCCGCAGGTGTTCCGGCCGTGGCTGGCCCTGCTCCCCCGGGTCGGGTACGCGGTGAACACGCTGCTGCACACCGACCTGCCCGGCCTGGACCGGGTCGACCTGCTCCGCGAGGCCCTGGCGGAGGTGGCCGCCGACGGCGACACCCGGTGCTGGGGCGAACGACACCGGCTCGCGCCGTGGCGGGCGCTGCCCGACCCGGCGACGCCGCCGGGTCCGCAGCTCTCCGGCGACCACGACTGCGTGCTGGCCACCTCCAGCGTCCCCGGCGTCACCGACCTGTGCCTGCGCGGGCCCGCGGCTCGCTACGTGTGGGACCTGGCCCGGCGGGACGACAGCCGCTGGGTGGTGCCGCTCGGCGCCACCGGCACCGGGCCGCACCGCGACGACCAGCTGCCGCTGTGGGCCGGCGGCGACCTGATCCAGACCGTCGGTGACTGGGATCGGCTGACCGAGGAGCACGATGACTGACCGCCACCACTACGAACGACACGTACCCGGGTTCGGTGTGGTCACCTTCCGGCCGGTCGAGCCCGACGCCGACGCCCACGTGATCCACTCGTGGGTCAGTCAGGAGCGGGCCCGGTTCTGGGGAATGCGCGACGCCGACCGGGAGCGGGTCGCCGAGATCTACCGGTACGTGGACTCGCTGGCCACCCATCACGCGTACCTCACCCTGCGCGACGGGCACCCGGTGGCGCTGTTCCAGACCTACGAACCGGAGCACGACCCGGTCGGCGAGTGCTACCCGGTACGTCCCGGCGACCACGGCGGTCACCTGCTGATCGGCACCCCGGTGCGGCCCGAGCCGGGCTTCACCGGCACGCTGCTGGCCGAGTTCGTCGCCTTCGTCTTCACCGACCCCCGCCGGCTACGGCTGGTGATGGAGCCGGACGCCCGCAACGACAAGGCGATCACCCGGCTGCGGCGGGCCGGCTTCGTTGACGGCCCGGTGATCGACCTCCCCGACAAACGCGCCCGACTGATGTTCCTCGATCGTCCCTCGAATTAGCCCGACATGCGGCAGGCCGCTCCTTCCCGCCTGCCCAGGCACCGCACAATGCGGTAGGTCGCGCTATCCCGCCTCCCGGACACCCCGAGATGCGGTAGGTCGCGTCCCGCCGCCGCACCGGACACCCCGAGATGCCGTATCCGGCGAGCGGCAGGCGCCCTACGCCGGTTCGCAGCGCTCGGACAGGGCGTAGCGGGTGAGCACCACGTCACCGATCTGGCGCGCCTCCACCACCTGCGCCCGTCGCCCGGGGTGCCACGGGAAGCTGCCCTCGCCGACGAACCGCGGCGCCCGCCGGTCACCCACGAAGAACGGGGCCACCACCAGGTGCAGCTCGTCAGCGAGCCCCGCGGCGAGGAACTGGCCGTGCACGCCCGCGCCACCCTCCACCAGCAGTCGGCCGACGCCCCGCCCGGCGAGGTCGGTCAGCATCCGCACCAGGTCGACCGGGTCACCGGCGTCGACCACGGTGGCCACCTCACCCAGCCGGTGCCGGGTTTTCTCGACCGCGCCGCTGGCGCTGTAGACGATCCGCTCGGTGTCGCCGACGGTGAACAGCCGGGCGTCCGGGGCCAGGTCGCCGCAGCCGGTCATGGTCACCCGGGTCGGCGATGCAGGCAGGCCCCGGGCGACTCGGGCAGCCCGGCGCCGTTCGCAGCGCACCAGCAACCGGGGATCGTCCCGGCGGACGGTGCCGGCGCCGACCAGGATCGCGTCGCAGCCGGCCCGGACCTCGTCCACCCGGTCGAGATCCGCGTCGTTGGACAGCAGCAGCCGTTCCTCGGTGGCGTCGTCGATGTAGCCGTCGATCGAGGTGGCACAGCTGAGCAGCACGTAAGGCCGGGCCACCCCGGGCGGGTCGGTCACCGGACGAAGGGGAGGTCGGCGGCGCGGGCCGCGCGGCTGGCCTTCGCCGCGAGGTAGTCGGCGTTGGCCGGGGACAGGAACACGCCGGTGGGCACCTGCTCGGTCACGGTGATCCCGAGCCGACCCAACTGGTCGGACTTCTCCGGGTTGTTGCTCAGCACCGCGATCGGCCCGACACCGAGCGCGGCGAGCATCTGCGCGGCCACGGTGTAGTCACGTTCGTCCTCCGCGTGACCGAGCGCGACGTTGGCCTCGAAGGTGTCCAGCCCCGCGTCCTGCAACGCGTACGCGTCGAGCTTGGCGTACAGCCCGATGCCCCGGCCCTCCTGGCGCAGGTAGAGCAGGTAGCCGCCGACGTCGGCGATGCGCTGCACCGCCTCGCGCAACTGAGGTCCGCAGTCGCAGCGCTGGCTGCCGAACACGTCGCCGGTGAGACATTCGCTGTGCGGGCGGACCAGTGGCACGTCACCGCCGTGTTCCGCCGCGCCGGTGTCGCCGAGGGCGAAGGCGAGGTGCTCCCGGCCGTCGACCAGCCCGTCGAAGGTGAACAGCCGGGCCGTGGTGGTGTAACCGTCGGGGAACCGCAGCGGCACGGTGACCTGCGTCCGGATGGTGGCGACAGGCAGTGATTCGGACATGGGTCTCCTCGTCAGACGGTGGCGGGTACACGGACACGTCGGGCCAGTAGCACGGCGGCTCCGGGCAGGCTCGCGACGAGCACCAGGGCGCCGTACACCGTCGCGGTGGCCACCCCCTCGGCGGCGGTCAGGCCGGCGGCGGCGAACGCCCACGCGGCCACCCCCTCGCGGGGACCGAACCCGGCGACGTTGGCCGGCACCCCCATCGCGAGCAGGGCCAGCAGGGTCAGCGGCAGCAGCAGGCTCAACGGGGCGGTGGAACCCGCCGTGCGTGCCGCCACCAGGAAAGTCGCGAGGTGCCCGGCGACCGCCAGCGCGGAGGCGAGCAGCACCCCCGCCCAGGTACGCCGGCCAAGCAGCCCGAGACGTACGTCGGAGACTGCGGTGCCCAAGGCACGCGCCCACCGGGAGGCACCGGACTGCGGCAGCAGTCGGGCGGCCAGCACCACGGCGAGCAGCACCGCCACCACCACGGCGGTCGCCACCGGCAGGAACGGGCGCACCGGCGACGGGAAGGCGAACAGCAGTACCGCGGCCACCGCGACCAGCACCACCTGCCCGGCCATCCGTTCCCACACCACCGCCCGGATGCCGCGTCCGACGTCACCGACGTCGCGGCCGTGCCGCACCGCGCGGTGCACGTCACCGAGGATCCCGCCGGGCAGCGTCGCGTTGAGGAAGATCGCCCGGTAACAGTGGGCGACCGCCTCCCGCAGTGGCAGGCGTACGCCCAAGCCGCCCGCGACGAGGCTCCACCGCCAGGCGGCGCAGACCGTGGTGAGGACACCGATGGCGAGTGCGGCGGCCAGCGCGGGTGCGTCGATCAGCCGCAGCCCGGCCAGGAACGGGCCGGTGCCGAGCCAGCAGAGCAGCCCCACGAGGACACCCAGCCCCAGTGCCAGCCGGGCCCAGCCCCAGAACGACCGACGCACCGGGGTCGCCGTGGGTGCGGCGCCGCCAGCTTCATCCCCCACTCGTGCCTCCCCGGCATGACGATCTTCCCTGACTGTACGCACGTAGCTGGGCGGCTGCCGGTTCAACGGTGCAGCGCCAGCAGGTCGACGTGACCGACCAGTACCCCGAGCCGACCGGTTTCAGCCTCGGCCAGCCGACGTCGCGCGTACTCGGCGGTAAGGGCGGTCAGGTCGGGGCGTTCCTCACGGGCCGCGTCGAGCCATCCGGTGAACCACTCCGCCGCCAGGGCAGCCTGCTCCGGCCCGAGCAGCCACGGGCTGGGCCGCAGTTCGACGTCCACCCCGTGCCGGCCGAAGGCGGCGGCGCAGGCGTCGATCGCGTCCGGCCCGAGCAGCCGCCGGCCGCCGACGGTACGCCGCTGGTGCGCGTTGAAGGCGGCGGCGACCTCGTCGTCCAACGGGTCGGCCGGAGTCAACCGCACGATGCCGGTCACGGAGATCAGGAACAACGCCGGGCAACCGGCCTTGGCGCAGGCGGCGACAAGTTGGTCGAGTTCCTCGGCGGTCAGCATGTCGAGCAGGGCCGAGGCGGTGACCAGGGCGGCGTCGGCAAGCTCGGCGGCGGTCAGCCGGGTCAGGTCGCCCTGGCGCGTCTCGACGGTCACCGGGGCGCCGTCGACGGCGCAGGCCGGCATGCCGGCGCGGGCCCGGGCCAGCAGGTCGGGATCCTGGTCGTACAGGATCCAGTGCTGCGCGCCGGGCAGCAGCGGGGCCAGCCAGCGGCCCAGCGAGCCGGTCCCGGCGCCGAGATCATGCACCACGAGGGGGCCGTGGTCGGGCAGCGCCGCACGCAGCGTGGCGACCAGTTCGGCGGACCGGGCCGCCACGTCTGCGGGTTCCCGCAGCGCGAGCCACTGCGCGAAATCGGGCGGTAGATCGATGCTCATGCCGACGCCTCCTTCAGGGCGGTGGTGATCTGGGCGACGGTGCTGTTCCAGTCGGCGAGGGTGTCCCGTCGCTGGAGGGCGGCCTGCCGCAGGTGCTCGCGCATGGCCGCGTCGTCGAGCCAGTGGCGCAACGCCGTGGCTAGGGCGGCCGGGTCGTCGGGCGGCACCAGCAGACCCGGCCGGTCGCCCGCCGCCGTGCGCCCGAGGGCGTCGGGCAGTCCGCCGACGGCGGTGGCGAGCACCGGCACGCCGTGCGCCAACGCTTCGGTGACCACCATCCCGTACGTCTCACCGCGCGACGGGTGCACCAGCAGGTCGGCGGCGGCGTACGCGGCGTCGAGCCGGTCACCGGCCAACGGCCCGGTCAGCCGAATGCGGTCGCCGAGCCGCCCGGCGGTGATCCGCTCGCGCAGCCGGTCGACGAACTCCGGCTCCCGGTGCAGCGGTCCGACACAGGTGAGCGTCCAGTGCCGGTCGGCCACCATGGTCAGCGCCTCGACCAGCACGTCGTGCCCCTTGTGCCGGGCGACCGCCGCGACACAGAGCAGGGCCGAACCGGTCGCCGAACCGGGCACCGGCGACGCCGGGTCCACCCCGGGCGGCGCCACGTGCACCCGGTCGGCGGGCAGCGCGTACCGCCGCAGCAGCGCGTCGCGGGTCCAGGCGCTGGTGGCGACCACGGTGGTGACCGCAGCCAGCGCCCGGGCCTCGGCGTCGTCGTTCCGGGGCAGATGCACCAGCGCGACCAGGCGCAACCGCCCGGAGTGCGCGGCGAGGACGTCCGGCACCACCGAGGCGACCAGGCCGTCGACCAGCACCAGCGCACCGTCCGGCGTACCGGCCAGCACGCGGGCAAGTGCGGCCCGCGCGGCCGGGGACGGGCACGGCCAGTCGCCGGGCACGGCGTGCTCGCGGACCGACCAACCGGCGGCGGCGAGCCCGGCGCAGATCCGCCGGTCGTAGCCGTTGCCGCCGCTGGGTGACGCCGGGTCGTCGATGTCGCCCGGCAGGATCACGTGCAGGGTCGGCACGTCAGGCGGTGCCCTCACCGACGACGGTCGAGCCGGGCAGCGCCCGCTCGTAGCTGGCCCAGGCCACGTGCGACTCGTGCAGAGTGACCGTGAGCCCGGTCAGGCCCCGGGCGCCACCGCCCAGTTGGCCGGCGGCCACCCGGTCGGCGAGCCGGTCGGCGATGGTGCGGGCAAGCACCTCGGTGGTGGTGTTCTGCCCGGCGAACGCGGGTTCCTCGTCGAGGTTGCGGTAGTTCAACTCGCCGAGCACCGCCTTGAGCTGATCGGTGGCCAGTCCGATGTCGACCACGATGCCGTCGTCGTCGAGGTCCGGACGGCGGAAGGTGGCGTCGACCACGAACGTTGCGCCGTGCAGCCGTTGGGCGGGGCCGAAGACCTCGCCACGGAAGCTGTGGGCGATCATGATGTGGTCACGGACGGTCACGCTGAACACGGTTCACTCCCCGTCGTAGGTGATGAGATGGCACAGCGCGGGCAGGTCGCCCCCGCTGAGTCGGGCGAGTACGTCGGGCAGTTCCGCGAACGGCGACCGGCCGGTGATCAGCGCGTCGAACGCCGGGTCGGCGAGCAGGTCCAGGGCGAGTGCCATCCGGTCGGCATAGCTGCGACTGCCGCGTCGCGCCGGTGCCACCATGCCGACCTGGCTGCTGCGAATGTTCAGTCGTCCGGAGTGGAACGCGCCGCCGAGGGACAGTTGCACCGGACGGTCGCCGTACCAGCTCAGTTCGAGCAGGGTGCCTTCCGGCGCGAGCAGTTCCAGGCCGCGTTGCAGCCCGGCGGCGCTGGCGCTGGCATGCACCACCAGGTCACGGCCGTCGGTGGCCGTCTCGGGGGCGGCGAAGTCGACACCCAACGCGGCGGCCACCTCGGCGCGGGACGGATCGGTGTCGACCAGTTCCACCCGTACCCCGGGGAAGCGGGCCAGCAGGGCGGTCACGGCGCAGCCGACCATGCCACCCCCGACGACGGTCACCCGGTCGCCGACCAGGGGCGGGGCGTCCCACAACGCGTTCACGGCCGTCTCCACCGTGCCGGCCAGCACCGCGCGGGCCGCCGGGACCTGCGCCGGTACCACGGTCACCGCATCCGCCGGCACCACGTACGCGCTCTGGTGCGGGTGGAGGCAGAACACCGTACGACCGAGCAGGTGCGCCGGGCCCTGCTCGACCTCGCCGACGCTGAGGTAGCCGTACTTGACCGGGGCCGGGAAGTCGCCCTCCTGGAACGGGGCGCGCATCGTGGTGTACTGACTGGCGGGCACGCCACCGGTGAAGACCAGCGTCTCGGTGCCCCGGCTGACCCCGGAGTACCGGCTGCGCACCAGGACCTCGCCGGTGCCCGGTTCCGGCAGCATCACCGGACGCAGCTCACCCGCGCCGGGAGCCCGGAGCCAGAAGGCGAGGGCGGTACGCGTCACCGGATTTTTCTCCTTACCTGCGTCCGGACCGAACCGATCCGTCGTATTTTCCGTAGTTCCCTGTCAGGGGTCGTCGATCATAAACACGGAGGCACGGTGTCCACAGTTCGAACCGGTCCGCAAATCGGGCTGATCGTCCAGATCGTTCTGCTGGCGGGGCTCGCCGCGACGGTCGGTCTCGGTGTCGCGGGCTGGCTGGCGGGCCTGGCGTACGGGATGGTGACCTGCCTGGCACTCGTGCGTGGGCTGCGTCACGCGGGCTCGAACCGGCTGGGACCGGCCGACTGGGTGACGATGGGTCGCGGGCTGCTGGTCGGTGCGGTGACCGCGCTGATCGCCGACGCCCTGACCACCGGTCGCCCCGCGCCGGTGGCGCTGCTGGTGGCGATGACTACGGTGGCCCTTGCCCTCGACGCGGTCGACGGCAAGGTGGCCCGCCGCACCGGGACGACAAGCGCACTCGGCGCCCGGTTCGACATGGAGGTCGACTCGTTCCTGGTGCTGATGCTGAGCCTCCACGTCGCCCCGTCGGTCGGTGCCTGGGTGCTCGCCATCGGCCTGATGCGGTACGTCTTCTTGGTCGCCGGCTGGGTCCTGCCGTGGGTGAACGCGCAACTGCCGCACCGGTACTGGCGTAAGGTGGTCGCCGCGGTCCAGGGGATCATGCTCGCGGTCGCCGCCGCCCAGGTGCTGCCCGGGATGCTGACCACGGTCGTGCTGGTGGCCGCGTTGGGCCTGCTGGTGGAGTCGTTCGGGCGGGACGTCAGCTGGCTGTGGCGGCACCGGCAGGTCCGGACCGTGCCGGCCCTGGTGGTGCCGGCGGTACCGGCAGTACCGACTATGCCGACCATGCCGATCGGCATGCGGCGGGCCGATCGGGTCGACGAGCGCGACCTGTCCACCGCCCCCGTCCTGTCGCTGCGCTGACCCGGGAGACCCAGTTGTCGATCGCCGACCCGGCGTCCACGCCCGACGCCGACCAGAACCCGAGCACCGCCACCGACCCGCGCGAACGCACCGTCGAGGCGGCCCCACCCACGACCGTCGCCGCGCGCGGGACCGGCGCCCCCAACCCGCGCGGGACCGAGACCGTCGAGGCACGCGGGACCGGGGCGGATGCCGCCGCGTCCCGGCCAGCGCCGGTCACCCTGCGGCGACGGATGGTCGCGCGGGCGGCCACGGCGCTCGCCGCGCTGCTGGTGCTTGTCACGTTCACCCTGCCCAACCGGCCGTGGCAGCTGGAGCCCGGCGCGTTCCTGCGGATCCCGCTGGAGGCGCTGCTGCTGGCCGCGCTGTTGCTCGCGCTGCCCGGTCGGCCCCGCCGGGTGGTGGCCGCGCTGGCCGGTGGACTGCTCGGGCTCGTCGCCGTGGTGAAGGTCGGCGACCTGGGTTTCTACTCCTCGCTGGGTCGCCCGTTCGACCTGGTGCTGGACTGGTCGCTGCTGGACGAGGCGTTCACCTTCGTGGCCGAGTCGATCGGCCGGCCGGGCGCGACCGCCATCGCGCTCGGGGTCGGGCTGCTGCTGCTGGCCGTACCGGTGCTTACCGCTGTGTCCGCGGTGCGGCTGTCCGGGTTGCTGACCCGGCACCGCACCGGGAGCACGCGGGCGGTCGCCACGCTTGTGGTGGTCTGGGCGGTGCTGGCCGCCTTCGGGGCGCGGATCGTGCCCGCCATGCCGATGGCCGACACCAACGCCACCATCCTCGTCCAGGAGCACGCCGCCGAGGTCCGGGACCGGCTGTACGACCGCCAGGCGTTCGCCGACGAGGTCGGGGTTGACCCGTTCCGGGACGTACCCGCCGACCAGTTACTCACCGGCCTGCGCGGCAAGAACGTGCTGATCGCCTTCGTGGAGAGTTACGGCCGCGACGCGGTCACCGACGCCGAGTTCGCGTCCATCCCCCGGATGCTCGACGAGAGCGCCGACCGGCTGGCCACGGCCGGGTTCGCCACCCGCAGCGGCTTTCTCACCTCGCCGACCATTGGTGGTGCCAGCTGGTTGGCGCACGCCACCCTGTTGTCCGGCCTGTGGGTCGACAACAACCAGCGCTACCGGAACCTGCTCGCCACCGACCGGTTCACCCTCGGTGACGCGTTCCGGCGCGCCTCCTGGCGTACGGTCGGGGTGATGCCGGCGGTGAACCAGGCCTGGCCGGAGGGTGCCTTCTACGGCTACGAGCAGTTCTACAGCGGCCCCGACCTGGGATATCAGGGCCCCAAGTTCGCCTTCGCGCCGATGCCTGACCAGTTCGCCATCCACCAGTTCCACAAGCGGGAGCTGGCCGGGCAGCAGGACCGTCCGGTCATGGCCGAGCTGGCCCTGGTCTCCAGCCACTCGCCCTGGACGAAGGTGCCGTCGCTTGTCGACTGGGACACCATCGACGACGGCGAGGTGTTTCGGCGGGGCATCATCGGCACGCCGACGGCGCAGGCCCGCACCGGTTACCGGCACTCGATCAGCTACACGCTGCGTACCCTCATCTCCTACTTGGAGAGGTACGGCGACGACGACACGGTGCTGGTCTTCGTCGGTGACCACCAGCCCGCGCCGGTGGTCACCGGCGAGAACCCGAGCCACGACGTGCCGATCCACATCGTGACCAAGGACCAGGCGGTGCTGCAACGCACCAACGACTGGGGCTGGCAGGACGGCCTGACCCCGGACCCGAACGCACCGGTCTGGCCCATGAACGAGTTCCGCGACCGTTTCCTCACCACCTTCGGCCCCACCCCCACCCGCCCCCAAGCCCAACCCCGCTAACAGTCCCCTCCCCCCTTTTTCTTCGTTGATCATGAGGTTAGCGGCAAGTTTGTAGATCAATATCGCCGCCAACCTCATGATCAACGGGGTATGGGGGGTGGGTGGGATTAGGTGGGTTTTTGGGCTACTAGGACGTCGCGGACGATGGACTGGTCGACGCGGTGGGAGAGGGCGCGCCAGGGGCCGGTGTCGAGGACGGTGAGGCCGGCAGCGGCCAGCCGGGCGGCGGCCTCCTCCCGCCGCGCCACGTTTGTGTTCCACGAGATGCCCAGCGCGCCACCGGGGCGCAGCACCCGCGCCCACCCGGGCACGGCGGCGGTGAGCAGGGCGAGCGGGTCGCGGGCCAGCCCGCTCTCGGCGGTACGGCTGCCGTGCTGCACACCGTACGGCGCGTCGGCCACCACCACGTCGATGGTCTCCGGGCGGAAGAACTCACCGACCCGGGTGGTGTCGGCGTTCACCACGTCCACCGACTGCACGTCGCCGGCCTTGTGGGCCTCCTTCGAGGCGGCCAGTTCCACCCGCAGCCGCCGGCCGACCACCTTGCGCTCCCGGCGGATCGGCCCGGACTCCAGCACCCGGTGCTTGATCCGCTTGCGCTTGAGCCAGGTGCTGAGAAACGTCTGGTACGCCTCGAAGTCCTTGCTGTCGCGGTCCAGACCGGCGGCGTCGAAGCCGTACATCATCGCCTGGTTGAGCGTGGTGCCCCGGCCACACAGCGGGTCGAGCACCCGGAACCGCCGGGTCAGCAGGTCGCCGGCCCCGTCCGAGGCGAGCAACGTGACGTTGAGCAGCAACTTGGTGAACTGCTCGTTGGTCTTGCCCGGATACTTCTGAATGGTGAGCAGGTCGTCGTCGAAGCGGTCCAGCCGGGTCAACGGCACCGGCCGCAGCAGGTCGCCGACGAACTCGAAGATGGCGTACGCGCTGGAGAGGTTGCCCAGCAGCGCGGCGTCCTGCTCGGTCAGGCCACCGTCGGCGTCGAAGGTGACGTAGCGTGCCCCGCCGATGGTCGCGGTCGCCACGTCACCGATCCGCCCACCCAGCACCGCGTCGCCGAAGATCTCCAGCTCCGCCCGCGTCAACTCCACTGCCGCCCCCGAGTACACCCGGTTGCTCGAAGGCAGACTCAACACCCCATACCGCGTCACGACCGCCCACTATCCCACCCCACCCTCCCGCCCCCGCACTCCCCCGCCGATCATGCAGGTGTGGCACCCGGAACATCCCCTTTCAGGGAGTTCATGGGGTGCCACAGCTGCATGATCGACGAGGCTGTCAGGCGGGGAGGCCGCCGACCTGGGAGTTGATCCAGGAGCGGATCGAGGTCAGGTCACCGTAGATGGACGGGCCGGTGGCGCAGGTGGAGTTGTTGTTGCCCGCCCGGCTGGTCGCGCCGATGACGTTCCACACGCCGTTGATCCGGCGCACCTGGGGGCCGCCGGAGTCGCCGTAGCAGGCGCCGGCGTTGCCGTTGGTGTTGTTGGTGCAGATCTCGTACGGGCCGTTGATGCCGCTGCACCGGCTGTCGGACACGATCGAGGTGTCCAGCTCGTGCGCCACGGTGGGCGCGGAGCCGCAGCCGCGGGGCGCGCAGGTCTGGCCCCATCCGATGATCCGGGTGGCCGTGCCGACGGCACCGGAGGTGGTCGGGATGGGTGCGGGCGCGTAGCTGACCGAGCTGGCGAGTTGGAACAGCTTGACGTCGATGCTCGGGTGGTTGACCGCCCGGCTGACCCGGACGACCGTGCCGCCGCTGGTGCGGTTGATGCTGCCCACCCGCACTGACGACGGGGTCGGGCAGTGCCGCGCGGTGACCACCCAGTTGGCCTTGATCAGGGTCCCGGTGCAGCCGGAGGTGTAGACCAGCCACGGGTAGTTCTCGGTGGCCGGGCGGCCGTTGACCACGAGGATCCCGACACCGGTGTCCTCGGTCCAGGTGTACGTGGCGGCGGCCGACGCGCTCATGCTGCCGGCGAAGAGCTGGTTGACCCGGCTCGCCTCGGCAGCACTCGGGTAGGCGTTGGTGCAGGAGACCGGCGCGCTGCTGCCGGACATGAGGTCGGAGCAGAGGCCGGTGCGCCGGTCGGGCAGACCGAGAATGTGACCGAACTCGTGGGTGGCGATCCGGGTGCGGTGGTAGCCCTGGTTGACCGCCTGCCAGCCCATCCAGATGCGCCCGGAGCCGAGCCCGGTGACCTGCGCCCGGGGCCAGCCGCTGTCGACGTAGATGGTGACGCTGGCGGGCGTGCCGGGCACCAGCCGCACGTTGCTGACCCGACTGTTCCAGATCTGCGCGGCCTGGTCGAAGTTGGTCCGGAACTCGCCGGCCCGGCTGGCGTCGTAGTAGACGGTCCGTGCCGCCGAGGCGCTGGCGGCGGTGGCCACCTGAAGCCCCGTCGCCGCCAGCACCGCCGCCAGCGCGGCGGTGGCCGCGCGCAGCAGTTGTCGTCGGATCATCACGCACTCCCTGCGGACTGAGCGGCGCGCCGACACGCCGCAATCGATGTGCGTGAATATTAATGGCCACCTCTCGATGGTTGTCATCGCGAAAGCGTCATACCGCCCACCGCTGTTACCCGCGCGTTACGCCACCGTGAAACCACGGTGGCCGGCCGGCACGACGGTGGATCCGACCAGCTCACACCCGCTCGCGCTCACGTCGCGGCGGGACCGAAGGGAGACGAGGATGCGGATCAGAAGGACCGTCACCACGCTGACCGTGGCGCTCGCCGCGCTTATCGCCGCGACGGCCGCGCCGACCACCGCCACGCAGGCGGCGACCGGCTCGCCGTACTGCGGGATCACCTGGGGCAGCGCAGACAAGACCGCCGGGGCGCTCAGCTCCGCGCCGCTGATCGACGTACGGACCGGCCGGCACGACTGCCACGACCGGGTGGTGTTCGAGTTCGACGGCCCGGTCACCGGCTACTCCGTCGGCTACGGCGAGACGTACACCGAGGGTGAAGGGTTGGCGCTGTCGCCGTACACCGCTGGTGACGCGCTGCTGCGGGTCTCGTTGCGTGCTCCCGCCTACGACGACGAGCACCTCGCGACAGTGCCGTACCGGACCGGCGAGCACGTGGCCAACGTGCTGCGCTACCAGACCCTGCGCGACGTGGTCTTCGGCGGCAGTTTCGAGGGCTACAGCACCTTCGCCGTCGGTGTCCGCGCCCGGCTGCCGTTCCGGGTGTTCGTGCTGGCCGGGCCCGGCAGCCACAGCCGGATCGTGCTCGACGTGGCGCACCAGTGGCAGGAATGGCCGACCGCTGCGGTGGGGGTCCGGCACCGGCCGGACCCCCATCCCCGCCCGTCACGCCGAGCGACGTGCATACCACCCGGGACTACCCTGGGTGCATCATGGACGGCCGCGTGCTTGTGGTCGAGGACGACGCCTCCATCCGGGAGGTGACCGCCCTCGGGCTGCGCCGCGCCGGTTTCCGGGTGGACACCGCAGCCGACGGCCGGCAGGCCCTGACCGCCTGGCGGTCCGGGACCGTCGACCTGATCGTGCTGGACATCATGCTGCCCGGTCTCGACGGCCTCCAGGTGTGTCGGGAGATCCGGCGCAGCAGCGCGGTGCCGATCCTGATGCTGACCGCCCGCACCGACACCATCGACGTGGTGGTCGGTCTCGAATGCGGCGCCGACGACTACCTGCGCAAGCCCTTCGACCTGCCCGAGTTGGTGGCCCGGGTCCGTTCGGTGCTACGCCGCGCAGTGGTGCCGCCCGAGCCCGGTCCACTGCGGGTCGGCGGCCTGGAGATCGATTCAGGTGCGTTCGTGGCTCGCCGGGACGGTCAGGAGCTGCCGCTGACCACGACCGAGTTCCGGCTGCTGCTGGAGCTGGCCCGCCGGCCCGGGCAGGTGTTCACCCGGGAGCTGCTGCTGGACCGCGTCTGGAACCACAGCTACCTCGGTGACAGCCGGCTGGTCGACGTGGCGGTGCAGCGGCTGCGCGCCAAGGTCGAGGCGGACCCGGGCAACCCTCGACTGATTCGCACGGTACGCGGTGCCGGGTACAAGCTCGTCGCCGGTTGAGCGGGCGGCGGCGATGAGCGGGGAGCCGGTAGCGGCGGCGACGGCGGGCACGAGGCCCGCCCCGGCGACGACGGCGGGCCCGCCCACCGTCCGTCCCGGCCGGCTGCGCCGCCGGCTGACCATCGCGTTCGTGCTGGTCGCTGGGATCTCCGCCGGGGTGCTCGCCGGTGGGTCGTACCTGCTGCTGCGGCAGGCCCGCTACGACGCGTCGCTGCACGCCGCCGCAGCCGACGCCCGGTACCGGTTGGTGCTCGCCGGGCAGTTCCTGCCGCTGACCGAGCAGCGCCGCACCGAACTGCTGACCAGCTTCGAGGGCAGCGGCCGGCACGTGGTGCTGATCGCCGGAGACACCTGGCCCTCGGACCCGGCGTACGCACCGGCCCTGACCGAGCGGCTGCGCAGCACCGTCGCGGCCGGGGAACTCGGATACCAGCGCAGCGCCGGGCCGACGCGGCTGCTCGTGGTGGGTGGACGGGTTCCCGGCTCGACCGCCGAGTTGTACGTCATCACCGACGAGGAGGACCTCGTCGCCGGACTGGAGCAGCTACGCAATGCGCTCGCCGCCGGCTGGGTGCTTGTGGTGCTCCTCGCCGCCACGGTCGGGCACACCCTCGCCCGGCGCACCCTGGAACCGGTGGGGCGGGCCAGCCGGGCCGCGCGGGCCATCACCGAGGGCCTGCTCGCCACCCGGCTGCCGGTGGCCGGGCGGGACGAGTTCAGCGGGTGGGCCGCGTCGTTCAACGAGATGGCCGAGGCGTTGGAGGCGAAGATCGCCGCCCTGCACCGCGCCCAGGAACGGGAGCGGCGGTTCACCGCCGACGTGGCGCACGAACTGCGTACCCCGGTGACCGCTCTGGTGGGCGCGGCCTCGTTGCTGCGCGACCACCTCGACCAGTTGCCCGGCGATGCCCGGCGCGCCGGTGAGCTGCTGGTCACCGACGTGGTCCGGCTGCGCCGCCTGGTGGAGGACCTGATGGAGATCTCCCGGCTGGACGCCGGGCGGGAGGCGGTGAGCGTGACCGACGTGGACGCACCGGGTCTGGTCCGTCGGATCGTGGCCGCCCGTGGCTGGCCGGACCGGGTCACCGTCGACGGCGGACCGCTGCGGCTCCGCACCGACCCGCGCCGACTGGAGCGGGTGCTGGGCAACCTGATCGCCAACGCGGTGCAGCACGGCGCCGGTGAGGTCCGGGTGCGGACCGCCCGGTCCGGGGACCGGGTGCACGTCGACGTCGACGACCAGGGGCCGGGTATCCCGGCGGAGCACCTGCCCCGCCTGTTCGACCGGTTCCACAAGGTCGACCCGGCCCGCTCGGGCGGCGGTAGCGGACTCGGTCTGGCCATCGCCCTGGAGAACGCCCGGCTGCTCGGCGGAACGTTGACCGTGCACAGTGCTCCCGGCACCGGCACCCGGTTCCGCCTCGACCTGCCCGGCAGCGCCCCGGAGGACGTCCCGTCGACGCGTGCCGCGGCGGAGAACGCCGGGTCGACGCGGGTGTCGTCGGGGCTGCCCGACGCGGGCGGGTCCGAGCCGACCGGCGGCACCGGATGAGCCGCCGCCGACGCGCGACGCTTGTCGCCCTGGTGCTGCTGGTCGCCGGGTGCGCGCCGTCGCGGTCCGGCTCGCTCGGCCCGGCGCCGACCGCCGCCGCGCCGAACGGGCCAGCTCCGACCAGCGTCGGCCCGTCCGCCACCAGCGCCCCGCCGCCCACCGCCGCCCCCGCACCGACCACGCCCCGCACCGGCACCACCGGCGTCAGCCGGTCGGCGACGGTCACCCTTGAGCTGTGGTACGTCCGTGACGGGCGGCTCGTCCCGACCCGACGCACCCGACCCGCCACGGTGGCCACCTCCCGGCTGGCCCTGGCCGAGTTGGCCGCCGGACCCACCCGGCGGGAAGCCGACGCCGGCCTGGTCACCCTGCTGCCGGACGGTGCCGAGGTGAGCCGGATCGTCGCCGGTGTCGCAAGCGTCCGGCTGGCCGCCGTGGCCGACCCGGTCACCGCCCGGCTACGTCAGGCGCAGGTGGTCTACACCCTCACCCAGTTCCCCACCGTGCGCGAGGTCGACTTCGGCACCGCCGCACCGACCGGTCGCGTCGACCACGCCGACCTGCTGCCACCGGTCGTGGTCAGCGGACCGGTCATCGGCGAGCGGGTGACCAGCCCGGTCACCGTCACCGGCAGCGCCGACGTGTTCGAGGCGACCGTCAACGTGCGGGTGCTCGACGCCGCCGGCCGTCAACTCGCCACCGCCTTCACCACCGCCACCTGCGGAACCGGCTGCCGGGGCGCCTACCGGGCCACCGTGCGATACCGGCTGCCGACCGAGCAGACCGGCACGATCGAGGTGTACGAGGTGTCCGCCGACGACGGTTCCCGCACGAACGTCGTCGCGGTACCGGTGACCCTGGCCGCGACGCGCTGAGCCCGCTCCGCAGCGGTGGGCGAAGGTCGGTCGCGGCCGGCGATTCGATCTCGACGAGCCCAGTTACGATCTCCGACGTGTCTGCGAACGCCGAAGCCGGGATGGCGGGTGCCTGGACGGCCAGGGCAGTGACCCCGGTTACCGGATCGGCGACAGGCTCACCGTGCTGACCGATCCGGACGGGCCGCTCACCCTCCAGGACGCAGACCGGGTCGACTCCGGCGGCAAGCTGACCGCGCTCGTGCTCGGCTGGACCGCGATCGCCCTGCTCGCCGGGTGGCGCGGTCACGTCCGCCGCCGCACCGGCCGCGACGACACCCTGGTGATCTAGTGGCCAGCTCGTTCAGCGGGCCGCGCGGGCGCCTGCTTCCTCGGCGACGCTTACCGGCAGGGCGAACCGGGTGAAGTGGTCCGCGCCGACGAACGAGGTGATGCCGGCGACCCGCTCGCCGCGCAGCGTCAGTACGGTGATCGACCAGCCGTGGTGGGCCTTGGTCCGATCATCGCCCAGATAGAACGCGACGGCCGGCTGGCCGTTCGCGCTTGTCGGCAGGGACCGCCAGCTGGGGCAGATGCCGAGCGGTACCTCGGCGGCGAAGTCGGTGACGGCGTCGAGTCCGGCGTACCACTCCGCGAGCGGCGGCATCGACCAGGTGACGTCCTCGGTCAGCAGCGCCAGCAGGGCGTCCATGTCACGGCGTTCGAACGCCGCCGCGAACGCGGTGACCACCTCTCGCAGCCGGGCGTCACCGATGTCGCGCAGCGTCTGTTGCTGCGACAGCGCCGGCACCCGCTCGGCGACGATCCTGCGGGCCCGCGCCAACGCCGAATTCACCGACGTGGCGGAGGTGGCCATCATCGCGGCGATCTCGGCGACGGAGTAGCCGAGGACGTCGAAGAGCAGCAGCGCGGCCCGTTGGTTGCCGGGCAGGTGTTGCAGGGCGGCCACGAAGGCGAGTTCGACCGCCTCCCGCTGCTCGTAGCGGGCGTGCGGACCGAGCGGTCCGGCGGTGATTCCGGTGTCCGGGTACGGGCCCAGCCAGGCCACCTCGGTCCGGGCGACACCGAGGACGGCCTGGTCGCTGGACGGCCCGAGATCGACGGGCAGGGCACGCCGACGGCGCGTCTCGACGGCGTCCAGGCAGGTGCGGGTGGCGATGGTGTAGAGCCATGACCGCAGGGGTCCGCGACCCGCGTAGCGGCCGACTCCCCGCCAGGCCCGCAGCAGGGCCTCCTGGAGGGCGTCGTCGGCGTCGTGCGGGGAGCCGAGCATCCGGTAGCAGTGCCCGTGCAACTCCCGACGCAGCGGCGCGACCAGCCGGCCGAACGCGGCCTCGTCCCCGGCACGCGCCCGGACGAGATCCGGATCCTCGGCCTCGGGCGACATCCCGGCGACCTGTTCGAAAGAAGGGTCGGTCACGAGCGACGATTCTGCCCGACGCCGGGAGTCTTCTCTCTCGACAGGGCACGACTACCCCGTTCGCAGCGCCCCGACCGTACGGGCCCGGCGCGACGGCGGCCACCACAGGAGGTCCACCGCATGACCGAGCAAACTGCCCGACACGACCGCGCCGCCGTCTGGTCGCTGGTCCACGCGGAACGGGCGGCGCTGGCCGACGATCTCGCCGGCCTGACCGTTGACCGGTGGAGCACCGCGTCGCTGTGTACGGGACTGACGGTGCGCGAGGTCCTCGCCCATCTCACCGCGGCGGCGAGTCTCACCCCCACGCGCTGGATGCTGGGCGTTGTCCGGTGCCGGTGGGACTTCGACCGGCAGGTGCTCATGCGGCTCAGAGAGCAACTTGGCGACACCCCCGAGGACACCCTCGCCCGGTTCCGTCGGGTCGTCACCAGCACCACCAAGCCGCCCCTGCCGGTGCTGGCGATGCTCGGTGAGCAGGTCGTGCACGGCGAGGACATCCGCCGCCCGCTGGGGCTGGACCACCCGTACCCGATCGAGACGGTCACCCGGGTCGCCGAGTACTTCGCCGGCTCCGACCTCACCGTGCCGGCCAAGGGCCGGATCCGCGGGTTGCGTCTGGCGGCGACCGACGGGCCCTTCACCACCGGCTCCGGACCGCTGGTGTCCGGTGCCACGCTCGCCCTGACGATGGCGATGACCGGGCGTCGGGCCTACTGCACGGACCTGACCGGCGACGGTGTCCCCCTTCTGCTCAGCCGTTGCGCCGCTGCGTGATCCGACCGGGCCAGCGGTTCGGTGACACCAACGGCACCACTGACCGTTAATGGGGCGTCCTCGTGTTGGCCGTTGACCCGCGCACTCCGCCGTGCCCTTCGACCCGTACGGCTGACCGGCCGCGCGCCGGGACCGGCCGTACGGTCAGCGGTTCTGGCGTTCGATGCCGCGACGGACGAGGTCACGGATGCCGGGCAGGGTGATCGCCCGGATCGTGACCTCGTTCAGCCAGACGTGCAGGTGACTCGGTGGGGCGTACTGGTACATGCCCCGGCGGGCGAGCGCCTGCCGCTTGACGACCTCGGCACGCAGGCCGGTCTCCCACTCGGTAAGCGCTGGCCGGATGTCGTCGCCGTGCCGTTCCAGGGCGGTACCGAGCCGGTCGGCACCGGCGAGCGCCAGGGCCGCGCCGTGCCCGGCGAAGAGACTGACGCACCAGGCCGCGTCACCGAGGAGAACCGTCCGGCCGGTGCTCCACCGCGGCAGGTCCACCTGGCTGACCCGGTCGAAGTAGGCGTTGGCCGGGTCGGCCTCCAGGTCACGCAACGCCTCGGGTACGCCGCCGGCCAGGTCCCCGAAGGCTGCGCGTAGCGCGGGCACCGGCCCGCGTTCCAGTTCCCGGTCCGGGTCCGCGCAGCGGTAGGTGAAGAAGGCCGAGGAGCGTTCCGGACCCAGGTTGACGATCGCCGCCGTACGTCCGGGACCGATGAACGTGGTGGCCGACGACGCGGGCACGGCCTCGGGCGGACGCCGGAGCGGAAGGGCCGCCACCACGTACGGCAGGTCGACCCGATGACCGGAACCGAACAGCGTCGTCCGGGTCGCGGAGTGCACGCCGTCAGCGCCGACGAGCAGCTCGGCCACCTCGGTCGTGCCGTCGCTGAGCCGGACCACCACCCGGTCGGTGTCCTGGTCGACGGACTCGACGGTGGTGCCGAAGCGGAGGTCGGCCCGGTCGCGGACCGCTTCGTACAGCGTGTCCTCCAGATCGCCCCGGAACACCGTCATGGTGCGGGGGCCCAGTGCGGCCTCGGCAACGACTGAGGGCACCGTGAGCTTCGGCCGACCGTCGGCTCGGACCAGCACGGTGGTGAACAGGCCCAGCGCGCGCTCGGCGAGGGCGGGAACCAGATCGAGCCGCTCGGCGGCGGCGTAGCCCCCGCCGAGCAGGTTCACCAGGTAACCGCCGCTGCGCCGGGCCGGGGCACGTTCCACGACGATCGGCTGCCAACCGTCGCGCGCCAGTCGCAGGGCGGTGGCGAGGCCGGCTATGCCGGCACCGACGATCACCGTTCGCTTCATTCGGACCCCCAGGTATGAGCGTTTGCTCAAATATGATGAGCGCATGCTCATCCGAACGCAAGTTGCGTAGACTGCCGGCATGCCACGCGGAGTCGCCATCACCGAACCTCGGCAGCACCTCTTCGCCGCCGCGGAACGCGTGATCGCGGCAGCGGGGCCGAGCCAGCTCACCAGCCGAGCCGTGACCCGCGAGGCCGGCGTCGCCACGGGGCTGCTGTTCGCCCACTTCGCCAACTTCGACGACTTCCTGACCGGTTACGCGGTCGACCGGAGCTTCCAGATCGCCGCCAACGCCGCCGGGCTTGCAGAGCGCGCCGGCACCGGCACCGTCGACGCGAATCTCAGCGAGGCGATGCTCGCCACCCCGATGATCACGCTGGTCGCCGTCACCCGGCTCGTCGCCTACCGGCCGACCCTGACGGAGGCCGTCGAAGCGGTGCTGGGCAGTGGGAACGCCGCGCTGCCGGCACTCGAACGCGCGGTCGTCGGATACCTGGCCGCCGAACGACACATCGGCCGGCTGCCCGCAGCCGCCGACACCGAGGCGCTGGCGGTGGCGGTGGTCGGAGTCGTGCACCACATCGCTCTCACCGACGGAGACGACCCGGCGGCGGCCGACCGCATCCGCCGTGCCATCACGGCCCTGACGACCGCAACGACGGTGAATGCCGTTGCCCGACGTGACGACGGCTCGTAGCGTCGCCGGGTGACCGTTGAGGTGCCGTTCCGTTCCCTCGCCATCGATCAGTCGGACGTCCGCTACCACCACGGCCCCGACTCCCACCGACGCCCGGGCACGCCGACAGGTCAGACCATCGAGTTCGACTGGAAGCACAGCAACATCTATCCGGGCACGTCACGGAGATTCTGGATCCACCTGCCGGCCCAGTACGACCCTGCGCGGCCGGCGTCGCTGATCGTGTTCCTTGACGGGCAGTGGTACCTGGATCCGACTGGGGAGGTCCGTGGCGCGATCGTCCTGGACAATCTCATCCACCACGGTGACATCCCGGTCACCGTCGGCCTGTTCGTCGACCCTGGTGTCCCCGTCGACGCCGAGCATACGAAGAACCGCAACGTCGAGTACGACGCGTTCGACGACCGCCTCGCCACGTTCCTGCTTACCGAGATCATCCCGCAGGTCACGAGGCGCTACTCGATCGCAGCGGACCCGGACCGGTGGGCCATCTGTGGCGGCAGCAGTGGCGGCAATGCCGCGTTCACCGCCGCCTGGCTACGCCCGGACAAGTTCCGGCGGGTGCTCTGCTGCCTGTCCAGCTTCGTGCAGATGCCCGGCGGGAATCCGTACCCGGAACTCATCGCCAGCGTCGCCCGCAAGCCAATACGCATCTTCATGCAGGCCGGTCATCGGGATCTGCACTGGAACGAGCCGCACCGGAACTGGCTCGCCCACAACCTGCGTGTCGCGGCTGCCCTGGCCGAGGCCGGTTACGACTTCCGGCTCGTACTCGGCGACGGTGGGCACAGCCCCAACCACGGCGGCGTCCTCCTGCCCGACGCGCTGCGCTGGCTGTGGCGGCCGACCGACACCTGACCGGACACGCTCGGCCACGAATGACGAACACGTCGGACCAGGACGACGGCCATCGTGGCCGGCCACGGGCACCCTCCGTCGGGAGCTACTCGATCGGCCTCGGCGGGAGGTCGGGCGTCGCGGCCAGCAGCAGCGCCGCCCCGGCCGCGAAGACGGCCGCGCCCAGATAGACCGAGCCCGGTGACGCGTACGTCAGCGACCAGCCGAACGCCGCTCCGGCCGTGACCGGTACGACGGTTTCCGCGATGGCGCCGATGCCGGTCAGCGCGCCCTGCACGGTGCCCTGCTCGTCGGCCCGGACTGTGCGGGAGATCCAGGACTGTGCGGCGACACCGGCTAGCGAGCCGAGCACGCCGACCGCGCACAGGAGATAGAGCAGCCACGGCGCTGACACGAACGCCGTGCCGAACAGCGAGGCGAAGCCGAGAAGGGCACCGGTCACCGCGGCGCGCCTGTCGCCGAAACGCCGCACCACCGGCCCGACAGCTCGGGCCTGGTAGACCACGGCGGCGAGCGCGGAGACGGCCAGCACGACACCGATTTGGGTGGTGCTGAAGGAGAACTGGTGGGTGAGGAAGAACGTCCAGGTCGACTGGTGCGTCATCCGGGCGACGTCGGCGCAGAAGCGGGCACCGGCGAGACGGCCGAGCACCGGCCGGCGCAGGACGGCGGCGACGGCGCCGACCGGGTTCGCCAGCCGTAGGGTCAGCGGGGTGCTCGGATCGCCGGGTCGTGACTCCGGCAGGACGAACCAGCCGTACGCGACGTTGGCGAAGCAGAGCGCGGCGGCGGCGACGAACGGCAGGCGTACGTCGACAGCGCCGAGCAAGCCCCCGAGGAGCGGACCAGCGACGAAGCCGAGCCCGAACGCGGCGCCGATCAACCCGTACGCCTGCGCCCGCAACCCTGGTTCGGTGACGTCGGCGATGTAGGCGTTGACCACGGTGGACGTTCCCGCGCACGCACCGGCGGCGGCGTGGAACACCAACAGGGTCCACGGGCTGGGCGACGCGGCGTGGGCCAGCCAGTCGACGCCGAGGCAGGTCAACGACGCGAGCAGCACCGGACGCCGACCGTAGCGGTCGGACAGCCGCCCGAGCAGCGGCGAGACCACGAACTGCAACAGGCCGTAGACCGAGCCGAGCAGCCCGGACCAGAAGACGGCGGCGGCGGCGTCCTCGGTCACCGATGTCATCAGGGCCGGCATGATCGGCACGATCAGGCCGAGCCCGAGCATGTCCAGGAAGACGGTGCCGAGGAGGAAGGTGACGGCGGGCGCCCGGCGCATTGCGGCTCCTGAGTGTCGAGAGGGCAGGGCCCCCTCGCGACTCACGGTCCGCCGAAAGTACGGAGGATCAGAATATGTGGGCCGTCAAGCCGTTTTTGACGGTCGTCCAATTTGTTCCGACATTGATGGCTTCCCTCGGACGCCATCGGTGGGCGGCCGCTTTCCTGGGTGACCGATGATGGGTCCGTGACCGAGACGAAGTCCGTGATACGCAGGACCAACCTTCCCGCGTCGAGCGCGGAGGGGGCGTGGGAGGCGCTGGTCCTCGAGGTCGGAGAGCCGACCCGACCGGCGCTGCGGGTGGAGGCGACCGGGTGCGGCCTGCTCGTGCTGCGGCACGGCGACGCGGTCCTGCTGCTGGCCAGCGTGACTGACGACCGCTTCGGCGTCGCGTACGCCTCGACGGGGCACCACCACCCGCCGGTGCCACCGATCCGCGCGGCCCGGGCGGCGGCCTTCGGCACCGCAGACGCGGGCGGTGCCTGGCTGGCACGGTGGGCTCATCACTTCGCCACCGCGCTTACCGGGACCGCCGACGGCCCGCTGCACGCGGGTCGCTGGGTGATCGGCGGCGAGGTCGCGCACCCGGACGTCCGTGCGACACAGCGGCAGGTACCTGTCCCGTTGCCGCCCGGCGAGGGCTGGATCGACTGGTTCGGCGGGGACCGGCAGCGGCAGATCCTGCCGCTGCGCCCGCTGGCGGACCCGGGCGACGGGCGGGTCAAGGCCTATCGGAAGCAGTTCCGGGACGGCGTGCTCCCACCGGTCCTGCTCTGGTGGATCAGCGGCCTCGACTGCCACGTCGTGCTGGACGGTCACGATCGGCTCGTCGCCGCGCTCGCCGAGGGCGGGTCGCCGCCGCTGCTCAGGCTCTCCCTGGTGAGCCAGCGCCAGGTCGACGGTGACACGGACACCGTGGTGCACCGCTATGCGACGACCACCGAGGCCGTACGGCACCAGGTGGCCGGGGGCACGCCCGGCGCGGCGGAGGCCCTCGCCGCCGTGCAACGACGTTTCGCCCGCGAGCTACAGAGCGTCGGAACCGGTTACGGCACGACCCGTGCCTGGCCCCTGCGGGGCGGCCCGCCAACCTGGCACCGGCTCGCCGAAGCGCAGGCCCCGGACTGGCACGCGGAGATCGCAGCGGCGGACGACGGGTACGGTCGGCGCCCGCCCCCCGAGGCGCCGACCGCACCTCAGCCCTTCACGCAGATCACCTGCTTGAGGTGGGCGACCACCTCGACCAGGTCATCCTGCTGCGCCATCACCTCGTTGATGTCCTTGTACGCGCCGGGAATCTCGTCGACCACCCCGGCGTCCTTGCGGCACTCCACACCCGACGTCTGCGCCGCCAGGTCCGCGGTGCTGTAGGTCCGCTTCGCCTGGGCCCGGGACATCCGCCGGCCCGCCCCGTGCGAGGCCGAGCGGTAGCTCCAGTCGTTGCCCGAGCCACGGACGATGTACGAGCCGGTGCCCATCGAGCCGGGGATGATGCCCAGGTCACCGAGGCCGGCACGGATGGCACCCTTCCGCGTCACCAACACGTCCACCCCCTCGTAGGTCTCCTCCGCCACGTAGTTGTGGTGGCAGCTGATCGGCTCGTCGTAGCTGACCTGCGGGAACCGGTCCCGCATCAGGTTCATCAGAACGGCGAGCATGACGGCGCGGTTGCGCCGCGCGTACTCCTGCGCCCACCACAGGTCCCGGCGGTAGGCGTCCATCTCCGGCGTGCCCGCAAGGAACACCGCCAGATCCCGGTCCGGCAGGTCGGCGTTGTGCGGCAGCCGGCGGGCCACCGCGATGTGCCGTTCGGCCAGTTCCTTGCCGATGTTGCGCGACCCGGAGTGCAGCATCAGCCAGACCCGTCCGGCGTCGACGCCACCCTGTTCCAGGCAGACCTCGATGAAGTGGTTGCCGCCACCGAGGGTGCCGAGCTGCCGGCGGGCCCGCGTCTCCAGTTGCGCCACCCGCCGGTCGAGGTCGGTGAAGCGCCGCCAGAAGTCATCCCAGCCGCGCTGTTCCAGCCCCCGTACCCGGCGCGGGTTCACCGGCTCGTCCCGCTGGGCGAAACCGACCGGAATGGCGTCCTCGATGGCCCGGCGCAGCCCGGCGAGGTCGTCGGGCAGGTCGGCGGCGGTCAGCGAGGTACGCACCGCCGACATGCCGCAGCCGATGTCGACCCCGACGGCCGCCGGTGAGACCGCCTGCCGCATCGCGATGACCGAGCCGACCGTGGCGCCCTTGCCGAAGTGCACGTCGGGCATGACCGCGACGCCCTGCACCCACGGCAGCGCGCCGATGTTGCGCAGCTGCTTGGCGGCCTGCGGCTCGATGCCGTACGGGTCGGTCCACACCCGCACCGGCGCCCGCGTTCCCGCGAGCAGGCTGAAGCCCATGGTGAAGTTCTCCTGGTCCTGAGGCGAAGCCCGCCGATCATGCACCTGTGGTCGGCGACATGCAGCTTTTGTGCCAATTTGGACAGACCACAACTGCATGATCCACGGCCGCGCGGGCGCGGGTGGCGGGTTGGTGTGAGAGAAGCCGGGATCAGCCCCGGATCGGTTGGGGTGGTCGCGGGATCGTCGGCGAATCCGTGCCGGTCAGGGTCTGCCCTGCGGCGGCGTGCCGAGCGCCGGGACTACCTGCTGGTCGTCGGGAGGGCGGGTCTGCCGGCGGGGCACCACAAGCGCCGACCGACCTGGCTGCGGTTCAGTTCTCGCACGGCTCACTCCTTCCGGCTCCCGTCGTGATCGACCTGATGCCGGAAAGGCTAGGGACGGTCCGCTCCGCCCGCAATGGATATTGGACGGCGGCCGACGCCGTCGCGTCGAGGGCCTGGTCAGGCCGGTGCCGAGGGCTCCCGCTCGTCGGCGATACGGTCCAGGTGGGCGGCGAGTTCGTCGGTGACCAGCAGGTCGGTACGGATGTCCTCGTGCGGGTACGCGGCCCGACCGACCATGTGGGCCGCAACCGGGGCCGTGGCGAGGGAGAAGGCACCGACCAGCACCAGCGTGGTGATGTCCACCCCGGTGCGCAGTCGCAACGCGCACCCGACCAGCACCAGCAGCAGCCCGAGCACCTGCGGTTTGGCCGCGGCGTGCATCCGGGTGAGCAGGTCGGGGAAGCGCACCAGGGCCACCCCGGCGGCGAGGCTGAGCAGCGCCCCGGCGATCAGACAGACCGAGGCCGCCACGTCGAACACCACATCGAGGCTCACGGCTGGCTCCGGTCCGACGTGCTCGACGTGGACGCGTCGTGGCGTCGGGCGGCGAAGCGGGCGACGCTTACCGAACCGACGAACCCGAGCACGGCCAGGACGACAAGCACCGGCAACGCGGTGGCGTCCCGGCTGTAGGCGGCCTCCGTGGCGATCGCCGCGACGATGATGGCCAGCAGCACATCGGTGGCCACGGCCCGGTCGAGAATCGACGGCCCGCGGATGACCCTGGTGAGGGTGAGCCCGCCAGCCACGGCGAGCAGCACGGTGACGGTCACGGCAACCGCGGTCATGCGGGTACTCCTTCCCGGTCAGCCGGATTTTCCCGGATGCGGCGCAACTCCTCGGGTGAGCCGATGGCCTCGACGATGCGGGCCTCAAGCTCGAACACGCCTCGGCGGAATCGTTCGACCTCGTCCCGGCTGGCCACGTTGAGCACGTGGATGTAGAGCGTGCCGGTCCGCCGGTCGGCCTCCAGGATCAGACTGCCCGGCAGCAACGACAGCGCCTCGGCGGCGAGCGTGAGATTGAGGTCGGTGTTCACCCGCAACTGCACCGCGATGATCGCGCTCTGCGGGGTGTGTCCGACCCGCAGCGCCAGCCAGGCGACCTGCGCCGAGGCCACCACGAGGTCACGCAGGAAATGCAGCCAGAAGCGGAGCATCGGCAGCGGGTGGATGCGGCCGGCGTAGGTCACCGGCGGCAGCGGGAAGACGGCCAGCAGGACGGCGGCGACCAGCAGGCCACTGATGATGTTGGCCCAGGAGAGCGTGCCCCAGAGCAGCACCCAGACGGCGACCAGCGCGGTAACCGCGATGACCTGGTTACGTCGCCGGGCCGCAGGGGTCAGCGGCGGGCGCGGTGGGTCGGTCGGCTCCGCCGGGGTCATCGGTTCGGGCCTCACGGCGCACCTCCCGGGAAGACGGCATCGACGTAGGGCGTGCGGCGCAGCAGGTCGTCGGCGGCGTCGGTGCTGAGGTCGAACAACGGGCCGGCGACCACCGTCAACACCAGGCCGAGCACCACAAGCGCGAGCGTCGGCGCGATCATCAGCTTGGGCAGCACAGCGCCTGGCTGCCCGCCGCCACCCCGGTCCGGCTCCACCGCGCCCTCGGTGCGGGCCGCCTGCTCGGCGTCGTCGTCGGCCGGCATGTCCGCGTGCGGCGTCCGCCAGAAGGCCAGGTTCCACACCCGGGCGATGGCGTAGAGGGTGAGCAGGCTGGTGATCAGTCCGCCGGCCACCAGGATCCAGGCCAGCACACCACCGTCGTCGACGCCCGCCTGGATCAGGCCGAGCTTGCCGAGGAACCCGGAGAACGGTGGGATCCCGGCGAGGTTCAGCGCGGGCACGAAGAACAGCACGGCGAGCAGCGGCGACAGTCGGGCCAGACCGCCGAGCCGGTCCAGAGCGGTGCTGCCGCCGCGGCGTTCGACCAGGCCGGCGGCGAGGAAGAGGGTGGTCTGGATGGTGATGTGGTGCACCACGTAGAAGATCGCCGCGGACAGGCCGAGCGACGAGGTGAGCCCCACCCCGAAGAGCATGTAGCCGATGTGGCTGATCAGCGTGAACGACAGCAGCCGCTTGATGTCCGACTGGGCGACCGCGCCGAGGATGCCGACCACCATGGTCAGCACCGCCGTCACCAGCAGGAGCGTGGCGGTGCGTCCACCGGGAAACAGCAACGTCTCGGTACGGATGATCGCGTACACGCCGACCTTGGTGAGCAGGCCGGCGAAGACCGCGGTGACCGGGGCCGGTGCCGTCGGATAGCTGTCGGGCAGCCAGGCCGACAGCGGGAAGACCGCCGCCTTGATGCCGAAGGCCAGCAGCAGCATGCCCTGCAACACCAGGCGCAGGTCGTCCGGCAGGGTGTCCAGCCGCTCGACGAGTTGGGCGAGGTTGAGCGTGCCGGTCGAGGCGTAGACCAAGCCGATCGCGATCAGGAAGATCACCGAGGAGAGCAGGCTCACCACCACGTAGGTGGTGCCGGCGCGGATCCGGTTCTCCGTGCTCCCCAGGGTCAGCAGGACGTAGCTGGCGACCAGCAGGATCTCGAAGCCGACGTAGAGATTGAACAGGTCACCGGAGAGGAACGCGTTGCAGACACCGGCGGTCAGCACCAGGTAGGTCGGGTGGTAGACCGACAGCGGGGTCTCCTCGTGGCCGTCGGCCATGCCCTGGCCGATCGAGTAGACCAGCACGCAGAGCGTCACCGCGGCCGAGACCACAAGCATCAGCGCGGCCAACTGGTCGGCGACCAGCACGATGCCCAACGGGGCGACCCAGCCACCGACCTCCACCACCAGCGGGCCGTGCAGGCTGGACTGCACCAGCAGCGCCGCCGACACCGCCACGGTGGCGGTGAGCACGGTGAGGCTGACCCACCGCTGGGCGTGCGGACGACCGAGCAGCAGCAGCGTCAGTGCCGCGCCGAGCAGTGGCATCACCACCGGCAGCGGAACGAGGTACGTCATCCGGCCCGACCTGCTTCCACCACGTTGGCGACGGGCCGGGCGTCGCTGGCCGATTCGTCGTCGTCACCGTCACCGGTGCCGCCCTCGATGTCGGCGGTGCCCGGTCCCTCGTCGCGGATCGCGAGATCCATGATCCGGCGGTCCTCGACGTCGTCCTGCACCTCGTCGTGTCCGTTGAGGTGCCAGCTGCGGTACGCCAACGCGAGCAGGAACGCCGTCATGCCGAGGGTGATGACGATCGCGGTGAGGATCATCGCCTGGGGCAGTGGATCACTCATCTGCTCCGGATCGGTGGTGCCGACGATCGGCGCTCCACCGGCCCGCCCGCCGGTCAGCAGCAGCAGGTTGGCGCCGTTGCCGAGCAGGATGACGCCCATCAGCACCCGGGTGAGGCTGCGTTCCAGCAGCAGCGTCACACCGGCGGCGACGAGCACGCCGACCACGATCACGTACGTGAGGTTGGCGCTCACACCAGCTCCTTTTCCCGGCTCTCGGCGGTCTCGGTCTCGGTCTCGCTCTGCCGGTCCATCTCCGCGCCGAGACTGCGCAGGATGTCCAGCACCAGACCGACGACGATCAGGTAGACACCGACGTCGAAGAAGACCGACGTGACGAAGTGGACGTGCCCCAGCACCGGCAGGTGGAAGTCGAGGACCGCGCTCTGCAGGAACTCGCCGCCCAGCAGCATCGCGCCCACGCCGGTACCGACGGCGACGAACAGCCCGGCACCGAGCACCACACCGGCGTCGACGGGCGCCGCGCCGTTGAGTTCGGTACGCCCGCCGGCCAGGTAGCGCACGGCCAGCGCGAGACCGGCGACCAGCCCGGCGGCGAAGCCACCACCCGGGGCGTTGTGCCCGCTGAACAGCAGGTAGATGGAGAAGAGCACGATGGCGTGGAACAGCAGCCGGGTCACCACCTGGAGGACCACCGACTGTGCCCGGGTGGTGGCACCGGTGGTCAGCCAGCGGGGCCGGGTGGACTCCGCCCGGCCGCTGCCGGGGATGTCGGCCCGCCGGTGCAGGTCGCCGGCCCGCCGGAAGATCAGGCTGGCCACGCCGGTGGCGGCCACCACCAGCACGGCGATCTCACCCATCGTGTCCCAGGCCCGGATGTCGACCAGGGCCACGTTGACGATGTTCTTGCCACCGCCGTACGACACCGCCTCGTCGGGGAACCCCACCGAGACCGGAACGGCCTGGCGGGAGCCCGTGGCGACGTACGCCATGCCGGCGGTGACCGCGCCGACGGCGACGCCGATCGCGACGCGACCGCGCCGGCTGGAGCGGATCGGCCGCTCCGAGAACTTGACCGGCAGGCGGCGCAGCACCAGCACGAACATGACGATGGTGACGGTCTCCACCAGGAACTGGGTCAGCGCCAGGTCGGGTGCGCCGTGCAGGATGAACAGCAGCGCGGTGCCGTAGCCGGCGACGCCGACCAGGATCATCGCGGTGAGGCGGCGCAGGGCGCGGGCCGCCAGCACCGCCGCCACGATCACCACGGCGGCGGCGACGCCCTGTAGTGGGGTGTCCCAGACGTGGAACCGCTGCGGCCAGGGCGCACCGATCAGCAGTGCCCCGCCGGGCAGCAGCACCAGCACCACCAGGATGACGCCGAGGTAGAACGGCAACGAACCACGCTGGGTGGCACCGGTCAGTTCCACCGCCAGCCGGTCGACGGCACCGATGACCCGCGTGTAGCCGGTGGCGCTGTCGAAGGGCAGCCGCAGCGTGGCCCGCACCCGTTCGCGGCGCAACAGGTGGAACAGCCCGACGCCGCCGGCCACCGCCAGCACCGACAGCCCCAGTGCCGGGGTCAGCCCGTGCCAGAGCGCCAGGTGGTAGCCCGGCTCGGCGCTGGGATACAGATCGGCGTACGGGGCGAGCAGCCGGTCCACCGCCGGGGCGAGCAGTCCGGCCGCGGCTCCGGCGAGGGCCAGCGCCGCCGCCGGGGCCAGGAACGGCCACGAAACGGGCGCGATCTCGGTGGCCGGGGTGTCCGGCTTGGCGGCGAAGGCTCCCCAGAGGAACCGCAGCGTGTACGCGACGGTCAGTGCCGAGCCGAGGACCACGCCGGCCAGCACCACCAGATCGGGCCCGCCGCCGTGCAGCAGCGCCTCGACCGCGGCTTCCTTCGCGACGAACCCGGCCATCGGCGGCAGACCCGCCATCGACGCCGCCGCGAGCCCGGCCACCACGGCGAGCGCCGGTGCCCGCCGACCCAGCCCGCTGAGTTCACGCAGGTCCCGCGTGCCGGCGGCGTGGTCGATGAGCCCGACGGTGAGGAACAGGGTGGCCTTGAACAGGGCGTGCGCGAGCACCATCGCCGCACCGGCCAACGCGGTGTCGCGGGTGCCGCCACCGAGGATCACCATCAGCAGGCCGAGCTGGCTGACCGTGCCGTAGGCCAGCAGCAACTTGAGGTCGACCTGGCGCAACGCCGCCCACCCGCCGAGGAACATGGTGATCAAGCCGGCGGTCAGCAGCACCGGCCGCCACGGGGTGACCCCGGCGACCGCCGGCCCCATCAGGGCGACCAGGAACACGCCGGCTTTCACCATGGCGGCGGCGTGCAGGTACGCGCTGACCGGGGTCGGTGCCGCCATGGCGCCCGGCAGCCAGAAGCTGAACGGGAAAATCGCCGACTTGCTGAGCGCGCCGAGCAGGATCAGCACCACGGCGACGGCGAGGTAGCCGCCGTCGGGCAGGTTCCCGGCGATCTCGGACCAGCGGTAGCTGCCGGCGTGCTGGCCGAGCATGACGAACCCGGCGAGCATCGCCAGGCCACCGAGCGTCGTCACCAGCAGGGCCTGCATGGCGGCCCGCCGGCTGGCCCGCTTCGCCGGGTCGCTACCGATCAGCAGGTACGAGAAGACGGTGGTCAGTTCCCAGAACACGTACAGCAGCAGCAGGTCGTCGGAGACCACCAGGCCGAGCATCGCACCGGCGAAGGCGACGAAGACGGCGGCGAAGCGGCCGAGACCGGGATCGTCGGTGCGGAAGTAGCGGGCGCTGTAAGCCAGCACCAGCGCGCCGACCCCACCGACCAGGACCACCATCAGCCAGGACAGCGTGCCCATCCGGAGGGCGAGTTCCAGCCCGAGTTGTGGCACCCACGGCATCGTCTCGACCACCGGCGTGCCGTCGCGGACCCCGTTGGTGTGGGTGAGCGCCCAGATCAGCGTCGCGCCCGGTGCCAGCGCCACCAGGTAGAGGGCGTTGCGCCCCCAGAGCCGTACCAGCCCCGGGGCGATCACGGCTGTCAGCGCATGGACCGCCACGAGTGCCAGCACACAGCCTCCCCAGAGATCATCAGACGGTGTAACGACCCTATCCGGTGCCGGCCGTTATCCGCATCCGTCGTGATTCTGATCAAACGCGGACGCGTACCGCTCGACGGCGGTCACTACCTTCCGACGCGCCGCGGCCGTCCGTCGTCGCGGTCGATGCGCAGTTCCCGCTCCAGCTCGACGATGAGCGTACGCAGGTCGTCGAGGCGTTGGCTGATCGCGATCCGGTCCACCTCGTCGGGCACGCCGTCGCCGTCGGAGTCGTAACCGGGGCCCAGTCCCTCGGTCATCTCCAGCCGACGCGCCTCCTCCATCGAGTTGACGAAGACCGCCACCAGGATGTTGAGCAGCAGGTTCACGGTGATCACCACGTAGCTGCCGTAGTAGAGCACCGTCCAGGGCGAGAGCTCCATCCCCTGCTCGATGAGGTCCGGCAGCGTCTCCAACGACAGCAGCACGAACAGCGTCAGCAGGGATCGGCCGATGTCACCGTACTGCTCCGGATAGACCTCGCCGAAGATCAACCAGCCGGCCATGCCGTACACGTAGAGCGTCACCACGGCCAGGGCGAAGAATCCACCGATGCCGGGCAGGCTGCGCCACAGCGCGGAGACGATCGTACGCAGGCCGGGTGAGAACCGCACCAGCCGTACGATCCGCAGCACCCGGACCACCCGCAGCAGCGCCGAGTCGCCGTGCAGGCCGGGGATGAAGATCGCCGCGATCACCAGGAAGTCGAAGACGTTCCAGCCGTGCCGGAAGAAGTCCTGCGGGCGGCGACCGTACGCCAGGATCCGGATGGTGATCTCGATGACGAAGACCACCCGGAAGGCCCACTCAAGCGCGTGCAGCGCGGTGCCGGCCGGGCCCAGGTCAGGGTAGGTCTCCAGGCCGAGGACCACCCCGTTGGCGAGGATGAACCCGACGATGGTGATCTCGAAGGTGCGGGACGCGGCGAGCCGGCCGCAGAATTCGAACAGCGCGGCACCACGGGTGGTGCGGGCCGGCCCGCCTCGCGGAGCCGGCACGGGCCTACCCCTCATCGTGCGACCGGCCCCGGTGCGACCACCGGGGCCGGTGCGGCCACCCACCGTGCGTCGTCGGCGTGCTGACGTACGGCAAACATGGGCGACAGCCTACGGGGCGACGAAGGGCGCGCTCAGCCGCCCAGCCGGCGCACCATGTTCATCACCGTCTCCACCTGGGCGCCGCCCTTGATCGGGTAGTTGGTGGCACCGAGGTAACCCCACCAGTCCCAGCAGCCGTTCGGGTTGCTGGGCACGGCGATGGCCTGCGGGTACAGCACGATCGTGGCGTTGGTGTCGGCGTACTGGTTGAGGTTGGCCCGGTCCACGAAGGCGGTGCCGACCCGACTGTGGCCCTGGAGACAGCCGTGCAGCGCCACCAGCAGTCGGCAGCTCGTCCCCGACGCGCAGGACGACGGGACGTAGGCGAAACCGTTGCCGTCCATGCTCAGGCCGTTGGCCCAGCCGCCCACCGCGAAACTGTTCTGGCTGAACCGCACAAGCGTGCCGCCGAGCGGCCCGGTGTTTGGCGGTTGGACCGACCCGAAGAGCTTGCGCAGGAAGGTCTGCTGCGGGTCGGTGCCGCAGTCGTTGAGGTACGGCGCGGCAGTGGCCGTGCAGCCCACCGTGCCGTAGGGCGTGACCCAGCCGTGTCCGGCCGCCGAGCCGCTGTCGTACTGGACGCTGGCGCCGAAGTGCTGCTGATAGCGGACCAGGTCGTCACTGACCGACCGCTTCACGGTGCCGTCGGATCCACCGTGGAAGACGTAGACCGGCTCGCCGGAGAGCCCGCTGACCGGGTCGACCCAGCCATATCCGGCCCAGGTCCGGGTGTACGCCTGGAGGGCACTCAGGTGGGTCGGGTAGATGTTGTCGCCGCAGCCGTACAGCGCCTGCGCGACGTTGTTCTGCGCGCAGTAGTAGGGTCCGGCGGCGAACAGCGCCGCTCCCCTGATCCGTCGCGAGTACGCCACCTGGATCTGGTTGGCCAGGTAGGCGCCGGAGGAGACGCCGGCGACGTACACACCCGAGATGCGGTAGGTCGACAGGCTCCCGGACACAGGCGCCTTGGTGTCCGGGGTGCCGGCAGCGTGGGCGGGTGCCACCGGCGTGAGCAGCAGGGCCGCGACGGCGGCGGCGAGCAGCCGCGAGACAGGTCTGATCATGACGCTCCCTGTGATCGGTGAGCGCCGGCGGTGGTGTCGGCGTACGGCGACGCTAGCGTGACCTGCGTCACCGCCGACATGAGCGCAACCCACACCTCGTGAGCCCACACAATGGTGCCGGTAGCTGTCCCGGCCTCTCCCCCGACCACGGCGACCCCACCCCTCCGCCCGTAGTGGTGAAATCTTGGACAGTTCCCGTTCGGCACTAACCGTTCGGCGCTAACGGAAACTGTCCAAGATTTCATGTTTCCGTTCCAGCTGCCGGGACGGGAGACTCCGCTAGGCGGCGTCGGTCGACGGCCTTCGCGCCATCGACGGGGTCAGTCGGTCGAGGAGCGGGTCACCGGCAGGTCGAAGTAGGTGTCCGGCCAGGGTTCGTCGCGGAGTCGGAAGTGCCACCACTCCCGGTCGTAGCCGACGAAACCACCGTCGGTCATCAGTTGCCGTAGCTGCCGCCGGTTCTCCCGTGCGGTGCGACCGACGCGGTCCGAGTCCGTGTGCGACAACGGGTCGAAGCAGTCGAAGCCGGTGCCCATGTCGACGCTGTTGTCGGCGAAGCGCTGCGTACGTGGGGCGGTGCAGTCCAGCAACGGCTGGCCAGGTTCGAAGCGGTGCTGCTCGGGTGGCGGCACGTCGACCAGGGTGACGTCCACGGTGCTACCCCGGCTGTGTGCGCTGGGTACGCCGAGATACCCGCGATCCACCAGCTCCGCCTTGGCCACGCGAGGGTAGAACTCGGCCTTCATGGTGTCCTGCCCCGGCTCGCGGGCCCAGTTCAGGAAATCGTCGGTGGCCCGCTGTGGGCGGTAACAGTCGTACACCTTGAGGCTGCGCCCGACCGCGAGCGCCGCGTCCTGCACGCTGCGCAACGCCTCGGCGGCGCGGACGGTGAGTAGGCACAGCGGTTCCGGATAGCCGTCGACGCGGCGGCCGACGAAGTTGTACGTCGTGGCGTACCGGATGTCGGTGAGAATGCGATGGTCGACATCGGACAGCACGACGAGGCCCGGCGACACCGACGGCGCGGGTGGTGCAGGTGCCGGCTCCGGTTCGTCGTCCCGTCCGCAGCCACCGGCGATGACCGCCATTGTCACCGTCACCGTCAGGCTCACCCGGGCGAGGGAGCGCGACGATGCCAGGCGCGGCGGCGTACGCACCGGGTCGCCCCTCGGCCAGCGCCGTCGCCGCGTCACCTCAACGTCGACCGGCACACGTCCCGGCGGTGCGGTGCCGCCAGCGACGTCGGCCGACCAGACCGCCCGCGAGCAGCGTCACCCCGACGGCGAGGCCGATCAGGGAGGCCGACCGCAGGCGACCGGCCAGAGTCGCCGACCGCGTTGTCTCCGCGCCGGACGCGCCGCCGGGCAGCGCCTGCGGGGGTACGGAGGCAGGTGGGGCCGAGGCGGTGGCCGCGCCCGGGCTCACCAGTACCCCCACCGAGGCCGCCGGGGGCAACTCGAATCCCCAGTCGAGCAGGGCGGCGCCCTGTTGCCAGCCCCGCTTGTCGATCACGTCCGCACCCAGCAACGTCACCACCAGCCGACGTCCGTCCCGCTCGGCGATACCGACGTAGGTGTGCCGGGCCAGATCCGTGTAGCCGGTCTTGCCGCCCAACGCGCCGGGATAGTGGTAAAGCAGCTGGTTGTCGTTGTCGATGGTGAAGCCCTTGGCACGTTGCCTCCGCTGGGCCGGGATGGTCGCCTCCCGGGTGGCCACGTAGCGCCGGAAACGCGCGTCGGCGAAACAGGCCCGGGTGATCAGGGCCAGGTCGTACGCGCTGGTGAACTGCCCGGGACCGTCCAGTCCGGAGGGGGTCGCCGCGTGGGTCTGGTACGCACCGAGCTGGCGGGCCTGCTCGTTCATCGCCCGCAGCCCGCCGGCCATGCCGTCCGCGCCGCCACCCAGGCGGGCCAGCGCGTTCGCCACCTCGTTTCCCGAACGCAGCAGCAGCCCCAGCCAGAGCGTCTCCACCCGGTACCGGCCGCCCGCCACCAGCCCCACCGCGGAGCTTCCCGGTTCGATGTCGAGATCACCCGCGGTGATGGTGACGACGGCGGCCGGATCCAGTCTCGGCAGCATGGTCGCGGCCAGCAGCAGTTTCTGCACGCTGGCCGGGGTCGCGTACTCGTGTGGACCGCAGCCACCGAGCACCTCGCCGGTGTCCAGGTCGGCCACCAGCCACGAGGCGGCGGCCACCTTCGGCGGTTTCGGTACCCCCGGAGGCACGACCAGACCGGGCGTGGCCAGCCGGGGTCCGCCGATGGCTCGCTGCACCGGGTCCGGGGAGGGCGTCACCGGAGGTGTGGGACCGGGAGCCGGCGGTGCCGAGCGCGGGCACGGCACGGGCGCTGCCGCGTGGGCGTCAGCGACAGGCACCAGGGGCGTCGTCAGCAACGCGGCAGCCACCGCCACCGTAAGTGCGGAAGCTCTCACAATGAGCGACACTATCGGGTGAATTCCGACGAGTCCCGCGAATAGACCAGCACCCACCCCACCCTCACCCCACCCGCCTCACCCCCAACCCGACTGGATCTCTTGGATTTGGACGGCCCCGACAAGGGGCGGCTACGCACCAAGGTCATCCATGTGGCGGGGTGGTGGGGACCGTCGGGCGGCGAGGACTGCCAGGGTGATCGCGAGCGCTCCGACGGCCAGCGCCACGAACATTCCCGCGCCCGGCCCACTGGCAGTCGAGGCGGTGCCTGCTGGCCGAGCTGAGGCGGCGCCGGCCGGCGGTGCCGCGTCGGCCGAGACCGCCGGTGACGGTTCGACGTCCGACTCCCCCGGCTCCACCAGCCGGCCGACGCTGGCCTGCCGGGGCAATGCGAAGCCCCAGTCGAGCAGTGCGGTGCCCTGTTCCCAGCCGCGTTTCGGCCGGGGCTCGGCGCCGAGCAGCGTGACGACCAGTCGGCGACCGTCCCGCTCAGCCGCACCGACGTAGGTGTGCCGTGCATAGTCGGTGAAGCCGGTCTTGCCACCCAGCGCACCGGGATAGCGGTACACCAGTTCGTTCTCGTTCTGAATCTCGAAGCCCCTGCCCCGCAACGCCTTCTGCGCCGGGATGCGGGTGCGCTCCGTGAGCGCGTACCGGCGGAAGACCGGATCGGCGAAGCAGACCCGGGCGATCAGGGCCAGGTCGTACGCGCTGGTGAACTGCCCGGGGGCGTCCAGCCCGGACGGGGTGACCGCGTGGGTTTGCCACGCGCCGAGGCTGCGGGCCTGCTCGTTCATCGCCCGCACTCCGCCGGCCAGGCCGGCGGTGCCACCGCCGAGACGGGCCAGGGCGTTCGCCGCCTCATTGCCGGATTGCAGCAGCAGCCCCAGCCAGAGCGTCTCCACCCGGTACCGGCCGCCCGGCAACAGTCCGACGGCCGAACTGCCGGGGGCGATGTCCAGATCCTCCCGGGTGACCGTGACGACCTGGGCCGGATCCAGTTTCGGCAGCATGGTCGCGGCCAGCAGCAGCTTCTGCACACTGGCCGGAGTCGCGTACTCGTGTGGACCGCAGCCACCCAGCACCTCACCGGTGTCCAGATCCGCCACCAGCCACGAGGTCGCCGTCACCTCGGGCGGCGCCGCCACTCCGGGCGGCACGATCAACCCGGGGGTGGCGAGCGCATCTCCGCCGACCACCCGGTGCTCCGGCACGGGCGGCGGTGGCGTCGGTTTCGGCGACCGGACGACCTTCGGTGCCACCGCCTTCGGGCAGGGCACGGCCGTCGGGGCCGACGCGGCGGGCCCCGGCGCGGCTGACGGCGTCCCGGCAGTGGCCGGTACGGCGACCGAGGTGGACGATCCAGCACCGACAGTGACCGCCGCAGCACCGGGCGTCGCGGGAAGCGTCACGACGGCGAGGGCTGCGCAACCGGCGGCCAAGGCCCGGATTCTCATGAACACGCAGACTAACGGCAGGATCTTCGGTGTCGCCCACCCCGCCCGGCCGGGTCGGCATGGCTGCGGGCGGCGATCTTCGCTGGGAATTGTTGAACCGATCGCCCGCACCCCCCGTATCCACGACCGAACACATGAAACGCCCGGACCTGCGACGGGAGCGCTCCCGCAGCTTGGTCCGACGTCACCCGTGAGGTCCTCGGCATGCGGGGCGGGGCCGGCCGCCGCTGCCGATCGTCTTTCCGGGCACCCCATTGCGCACCAGCCGGCGGGCCGACCCGTCGGGCGGTCAATCATGAGGAGAGAAGCATGGTCAGGCGTACGCAGCAGCACCGCAAGCACGCTGCCTTGAAGCTCGGCGGCGTCGGTGTCCTGGCGGTGGTGCTCCTGGGAGGCGGCCTGACGCTGGCCTCCGCCGACGACGCTGCGGAGCCGCAGACGGCGAACTGCCCGACGGTACGGGACAAGCTGTCCAACGTGCCCGTCGCCGCCGTGGCTGGAGTCGAACAGGAACTGGCCAACCTCGACAAGCAGATCGCCGAGGCGAACGCCCGCCTCGCCCAGCAGGCCGCCAACCCCCAGGGCGGCGCCAACTTCATTCAGAACGCCATCCTCGGCCCGCTGGCCAGCAAGCGAACCGCCGCCCTCGATCGCATCGGCATCAACATCAACCGCGTCGGCGGGCAGCGCCCCGACCTGGCCAGCCTCGCCACCTGTGGACTCAACGCCGCCGGGGTGCCCAGCGCCGTCAACGGGAACGCAGGCAACGGCAACGCAGGCAACGGCAACGCGGGTAATGGCAACGCGGGTAATGGCAACGCAGGTAATGGCAACGGGAATGCCGGTAACGGGAACGCGGAGGCCGGCGTGGCACAGCGGGTGAGCTGCCCGACGGTGGCCGACCGGCTCCCGGCGGTGCCGGCTCAGGCCGCAGCGGAGGTGCAGCGGGAACTCGCCAACCTGGAGAGCCAGATCGCCGACGCCGACGCCCGACTCGCCCGGCAGGCGGCCAACCCTCAGGGCGGCCCGAACTTCGTCCGCAATGCCATCATCGGCCCGCTCGAGGACCGGCGCGTCGCGGCGATCAACCGCATCGCCACCGCGATCGGCCGGGTCGACGGGAACCGGCCCGCCGATCTGGTCAACCTGGCCAGGCCCTGCTCGGCAGGCTGACCATGTGATGTACCCGAGCAAAGCGAGCGGGTGCTGACGGGGGCGGTCCACCCTCGATCACCATGTTGAGTGAGCTTCTGCTGGGGAGATTGCCTTCGGGCGGTGATGTCACTCAGACATGTTCATGTCTGAGTGACATCACCGTCTTCGGCCAATGTGCCTGTCCCGGCCAGTACCACCCGCCGCCGGTCTCCCGACCGCAGTGCGGCGTCCTGTTCAGCGGCGCAGGTGTCAGCCGGCCACGTGGCGTAGATAGTCGTGCAGGGTCGCCGAGGCGGCCAGCCGCCGTCGGCTGCGGCGGTGCAGCTCCTGCTCGCGGCGGGCCAGTTCCGCGCGGACCCGCTGCGGGCTCCCGGTGGTCCGCATCTCGTCGAGCACCGCTGTGATGATCTCGAACGGGTACGCGCCCCGGCGTAGCAGCGCCACCACCTGGGCGGCACGCTGTTCGGCCTCGTCGTACACCCGGTAGCCGGTGCCCGCCTCGCGGACCGGGCGCAGCAGGCCGCGAGCCTCCCACGAGCGCAGTTGCGAGGTGCGGACCCCGACCAGATCGGCGACGACGCCGACGCGTACCGCCCGGCGTGGCGCGGCGGTGTGCCGGCGCGGACTGGTGACCACGGTCTCGAAGGCACCGAGCACCATCCGGATCTCGGCCCGTTCGCGGTCCAGTTCGGCGTGTCCGGCGTCCAGCGACGCCAGCGCCGTCGGCAGGTCACCCCGGTGAACCGCCGCCATGATTTCGCGGGTACGCGTCCAGCCGTGCCCGTCGGCCATCACCCGGGCCACCGTCAGAGCCCGCTCGTGCGCATCAGTAAAGATCCGGTAGCCGCTCGGAGTGCGCTCCACCGAGGGCAGCACGCCAAGGTCGACATAGTTGCGCACCTGCTGCACGGAGACACCCGCCGTCGCGGCGAGATCCACCGCACGCAGCCGTCCACTGCCCCGACGATCCACCACCGGTTCAGCCTAGCCTCTCACGTCTGTTTGAGACTTCTCGCCATCTACCGGACAGCAAATACGCATTGCTTGTCACAAAAGTCTCCACAAGCAGGTTAATGGGACAATTGAACCCGGCCAGGTTGTCGAAAGCCAGTTCCCGGGCGGGAGTCCGTCCACGATCTCGCGAAGGGTTCGCATGCAGCAGCCAGCACGGTCCGCCGCCGACAGTCACGACATCATCGAGGTACGCGGAGCGCGGGAGAACAACCTCGATGACGTCTCGGTCGACATCCCCAAGCGCCGGCTGACCGTCTTCACCGGCGTCTCCGGGTCCGGCAAATCCTCGCTGGTCTTCGGCACCATCGCCGCCGAGTCCCAGCGGCTGATCAACGAGACCTACAGTGCGTTCCTCCAGTCGTTCATGCCCAGCCTCTCCCGGCCCGACGTGGACTCACTGCGCAATCTCACCCCGGCCATCGTGGTCGACCAGGAGCGGATGGGCGCGAACTCGCGCTCCACCGTCGGCACCGCCACCGACGCGTACGCGATGCTGCGCATCGTGTTCAGCCGACTGGGTGACCCGCACGTCGGCGGGGCCGGCACCTTCAGCTTCAACCTGGCCGAGGGGATGTGCCCCACCTGCGAGGGCCTGGGCCGGGTCTCCGATCTCGACGTCAACGAACTGGTCGACGTGGAGAAGTCCCTCAACGACGGCGCGATCACCGTGCCGAACTTCGCCGTCGACTCGTGGTACTGGCAGACCATCGTCGGCTCGGGTCTGTTCGACCCGGACGTCAAGCTCCAGGACTTCACGCCGCGGCAGTGGCAGGACTTCCTGCACAAGCCCGCCACGAAGATCAAGGTGGGTGGCACCAACCTGACCTACGAGGGTCTGATCGTCAAGGTACGCCGGCTCTACCTCGCCAAGGACCGGGAGTCCATGCAGCCGCACATCCGGGCCTTCGTCGACCGGGCGGTCACCTTCACCACCTGCCCCGACTGCGACGGCACCCGACTAAACGCGGCGGCGCTCTCCTCCCGCATCGCCGGCCACAACATCGCCGAGTGCGCCGCCATGCAGATCAGCGACCTGGCCGAGTTCGTCAGGGGAATCAACGACCCATCGGTCGCCCCGTTGACCGTCAACCTTCGGGAACTGTTGGACTCGCTGGTCGAGATCGGTCTCGGGTACCTCAGCCTCGACCGTGAGTCGGCCACCCTCTCCGGTGGTGAGGCGCAGCGGGTCAAGATGGTCCGGCACCTCGGTTCCAGCCTGTCCGACATCACGTACGTCTTCGACGAACCCACCGTCGGCCTGCACCCGCACGACATCGCCCGGATGAACGACCTGCTGCTGCGGTTGCGGGACAAGGGCAACACGGTGCTCGTGGTCGAGCACAAACCGGAAACCATCGCGGTGGCCGACCATGTGGTCGATCTCGGTCCCGGCGCCGGTGCCGCCGGTGGCCGGATCTGCTACACCGGGGACGTGGTCGGCCTGCGCCGCTCCGACACGCCCACCGGCCGGCATCTGGACCACCGGGTACGGCTGCGGGAACCGGTCCGTACGCCCCGGGGGCACCTCGCGATCCGGCACGCCGACCTGCACAATCTGCGCGACGTCAGCGTGGACATTCCGCTCGGTGTGTTGACCGTGGTGACCGGGGTGGCCGGCTCCGGGAAGAGTTCCCTGGTGCACGGCTCACTGCACGGCCGCGACGGTGTGGTGGTCGTCGACCAGGCCCCGATCCGTGGCTCCCGGCGCAGCAACCCGGCCACCTACACCGGCCTGCTCGACCCGGTACGCACCGCCTTCGCCAGGGCCAACGGGGTCAAGGCCGCCCTGTTCAGCGCCAACTCCGAGGGTGCCTGCCCCACCTGCAAGGGCATCGGGTTGGTCTACACCGACCTGGCGATGATGGCCGGCGTCGCCTCCGTCTGCGAGCAGTGCGAGGGTCGCCGGTTCACCGACGAGGTGCTCACCTACCGGCTGCGCGGCCGCAACATCAGCGAGGTGCTCGGCATGTCGGTGGCCGAGGCCCGGGACTTCTTCCCCAGCGGTCCGGCCCGGGTCATCCTGGACCGGATGGCCGACGTCGGGCTGAGCTACCTCACCCTCGGCCAGCCGCTGACCACGCTCTCCGGCGGCGAGCGACAGCGGCTCAAGCTGGCCATCCACATGGCCGACAAGGCCGGCACCTACGTGCTGGACGAGCCGACCACCGGACTTCACCTGGCCGACGTCGACCAGCTCCTCGCGCTCCTCGACCGGCTCGTCGACGCCGGCAACACGGTCATCGTCATCGAGCACCACCAGGCGGTGATGGCCCACGCGGACTGGCTGATCGACCTCGGTCCGGGTGCCGGTCACGACGGCGGCCGGATCGTGTTCACCGGCACGCCGGCCGACCTGGTGGCGCACGGCGGTACGCTCACCGCCCGCCACCTGCGCGACTACGTCGCCGCCTGACCACCGCCGGAGCGCTGAGTCGCTGACCCCGGTGCTGCTGGAGGCCGGCGGCAACGACATCCCGCCTGCCGGCTCCGGCACCCGTGGCCCGCACGTCGGTGCGCGAGGGATCAACCCTGCCGGGTCGACGGTGGGGTTAGCCGGCGCAGCCAGCGCCGTTGCCAGGGAGTTTCCACCGCACCCGGCCGGTAGGCGCCGCGTACCCAGTCGACCGCACGCTCGGCCGGCAACCCGTCGAGGATGGCGAGCGCGGCCAACGCGGTGCCGGTCCGCCCCGTGCCACCCCGGCAGGCCACCTCCACCCGCTCGCCGGCGTACCCACGGCGCAGCGCCTCACCGAACGCGTCAAGGGCGTCCGCCCGATCCAGCGGAACCCAGAAATCCGGCCACCGGATCCGCCGGTGCGCCCAGCCGGGCACCGGACCGGGGGCGAGCAGCAGGCTGAAATCGGCAGGTGAGGCCGGGTTGGCGATCCGGCGGCCACGCACCCGCACCCCGCCGGGCAGCTCCACCACACCGACCTCGTCCGCCCAGGCTTGTCGCTCCCCCATCACGACGATCCCTTCTCCGCGCGGCAGTCCCCGCCAGCCACCGTCCGGGCGACCGTACCAATCGGACGGCACGGCACCGTTCAGCGATTGAGGTCCCGGTCGGTCCGATGCTGACCGTCCGACCAGACGCTGCGGTAGATGGTGCCCCGCCCGTCGGGGTCGGGCACCCCGGTGGGCGTTGCGTCGGTCAGGCCGGCGCCGCTGTCGTTGGACCGTAGGCCGCCGGCGCGGCGCGAGCGACGCAACCGGGTGACGACGAACCAGACCAGCCCCAGCGCCGTGGCGACGATGACCAGGTTCTGCAGGATGCCGGCGTACCCCTCGACCAGGTGCCAGTTGTCGCCGAGCAGAAAGCCGGCCATCACGAAGGTGGTGTTCCAGATCAGACTGCCCAACGTGGTGTAGACCGCGAAGGTGAGCAGCGGCATGCGTTCCACCCCGGCCGGAATGGAGATCATGCTTCGGAAGATCGGGATCATCCGTCCGAAGAAGACGGCCTTGACGCCGTGCCGCAGGAACCACTCCTCGGTCCGGTCGATGTCGCTGAGCTTCACCAGCGGCAGCTTCGCCGCGATGGCCCGCGTCCGCTCCCGGCCCAGCGCGGCTCCGACCCAGTAGAGCGCGAGGGCACCGAGCAGCGAACCGAGCGTCGTCCAGAAGATGGCCCCGATGACGCTCATCCGCCCCTGCGCCGCGACGAACCCGGCGAGCGGCAGGATCACCTCGCTGGGAATCGGGGGGAACAGGTTCTCCAACGCCACGGCCAGCCCCGCGCCCGGGCCACCGAGCCGCTCCACCAGGTCGGTGACGAAACCGACCAGGCCGTCCTCGGGTGGTGCGGACTGGCCGACGACCGAGGGCGAGGCGTACCGGACATGCATCATGTCCCACACGCTACGAACCTCACCTGAGAGTCGCCGCACCGGCGTCGACTCTTTCGCAGCACAGCGCTTAAGCTGCGCGGGTGTCGCGCCCTCCGCTGACCGTCGCCGTCGCCCAGCCCCGGTGCGTGTCGTACGACGTCGACACGAACGTGGCGGCGCACGCGGCGATGGTCCGTACCGCCGCGGCCCGGGTGGTGATCTTCCCGGAGCTGTCGCTGACCGGCTACGAACTCGACGCCGCGCCGGTCGACCCGTCGGACCCCCGGCTCGCGCCGCTGGTCGCCGCCTGTGCGGCGGCGGGGACGCTCGCGCTTGTCGGCGCACCGGTGGCCGGAGAGCACATCGCCACCCTCGCCGTGGACGGCACCGGGACCCGGGTGGCGTACCGCAAGATGTGGCTCGGTGACGTCGAGGCCCGCCGGTTCCGCCCCGGGGCGGAACCGGTCGTGCTGGACGTCGACGGCTGGCGAATCGGCCTGGCGATCTGCAAGGACACCGGGGTCGTCGAACACGCGGCACGCACCTGCGCTGCCGGTGTCGACGTGTACGCGGCCTCGATCGTCGACGCCGCCACGGAGGCGCACGTGCCGGACCAGCGGGCGGCGCGGATCTGCCACACCCACCGGGTCGTGGTCGCGGTCGCCAGCTTCGCCGGTTCCACAGGTGGCGGCTACGCCGAGGCGGCGGGACGATCGACGATCTGGGCGCCGGACGGTGCGGTCCTCGCCCGCGCCGGGACCGCGCCGGGTGAGTTCGTCCAGACGACGCTGACCTGACCCCGGCCGACCCGGCATCCCTGGTCGGTGCCGGGACGGGATCAGTCCTCCGGCAGGGTCGCCTCGAACCGGTCCAGCACGTCGTCCACCTGGTCGGCGAGGTCGGCGGGGAGTCGGCCGCGCTCCACCTCGTCGTCGAGACGCTCCCGCAGATCCTCCAGTCGCTTCTCCTGGTCCTTCGGCCTGCCCCCGGCCAGCTCGGTCAGCTCCTTACGCAGCCGGTCGGCGGCCTTACGGTCGATCTCTCCGGTGAGCTGCGCCTCGGTGAGCAACGCGATGAGTTCGACCGCCGCCCGTCCCAGGTTCACCGGCTCCGGACGGTTGGCCGGCGGACTGGCGTCGGGTCGTGGTGCGGCCGGCGCGGACGAGGGCGGCGGGGCGGCCGGCGGCGTGGTGGGACTGGCCGTCGGCTGCCCGTCCCTCCGGTCGCCGAGGACGAGTGCCGCGCCCATCCCCAGAAGCAGGACCAGCGCGAACGTGACAAGCGCACCCGTTGGCGGCCCGCTGTGCCCGCGCCGGCCCGGCGGCCGTCCGGGTGTCGGCCGGGGGCGGCCACGGCCAGACAGTGCTCCGCGCGTCGCGGATCGTGGTGCCACGCCGGACACGGTCGCGGGGCGGGTGGTCGGCTCGATCAGGGTCGGTGGCTGGTGACGCACCGGCCGGGTGGTCTCCGTCGCCTGCTGCCTGCCGTCGGCCGCCGGCCCGGTGACCGGTACGTCGCCCGTGGCCGCCGCCGAGCCGGTGACGGCGGCGCGGAACCGGGTGGCCAGTCGGCCGGCGGTGGGGCGTCGTTCCGGATCGGGGTCGAGACAGGCCAGCACCAGCTCGGCGAGGTCGGCCGGCAGGCCCGGAACCCGCGGGGGTGCGACGGCCGGGCGGTCGGCGTGCACCCTGACCGCGTCCTGCCAGCTGCGCACGGGCAGCGGGACGTCACCGGTGAGGGTGCGGTACAGCAGCGCGCCGAGGGCGTACACGTCACTGGCCGGATGCGGTGGGTCGGCGCTCAACCGTTCCGGTGCGAGGTACGCGGGCGTACCCATCAGGGCGCCGCCCGCCGGGCGGGTGCCGGGCGGCGGCGCACCGGCGAGTGCGGCGATGCCGAAGTCGAGCACCTTGGCACCGTTGTCGGTGAGCATGACGTTGCCCGGTTTGATGTCGCGATGCACCACACCCAGGCGGTGCGCGGCGGCCAGGGCGGCGGCCACCTCCGCGGCCATCCGCAGGGCCGGCCGCCAGGGCAGCGGGCCGTCGGCCAGGCGGTCGGCGAGGTTCCGCCCGTCGACCAGCTCCATCACCAGGTACGGCACGACGTTGCCGTCGGCCAGGGCCGCCTCGCCGTAGTCGTACACCTGGGTGACGTGCGGGTGGGCCAGGCGTGCGGCGGCACGGGCCTCCCGCCGGAGGGTGGCGCGCAGGTCCGGGTCGACGGCGAACGTGCCGGCGAGGACCTTCACCGCGACCGACCGGCCCAGGACCTCGTCGTCGGCGTGCCACACCTCGGACATTCCGCCGAGGCCGATGCGGTCATGCAGCACGTAGCGGTCGTGCAACCGCAGGCTGGGGGTGAACGGCGACATGGGCCTCCAGTCTGCCTGCTGCACCACCCGGCGCACCACCCACCCGGGTCACGGTCCGGTCGTGCCCGCTGGTGAACCGGTCGCCCCAAGCCGCAGCAGCGCGCCCTCCGGCGGTGCCGACGCCCCTGGTCGTGCGGGTGGGCCAGGGGCGCCGACACGTGCCCTACGTGCGGCAGGCGGGTGGGGTGGGTACCGGACGGGGCTGGATCTGGTCGGCGAGTCGGCGCAGCGCCCCGGCGGCGAGCCGGCGGGTGACCACCAGCCGCGCCGGTCGGGGTACGTCGGGTCGGACCGGTGCGTCCGGCCGGGCGGACATGACATGGCGGGTGACCGCGTCGACGGCCATGACGAAGCCGGTTGGCTGTTCCATGGTCAACTCCTCGGGGCAGGTCCGGAGCTGCTCCGGACGACGAGCGTGGTGGGCAGCAGAATCTGGCCCGCGGCGGCGTCCACGGGCGGGTCGAACAGCAGCGTGGCGGCGCTGCGGCCCTTCGCCTCGCCGGGTTGGCGGATGGTGGTCAGGCCAGCCGGTGTGGCCTCGGCGATGTCGTCGAAGCCGGTCACGGAGACGTGCCGCCCCCGCTCGCCGTCGGCACGCAAAGCGTCGAGCGCACCGAGGGCGAGCACGTCGGAGCAGGCCAGCACTGCGGTGGGCGGTTCGGGCAGGTGCGTCAACGCGCTGACGGCGGCGGCACCAGCGGCGCGGGTGTTGTCGGTCGCGGTGAGCACGGTCAGGTCGGGCCAGGCGACGCCGGCCGCCGCGAAGGCGTCGGCGAAACCCGCCAGTCGGTCCCGCGTGGTGGGGTGCGGCACATCGGCCACATCGGCGACCCGCAGCGGCCCGGCCGGCGAGTCGGGCAGGACGTCGTGGCCGAGCAGGGCGACGCGGCGGTGACCGAGCGCGGTCAGGTGTGCCGCAGCGGACCGGGCGCCGGCGCGCTCGTCGATGCCGACCCAGAGATCGTCGGCCCGGGGACACGAGGAGGTGGTGACGAAGGGCAAGCCCCGGCCGCGGATCGTGTCGAGGATTCCCTCCTCGTCACCGGCGCAGTAGACGCAGAACCCGTCGACCGCGGCGTTCTCCACCGCCGTGCGCGCGCCGACCGCGTCGTCGGGCAGCGGTATCAGCAGCAGGTTGCTGTCGTGGCGTTCGGCCGCCTCGGCGACGCCGGTCAGGAACCGGACGGCGAAGGGGTCGGTGAACGCGTACGACAGCCGGGAGGTGAACAGCACCCCGACGGCACCGACGAAGCCGCGCCGCAGCGACCGGGCGGTCGGGTCCGGCCCCGGATACCCCATCTGCCGCGCGGTCTCCAGAATGCGCTGGCGCAACTGGGGTGAGAGCTGGTCCGGCCGCCCGTAGGCATTGGAGACGGTGCTCCGCGAGACCCCGACGGCCTCAGCCACCGCCCGCAACGTCGGCTTCATCCCACACCCCTTCTGGATCGATCCAGCATCTGAATCGATCCAGACCATAACCCCACTCCCCCACCCCGTCAACACCCACACCCACCCACCAACCTCGCGGATCTTGCACTTTTCGTCGCCGCAGAACTGGATAAATAGGGCATATTGACGACCAGAAGTGCAAGATCGACGAAGAAGACGGGGTGAGGGTGGTTAGGTGCGCGACGGGTTTGTGGTTAGTGGGGGTTCAGGTCGGCGATCATTCGTTCGAGGATCTCCGGCGTACGCTCCGGTGGCTCGGCCTCGACGCAGAGCCGCTCCATGGCCACCGCGTAGAAGTCGAGGTCTTCGCGCTTGTCCAGGTAGATGGCACTGGTCAGCTGCTCGATGTACACGATGTCGGGCAGGTCCTGATCACCGAAGCGCAGAATGGTGAAGGCTCCACCGGCGGCGGCGTGTCCACCGGCGGCGAACGGGATCACCTGAAGCCGCACGTTGGGCGTACGCGTCGCCCTGAGCAACGCCTCAAGCTGGCCGCGCATCACCTCGGGGCCACCGATCGGCCGGCGCAGCGCCGCCTCGTCGACGACCGCCCACAGGCGCGGTGGGCGCGGCCGGGACAACAGCTCCTGTCGGCGCATCCGCAGATCCACCCGACGGTCGATCTCCTCGGGACCGGCCGTGCTGTGACCGAGCAGCACCACGGCACGGGCGTACTCCGGGGTCTGCAACAGGCCCGGGACGAACTGGACCTCATAGCTACGGATGAGGGCGGCCGCGGCCTCCAGGCCGAGGTACGACTGGAACCACCCCGGCAGCACGTCACCGTACCGGTGCCACCAGCCCGGGTTGTTCGCGTCGCGGGCGAGTTTGAGCAGCGCCGCCCGCTCCTGCTCGGCGGTGACGCCGTAGAGCGTGAGCAGATCGGCCACGTCGCGCTCCTTGAAGCCGACCCGACCCAGTTCCATCCGACTGATCTTCGATTCGGAGGATCGAATCTCCCAGCCGGCGCTCTCCCGGGTGACGCCCTGCGACTCCCGCAGCCGTCGCAGTTGGGCGCCCAGCAGCATCCGCAGCACGGTCGGGCCGGCCGCCGGGCCCTCCTCGGCGGAAACCATGGTCACCTACCGTCCTCCGCATGCAATCAGTGGCCGAACCGGTGGACCGGCTCGGCCGACGTGTAAGCATGCCATGAACCGTCAGTGAGGTGAACCGCCCATCCCGTGCGAGACGAATCCCGTCGATGGGATGCGGGGTCAGCCGATCAGGTGATCGAAGTCACCGTCCCGGGCCCCGAGCACGAACGCGGCGATCTCGTCCACCGTGTAGATCAGTGCGGGTCCTTCAGGGTGCCGGGAGTTACGCAGGGCGATGCCCGCCCCACCGGGCAGTTCCGCCAGCTCGACACAGTTTCCACTGGGATTGCTGCGCCGGCTCTTCTGCCAGGCGAGGGGAGGCAAGTGGTTAACGGGAACACCGTTGGGCGGCTGCTGCATGAGGGGCTTCTGTTCTCTCCGATTGGCGCCGGTGCCGTGGGAGGAGCGGTAGCGGCTTGACGGACGGTGTCGGCTCGTTATGCACGTGCATCTGCTATTGCATCTGCAATGGACACCGGGGATGATAACGCACGTGCGTGACGCCGACCTGCTCACGTTCTGTCCCGCGAACCTGACGACCATCAGGGGAAACGAGGTGTCTGGCAGCGTCCGCCGATCGGCGCCGGGCGTGTGTCGCGGAGAAGGGAGATGGTGGTGCCGGATCCGCTGACCGTCGCGTCCGGCATCTGCGCCGCGGGCGCGTTGCTCTCCTCCTGGCAGTTGGGACGCCGGGCCGTGCGAGCCGAGGCGGAGATCGGGCGTCTTCAGGCCGAACTCACCGCCGAGCGGCACGCCGCCAGCCACGACCCGCTGACCGGCCTACCGAACCGGCGAGCCTTCTACCGCCTCGCCGCGACGCTGCTCACCGACCGCTCGGGCTGCCACCTGATCGCCGTGGTCCTCGATCTCGACGACTTCAAGCAGATCAACGACCGGTACGGACATGCCGCGGGCGATCAGGTGCTGGTCAGCGTCGCTGAGCGACTGTCCACCTTCGCCGGTGACAACCTGGTGGCCCGCCTCGGCGGCGACGAGTTCGCCGGGCTGCTGGCCAGCCCGACCCTCGACCGACGGTGGATCGACCACGCCACCCGGCGGCTGTACGACATGCTGGCCGCGCCGATCCCGATGGGTGCCGTCACCCTCCGGGTGACCGCCTCCGTCGGTCTGGCACCCGTGCAGGACAGCCAGCTCACCGAGGCGCTCAACCGCGCCGACGCGGCGATGTACGAGGCCAAGGCGCTCGGCATCGGCCGTCCGGGCCGGGCCCTGCGCGACACCGCGTACCTCGCCGAGTGCTGACGCCACCCCGGTTGCGACCCCGGCCCACGCGTCGCCGGGCCCCAGGTGGGTACTCCGCCGGGATCAGGCTCGTACGGCGAAGGGAAGATCATGGCGGACATCCGGGCGTTGGTCCTCAACTGCACCCTGAAACGCTCCCCCGCCCGGTCCAGCTCGGAGGTGCTGGGCCAGGAGGTGCTCGACGCTCTCGGCGAGCAGGGGGTCGCCGGCGAACTGATCCGGGTGGTGGACCACGACGTCCGCTTCGGTGTCTCCACCGACGAGGGGGATGGCGACGCCTGGCCGCAGATCCGCGCGAAGCTGATGGCCGCGCAGATCCTCGTGATCGCCACGCCGATCTGGCTCGGCCAACCGTCGAGCGTGTGCAAGATGGTCCTGGAACGGCTCGACGCCGAGCTCAGCGAGACCGACGACCAGGGCCGGCTGCTCACCTACGGCAAAATCGGCGGGGTGGCGGTGGTCGGCAACGAGGACGGCGCGCACCACACGATCGGGCAGGTGCAGCAGGCGCTCAACGAGGTCGGCTTCACCTGCCCGGCGGCCGGCGCGACGTACTGGGTCGGCGAGGCCCTGCACAAGACCGACTACATCGACGCGCGCCCCAAGCCCGACACCACCGGTCGGACGACGAAGGCGCTGGCGCTCAACAGCGCCCACCTGGCGCGGTTGCTCGCCGAACAGCCGTACCCGCCGCCGGACGCCCGCGACGCCGCGGTCGACCCGGCCCAACGGTCCGGCTGAGGCCACCGGCCCGACCCGGCCCAGCGGTCGGACTGAGGTCACCGGCCCGACCCGGCTCAGCCGTCGGGCTGAGGCCACGGGTGCCGCGGCGAGCCGGACGGTCAGCGCCAGCCGTACCCGGCGCGCAGGGCCTGACCCACCCGGTCGAAGCGGGTCCGGTCCAGCACCGCACCCTCCCGCCGGATGCTGTCCTCCCGCATGGTCAGCACCCGGTCCAGGCGCACCCAGCTCGGACGTCGGTCACGGTCCCAGTCGCCCGGCCCGAGGGCCAGCCAGTGCCGGTCGCCGTGGCGGTCCTGCTGGCTGGAGAGCATCAGCCCGAACAGGGTCCGGCTGTGCCGGCCCACCACCAGCACCGGCCGGTCCTTGCCCTGCCGGGGGTCGTCCTCGTAGGACACCCAGGTCCAGACGATCTCCCCCGGGTCGGCCTGACCGTCGGGCTCCGGGGCGTACGACAGCTCGCGGCGCTGCAACGCGCTGACCTGACGCGGTCGCGCGAGCCTGGCCGGGGACGGACCGGCCGCGCGCGGCCTCGGGATAACCGCGCCGACGCGCGACGCCATACTCCTGAACAGACCTGCCACGGCGGCAGCCTATCCGCTGCCGCCGGTCCCCCGGTCGGCAGGGAGTGTGCCCTTCTCCGCCGCGTGCCGGTCGCGCCTCACCCGACGATCAGGTCGGGCGTGCCGGTCGCGCCTCACCCGACCATCGGGTCGCTGCCACCGCCAGCGGTCGGCAGTCGCGCCACCATCTCCTGGAACTCGCCGACGGTCACCGTCTCGCGCAGGGTGGCGAACACGGCCGCGGCCCCGGCAGCCGCCGTCCCCTCGTCGACTCCGGCCCGCTCGCCGACCCGACGCAGGAAGTCAGCCGGCCCGCCCGGCGACACCGCGTCGGTCAGCTCGCCCGGCAGGTACCCGGTCGGGTCGGTCGGCGGCGAGCCGGTCATCCGCTCCACGACGGTCTGTAGAACCGCGCGCGCGACGATGGCCGCGGGCTCGGGCGCCAGCCCGGAACGACGTGACACCGCGGCGACGAACAGCGGAAACCGCACGGCGCCCTCCTGTCGTCAGCGCCGCGCTGGATACCCCTGCCGGCACCGGACAAACGCCCGTCCGCGGCGGCCGGGTCCGGGTCGGTTTCGTACCGTGCCCGGGCGGGCCCGCCAGGAACCGACCATGAGCGAGGCCGGCGGGACGAGCGCCGCCCGGAGGTCTCTCGGCCGCCGGGTACGGCTCACACGCACACGTCGCGCCCCCGTTCGCCACCACGTGTGCCGGCCCGAGAGACCACGCTGGCAACCCGCCGGGCCGGAGCTTTCCGGCCGCTGGGGTTGCCAGGCGAATGCCATCGTACGCGTACAGTAAGGAGTCCTGTCAATGCTGGATTCCGTGTCCAGTCCTCGTGTAAATATGGTGTTCCGCCGTGCGAGGAGCCTCCATGTTTGAGGAGCCTGACCACCCCGGCGAAACCTTCGCCGACCGTCTCGACTGGCTGTTCCGCACCACCCCGGACCCGACCGGCAAGCCGTACAGCGTCCGCCATGTCGCCGGCGAGTTGACCCGGCGCGGCTGCCGGATCTCGCACACCCACCTCAACAACCTGCGTCAGGGCCGGGCACCGGACCCGCGACGGTCCGTGGTGGAGGCGATAGCCGCCTTCTTCGGTCGTCCGCCCTCGTTCTTCACCGCTCGGCCGGCCGATCGGGATCCACCCGACGACGACCTCGTCCACTTGCTGGCCGACCCGCACGTCCGGCAGGTGGCCCGGCGGCTGGTCGACGCCCGCCTGTCGCCGGAGGGACACGCCGTCGTGGTGGCGGTGATCGAGCAGGTCCGTCGGCTGGAGGCTGCGGCCGGAAACCGACGCGGCTCGGCCACCCCCGTCGCCGGAAGCTGAGGCACGCCGGAAGCTGAGGCACGCCGGAAGCTGAGGCACGCCGGGCGGCTGGTCACGGGTCCGGCTGCGCGCCCACTCCCCCGGCTGCCTCCGGGTTCCGGTGCTGTGCCTCCCGCCAGCGTGCGGCGCGTACCCGGTCCATCGTGTAGCACAGCTCCCGAGGGGTTTCCGGCCGCCCGGGCACCCGGTCGAACGGGAATCCCCGGCCGGCGTAGTCGTAGTGGGCCTTCAGCAGCCGGGTCAACCCCGCCATCGCACCGATGATCTTCTTGCGGGGCCGTCCGGTGGCCTCGGCCAGATCCCCCACCGTGAACCGCCGCTCCGGCTCGGCGGCGAGCGCGTCGAGCACGGCGCAGACCGTCCGGTGGGTGGCGCTGCGCCCCTGGCTGAGGCGGCGCAGATCCTCGACCGTCCAGTCCGACTCCGGCTGGCGGGGCACCGGATCGGCCCGCCGTCGGGGCGCCGGCCCCACCCGTTGCCGGGCGTCGAGGTCGGCCAGCAACCGGGCCACGTGCGGGACGTACGCCAGCGGAACCGCCACCAGGACCATCCCCTCCGTCGACGTCCCCGACGGCGGGTACGGCGGCAGCGCCGACATGCTCACGTCGTCGACGGAGTTGCGGTGGCCTGGGCGGGCACGAACCGGTAGCCCAGGCCGCGTACGGTCACGATCATCGGTGCCTGGTCCCCGTCCAGCGCCAGTCGCCGGCGCAGCCGCTTGATGTGCACGGTCAGGGTGTTCGACGTGTCGTCGGAGACACCACCCCAGACGGCGGCGAGCAGTTGCTCGCGGGTGACCGTCCGCTCCGCGTGGGTCATGAAGAAGTAGAGCAGTCGGAACTCCTTCAGCGGCAGCGCCACCGTCCGACCGTCCAGGCTCACCTCGAACGTCGCCGGGTCCACCCGCAGCCCGCCCAGTTCGATCGGCGGATCGAGGGCGCCGGAGGTGTCCGGGCGGATGGCCCGCAGGATCGGCAGCACCTCCTCGGCCCGGTAGGGACGCCGTACGCAGGCCGTGGCACCGGCCTTGAGGGCGGCGGCGGCCACCCCGCCGTCCTCGTCGCCCACCCCGACCACGGTGGGGATGCCGGCCCGGCGGGCGAGCAGCCGCACCAACTCGGTGCAGCTCATGGTGGACAGGCCGGCGGCGACCACGGCCGCGTCCGGTTGCAGCGCTCCGGCGGCCAGCAGCGCCTCGGCGGCGTGCGCGAAGTGGTGGCCGCGTACCCGGTGGTCGGCCAACTGGGCGACCAACGCGGCACCGACGCTCTCCTCGTCGTCCACCACGAGCAGCACGAAACGCCCGTCGGATCGATGGTCACCCCTGGTGGCCTCGACGAGATTGTTCATCGCACACCGGCTCCGGTTCAGCTCAGGCCCGCCGCGACACCCTCGGTCGCGCAGGGCGTTCCCCCGCACTACAGGTCGGCGACGGGTCTGCAGGGCACGGCCGGGCGTCACGACGAGCCAGCCACGCCCGGTGGGTCACCCTCGAACGACGGCGACCCACCGTCGACCGTCGCGTTCGGCCTCAGCCGAAGCGACCGGTGATGTAGTCCTCCGTGCGCTTGTCCGCGGGGTTGGTGAACAGCTTGCCGGTCTGGCTGAACTCGACCAACCGCCCGTGCCGCTCCTGCGCCTCGTCCACCTCGGCGGTGAAGAACGCGGTGTAGTGGCTGACCCGGGCCGCCTGCTGCATGTTGTGCGTGACGATCACGATGGTGTAGTCGTTCGTCAGCTCGAAGATCAGATCCTCGATCTTCGCCGTGGCGATCGGGTCGAGGGCCGAGCAGGGCTCATCCATCAGGATCACCTCGGGCTTGACGGCGATCGTCCGGGCGATGCAGAGCCGCTGCTGCTGGCCGCCGGAGAGCGCCAGGGCACTCTTGCGCAGCTTGTCCTTGACCTCGTCCCAGAGCGCGGCCTTGGTCAGCGCCTCCTCGACGTGGTCGTCGAGGCGGCCCTTGATGCCGTTGATCCGCAACCCGTACGCGACGTTGTCGTAGATGGACTTGGGGAACGGGTTGGGCTTCTGGAACACCATGCCGATGCGCCGACGCACCTGGATCGGGTCGATGTCCTTGGCGTACAGGTCCTGGCCGTGGAAGAGGACGTCGCCACTGACCCGGGCCCCGGGGATCGGGTCGTTCATCCGGTTGAGCGCCCGCAGCACCGTGGACTTGCCGCAGCCGGACGGCCCGATCATCGCGGTGACCTGGTTCTGCTGGATCGGCATGCTGGTGCCGCGGACCGCCTCGTAGCTGCCGTAGTAGACGCTGACGTCGCGCAGTTGCATCACCGAGGCGGCGGACTCGCCACCGGAGGTCGTGGTGCCGGGAGCGTGCACCGCCACGGACGGGCGGGTGGTGAGGTTGGTGTCGTTGCTGGCCATGTCAGCGCTCCTTGATGGCGAACCGGCTGGAGATGAATCGGGCGATGATCGTGAAGCCGAGCACGATCACGATGAGCGTCAGGGCCGCACCCCAGGCCCGGTCCTGTGCGGCGGGGAAGGGCTGGCTGGCGTTGCGGAAGATCTGCGCCGGCAGCGCCGTGTTGGAACCGTCGAAGAGGTTCCAGTTGGGCGAGAAGACGATGCCGGTGACGATGATGATCGGGGCGGTCTCACCGGCTGCGCGGGCGACGGCCAGCAGCGAGCCGCTGGTGATCCCGGAGATCGCCGCCGGCAGCACCACGGTCAGCGTGGTCTTCCACTTGCGGGCACCGAGCGCCATGCTCGCCTGCCGCAACTCGTCCGGGACCAGCCGGAGCATCTCCTCGCTGCTGCGGATGACCACCGGCAGCATCAGGCAGGCCAGCGCCAACGCGCCGGCGAAGCCGGTCTGCTCACCGACGAGCAGCACCCAGGAGATGTAGATGAACAGGCCCATCACGATCGACGGCACGCCGGTCATCACGTCGGACATCAGCCGGATGATCCGGGCCAGTGGCCGTTGTTTGCCGTACTCGTTGAGGTAGATCGCCCCGAAGACGCCGAGCGGGATCGCCATCAACGCGGCCATCCCGGTGATGAGCAGCGTGCCGACGATCGCCGGGCCCATCCCACCACCTTCGCGGCGGTAGGAGTTGGGGATGTCCTCGTTCAGGAACGACAGGCTCATCACCCCACCGCCCTTGGCGATGACGGTGTAGGTCACCAGGGCCAGCGGGATGACGGCGAGCAGCACGGCGAACCAGATGGCCGCCGTGGCGAGGTGGTTGGTGAACCGGCGGCGGCCGGAGAGCGCCGCCCGGGTCAAATCGGGTCCGCCGGCGGCCGGGCGGGCGGCGGGTGGTGCGGTGAGAGTCACGCGACGCTTCCCTTCATCCGGGCCTCGGCCCGACGGACGACCACCTGGGCGAGCAGGTTGACCAGCACCGTCATCGCGAACAGCACGACGCCGAGGCCGATCAGCGCGGCGGTGAAGGTGCCGGTGGACTCACCGAACTGCTGCACGATGACGGCGGCCATGGAGTTGCCGGGGGCGAACAGGTTGGCGGTGATGTTTGTGGCGCCGCCGATGACCAGGGCGACCGCGATCGTCTCGCCCATCGCCCGGCCCAGGCCGAGCATGACCGCGCCGACGACCCCACCGAAGCTGTGCGGGAAGACCGCGCCCCGGATCATCTCCCACCGGGTGGCGCCCAGGGCGAGGGCGGCGTCCTTGTCGGCACGCGGCACCGTGCTGAACACCTCGCGGGTGATCGAGGTGATGATCGGGGTGACCATGATCGCGAGAATCAGGCCGGCGGTCATGAAGTTCCGGCCGCTGGCCACCGGGCCGAAGAGGCGGCCGAGCAGCGGTATGCCACCGAGGACGTCGTGCATCCACTGGTAGATCGGGACCAGGGCGGGTGCCACGACCAGGATGCCCCAGAGGCCGAAGACCACCGACGGTACGGCGGCCAGCAGGTCGATCACGGTCACCGCCGGGCCGCGCAGCCGACGCGGTGCCAACTCGGTCAGGAACAGCGCGATGCCGACCGAGACCGGCACCGCGAACAGCAACGCGATAAGCGACGAGACCGCGGTGCCGTACGCGAACGACAGCGCGCCGAAGATGGCGTCCCCGGTGGCCGGGTTCGGGTCCCAGACCCGCTCGGTGATGAAGCGCAGGCCCATCGCGTCGAACGCGGGCCAGGCTTCCCGGACGGTGGTGATCAGGATCAGCCCGAGGATGGCCAGCACCAGCAGGCCGGTGCCGAGCGTCCACCAGGAGAAGACGCGGTCGCCGAGGGCGCTGCTGCCGCGCTGGGTCAACGTCGGCTTGGCGGCGGGGGGATTGTTCGTCAAGGTCATCTTCACTCCAGCTCAGGTACCCCGCTAGGGACGGGATCGACGTGATCCCGTCCCCAGCTGGAACGCCCTAGCGATCTTGATTTGATCAGCCCTGGATCTTCTCGACCTGGGCCAGCGCCTTCTCCTTGAGGGAGGCCGGCAGCGGTGCGAAGTCGACCTCCTCGGCCAACTCCTGGCCGTCGTTGAGCAGGTAGGTGAGGAAGCCCTTGACCAGCGCGGCCTTGTTCGCGTCGTCGTAGGAGGTCTTGACGATGATGAAGGTCGGCGCGGTGATCGGGTAGGCGGAGGCACCGGCGGCGTTGAGCGGGTTGTAGCTCAGATCCTCGGCGACCTCGGCACCCTCCAGGCCGGCGGTGGTGCCCTCCAGCGACGGCTCGACGAACTGGCCGTCCTTGTTCTTGATGGCGGCGAACTTGAGGCCGGTGGCCTTGGCGTCGCTCAGGTCGACGTAGCCCACGCCGCCGTTGGTCTGCTGCACGATCTGGGCGACACCGGTGTTCTTCTCGCCACCCTGCGTGCTGGCCGGCCAGGCCACCGTGTCACCACTGCCGAGCTTCCAGGTGCCCGCGGCAGCGGCGTCGAGGTACTTGGTGAAGTTGCTGGTGGTGCCGGAACCGTCCGAGCGGTGCGCGACGGTGATCGGCGTGTTGGGCAGCTCGACACCCGGGTTGTCGGCCTTGACGGCCGCGTCGTCCCAGGTCTTGATGTCGGTCTGGAAAATCTTGGCGAGCGTCTCCGGGCTGAGCTGGAGCTTGTCGACACCCTCAAGGTTGTAGGAAACCGTGATCGGGGCCGCCACCGTCGGCACGTACATGAACGAGCCGGCGGTCACGCCGTCGGTGTCCTTCACCAGGCTGTCGGTGCCGGCGAAGTCGACCAGACCCTCACCGAACTGCTTCTTGCCGGTGCCGGAGCCGGTCGAGTTGTAGTTGACCGTCACGTCGGAGGCCTCGCTCTTGAAGGCTTCGATGACCTCTTGGTAGTAAGCGTCCGGGAAGCTGGCGCCCGACGCCTTCAACTCGCCGGACAGGTCGGCGTAGGCGCTGTCGCCGCCGCTGCCGCCCGGCTCCGAGCTGTTGTCGTTGCTACCACAGCCGGTAAGCGCGAGCGCGGCAAGCGCGACGCCAGCAAGGACGCGCCGCGAAAGCACGTTGCGGTTCACCAGGTAAGCCTCTCTATCGGGGTGCATCAGCCCGTCCGGGCCGTACGCGAGTCAAGTTAGGAGGCGCAGGTAGCCGGACTCCCGGACCCAGGTGAACGAAAAGTGAACTTGCCGGCTCGGTGGTGGCCACCTGGGAGCCGGGATGTGACGTTGCGAACGCGCCGTACCGGATGTCCGGATTTTTGTACGCCGCCTGCTGGCCCTCGCGCGCCTCGTCAGAGCCGGATGGTGCCGGTCACCAGGTAGACGACCTGGCGGGCGACGTTCACCGCTTGGTCGGCGTAGCGCTCGTAGTAGCGGCCGAGCAGGGCCAGGTCGATCGCGGACTCCACCCCGTACGGCCAGCCGGAGACGAGCAGCGACAGCAGGCGTTCCTGCGCGGCGTCGACCTCGTCGTCGTCCAGCCCGAGTTGCATCGCGTCGAGCCGGTCCTGGGTGGCGAGCACGACCGCGCACTTGTCCGCCACCCGCGCCGCCGCCTCGGCCAGCGCCGTCATCACCGGCATCGCCGGCTCCGGGACCACCCCGATCGGGTGCCGGCGCAGCGCGACCTTCGCGACGTGCACCGCGAGGTCACCCATCCGTTCCAGGGCACCGGCGATCCGCAGCGCGCACACCACCAGGCGCAGGTCCGAGGCGACCGGCTGGTGCCGTACCAGCACCTCGGGGATCATCGCCTCCACCTCGGCCCGCCGGGCGTCCAGCACGGCGTCACCGGCGAGCACCGCCTCGGCCGCACCCCGGTCCACCTCCAGCAGCGCGGTGCTGGCCCCCCGGATCGCCGCGCCGGCGTCCCGGCTCATCAACGCCAGTACGCCGGTGAGCCGGTCGAGCTGCTCGTCGAAGCTGTCCCGGCTCATTGCGCGTCCCTCCAGTCGGGTCACCCGGTCACGGTGCCGCCCGGGACCGGCGCGGCAGCCGGCCGACCCTGGACAGCAACCTACCTGCCCCCGGGCAGCGCCACCCGCCGCGCCACCCCGGGCAGGGCACCGGCAGGTCTCGCCGCGCCGGTCAGTCGGCCAGCACGTCCAGCAGCAGTGCCGCCGTCCAACTGAACGCCGGTGAGCCCAGGCCGGCACCGGTGTCCGGATGGAAGTACTCGTGGCAACCGGCCGCGGCAACCAGGTCGATCATCGAGGAGCGCAGTCCGGCCGCCAACCGGTCGTGTCCGTGCCGCAGCAGTCCACGCCGGATCAGCCAGGTGACGTTCATCCAGCTCGGGCCGCGCCAGTAGCGCAGCGGCTCGAAGTCGGTGCCGGTGCGGTCGTGGCTGGGCAGTGGCCGGTCCATCCGGGCGGCGACACCGAAGCGGGCCGAGCGGGCCTCGGCGAGCACCGCCTCGACCTGTCGCGCCGGCAGGCCGGGCAGGATCAGCGGGGCCAGGCCGAGCACCGTACGGGCCGGCGTCAGTCGGCCGGTACGCAGGTCACGCGGGTGGAAGGTGCCGCTGTCCGGGTCGTACAACCGGGTCACCACGGCCTCGGTGATCGCGACCGCCCGCTCCCGGTGCGGGCCCGGGTCGGCGCCGATCACCTCGGCGATCCCGGCGAGCGCCGACTCCGAGGCGCCCATCGCCGCGTTGAACAACGGACACTCCACCAGGAACGGATGCCGGTCGGCCAGGCCGTCGTCGCGGTAACCGCCAGCACGGTACTCGGTGACGATTGTGACGTACCGCGCGTAGTCCAGGTCGGTGGGTCGGTGGGTGGGATCGGCGTGCACGGTGTCGCGACGCCGGTACGCGCGCAGCACCGCCGCCTCCGCCGGCACCGCGGACATCGGCGCGTCCCAGGCCGGGCTGTTGTCCAGTCCGGACTCCCACGGGTGCACGATGCTGGCCAGCCCGGCGCCACCGACATCGCGGCAGGTGGCGAGGTAGCGCTGCTGCGCCACCAGATGCGGGTAGAGCCGACGCAACGCGGCACGGCTTTCCTCCGACGGCACCCGACGGTACGCGTGCCAGGCGGCCAGTGCGTGCACGGGCGGCTGCACCAGGCCGGACGTGGCCATCGGGGGCGTCCCCTCGACGGACGACGACGACCAGAATCCCGGCCCGGGAAAATAGGCGCTGCCGGACACGGCCGGGTTGAACACGATGTGCGGCACCCGGCCGTCGCGCCACTGGGCGCGGAACAGGCTGGTCAGCTCCGACCAGGCGCGGTCGGGGCGGGAATGCGCCCAGCCGATCGCGATGAACGCGGAGTCCCAGCTCCACTGGTGCGGGTACAGGGTGCGTGACGGCACGGTGTGTCCGCCCGCCCAATTGCCGTCGAGGGTGGCGCGGGCCAACTCCCACAGCCGACCATGTTCGCCGACGGCATCAGCGCCTACAGCCGGGCCCGGCCTTGCCGGCGGAACAGTTCGGTTCACCATGAGTCACGACATGGTAGCGCGCGAGATGGCCTCCGGATACCTACCGTTCGTCTGTTCCGGCCGCCGGACGGCTTCCCTGAGCCGGCCCGGATACGGTGCAGACATGAACAATCCGACCCGTTGGGCCACCGACACCGGTCCCGAGCACTCGCAGTGGTACGTCAACCGGTTCCGGCAGTTGGCGGCCGAAGGTGCGGACCTGGCCGGGGAGGCCCGGCTGCTCGACACGCTGGTGCCGCCGGCCTCCCGGATCCTCGACGCCGGCTGCGGCACCGGTCGGGTGGGCGCCGAGTTGGCCGCGCGTGGGCACACGGTGGTCGGGGTGGACGCCGACCCGGTCCTGATCGACGCGGCCCGCGCCGATCATCCGACGCCCCGCTGGCTCGTCGCCGACCTGGCCGAACTGGATCTCGCGACGGCCGGCGAGGGCGAGCCGTTCGACGCGGCGGTGCTCGCCGGCAACGTGCTGGCCTTCGTCGCCGCCGGCACCGAACGTCAGGTGCTCAGCCGGGTCGCCGCGCACCTGCGGCCGGACGGCGTGGTCGCGGTCGGATTCGGCACCGACCGGGGGTATCCGCTTACCGACTTCGACGCCGACGCGGTCGGTGCCGGGCTGCGCCTGGAACACCGCTTCGCCACCTGGGACCTGCGCCCATGGCGCGACGACGCGGACTTCGCCGTCACCATCCTGCGCCGTCCCGCCTGATCGCCGCTCCCCCGGCCCGGCGAGTCCGCCACTGCGGCGGATATTGGCGTGGAGGCGTCCCGAGGCGGATCGTAACCTGTACGGATGCCCCCACAGCTCCCTCATGCCGAGCCGGGCACGCCGGACACGAGGGGGCCACTGAGGTACATCTGGTGGCTGGTCCGCTGTCAGCCGTGGCGGGTGCTGCGCGGCGGCCTCCTCGGCACGGCCTGGATGCTCGGGTTGTCGGTCCGGCCGTACCTCGTCGCCCGTGCCATCGACGACGGGCTGCGCCCCGCCGACCACCGGACGCTGCTGTGGTGGGTGGCCGCAATCGTGGTCGCCGGGATGGTCCTGGCGTGCCTGGGCATCATGCGGCACCGCACGATGACGTTCGTCCGGGAGGACGCGTCGGCCCGGTCCGCCGCCGTCCTGCTGCGGCACCTGTCCCGGATCGGTGCCGTGCTGCCCCGCAGGCTCGCCGCCGGGGAGGTCGCCACCGTGGGCGGTGCAGACATCACCCACACCTCTGCGGTGCTGACGATGACCGGGCCGGGCGTGGGAGCCGTCCTCGCGTACGTCTTCGTCGCCCTTCTGCTGTGGTCGGTGTCCCCGTTGCTGGCGGTGTTCGTGCTGCTCGGCGTGCCGGCGGTGGTCCTGCTGGTCGGGCCGCTGCTGCGCCGCCTCGAACGGGTCGAGTCGGTCTACCGTCACCAGCAGGGCCTGCTCACCACCCGCGCCGCCGACATCGTGGCCGGGCTGCGCGTGCTCGCCGGGGTCGGTGGGCGGGGACTGTTCGCCCGCCGGTACGCGGCCCGTTCACAACGGCTGCTGGCCGAGGGGTACCGGGTCGGCGCAGTCAACAGCTGGATCGAGTCGCTGACGATCGTCATTCCGGGCGTGTTCCTGGCCGCCGTGGTGTGGCTGGCGGCGCGAATGGCCTCGGCCGGTGACATCACCATCGGGCAGATGGTGGCCGTCTACGGATACGTGGCGGTGCTCATCGTGCCGGTGTGGTTCCTGCTCGAAGGCAGCTACCAGGTGATCCGGGGGCGGGTTGCCGCCCGCCGGATCGTCGCACTGCTCAACCTGAGGCCGGACGAGGCCGGCCCCCCGGCGCCGATCGGCGGGACGCAGGCCCTTCCCCCGCCGGACCGGCCCGCCGACCTGCACGACCCCGCGACCGGGCTGACCGTGCCCGCCGGGCGACTGCTGGCCGTCGCCGCCGACGACCCGGCCGAGGCGAACGCGTTGGCCGACCGGCTGGGGCGGTTCGTCGCCAGCGAGGTGACCTGGGGTGGCGTACCGCTGACCAGCATCGCGCTGGACGAGGTGCGGGCCCGGATCCTCGTCGCCGACCACGACTCCTACCTCTTCGCCGGGACCCTGCGCGAGGTCCTGCACGTCCGGGCGGGCGCCAGCGACACCGACCTGGGCACGGCGCTGCGCACGGCGTCGGCGGAGGATGTGGTCGACGCCCACCCCGACGGGCTGGCGATGCCGGTCGGTACGCGGGCCCGGACCCTCTCCGGCGGCCAGCGGCAACGCGTACGCCTGGCCCGCGCTCTGCTCGCCGAGCCGGACGTGCTGATCCTCATCGACCCGACCTCGGCCGTGGACGCGCACACCGAGGCGCGCATCGCGCAGCGGCTCCGGGCGGCGCGGGCCGGACGAACCACGGTCGTGCTGACCACCTCACCGCTGCTGCTCGGTCGCGCCGACCTGGTCGCACACCTGCGCCACGATCGGATCATCGCCGCCGGCAGCCACACCGAACTACTCGAACGCGACCCGAGTTACCGGGCCCTGGTGTCCCGTGACAGCGAGTCCGCCGACGCCGACAGGTCACTTCGGTGAGCGGGCTGCCCGTCGCGAACCGAAAGGTCGTCCGCCGCGCCGCGCTGGGCCTCATCGCCGCCGACCGTCGCGCGGTCGCCGTCGTACTGGTGCTGCACGGCGCCGCCGCGGTCGCCGGGCTCGCCACGCCGTGGCTGCTGGGCCGGATCGTGGACGAGGTCGCCGCCGGTGGCGGCGCCGCCGCGGTGGACCGCCTGGCCCTCGCGATCGGCGGCTGCGTGCTGGCCCACGGGCTGCTCACCCGGTACGCCCAGTACGCCGGTCACCGATTCGGCGAACGCGCCGTCGCCCGGCTCCGCGAGGCATTCGTCGCGCGAACGCTCGACCTGCCCATCGCCGTCATCGAACGGGCCGGCACCGGCGAACTCGCCACCCGCAGCTCGGTGGACGTGACGACCGTCGGGACCACCGTGCGGGACGTGGTGCCCGTCATGGTCATCGCCGGAACGCAGTTGTCACTGCTCTTCGGCGCGATCTTCCTGCTGCACCCGCTGCTCGGGCTGGTCGCCCTGACCGGGCTACCGTCGATCGTCGCGGTCACCCGCTGGTACCTGCGTCGCGCCAGGCCGGCGTACCTTGCCGAAGGTGCCGCGACAGCCGAGCTGACCGAGGCGCTGACCACGACCGCGGAGGGTGCCCGCACCGTCGAGGCGCTCCGCCTCGGTGCCGACCGCATCGCGCACGGCAGGCAGCGCATCGGCCGGGTGTGGGCCACCCGCCGGGCCACCCTGGCGCTGCGGTCGGTCTTCTTCCCGGTGGTGGAGGCGAGTTACGCACTTCCGATCGCGGTGGTGCTGCTGTTCGGCGGCTTTCTGCTGGACCGTGGCATGGTGACCCTCGGCGAGGTGGTCGCCGCGGCGCTCTACCTTCAGCAGGCGATCGAGCCGCTGGATCGACTGCTGCTATGGATGGAACAGGCCCAACGCGGCCTCGCCTCGTTCGCCCGGGTGCTCGGTGTCGGCCAGCAGAGCGAACCCGCCGCCACCCCGGTCACCGCCGGGACACCGCGACCGCGCGGCCCGGCGACCGCCCGGTCCGGGCAACTCGTCGTGCGCGGCGCCCACTTCTCGTACGCCGACGGCCCCGACGTGCTGCACGGGATCGACCTGGTGGTGCGCCCCGGAGAGCGCCTCGCCATCGTCGGCCCTTCGGGCGCGGGAAAGTCCACCCTCGCCCGGCTGCTCGCCGGTATAGACATGCCACGCGAAGGCTTGGTGAGCCTCGACGGCGTTGCGGTCACCGACCTCGACCCGGCCGAGCGACGTCGCCGGATCGCCCTCGTCACCCAGGAACACCACGTCTTCATCGGTACGCTGCGCGACAATCTCGCCTTCGCCGCACCCGACGCGTCCGACGCGCAGATGCGCGCCGCACTGGCAGCCGTGAGCGCCGACTGGTACGCCGACCTGCCCGACGGACTCGACACACAACTCGGCGACGGTGCCCGCGAACTTGGTGCCGCCGACGCCCAACAGCTCGCGCTGGCCCGGCTGGTGCTCGCCGACCCGCACACCCTGATCCTCGACGAGGCGACCGCCGCGCTCGACCCGACGACCGCCCGGCGCACCGAGCGGGCACTCGCCGCCGTGGTCAACGGGCGTACCGTCATCGCCATCGCCCACCGACTCAACACCGCGCACGACGCCGACCGGGTGGCGGTGTTGGAGGACGGCCGCATCACCGAACTCGGCAGCCACGACGAACTCGTCAGCTCCGGTGGCGCCTACGCCGCCCTCTGGCACTCCTGGCACGGCTGACCGCGCTCACCCGGCTGCCCTGCCACGCCGGGTTCGGCTTCGGGTGGGAGGGGCTGCGGAAGACGATTCATGTTGGATAGTGTCTGCCTCGCCACGAAACGTGACTGACCAGCGACCCGTGCGGTGGACCGGAAGGACGGCATGGCCAGCATCGAGCAAGTGAAGGCCGAGCTCGCCCAGGCAGCCGAGCAGTGCGACGCGACGACGAACCAGATCCGGTCCGCCATCGACGGCACCGAACAGGTGATTTCTCGGCTGCGCGCGGTCGCGGCCGGCACCGGTCATCCCGCCATCGCGGAGGCGATCAACCGGGCCGAGCAGAGCAAGCAGCGGCTGGTCGAGGCGGCGACGGTGCTCCAGGGCAGCACCCAGGCGGCCCGGCAGTACATCAGCATCCTCGGGTAACCCGTGAGCATCGGCGAGGTCAAGGCCGCCCTTGATGAGGCGAACCACCTGCTCGACCAGGGCAAGGCCACGATCGAAGGGGTCGGCGCGGCCCTGGACGAGGTCTCCGGGCTGGCGCTCACCACCCTGCACGACAGTCGACGAGCGGAGGCGGAACAGGCCCGCAAGGCCATCGCGGACGCCATCCGCGAGGTGACATTGACCCTGCGAGCCATCGGCGCGGCCCAGGAGAACGGCAACGCCTACCGGAAGCTGCTGGGGTGAGCGATCTGCTCGCGCAGGTCATCGCCCAGCTCAGATCCGCAGTGGACCGACTGGACGGCCTCGCGGTGCAGGCGACCCGTGCCGCCACGGACGTCGCCGGGGCGAACACCCGATACACGACGGCCGGCAAGGGCTCCGACCACCCGAGCATCCGCGCGGCGGTGAGCCACAGCCGCACTGGTGCCGACAAGGCGCACCGGCTCGCCCGGTTGAGCAGCGAGGCCGCCCGGAATGTCACCGCGTACCTGAATGCCATCGCCCCGGGCTCGGCGCCGCAAGCAACCATCGCCCCGTCCGGCCCACCATCCGGCGAGGACCTCCTGTCCGACAGCGACCGCCGCGACCTGGGCCGCCAACGGATGCGGGGAGTACTGAACAGGTCCGTACGGAAGGCCGACGAGCTACAGGACAACGCAGTCAACGCGACGGACGCCGCACAGCAAATGATCAAGATGCTCCGGGGCCCCAAGGGCTCCGACGGGACGCACTCCACCGGGACCGGTAACCCCACGATCCCCAGCCCGTCAGCACGACCGAAGATTGACAGCGCAGAGGCCGCCGGGAATCTTGTGATAGTCGGCCTGCTGGTAGGCGTGAGTGCGCGGTGGTTCGCGAGGACGATCGGCAAAACGATAGCGAGGTTGAAGCGTTGACGGTCCAGGCGCTGAGCGATCTGATCCGGGCCTTGGCCCGAGCTGACTGGGACGCCGCCGAGGCTCTCGTCGCCGAGATTGGCCGGGGTGGCTGGGTCGGCGGTCTCCAGGTCATCGGAGCGGCGTTCACCCTCGCCGTCCATCGGCACTTTCCTGCCGAGGCCACTCCCAGCGATGTGGCCGCCTGGGTGTCCGCGACCCGTGCCCGCTATCCGGACGGGGACACCCTGCCGGCCCTGGAGATGGAGGGTCTGATCCGAGCCGCCCTCGGCGAACCAGAACTGATCGACAACATCTCCGCCGAGACCATGCTCGCGGCCGAGGTCTTCGTCCTGGGGCAGCTGCTACTTGAGAAGAAGTTGACCTCAGCAGAACTCGACGAGTTCGTGGCGGAGGCGGAGGCGGTCGCGGCGGAGTACATGTGAAGCCATCGCTCGCCGCCACTCGCGTGCGGGGTCACACGGAGATGAGTTCCCTGGCGTCCAGGCAGAAGCGACGGACGGCGGGGGTGCGACGGTAGGGGGCGAGGGCACCGACCAGATTGCGTACGTGTTTGGTGCACCTGGCGGAGGTGACCTGACCCGTGAGCGTCTGCACCGCCTGCTCGCCAAGAGCGAGTGCCTTGTCGAGGTCTGGTTGCGCCTGCCGCACGTAGGTGGTGGCGAGCAGGGCGTTGCGCAGGGAAGCTTCCCGGCTGTACTCGCTGCTCTGTAGCCGCAGCGCTGCTCGCAGGTGCTCTCGTGCACGGGACCAGTGTTCGAGCTTGACGTAGCAGTATCCAGCTTGGGCGTGAGCCTGCGCCTCGTTGATCCAGTAGGACCAGTCCGGGTCGCCGTGTTCCGGTCGCCTGTCGGTGAGGCGGTCGAAGGCGCGGTCGAGCGCGCGGCGGGTGTCGGTCACGGACTGGTTGTTGGCGTACGCCTCGGCAGCCCTGAGGTCGAGAATTGTCGACACCTTCGGACTGGATTCCGGGTAGCTCGCCCGCGCGGTCTCGGCGAGGGTCACGGCCTGACGCAGTTGACCGAGGTCTTTGGCCTGGCAGGACATGAATCCGAGGATGTTTGCCCCGAGTCCGCGGTCGCCGGCAGTGTGGGCCTGGTAGAGCCCCGCGATCCAGAATCGCTGGGCCTGGCTGTGGTGGCCACCGTCGAACGAAAGCCAACCGGCAAGCCGCAGCAGTTCTCCAGCGGTGGCGTGGAGGCGTCGGCCCACGCTGTCGGTGTAGCTGCGATCACGCAGCACATCGACCACAGTGCTCAGATGTTGGCGGACCATACCGAGGGTCTGGCCGCTGCCGAGGTGATCGTCCATGCGACGGAGGCTGGCGGTCACCGCGTCCAGGTGGTCGACGACTTCGCTGGAGATCGGCCGGCCTGTTGCCGACGCCACGGCTCGCGGAGGTTGGGAGATCAGCCACTCGTGCGCAGGTGAGGTCAGTGCGGAACCGAGCAGAGTGAGAAACATCCGTCGGTGCATCATCCCCTCAGGTTCGTTCACCACCTCGGCGGCCCGCAAGGCCCCGGCCGGGGACCAGGGCAGCTCCAGACCGGCCGAGGCGGGTACCGCCTCGAAACCGTCATCGGGCCAGCCCAGTTCATCGAGAGTGATCGTCCGTTGCAACTGCTCGGACAGCAAGGCGGTGGTCAGCGAAGGCCAGGGGCTACGGGGTGCATCACCCTTCTTCCACTTGTACGGAGTCTTGACATGCAACCGCTCCGTGCGGCCATGCCGTTCGGCGCATTCATTCAGACGTCGGGCGAGTTGTTCAGGCTGCCAGCCCACCTCGGCCAGCAGCCGGGTGATCGTCTCTCCGCTGGATACCACGCCCCCACCCCTCGCCTGCAACAGTCATCACACGGAGAGTAACGGAGGGGTGTGAACGAAAGCGCCCTCGCCACCGGTCCGCACCGGTAGGCACCATGCGCACCTCCTCACATCACTGTCGCGACTGGATGAACTGACCACATGAGGGTGGCGATGATGGTGCTCGGCGGCGTACTGCTGGGGTTTCTCTCGGGGTTGTTCGCGTTCAAGGTGAAGGCACGGTGGTGCCCGCGCTGCGGAGCGTCCACGGATGCCATCGGTTCGGCGGCGCGACGATGACCGGCAGCAGCCGGCAGGAACTGCCGATCGGGCGGCGCATCGCGCAGCTACGGGTTCGCCGTGGGATGAGTCAGCAGGTCTTCGCGGACCGGATCGGCAAGTCGAAGAGCTGGATCGACAAGATCGAACGGGGTGCCCGCCGACTCGATCGGCTGTCGGTGATCGAGACGGTCGCCGGGGCGCTCGGGGTCGCCACCGGCGTGCTGGTCAGACGCGACAGCCGGCAGCCGACGGTCACCGAGATGACGGCCGCCGTGGAGCGGGTACGGGAGGCCCTCGCCCGTTACGACATCCCCACCAGCTGTGGCACGACGGCGGACCTTGACCGGCAGGTCGGGTACGCGCTCGTCGCGTACCGGCACGCCCAGTATTCCCAGCTGCTCCGGATCCTGCCCGGCCTGCTCGCCGACGCCCGCCACACCGCAGCCCCCGGCAGGCCGGTGGCCACTGTCGACATCTTGGTTCGGGTGCACCGGCTGGCCGCCCAGGTTCTGGTCAAACTCGGCGAGCCCGACCTGGCCTGGCTCGCCGCCGACCGGGCGATGACCGCTGCCGGCGGCGACCCACGGCGTACCGCGATCGCCGTGGTCGCCCTGGCGCAGGCGCTGCGTGCGGTGCGGCGCGGACGGCTGGCCCTGGTCGTCGCCCGCACCGCCCTGCATGGGCTCGGCCCGTCGCCGTGCCCTGACAGCCCGCCGGAGGATGTCGCCCTCGCCGGCGTCCTGCTTGTCGAAGCCTCCCTCGCCGCCGCCACCTGCGGCGACGCCACCACCGCCGGCACCCTCACCGATCAGGCCGCCCGCCTGGCCCACGTATCCGGACATGGTGCCGGGTTCGGGCCGGTCGCTGTCGATCTCGCTCGGGCGCTGACCGCCGCCAATCTCGGTGACAACAGCCTCGCCATTGCCACCCACAAACGCGCCGTCAGCACCGATGCCTGGCATCGGCTGCCCGCCGAACAGCGCGCCGGCCACCTGATCGACATCACCCGCGCCCACCTCGCCCTCGGCGACTATCAGGCCGCCGGACGCGCCCTGGTCACCGCCGACCGCATCGCCCCTGCCGAAACCCGCCTGCGCCCGATCGCCCGCGCCGCACTCACCGCCGTGCTTCGCGCGGGCACCTCCCCCGCCGACGTCACCCGCCTCGCCGCCGTCCTCGGCCTGACCCGGCAACCGTGACCCGCGGCCGATCCAGAGCCCAACCGACCCAAGAATGAGGCAGGGTGCACGAACAGCCGTACAGCGATGTCATCCGGGCCATGGCCCGAGCCGACTGGGACACCGCCGACGCACTGTGCGACGAGATTCGCCGAAGCGGCCAGGCCGGCACCCCCTACGTCATCGGAGCCGCGTTCGCCCTGGCCGTCAACCGGCACTTCGCCCCCGACGCGACACCCACCGACGTCGCCGCCTGGGTGTCGACAATCCGCGCACGTTACCAAGACGTAGGCACCCCGCCGGCCCTCGAAATGGAGGGTCTCATCCGCGCTGCCCTCGGCGAACCGGAGCTGGTCGACAACATGCCCGCCGAAACCGTGCTCGACGCCGAGATCTTCGTTCTCGTCCAGATACTCCTGGACATGAATTTGAGCGTCACCGAACTGGACGAGTTCCTCGCCGAGGCGGAGGAAGTCGCGGCCGAGTACCAATAGGCAGCCGTCAGCCTGATCGTCGCCGTGGGAGCATCCTCGGCATGATTGTCTGGATCAACGGCGCCTTCGGCGTCGGCAAGACGACCACGGCGGGTCTGCTCATGGAGCGTCTTCCGGATGCCAAAGTTTTCGACCCCGAGTACGTGGGTTACCTGCTGACGCGGTTCATCACCTCGCCGACCGGCGACTTCCAGGATCTTCCACTGTGGCGTCACCTCGTCGTCGAGACGATGAGCGGTCTCGCCCAGCAGTACCCTCACATCTGGGTCGCGCCGATGAGCCTGATCAACCCCGCGTACCGCGAGCAGATTCTCGACGGTATCCGTGCGGACGGCGTCGAGGTGCGCGAGGTCGTGCTCACGCTCCCGGAGGAGCAGTTACGTGCCCGCATCGATGCCGACCAGATCGATGTCGCTGCCCGCCAATGGCGACACGATCATGTCGCCCGGGCGCTTACCAGCTTCGCCGCCGTAACCGGCGCTCATGTGGTCGACGCGTCCCAGCCGCCCGAACAGGTGGCCGACGCCATCGCCATGAGCATCCGGCCGGTGCCTAGCCGCTGACCCGCTTCCGTACCCGGACGCAGCTTTCGCTGTGGGTGCATCTGTTGTCGTCAGAGCGACAACAGATGCACCCAGCACGGCACGACGTTCAGGCGGGACGGGACCGGACCCCCGGCCGGGCCGGTCGGCTGGTCAGCGGACGACGTCGTAGACCAGCTTCTGGATGCCGTTGGCGTAGGACTCGCTCTCGACGAGCTTGAGGTTCTGCTTGTCCCGGTCCGTGTCGGAGAACAGCCGCTCGCCCGCGCCGAGCAGGACCGGGAAGACCAGCAGGTGATAGCGGTCGATCAGGCCGGCGTCGGAGAGGTTCCGGTTCAGCGTGGCGCTGCCGTGGATGCTGATCGGCCCGCCCTCGGTCTGCTTCAGCGCGGCGACGTCGTCAAGCGACCGGAGAATGACGATTTCCCCCCAGTTGGACACCAGGTCCTGCTCCTTGAGGCTGGTGGACACGACGTACTTCGGCATCGCGTTGTAGCCGGCGAACTCGACGGTCATGTCCGGCCACACCGGCGCGAACGCCTGGTAGCTGACCCGGCCCATCATCATCGCCGTGGCCTCGTCCTGTTCGCGGCCCTTGATCTCGTAGGCGGCCTCGTCGAAGGCGATGTCGTTGAAGGTCCAGCCCGAGTTGCGGTAGCCCGGCTCTCCGCCGGGTGCCTCGATGACGCCGTCGAGCGAGACGAACGCGGTGGCGATCAGGGTACGCATCTGGTTGCTCCTTGGTGTTGGTCTGCCGTGCTGTCGTCAGTGCGACGAGCGGGAGTCACCGGATTCGACAGCCCGCGCCGAGAAATTTCCTACCACTTCCGCGACGCGCGTCCGAGCAGGTCAGGCTGGGGCGGCGCGCTGGCGGGCCGCATCCGGGTCGAGCGACGCACCGGCGGGTACGAGGCTGACCACGCCTGCGGGCAGTCGGACGGGCTGCACGTCCGCGTAGCCGAGCATGCCGGTCACCTCGGGGCCGGCGAGCGCGTACCGGCGGCCGAGGTCGGTCACCACGGAGATCGCGCCGCCGGTGGCACCCGGCGCCGCGACCGATTCGACGACCGCGCCTCGTCCCGGCTCCACGAGCACGTGGTCAGCGGTCGTCGCGTCGGTCGGCTGTACCGCCGCCCGGGCCAGCGTCGGAAGTTCCACACCCAGCCGCAGCTCGACCGCGCCGGTGTCGTCGCCGACCCGCGCGCAGATGGTCGACGGGTCCGGCGTGGCCAGCCGGGGCGGGGCAGCCGGCGGCGCATCGGGACCGGCGGGGACGAGGTCGGGCAGCTGTGGCAGGGCGGCGAACCGGCCGAGGCTGATCTGCTCCGGCTCCCGCTGACCGGTACGGGCGAGCAGCAGGCCGGCCTGTAGCTCGGTGATGCCGGCGAGCCCGTCGCGCAGCACCACCGCGTACTGCCGCCCGCCGCCGGAGTTGCGCACCACCAGCACGTCACCGATCCGGGCCTCGGCGACCCGGGTGGACCGCCGGCCCAGGTGCGGCGGGTTCAGTGGGGCCAGGTCGAGGCCGGCCGGCACCGAGTTGAGCAGGGCGGCGGCCACCGGGACGGACCGCGAACGGGTGGTCGCGAGCGCGGCCAGCACCCGGTCGGTGTCCCGGATGAGGTGGCGCCGCTGCTGCCAGAGCAGGTGCAGCCGGCCGTCGGGATCACGCAGCAGCAGTGCGTCCCGGCCCAGCGGTCGGCTGCCGGTGCCGTCGGCACCCACCAGCAGCACCGACCGTGCCACGGCTCCGTCCTCGGTCGGGGGCACCGAGCAGACCGTCCACGGTGCGGTGGCCAGCCGGGCCGCCGGAGGCAGCGAGTCGGGGGCGTCGCGGATGCCCAACGGCAGCCCCCTGGGCACCCCGTCGATCGATCGGCGGGACACCAGTACGGTCCTCGGCCGCTGCGCGCCGATGATGAGCAGCGCGGAGGCGTAGTTGAGCACCGGATGCAGCTTCTCGTCCCGGTAGACGAACCGGGCGCCGGACTCCTTCTCGACGATTACCACACCGGCGTCGCGCCATTTCGTGCCGCCGCCGGTGAAGAGGCCGTACAGGGCGGCGGCACCCAGCCCGATGACCGCCACCAGCACGCTGGCCATCCCGGCTCCGGCGAGCCGGCGCATCGGTGACTGCGCCGGATCGGTCTCCCGGGTCACCAGCGCGGCCACCGTCCGCTGGACGTTGAACTGGTACGAGTGCAGCTGATCCTGCCGCGACGGCATCGCTTTCCCTCCGGCGAGACGATCGGGGCACAGGATATGCGCTGCGTCGATGTCCCGAGGACCGTGCGTCGGGCCGCTCGCGGCGGCTCACCGGCCGGTAGCATCCCGGCGGTGAGCGTACGTTTCGAGGAACTGGCCTGGCGACCGACACCTATCGGCGAGATCAGTCTGCGCCGACGTCGCGATCCCCGGCTCGACCTGGACGTGTACGAGGTCAAGCTCGACGACGAGTTCCTGATGTCGAGCCTGTTCACCACCGGTGAGGTCGAGCTGGCCCGGTTGGGGTTGGCGCCGCTGGCCGGTGACCGCCTCGACGTCGTCGTCGGCGGGCTGGGCCTCGGCTACACCGCCCGGACCGCGCTGGCGGACGACCGGGTCGCCTCCCTGCTGGTGGTGGAGGCGGTCGAGGACGTCATCGACTGGCACCGGCGCGGCCTGCTGCCCTTCGCCGCGGGGTTGGCCACGGACCCGCGTACCCGGCTGGTGCGGGCCGACTTCTTCGCCCGGGTGGCCGGGTCGGACGGTCTCGACCCCGACGACGCCGGGCGTCGTTTTCACGCGGTGCTGCTGGACGTCGACCACTCCCCCCGGCACCCGCTGCATCCGAGCCACGCCGCGTTCTACCGGCCCGACGGGTTGCGCCGGCTGGCGCGGCTGCTGCATCCGGGCGGCGTTTTCGCGCTCTGGTCGGACGACCCACCGGACCCGGACTTCGAAGCCAACCTGGCCGCCGTGTTCCCCACCCACCACAGTCACGTGGTGCGGTTCGCCAACCCGCTTACCGGCGGCGAGTCGGCCAACACCGTCTACCTGGGGCAGCTTCCCGGCTGAGGGCCGCCCTGACGCGCCTCGGAAATCGCCCCCGCGTTTCCGAGCGCCGCGCGCCGTTCCGCGCGCAGTGCGGCCGGGGCACCGGTCGCCGCCGCGCTACCCACCGGCGCCCCGGGGGACGTGGTGGCCCAGGAAGCACCCGCTGGTTGTACGCCGCGCAGACGGCATCATCCGGGTGGAAACGGGTAGCCGGTTCGGCAATCGCGCCCGGACCGGCCGGGCGGCCGGTTGGGAGGTGGAGATGCGTGCCATGCTCTGGGTCGTCGGCGTGGTCGCCGGGGCGCTGGTCCTGCTCGGGCTGCTCCTCGAAGCGGTCCGCTGGCTGGTCATCATCGGCCTCATCGCGCTGGCCGTGGTGATCGTGCTGGCCTTCGTCAAGGGCCGCCAGTCCGCCCACAACTACCCCAACCGGCGCTGACCCCGACCCACCCACCCCACGCTCGTGGTGAGCAACTTCAGGGTTGTTGCTGGGTCAGCGGGGCCCTGGCGATTTAAGGCGCGGCGGTCAGGCGGCTACGAGGGTTGGGGTGGGGTGGTCGGCGGGATCCTCGAGCGAGTTCGCCGGGGGTGCCGGCTGGCGGCGGTTCGGCAGGGCGAGCCGGAAGACCTTCCGCCACGCGGAGAAGACCTGCCGAGGCAGCGAGCCGGTGGTGTACTTCAGCCCGTACCGGTCGAACAACGCCCGGATCTCCGGCGCGATCTCCTGGTAACGGTTGCTCGGCAGGTCGGGGAAGAGGTGGTGCTCGATCTGGTACGACAGGTTGCCGGTCATGATGTGCAGCAGCCGGCTGCCGCTGATGTTGGCCGAGCCGAGCATCTGCCGCACGTACCACTCCCCCCGGGTCTCACCCTCGATCGAGGTCTTCTCGAAGGTCTCCACCCCCTCCGGGAAGTGCCCGCACATGATGACCGAGTGGCTCCACCAGTTGCGGATCAGGTTCGCGGTGAAGTTGGCGGCCAGGGTGTGCAGGAACGACGGGCCGGACAGCAGCGGGAACAGCAGGTAGTCCTTGAGGACCTGGCGGCGGATCTTCCGGCCGACGGCGCGGACCTTGGTGCGGAACTCGGGGTCCTTGTGGCCCCCGTCCTTCAGCTTGTTGCCCAGGTCGAGGTCGTACGCCGCGATGCCGTACTCGAAGAAGCAGGCGTTGAGGAAGTTGTACAGCGGCTGCCCGAGGTGAGCCGGGTGCCAGGGCTGGTCCTCGTCGACCCGCATGATGCCGTAGCCGAGGTCGTTGTCCTTGCCGACCACGTTCGTGTAGCGGTGGTGCAGCTCGTTGTGTGACTGCTTCCACTGGTCGGCCGGGGCGACGTGGTCCCAGTCCCAGCTGGTCGAGTGGATCTTCGGGTCCCGCATCCAGTCCCACTGGCCGTGCAGGATGTTGTGCCCGATCTCCATGTTGTCCAGGATCTTCGCCACCGAGAGCCCGGCGGTGCCGACGATCCAGGCCGGCGGGAATAGCGAGAACAGCAGCACCACGCGGCTGCCGATCTCCAGCTTCCGCTGCGTCGAGATGACCTTGCGGATGTACGCGGCGTCCCGCTCGCCCCGGGAGGCGATCACGCGTTCCCGGATGGCGTCGAGTTCCTTGCCGAGGGTCTCGATGTCCTCGGCGGTGAGGTGGGCGATCGGGTTGTCGGCCTTCTTCTGGATCACAGTCACGTCGGTCGTTCTCCGATCAGATCTCGAGTTCACACGGGCCGGCGGCGGCAGACACGCAGGTCTGTACGCGTACGCCGTCGCCCGGCAGGGCGGTGGTGAGCTGGCCGTTACGCAGGTCGCGGACCGCGCCCTGGCGCAGCGGCAGCACGCAGCCGAAGCAGATGCCCATCCGGCAGCCCGACGGCATGAGCACACCGGCGTTCTCGCCGGCATCCAGCAGCGGGGTGGCGCCAGCGGCCGCCACGGTCACCGACGAGCGGGTGAAGGTGACGGTCCCGCCGTCACCCGCAGTGATCACGGTGGGACGGAACCGCTCGGTGTGCAACCGCGTGGCGTGGCCGCGAACCGACCAGTGCTCCTCCACCGCGTCGAGCAGCCCGAGCGGGCCGCACGCCCAGGTCTGGCGCTCCAGGTGGTCGGGGACCAGGGTGTCGAGCTCGGTCACGTCCAGCAGGCCCTCGACCTCGGTGTGCCGCTCGATCAGGCGGATGGCACCGCGCTCGGCGAGGCCGCGTAGCTCCGCGCCGAAGACCACGTCCGCGGCGGTGGGCGCCGAGTGCACAAGCACCACGTCGCTGCCGTCCAGGGCCCCCGAACGCAGCATCCCGGCCACCGGAGTGATGCCGCTGCCCGCGGTGAGGAACAGCACCCGCGACGGTGCCCGCTCCGGCAGCACGAAGTCGCCGCACGCCTGGTCGAGCTGCACGATCGTGCCCGGTCGGATCCGGCGGACCAGGTGGTTGCTGACCACGCCGTCGGGGATCGCCTTCACCGTCACCGAGATCGGGTCGGCGCGCCGGCCGGGGGCTGAGGTGACCGAATAGGCCCGCCACTGGCGCACCCCGTCGACGTCGACACCGAGCCGGACGTACTGGCCGGGGACGTGTCCGCGCCAGCTGCGGCCGGGCTGGATCAGCAGGGTCGCCGCGTCCCGGGTCTCCGGGTGCACGGCGACGATCCGGCCACGCAGGTCGGCACCGGCGCGAAGCGGGGCGATCAGGTCGAGGTAGTCGCTGGGCAGTGCCGGCGTGGTCACCGTCTCGGCGAGCCGCCACAGGCGGCGCCGAAAAGATCTCGTGTCCGGTGGCGGGACGGTGGCGGTCATACGACGATGGTCGCGGCCCGCTGGCATAAACTCTTGGTCTGCGAAGGTAAAGCGATCCACCCCTTTTGTGCGGAGAGAACAACCGTGGCGGAACCATCCGGAACGACCAATCGGGCGGCCCGCATCGAACTGGACCAGCGGGTGGCCCGCGAACTGCGCGACCGGCTGCCACTGGTGGCCGGGCAGACCGTCACCGCGATCACGGCCGAGGTGCCCAGCTACTCCGGGACCCTCACCGGGCAGATGCGGGACAAGATTGAGAACGCGGTGCAGATCGCGTTGGGCACCTTCCTGCAACTGCTCGAACAGTCCCAATCCGCCGACCGTCCGCAGGTCAACGACCCGAGCACCCCGCTGGTTCCGGCGCTGGAGGCCGCGTACGCCCTGGGCAGCGGCGAGGCCCGGTCGGGCCGCAGCGTCGACGCGCTGCTGGCCGCGTACCGGGTGGGTGCCCGGGTCTCCTGGCGGGAGCTGGCCGCCGCCACCGTGGCCACCGGCCTGCCCGCCGCCACGGTCGCCGAGTTCGCCGAGCTGATGTTCGCCTACATCGACGAGCTTTCCGCCGCGAGTGTCGCCGGGCATGCCGACGAGCTGGCCAGTGTGGGCCGGGCGCGACGGCGGAACCTGGAACGGCTCACCCAGCAGTTGCTCGCCGGTGAGGCGGAGGACGTGCTGCTGCGCAGCGCCGAGCGGGCCGACTGGCCGGTGCCACAGACCCTTACCGTGGCACTGTTGCCGCAGGCGAAGCTGCGCGGGGCGCTCGCCCTGCTGGGCGAACACACCCTGGAGAGCAGCGAGGAGCTGCCGCCCGGCGAGCCCGGCGAGGACACCGCGGTGCTGCTCGTACCGGACATGCACGGTGACCGGCGCCGGCAGCTCGCCCGGGTGCTGCACGGACGCCGCGCGGTGCTGGGCCCCTGCCGTCCCTGGGCCCGGGTCTGTTCCTCGTACCGACGGGTGGTCCGGGTGGTCGCGCTCGGTATCGCCCAGCCCACCGACGGCGAGCCCCTGGACACCGAACAGCACCTGGCCGAGCTGCTGCTCAGCGCCGACGTCGAGGCGCTCGCCGACCTGCGTAGCCGGGTCCTGCAACCCCTCGCCGAGCTGCCCGCCGCCACCGCCGAACGGCTCACCGAAACGCTGCGTTCCTGGCTGCTGCACCAGGGACGGCGGGACGACGTCGCCGCCGACCTCTTCGTGCACCCGCAGACCGTGCGCTACCGGATGGGCCAACTGCGCGAACTCTACGGTGACCGCCTCACCGATCCGCGCAGTCTGCTGGACCTCACGGTCGCGCTCGCGCTTCCGGCCGGCGGGGCGACGGCCGGGTGAGCGGACCACCGGCCGTGGCACCCGTCGAGGGCAGGGGCAACCAGAGGAGCGGTCACTCGGAGGGCATCGGGCCGAGCAGGCGGATCTCCTCGACGTCCAGCCGGGCCTGCAGCTCCTGCAGCACGGTGTCGTCGATCTCCCGCCGGTCGCGCATCCCGGTGATCTCGCGTCGCTTGTGTTCGAGGGCGGCCAGCCGCAGTTGACGCTCGACCTCCCGGGCGGTCAACGAGTCGTCCTCCGGCTCGGACTGCACCGCGTCCAGATGGCCCGCGTACTCGGCCCGGAGCCGTTGCACGATCGCCGTCTCGGCGCCCACCCGGTCGGCGAGGTCGGGCAGTGCGTCGAGCGTGGCCCGGGTGGCGTTCAGCTGCGCCTGCCGCGACTCCTCGACCCGTTCCGGATCACCGCTCAGCCCGGCCCAGGTCATCAGGAACGGCAGAGTGGTGCCCTGCACGAGCATGGTCACCAGGATCACCGTGGCGACACCAAAAATGATCAGATCGCGCTCCGGCACCGGACTGCCGTCCTGCGCGGTCAACGGCACGGCCAGCGCCGCCGCCAGCGAGACCGCACCCCGGAAACCGGCCCAGCCGGCGACCGTACGCACCCGCCAGTTGACCCGGCGGGCGAGCTGCGACTCGCGCCGGTCCACCAGCCGGGCCACACCGGCGATCAGGTGCAGCCACAGCATCCGCACCAGCACCAGCACCACGGCCACCACGAGCGCGATCACGACGGCCCGGCCGAGGGAGACGCTTGTGACGTTCTGCACCGCACGCGGGATCTGCATGCCGACCAGCACGAAGAGTCCACCGTTGATGAGGAAGGTGGTCAGGTCCCAGAACGACAGCGCGAGGATCCGGGATCGGGCCCGGATCACCCGAGGGCTGGCGTAGGACAGCATCAGACCGGCGACCACCACCGCGAGCACCCCGCTCTCGTGGATGCTGTCGGCGAGGAAAAAGGCGGTGAACGGGGTGAGCACACTCAGCGCGCCCTCCCGCAGCGGGTCGTCGATGCGCTTGCGGATCAGGATCACCACCGTGCCGACCACCATGCCGGCGGCGATGCCGCCGAGGAAGGACAGGCCGATCCGTTCGACGAGTTCGAAGGCGTTCGGTGCGGCACCTCCGCCGAGCAGACCGAGCGCGATGGCGAACAGCACCAGGGCGGTGCCGTCGTTGACCAGGCTCTCCGCGCGCAGGGTGGTCAGCAGGCGACGGGGCATCCGCTTGGCCAGCCCGGCCACCGCCGCGGCGTCGGTCGGGGCGAGCACCGCGCCGAGCACCCAGGCAACCGCCGGATCGACACCGAAGCGCTGCACGACAAGCGACACCGTGACCATCGTGACCCCGACCAGTCCGACCGCCAGCAGGGCGATGACCACGATGTTCGCCCTGATCTCGCGCAGGCTGGTGACCAGGCTCTCCCGGTACAGGATCGCCGGCAGGAACAGCAGCAGCACCACCTCGGGTGCCAGGACGACGTGCGAGAACGGGGGCAGCAGCGCCACCAGGGCACCCAGGCAGATGAGCAGCACCGGTGGGGCGACCCGGTACCGGCCGCCGATGGTGGTGCCGACCAGCACGACGACGCCCAGCGTGATGACCAGCAGCAGCTCGCGCACCTCGCCCCCCGTTCGTCGCCCCCCACATGGTGGTACGCCGACGGGCCGCCCCGGGCCGATTCGCCCGCCCGGGCTCGGGTTCAGCGACCGGGGCCGGCGCTCAGGTCCTCCTCGATGCGCTTGGCGGTGGCCAGCAACGGCGGCAGCAGTTCCTTGCGGACCATCTCGAACGAGCCGCGGCTGGCGTGGGCGGAGACGTTGACCGCAGCCACCACCGAGCCGTTGTCGCCGTGGATCGGGGCGGCCAGTGAGCGCAGCCCCTCCTCCAGCTCCTGGTCGACGAGGGCGTACCCCTGGGTGGTGATCTTCGTCAGGATGCCGCGCAGCTTGGCCGGGTCGGTCACGGTGCGCCGGGTCAGCGGGCGCAGCTGCGCCGTGGCGAGATAGTCGTCCAGCCACCTGGCCGGCTGCGCGGCGAGCAGCACCCGACCCATCGACGTGGCGTACGCGGGGAACCGGGTGCCGACGCTGATCCCCACCGTCATGATCCGCTTGGTGGGTACCCGGGCGACGTAGACGACCTCGTCACCGTCGAGCACCGACACGGAGCAGGACTCGTGCACCTGCGCCACCAGCGCCTCCATGTGCGGCCGGGCCACCTCGGGCAGGCTCAGGCTGGACAGGTAGGCGTAGCCGAGGTCGAGGATGCGTGGGCGCAGGGAGAACAGCCGCCCGTCGGTGCGTACGTAGCCGAGTTCGACCAGGGTGAGCAGGAAGCGGCGGGCGGCGGCCCGGGTCAGCCCGGTGGCCCGGGCCACCTCGCTGAGGGTGAGCTGCGGGTGTTCGGCGTCGAAGGCCCGGATCACGGCGAGACCGCGTTCCAGCGACTGGACGAACTCGCCGGGGCGGGCCGTCGACTCGTCGCTCACTGGGCCTCCTGCCGCAGAGTCTCCTGGGCCACCTTGAACGCCCGGTTCGCCGCCGGTACGCCAGCGTAGACGGCCACCTGGAGCAGCACCTCCCCCACCTCGTCGGGGGTCAGGCCGTTGCGCAGGGCGGCGCGTACGTGCATGGCCAGTTCCTCGTCGTGGTGCAGAGTGGCCAGCACGGCGAGGGTGATGCAGCTGCGGGTACGCCGGTCCAGCCCCTCCCGGGTCCAGATCTCACCCCACGCGTACCGGGTGATCAGATCCTGGAAGTCGGTGGTGAACTCGTCGGTGCCGGCGATGGCCCGGTCGACGTGCGCGTCGCCGAGCACCTGCCGGCGTACCACCATGCCGGCCTCGTACCGCTGCTGGTCGGTCATCAGCGCACCGCGCCTTCCGGATCGAGGTGGTCCACGAGCAGTCGGGTGACGGCCTCGGGTTGCTCGACGTTGGCCAGGTGCGCCGCGCCGTCGAGCACCACCAGGCGGGCCGACGGGATCCGCTCGGCGATGGCGGCGGCCTGCTCCGGTGGGGTCGCCGGATCGTCGGCCGCACCGATCACCAGCGTCGGGGCGCGGACGGCGGCCAGGTCCGGACGCAGATCCATCGCGGCGATCGCCTCACAGCAGCCCGCGTACCCGACGGCGGGTGTGCCGACCAACATGTCCCGGTACGCGGCGACGGTGTCCGGACGACTCTCGGCGAAGGCAGGGGTGAACCAGCGCTCGACGATCGCGTCGGCGATGCCGTCCAGCCGGCCGGCACGCACGGCGGCGGCCCGGGCCCGCCAGCCGTCCGCCGGCCCGAGCGACGCGGAGGTGCACAACAGGGCGAGGCGGTCGATCCGCTCGGGGGCGAGCGCGGCCAGCCACATGCCGACCATCCCGCCGAGGGAGAGCCCGGCGTAGTGGACCCGGGTCACGGCCAGGTCGTCCAGCAGCCGCAGCACCTTCCGGCCGAGCAGGTCGATGGTGTACGGCCCGGCCGGCACCGCCGAACCGCCGTGGCCGAGATGGTCGTAGCGGACCACGCGGTACCGCTCGGCCAGCGCCGCCACCTGCGGATGCCACATCGCGCCGGTGGTGCCGAGAGAGCTGCCGAGCACCAGCACCGGTGCGTTCGGCGGGCCGTCCACGGTGGCGTGCAGCCCGCCGGTCACGGCTGTGCCTCCCGATGCGGGCCGGCGGTGGCGGCCGGGCCTCGCGCCGCCTCGTGGCGCGGGCCGGCACCTGCGGCCGGGCCCCGGGCCGCCTCGTGGTGCGAACCGGCGGTGGGGCCCTCGCCTCGGGCCGCCTCGCGGTGCAGGTCGAGGGCGCGGTCGATGAGGTGCCCGGCGCTGCCGAGCCAGCCGGCCGGGTCGAGTGCGGCGTCGACGTCCGGCTCCGACAGGTGGGCGCGCAGGTCCGCGTCGGCCAGCAGCGCCGCCCGGAAGTCGGGCCGGCCGGCGGCGCGGCGGACCAGGTCGTGGGCGGCGGCGCGGCCCAGCGCCGGTGCCAGGCGGGCGGCGACCGACTCGGCGAGCAGCAGGCCGCCGCTGGCGTCCAGGTTGACCCGCATCCGCTGCGGACGTACGTCGAGGTCGGCGAGCATCCGGGCGGTGCGGGCAGCCGCCCCACCGGCGAGGTGCGTCAGGTCGAGCAGGGGTTCCCACTCGGCGTGCCAGCCACCGGCGGCCCGCTCGTGTTCCTGGCCGGCGGCGGCGAACAACGTGCCGACGAGCCCGGGGCCACGCCGGGCCGCGGCGGTGACCAGCACCGAGTCCACCGGGTTGCGCTTGTGCGGCATCGCCGAGGAGCCGCCCCGCCCCGCACCCCCCTCGGCCACCTCACCGACCTCGGTCTGCGCGAGCAGGCCCACGTCGAGGGCGATCTTGCCGGTGGCGGCGAGCAGCCCACCGAGGGCCGCGGCCAGGTCGAGCAGGGGCTGACGGCGGGTGTGCCAGGGCAGCGGGCTCGCCGCCAGGCCCAGGTGCGCGGCGAACCGGTCGACAATCGCCGGCCCGGCCGTGCCGTACGCGGCGAGCGTGCCGACCGCCCCGCCCAGCTGCGCGGGCAGGTCGGCGCGCGCCCTGGCCAGCCGGGTCCGCGCCTCGACCAGGCCGACCAGCCAGCCGGCCGCCTTGAGCCCGAAGGTGGTCGGTGCGGCCTGCTGGCCGAGGGTGCGGGCGGCCATCAGGGTGTCGCGGTGGGTCCGGGCCAGCCGGGCGGCGGCGTCGGCGGCGTCGGCGAGGTGCCGCAGCAGTGGCTCGGCGGCGCGGACCGCCACCAGCGACAGGGCGGTGTCGAGCACGTCCTGGCTGGTCGCGCCGTGATGCACCCAGGGGCGGGCCGGTTCGGCGACCGCAGCGGTCAGCTCCCGCACCAGCGGGACGACGGGGTTGCCTGCCGCCTCGGCCGCGGCACCGAGAGCGGCCGGGTCGTACCGTTCGGCGCGGCACTGCCGGACGATCTCGTCGGCGGCCGGGGCAGGCACCAGCCCGACGTCGGCGCCGGCCCGGGCCAGGGCGGCCTCGACGTCCAGCAGCGCCCGCAGCAGGGCGTGGTCGCCGATTTCGGCGTCGACGTCGGGTGTGCCGGAGAGCCCGCGCAGCAGTGCCTCAGACGGCGAAGAAGACGGTCTCATGCTCTCCCTGAAGGCGGATGTCGAACTGGAACCCGTCCGAGCCCGGTCGGGCCAGCAGCGTGTCACGCCGCTGCGGGTCGACGGTACGCAGCACCGGGTCGGTGGCGTTGGCCGCCTCGCCGGGGAAGTAGACCCGGGTGACCAGGCGGTGCAGCAGCCCCCGCCCGAACACCGACAGGGTCAGGTGCGGCGCCTCCGTGTCGCCGTCGAAGGTGGGCAGCGGCCCCGGCTTGACGGTGTGCAGGGCGTACCGGCCCTCGGTGTCGGTCTCGGCCCGGCCGAAACCCCGGAAGCCGGGGACCGTCGGTGGCCGGGCGCCCCGCGGATCGTCGGGGTGGTCGAAGCGCCCGTCGGGATCGGCCTGCCAGCTCTCCACCATCGCGTCGACCACGGCCGCGCCGGTGCCGTCGACGATCCGGCCACGCAGCCAGAACGCCTCGGGCGTGCCCTCCGGAACCACGTACGGCCCGTCGGGCCAGCGCAGGCCGATGTGCAGGTACGGCCCGACGGTCTGGGCGGGCGTGACGCCAAGCGACTCACTCATCGTCGTCCTCGTCCTCGAACACGGTGGCCTCCCGGCCCCGCAGCACGATGTCGAACTCGTAGGCCAGCGCCCACTCCGGGCGGGTGGTGGTGTGGTCGTAGCGGGCCACCATCCGCTGGCGGGCCCGCTCGTCGCGGACCGAGTTGAAGATCGGGTCCTGGAAGAACAGCGGGTCGCCGGGGAAGTACATCTGGGTCACCAGGCGCTGGGTGAACGCCCGGCCGAAGAGGGAGAAGTGGATGTGCGCGGGCCGCCAGGCGTTGTCGTGGTTGCGCCACGGGTAGGCACCGGGCTGCACGGTTACGAAGCGGTAGCGGCCGTCCGCGTCGGTCAGGGCCCGCCCGACGCCGGTGAAGTTCGGGTCCAGCGGCGCCGGCCAGGTGTCGGCGGCGTGCCGGTAGCGGCCGGCGGCGTTGGCCTGCCAGATCTCGACGAGGGTGTGCGGCACCGCGTGGCCGTCGCCGTCGAGGACCCGGCCGTGCACGATGATCCGCTGCCCGAGGGGCTCACCGTCGTGCTGGCGGGTCAGGTCGTGGTCCAGCTCGCCGAGCCGGCCCTCGCCGAGCAGCGGCCCGGTGACCTCGGTGAGCCGCTGCGGCAGGTAGGTCAACGGCTGCTGCGGTGCCCGCACCACGGTCGACCGGTAGCCGGGGCTGAGCAGTGGCGGATGGGCGTCGACGTCGTCGCGCCGGTAGCTCGGCAGGATCAGTTTCCGCTCGGCGTCCTGGGTCACGGCCGCTCCTCCCCTTCAGTCGATCCGAGTATCCGCGACCCGGAGGCGTCGAGCGGAAACCCGAGGGCGATCGCACCGGCCTGCGGTCCGGCGACCGCGGTGGCCGGGCAGCGCCCGCTCACGCCGCCGCCCGCATCGTCGCTTCGAGGGCACGCAGCACGGTGAGTTCCTCGGCGGTGGGCGGCTCATTGGTGCTCAGGTCCTCCGCGACGGCGAGCGACCAGCCGGTGGCCTCGCGGACCCGCTCGACGGTGACGCCCGGGTGCAGCCGGGTGAGGGTGAGTTCGCAGCTGTCCGGGTCGGCCTCGAGGACGCCGAGGTCGGTGATGACGGTACGGGGTCCACCGCCGCGCAGGCCGAGCCGTTCCCGGTCACCGGACCCGGCGCCGTAGCCGACCGAGGTGACGAAGTCGACGCGTTCGGTGAACGTACGCCGGCTCTGCCGGACGATCACCACCACCTCGCCGCAGGAGGCGGCGATCTCGGGAGCGCCACCGGCACCGGGCAGGCGGACCTTCGGGTCGGTGTAGTCGCCACCGATGACTGTGGTGTTGATGTTGCCGTACCGGTCGAGCTGAGCGGCGCCGAGGAAGCCGACGTCGATGCGTCCGGGTTGCAGCCAGTAGTTGAACACCTCGGGCACCGAGATCACCGCGTCGGCGGTGTCGGCGAGCACGCCGTCACCGATGGACAGCGGCAGCCGGTCCGGCTTGGCGCCGAGACAACCGGACTCGTAGATCAGCACCAGATCCGGCGCGTGGGTGGCGCGGGCCAGGTTCGCCGCGGTGCTGGGCAGGCCGATCCCGACGAAGCAGGCGGTGCCGTCGCGTAGCTGTCGGGCGGCCGCCACCGTCATCATCTCGTCGGCGGTGTACTGCTCGCTCATGCCTGCACCTCCGCGTTGCGCACGTGCCGTTCGATCCATTCCTGGAACGTGTCACGGTCCCGGCTGATCTCGTCCCAGGCCACGTAGAAGGCGTTGTCCCGCACCGAGTAGCCCTGCGCGTACGAGGGATGGGCGCCGCCGGGAACGTGCGCCACGGCGGTGATCGCCCAGCCGGGCAGCACGACCTGGCCGGCCACCGGGGTCAACTCGTCGACGATCTCCTCGACGGTGACCAGGGAGCGGCGGGCGGCCAGCACCGCCTCCTTCTGCACGCCGGTGATGCCCCACATCTGCACGTTGCCGGCGCGGTCGGCGCGCTGGGCGTGCACCACCGTCACGTCGGGGTTCAGCGCGGGAACCGCGGTCAGCGTCTCGCCGGTGAACGGGCAGTCGATGCTGCGGATGTTGTCGGTGTGCCGGGGCAGGTCGGTGCCGGTGTAGCCGCGCAGCACGGCGAACGGCAGGCCGGAGGCACCGGCGACGTAGCGGTTGGCCATCCCGGCGTGGCTGTGTTCCTCCAACTCCAGCGGGACGGGCCAGGAGTTCTGCACGGCGTCGCGGAAGCGGTGCAGCGACCCGACGCCGGGGTTGCCACCCCAGGAGAAGACCAGGCGGCGGGCGCAGCCGGCACCGATGAGCTGGTCGTAGACGACGTCGGGGGTCATCCGCACCAGGGTCAGGTCGCGCCGCTCCTGCCGGATGATCTCCTGGCCGGCGGCGAACGGGATCAGGTGGGTGAATCCCTCCAGCGCCACCGTGTCCCCGTCGCGGACCAGTTCCGCGACGCCGTCGGCCAGCGAGACGAGCTTCGCCATGAGCCTCCCTGCCTCCTGTGTCGCACACCCGCCGACCGCTGTTCGGTATGCGGACCGACGTACTTATCTCGAACGTAATCGGCGTTGGCGACGTTCGTCAACGCACGCCGGCCGGCTGGATTCACGCGTCCGACCTGACGCAGAAATGTTGCGGTGAGCCGTTGACGCGAGTCGAGTCCCGTGCAAATGTCCTTGATGAGAACGCTTGTTCGGCAAGCGAACAGGCGTGGCGCGCGGCCGGCCCTGGCTACCGCCGGGCCGCCGCACGTATCAGGCGTGGCCGGAACCATCCCGCCGGCCACCGCCCGTGGCTGTCCCACCCGCGGCGCAAGGAGGATCACCATGCCCCTGCTCGACACCGACACCTGGCACGGCCGGATCTACAGCGACGGCTGGGTGCGGGCCTCCGGCGGCACCGCCACCGTCCGCGCCCCCGCCACCGGCGAGGAGATCGGCCAGATCGGCGTGGCCGACGCCGACGACGTCGCGCGGGCCAGCATCCGGGCCGCCGCCGCGCAGCGGGCCTGGGCCGCTACCAGCTACACCGAGCGGGCCGCCGTGCTACGCCGGGCCGGCGCGTTGTGGGAGCAGCACGCCGCCGAGGTCGGCGACTGGGTGGTCCGCGAGTCCGGGTCGATCCCGCCCAAGGGCGGCCTGGAGACCGGCACCGCCGCGCAGGAGTGCTACGAGGCCGCCACGCTGCCCTCGCAATCGCTCGGTGAGATCATCCCGAGCGCCCAGCCCCGACTGAGCCTGGCCCGCCGGCTACCGGTCGGCGTGGTGGGCGTCATCTCGCCGTTCAACGCACCGCTGATCCTGGCGATCCGTTCGGTGGCCCCGGCGCTGGCGTTGGGCAACGCGGTGGTGCTCAAGCCGGACCTGCGCACGGCGGTCTGCGGTGGGCTGTCCATCGCCCGGGTCTTCGAGGAGGCGGGGCTGCCCGAGGGCCTGCTGCACGTACTGCCGGGCGGGATCTCCACCGGCGAGGCGCTTGTCGCCGACCCGCGCGTACGGGTGATCAGCTTCACCGGCTCGTCCGCCGCGGGCCGCAAGGTCGGCGAGGCCGCGGCCCGGCACCTGAAGCGGGCGCACCTGGAACTGGGCGGCAACTCCGCGCTGGTGGTGCTCGACGACGCGGACCTGGACCTCGCCGTCTCGGCCGGCGCGTGGGGTTCCTTCCTGCACCAGGGGCAGATCTGCATGACCACCGGCCGGCACCTGGTGCACGAGAGCGTCGCCGAGCGGTACGTCACCGAGTTGGCCGCCAGGGCCGACCATCTGCCGGTCGGCGACCCCGCCAAGGAGCAGGTGGCGCTCGGGCCGATCATCGACGAGGCGCAGCGCGACAAGATCCACTCTCTGGTCACGTCGAGCGTGGACGCGGGTGCCCGGCTGGCCGCCGGCGGCACCTACGACGGGCTGTTCTACCGGCCCACCGTGCTCGCCGACGTCACCCCGGCCACTCCCGCGTACGCGCAGGAGGTCTTCGGCCCGGTCGCCCCGGTGCTCAGCTTCTCCGACCTGGACGAGGCGGCGGCACTTGCCGGCGCCAGCGAGTACGGGCTGTCGCTGGGCATCCTCAGCCGCGACGTGATGAAGGCGATGGCGCTGGCCGAGCGCATTCCCAGTGGCATCGTGCACATCAACGACCAGACCGTCAGCGACGAGGCGGTGGCGCCGTTCGGCGGGGTCGGCGCGTCCGGCACCGGCTCCCGCTTCGGTGGGGCGGCGGCGAACATCGAGGCGTTCACCGAGACCCAGTGGCTCACGATGCAGGGCGACATCACCCGCTACCCGTTCTAGGCCGTCGGAACCAAGGAGGCATGGATGCGTACCCAGGTCGGCATCATCGGAGCGGGACCGGCCGGTCTCATGCTGTCGCACCTGCTGCACCGACACGGCATCGACTCGGTGGTGCTGGAAAGCCGCAGCCGGGAGTACGTGGAACACCGGCTGCGCGCCGGCGTGCTCGAACAGGGCTCGGTCGACCTGCTGCGCGACACCGGCCTGGGCGCGCGGCTGGACCGGGAGGGGCTACGGCACGAGGGCATCGAGCTGCGCTTCGACGGCGAGTCGCACCGGGTGCCGATGACCGAGCTGACCGGCCGGGCGATCACCGTGTACGGCCAGCAGGAGGTGGTCAAGGACCTGATCGCAGCCCGGTTGGAAGCAGGCGGGACGATCCTGTTCGAGGCGCCCGCCGACCGCCTGTCCGGCCTGGACACCGCCCCGGTGATCCACTTCCGGCACCAGGACCAGGCGGAGGAACTGCACTGTGACTTCGTGGTCGGCTGCGACGGCTACCACGGGATCAGTCGACCGGCCGTGCCCGAGGGGGTGCTGACCACCTACGAGCGCACCTACCCGTTCGCCTGGCTGGGCGTCCTCGCCGCCGCCCCGCCCGCGGTGGAGGAACTGATCTACGCCCACCACGAGCGCGGTTTCGCCCTGTACAGCATGCGATCGCCGCAGATCTCCCGGCTGTATCTCCAGGTGCCGGCCGACGAGGACATCGCCGACTGGCCGGACGAGCGGATCTGGGCCGAGCTGCGTACCCGGTTGGAGACGGTGCCGAACTGGACGCTCAACGAGGGGCCGGTGCTGGAAAAGTCGATCACGCCGTTGCGCAGCCTGGTGGTCGAGCCGATGCAGTGGCAGCGGCTGTACCTGGCCGGCGACGCGGTGCACATCGTGCCGCCGACCGGCGCCAAGGGCATGAACCTGGCGCTCGCCGACGTCGCGCTGCTCGGTGACGCCTTCGCCGCCTGGTACGCCGACGGCAGCACCGACCTGTTGGACGGCTACTCGCGCACCGCGCTGCGCCGGGTGTGGCGGGCGCAGCAGTTCTCCTGGTGGATGACCTCCATGCTGCACCGGCTCAACGCCGACGACCCGTACGAGGCGAAGCTCCAGTCGGCGACCCTGCGGTACGTCACCACCTCCCCCGCGTACGCGACAAGCCTCGCGGAGAACTACGTCGGCCTTCCCGAGGTCTGAACGCGGGAGGTGACGGCGGTCAGCGCTTGCGCGCGAGGATGAGCCGGAACCGTGGCCTGCCGTCGCGGTGCTGCCCCAGACCGGTCAGGGCGGTGTCCGTCACGGTGAAGCCGACCGCCGTCAGGTCGTCACGCAGGGCGGACAGGCTGGTGGTGTGGTAGTACATCACGAACGGTGGACGCCACACGGCGTTGCGCACCCGCATGGTCAGGTCGAATCCGCGGGTGACCCAGTGCGCGACGGAGGTACGCGGTGACGGCGTACCGATCGGAACGGCGAACAGCCCACCCGGCCGCAACGCCCGGTACACCCCGGCGAAGAGTGCGGGCCGTTCCTTCGGCAGGAAGTGCCCGAGCGCGCCGGCGCTGACCGCGAGATCGAACCCCTCGGTGAACGGCAGGGCCCGAGCGTCGGCCCGCACCCAGGTGGCGTCCGGGAATGTGCGGCGCGCCTGCGCGAGCATCCCGGCGCTGAAGTCCACGCCCGTGATCCGGTCCCGACACAGGGAGCTGAGGACCTGCATTCCCGCGCCGGTGCCGCAGCACACGTCCAGCCCGTGGTCGAACGACCCGACTTCGGACAGCGCTAGCGCGGTCGCGCGGAGAACGCTGTCCGGCGTACGGAACGGGGTGTGGTCGAACTTCGGCGCCAGCAGGTCGTAGCCACGCTCCACCGAGGAGAGCGCCTGGACGCACAGCTCCCGTAGCGACGGGCCGTGAGGCGAGAACACCGGCCGAGGGTACCTTCCGGGCCGCCGGCACCCGGCCGACGTCGGGGCGAATCGGCCGCGAGCGGACGATCGCGCGGGGTCGGAGTCGCGGGAACCAGCACGGCCCGTCGTCCGACTAGGTGATCGAGCGGCGGGCATCCGGGCGACGGCAGGCAGCACTGACCCGAAGGGCACGGGCCAGGTCCGCACCATGACCTCCCAACCCGATCGGAACACGCATGTCTCTGACCGAATTGTCCGGTGAACCCGCGCCGGATTCCCTCCCTGGCCCGGCACCCACAGCCGCCGGTCGATCACCACGACGCGCCGCGCCGCTGGCGGCGTTGCTGCTGCGCCTGCACTTCTACGCCGGGGTCCTGGTCGCCCCGTTCCTGGTGGTCGCCGCGCTCACCGGCCTGGCGTACACCGTCACGCCGCAGCTGGATCAGCTTCTCTACGGCGACCAGCTCACCGTCGCCAGCGTCGGCGACCAACCGAGGTCGGTGGCCGAGCAGGTGGCCGCGGCCCGCAACGCCCATCCGACCGGCGATCTGGTGTCGGTGGCCCCGGGTGCCGGCGACCAGACGACCCGGGTCGTCTTCGCCCTTGAGGAGTTGGGCGAGAAGCAGCACACCGTCTACGTCGACCCGTACACGGGTGCGGTGCAGGGGCAGCTCACCACCTGGTTCGGCTCCACCCCGGCCACCACCTGGCTCGACGACCTGCACCGCAACCTGCACCTGGGAGAGTTCGGGCGGCACTACTCCGAGATCGCCGCCAGTTGGCTGTGGGTATTGGCGCTCGGCGGCGTCATCCTGTGGTGGCGTCGCCGGCAGGCCGGACGCGGTCGCGCGAAGCACCTGCTGGTGCCGGACCTGTCCGCCGCCAAGGGGGTACGGCGGACGCGGGGCTGGCACGCCACCATCGGCGTGTGGCTCGCCGTCGGCCTGCTGTTTCTCGCGGCCACCGGGCTGACCTGGTCCCGCTTCGCCGGTGCGAACTTCGGCGCCGGGCTGGACGCGCTCGACGCCCGGAGGCCGGTGCTGTCCACCATGCTTGACGGTGCGTCGAGTGCCGGTGGTGGCGAGCACCAGCACGGCGGTGCGTCCCCGTCGACGGTCGCCGACCCGGCCACCTTCGACCGGGTCCTGGCGGTGGCCCGCGACGCCGGGCTGTCCGGGCCGGTCGAGATCAGCCCAGGTGCGGCCGGCACCGCCTGGGCGGTAGCCCAGACCGACAACACCTGGCCGGTACGGCTGGACCAGGTCGCCGTCGACCCGGCCACCGACACGGTCACGGCGCGCAACGACTTCGCCGACTGGTCCCTGCTGGCCAAGCTCAGCGCGCTCGGCGTACAGGCTCACATGGGGTTGCTCTTCGGCGTGGTGAACCAGATCCTGCTGGCCGCGCTGGCCGTCGGCCTGCTCTGCGTCGTCGTCTGGGGCTACCGGATGTGGTGGCAGCGCCGTCCGACCCGGGACGACCGGCGGGCCCCGGTGGGCACGCCACCGGTTCGCGGAGGGCTGCGCGGGCTGCCACTGTGGGCGGTGCTGCTCGGCGTGCCGGTGGTCGTCGCGGTCGGCTGGGCGCTGCCGTGGTTCGGCATTCCCCTGCTCGGCTTCCTGGTCGTCGACGTTGTCGTCGGTGTGCTCGCCCGCCGACGCGGCGGCCGACAACGCGATCCCACAGCCCTCGCTGGGTGACGCTCGCCCGGTGATCGGCACCGTCCTGGCGGGACGGCGGCGCTCTGCGCGTCCGGACCTCGCCATCTCGCCGGAACGGTGTCGGCCGCAGCCCGGTCCGCTCGCGGCATCACCGTCCGGGCCTGCTGAGGAGGCGCGGCCAGTGGAACCCGCGAGCTGATCGGCCGCAGCCCGATCCGCTCCAGGCATGGCGCGCGGCGGCGTTAGGGGGTAGAAACATCTCGGCGAGAGAGCGCTCTCACAGCGACGAGGTCCTCTCCCGCCGCCGTGGTCTCCCACGTCGTCGGAACGGACACCGCACCGTGCCCGACCGGAAGGACGAACGCATGCCGACCCCACCACCGCACCGGCGACTCGGTCGGGCACTTGCCTTCGGGCTGGTGCTGACCACCGCCGCGGTCGCCACGAACACGCCGGTCAGCGCCGGCCCGCCCCGACCGGCCAACCCCGCCTTCGGGCCCAATGTCACGATCTTCGACCCGAGCATGCCGGTCAGCCAGATCCAGGCGACCCTCGACGCGGCGCACGCCGCGCAGGTCGACAACGAGATGGGTACGAACCGACACGCCTACCTGTTCCGGCCGGGCCAGTACGGCACCGCCGAACAGCCACTCCAGATCAAGGTCGGCTACTACACCGAGATCTCCGGCCTGGGCGCCTCCCCCACCGACGTGGTCATCAACGGCAAGGTCGAGGCGTACAACCGCTGCCTCACCGAGGGCGGCACCGCCAACTGCATCGCGCTTGTCAACTTCTGGCGCACGCTGAGCAACCTGTCCCTGCGCATCAACGCCGCCGGCCAGGACGACTGCCGCGCCACGGCCAACTTCTGGGCGGTGTCGCAGGCCGTGTCGATGCGGCGGCTCGACATCAGCGGCGGCGGACTGTCGCTGATGGACTACTGCACCAACGGGCCGCAGTACGCAAGCGGCGGCTTCATCGCCGACTCCCGGCTGCCGGCCACCACCAACGGCTCCCAGCAGCAGTGGCTCACCCGCAACAGTGAGGTCGAGAGCTGGTCCAACGCCGTATGGAACCAGGTGTTCGCCGGGGTGGTCGGCGCGCCCGACGACGCCGGGTTCCCCGACCCGCCGTACACGACGCTCGACACCACTCCGCTGAGCCGGGAGAAGCCGTACCTGTTCGTCGACGCCAGGGGGAAGTACCAGGTCCGGGTGGCGGCCGTGCGCCGCGACACGCGCGGCATCACCTGGGGTACCCGGATGACCCCGGGGCGGACCATCCCGATCAGCGACTTCTTCGTCGCCCGGCCGTCCGATCCGGTGCACGTCATCAACCGTGAACTCGCCCGGGGCCGGCACCTGCTGCTCACCCCCGGGGTGTACGACGTGGCCCGCAGCATCGAGGTCCGCCGGCCCGACACGATCGTGCTCGGTATCGGGCACGCCACGCTTACCGCGGTGAACGGCGCAGTGCCGCTCAACGTTGCCGGGGTGCCCGGCGTGGTCGTCGCCGGGGTCACAATCGACGCGGGCCTGAAGGAATCACCGGTGCTGCTGCGGGTCGGCCGCAAGCACGGCCGCAATCACAGCACCCCGCGCAACCCGATCACGCTGTCCGACGTGTACTTCCGGGTCGGCGGCCCGCACATCGGCCGGACGGACACCGCGCTGGAGGTCAACAGCGACCACGTCCTGATCGACCACACCTGGGTGTGGCGGGGTGACCACGGTGTCGAGGGCTTCACCGAAGGCGTCAACGGCGACACCGACCGCTGGCGAACCAACACGGGTCGCTACGGCGTCGTCGTCAACGGCGACCACGTCACCGCAACCGGCCTGTTCGTCGAGCACTTCCAGCGGTACAACACGGTGTGGAACGGTGAGCACGGCACCACGATCCTCTACCAGAACGAACTGCCGTACGACCCGCCCACGCAGGCGGACTGGCACAACGGCAAGGTCAACGGGTGGGCCGGCTACAAGGTCGGCGACCGGGTCCGCCACCACACCCTGCACGGTGGCGGGGTGTACGTGTTCAACCAGAACAATCCGTCGATCCGTACCGAGAACGGCTTCGAGGTGCCGGTACGCCCCGGCGTCCGGCTGCACCACATCATGACGGTCAACCTCAGCGCCGGCACCATCGACCACGTCGTCAACGGCGTCGGCGAGGCGGCCGACATGGACCGGGTCGGCGCTCCGGTCTACCTGAAGCAGTACCCGTAGCACCGCAGGCGCGAGGGCCGGCAGCTCGCCGGCCCCCGCCGACGCGGTTCAATCCACGACCGGGCTGCGGCGCTCCAGCAGGACGACGTCACGCCAGCGGCCGTGGTGGCGGCCCACCCGTTCGCGGGTGCCGACCACCCGGAACCCGGCCCGCCGGTGTAGCGCCAGGCTTGCGGTGTTTTCGGGGAAGACGCCGGACTGGATCGTCCAGATGCCCGCCGCGTCGGTCGACTCGATAAGCGCGTCGAGCAGCAGCCGGGCCACGCCCCGGCCCTGGGCGGCCGGGTCGACGTAGACGGAGTGCTCCACCACCCCGGCGTAGACCGCTCGGGCAGAGGTCGGCGACACGGCGATCCAGCCGATGAGCGTCCCGTCCGCATCGACCGCCACCAGCCGGTGCGCCGGCAACCGACCGGCGTCGAAGTCGGCCCAGGACGGCGCGACCGTCTCGAAGCTGGCGTTCCCACCGTCCAGCCCGGCCTGGTAGATCGCCAGTACCCGGTCGGCGTCGTCCGCCGCCATCGGGCGCAGTCGCACCTCGGCCGTCACCGGCTCGTTTCGGATCATGGGCGAATCGTAGGCGAGGGCACCGGACGGCCCGCACGGCGATCGGAAGCGCGCCGGTCGCCGGGTCGGGCCGGGCGCGACCTGGCGCGGCGAGAGCTACTGGCCACCGCGCTAGCTTCCGGGCCCCCGCCGGTACCGCTCGCCGTGGCAGCCCAGGCGACGCGAGCGGAGCCGCCGGGCCGGGCGCGACCTGCCGGCGGATGGGTCCGGCCCGATCGAGTCGCGCTCCCCCACTGCCACGTCGACCACCGTGTCGAAGGTGATGGTGAAGCGTTGTCGCAGGGACGGCGGCAGCGGGGCCCGGCTCACGCAGCGACGCAGCCGGGGCAACGCCCGGCGGCCCCGCGCCGCGTCGAGCAGGGCCGCGTACATCGCCGAGGTGCCGTGGAAGACGGTGACCTCCTCGCGCAGCATCAGGTCCAACGCCGCCGGGCCGGTGAAGCGGCTCAGCAGCACCAGGGTCGCCCCGGCCCGGAAGGTGCCGGTCAGCGCGACGGCCTGGCCGAACCGACCGCCCAACGGTAGACAGCCGAGCACCACGTCGGTGCCGTCCGGCTCGGCGGCCGGGTCGACGTCGGGGTCCGCGAACGTGGCAGTGCCGCCGGGTGGGGTGTCACAAAGATCTTCCAACCGGGGTACGCCGGACAGGCCCCGGCTCGGGCCGACCGTGAGCAGTGGTACCCCCGCCCGGGCGCTGAGCCGCCGCCCGGCGGCCAGGTGCGAGGTGTGGCAGACCAGCAGCCTCGCGTCTCGGGCCAGGTGGTCGGCCTGCGGACCGACCGGCACGCCGACCGGCACAGCGACCGCACCTGCGGCGAGGGCGCCGTAGTAGACCCGGGGAAAGTCCACCACGTTCGGCGCGAGCAGGGCCACCGCGTCACCGTCGCGCACCCCGGCGGCCCGCAGCCCCGCGCCGTAGCAGCGGGCTTCCAACCACAGTTCGGAGTACGTGACGCGAGCCCGTCCGTCGACGACGGCGACGGTGTCGGCGTGCCGGTCGGCGGCTCCGGCCAGCACTGTCGCCGGGGAGAGCGCCGTCATCGGGGCGGGTCCGCGTACAAGCGGCTCACCGTCTCGGCCACGCAGACCGGCTTGCCGCCGCCGTCACCGTCCACTGTCACCGTGGCCACCAGTTGCGCCCCGCCCTCGAAGGGGCTGACCTCGCCGATCGTGGCGACGACCCGCACCGAGCTGCCGACGCGTACCGGCGCCGGAAAACGGACCCGGTTGAGACCGTAGTTGACCCCCATCCGCACCCCGTCCACCCGGTACAGGCGGCCGACCAGCGCGGGCAGCAGGGCGAGCGTCAGGTAGCCGTGGGCGATGGTGCCCCCGTACGGCCCGGCCGCCGCCCGTTCCTGGTCGAGGTGGATCCACTGGTGGTCGTCGGTGGCGTCGGCGAACAGGTTCACCCGGCGTTGGTCGATGGGGAACCACGGGCCCGGCCCGAGTCGCTCGCCGACCGCGCCGGCCAACTCGTCGATGCTGGCGAAGCGCCTCATCCCAGATGCCCTCCGAGCTTCGTGTACCCGCGCAGCAGGTCGCGGGAGATGATCAGTCGCTGCATCTCGTCGGTGCCCTCGAAGATCCGGTACAGCCGCACCTGCCGGTACCAGCGTTCGATCGGCAGCTCGCGGGTGTAGCCCATCCCGCCGTGGATCTGCATGACCCGGTCGACCACCCGGTTGACCATGCCGGCACCGTAGAGCTTCGCCATCGAGGAGGCGTGCCTCGGGTCCAGGCCGGCGTCGACCGTCCACGCGGCCCGCAGGATGAGCCAGCGGGCCGCCTCCAGCTCGGTCTCCGAGTCGGCGATCATCCACTGGATGGCCTGGTTGGTGCCGATCCTGGCCCCGAAGGTCTCCCGGGTGTTGGCGTGGTCGATGGCCATCCGCAACGCGCGTTCGGCGATGCCGACGGCGTGCGAGGGGATGGTATAGCGGCCCTTGCCGATCCACTGCATGGCGAGGGCGAAACCCTGCCCGACCTCGCCGAGGATGTTGCGGTTCGGCACCCGTACGTCGTCGAAGAACAGCGAGGCGGGCCCGCCCTCGCCCATGGTGGGGATGAACTCCGACCGCCAGCCCATCGCCCGGTCCACCAGGAACGCGGTCGCCCCGCCGTCGCGGGCCCCCCGCTCGGGATCGGTGACCGCTATGACGATGGCGAAGTCGGCCTCGTTGCCGCCGGTGATGAAGGTCTTCTCGCCGTTGAGGATCCAGTCGTCGCCGTCGCGGCGGGCCCGGAACCGGATGTTCGCGGCGTCGGAGCCGGCGCCCGGCTCGGTGATGGCGAAGCAGGAGTTCCGCTCCCCTTCGATGGTGGGCAGCAGGAACTCCTGCCGCTGCTCCTCGGTCGCGTGGAAGAGGATGTTGTCCGCCTCGCCGCCGAAGCGGAACGGCACGAAGGTGCGACCGATCTCCGTCCAGATCAGCGACTGGACGACGGCGGGCAGGTCCATGCCGCCGTACTCCGCTGGCGTGGCCAGCCCCCAGAAACCGAACTTTCGGGCCTTGAGCTGCAACTCCCTCAGCTCGGAGCGTTCCAGGCCGGGCTGGTGGGCCCGCTCGCGGCGCAGCAGCTCCTGCTCCAACGGCATGACCTCCCGGGTGATGAAGTCGCGGGCGGTGTCGCGGATGGCCCGCTCCTCGTCGGAGAGCCCGAAGTCCATGTGCGCACGCTTCCTCTCGCGGTTCAGAAGGCGTTGACGCCGGTGAGCGCCCGCCCGATGAGTAACTGCTGGATCTGGCTGGTGCCCTCGTAGAGGGTGGCGACGCGGGCGTCGCGCAGGTACTTGCCGACCGGGTACTCGTCGATGTAGCCGTACCCGCCGTACACCTGGATGGCGTCGTTGGCCGCCCGGACGGCGGCCTCACTGGCGAACAGCTTGGCCATCGACGCCTCGGTGGCGAACGGCTCGCCCCGGTCGATCAGGTCGGCGACCCGCCACACCAGCAGCCGCGCCGCGGCGGTGTCGACCGCGATGCCGGCGAGCAGTTGCTGTACGAGCTGGTGTCCGGCGATCGGCTTGCCGAACTGCGTACGTGTTCCGGCGTAGCTGACGGCGGCGTCCAGGCAGCCCTGCGCGATGCCGACGCAGCCGGCGGCGACCGACATCCGGCCCTTGGCGAGGGTGGCCAGCGCCAGCTTGAAGCCGGCCCCACAGTCGCCGAGGCGGGCGGTGTCGGGCACCCGGACGGCGTCGAGGACGAGTTCGGCGGTGGCCTGTCCGCGCAGGCCCAACTTGCCCTTGATCTCCGAGCGGGTGAGGCCGGGGCTGTCGGTCGGCACCAGGAACGCGGTGATCCCCCGGTGGCCCGGGCCGCCGGTACGGGCGAAGAGTAGCGCCACGTCGGCGGTGGTGCCGTTGGTGATGAACGTCTTGCGGCCGGTCAGTAGCCAGTCGTCGCCGTCGCGGACCGCGCGGGTGGTAAGCGCCGCTGCGTCCGAGCCGCTGTCCGGCTCGGTGAGCGCGAAGCAGCCGAGCGCGGTGCCGGAGCAGAGCTGAGGCAGCCACCGTTCCCGCTGCTCCGGGGTGCCGTGGGTGGCGACCGACTTGGCGACCAGGCCGAGCGAGACCGACACGATGCCACGGACGGCCGAGTCTCCCCGGCCGAGTTCCTCAAGCACCAGGCAGTACGCGAGGTGGTCGCCGCCGGATCCGCCGTACTCCTCGGCGATGGTGAGGCCGAGGAAGCCGACCTCGCCGAGCTTGCCGACGATGCCGGGGTCGACCGCCTCGCGCCGGTCCCAGGCCGTCGCGTGCGGCACCACCTCGCGGTTGACGAAGTCGGCGGCGAGCGAACGGACCGCGACCTGCTCGGCGGAGAGGTGAAGGTCCATGGCGCTAAACTAGCGGTGCAAGTTTTATGCTGTCCAGACCCCGGTGTGGCAAAGTTCCCCGCGAGCCACTAACCCGAAGGAGGACGCCCATGCCCCGGCCGCGACAAGCCCTGCTCAGCCGGGCACGGATCGTCGAGGCCGCCGCCGCGTTGATCGACGCCGAGGGGCTCGACGCGTTCTCCACCCGTCGGCTCGCCGCCGCCCTCGGGGTACGCGGACCCTCGCTGTACAACCACTTCGCCACGAAGGACGAGATCCTCGACGCGGTCGCGGACAGCATCACCGGCCAGGTCGACGTGTCATTCTTCGGCGAGGTCGACTGGCGTGAGGCGTTGCGTCGCTGGGGGCACTCCTACCGGGCCGCCCTCGCCGCCCACCCGAACATCGTGCCGCACCTGGCCCAGGGCCCCGGTCGACGCCCGGCGGCGCTGGCCATGGCCGACGCCGTCTACGGCGGGTTGGTCGCGGCGGGTTGGCCGCCCGCCCGGGCGACGCACATCGGCGCGCTCATGCGCTACTTCGTGATGGGTTCCGCGCTCAGTTCCTTCGCCCAGGGCTTCGTGAAGGATCCGGGGCTCTACGCGGAGCAGTACCCGCACCTGAGCCAGGCCCACCGCCTCGCCGAGCACCAGCACCAGGTCGACGAGGGCGCCTTCGCGCTGGGCCTGGAGGCGCTCATCGACGGACTGTCGCACACGTACGAACGCGTCGTCGGCCCGTTGCCACCCCTCCCGCCGGGCGGCCCGGCGTACTAGAGTCCAAACTTGCACCGCTAGTTTTAGTCGAGGTGAGGAGCCCATGGAATCCGTACGGACCGACTTCTACCTCGACGGACGCTGGGTGCGCGCGGCCGGCGGACAGCCGCTTGAGGTGCACAACCCGACGACCGAGGAGGTCATCGGCACCGTCCCGGCCGGCACCGCCGAGGACGTCGACCGGGCCGTGACCGCCGCCCGGGCCGCCTTCGAGGGCTGGGCGGCGACCGACCCCGCCGACCGGGCCGCGCACCTCGACCGGCTGCATGCCGCCCTGACCGCCCGCGCCGACGACATCGCGCACACCGTCGCCGGTGAACTCGGCACCCCGCTGAAGGTCGCCACCCGGGTCCAGGCCGGACTGCCGCTCACCGTGCTGCGCAGCTACGTCGACCTGGCCGCCCACCCGCCCGCGCCGCAGACCGTGGGCAACTCCCTTGTGGTACGCGAACCCGTCGGTGTGGTCGGCGCGATCACCCCCTGGAACTATCCGCTGCACCAGATCGTCGCCAAGCTCGCTCCCGCCCTCGCCGCCGGCTGCGCGCTGGTGCTGAAGCCGAGCGAACTGACCCCGCTGACCGCGTACCTGCTCTTCGACGCCATTCACGAGGCCGGCCTGCCGCCCGGCGTGGTCAACCTGGTCACCGGCACCGGGCCGGTGGTCGGCGAGGCCCTCGCCGGGCACCCCGACGTGGACCTGGTCTCCTTCACCGGCTCCACCGCAACCGGCCGGCGGATCACACACCTGGCCGCGGACCGGATCGCCCGGGTGTCACTGGAACTGGGCGGCAAGTCGGCGAACGTGATCCTCGACGACGCCGACCTGGCCACCGCGGTGAAGGTGGGCGTCGGCAACGCGTTCCTCAACTCGGGCCAGACCTGCACCGCGTGGACCCGGATGCTTGTGCACCGGGACCGCTACGACGAGGCCCTCGACCTGGCCGCCAAGGCGACCGACGGCTACCGGCTCGGTGACCCGCTCGACCCGGCCACCCGGCTCGGCCCGCTGGTCTCCGCCCAGCAGCGGGACCGGGTACGCGACCACATCGCCCGGGGCCTGGCCGACGGCGGCCGGCTCATCGCCGGCGGACCCGACGCCCCCGTTCCGCAGCGCGGCTGGTTCGTCGCCCCGACGGTCATCGCCGACGTCGACCCCGACAGCACCCTCGCCCAAGAGGAGATCTTCGGGCCGGTCCTCGCGGTCATCCCGGTCGACGACGACGACCACGCGGTGCGGGTCGCCAACAACTCCCGGTACGGGCTGGCCGGCGCGGTCTGGTCCGGCGATGAGGAACGGGCGCTGCGAGTCGCGCGCCGGCTGCGCACCGGTGCCGTCGACATCAACGGCGCGCCGTTCAACCCGCTCGCCCCGTTCGGCGGCTACAAGCAGTCCGGCCTCGGCCGCGAGCTGGGCGTACACGGGCTGGAGGAGTTCTGCGAAGTGAAGGCGATCCAACGGTGAGGGGCCTGGTGGTCCGGGGCGTCGGCAAACCGCCCCGGGTGGAACCTGTCGAACTGCCCGCCACCGGCTCCGGGCAGGTGCGGGTGGCGGTCCGGGCGGCCGGCGTCTGCCACTCCGACCTGTCCATGGTCGACGGCACCATCGCCGCGCCGTACCCGCTGCTGCTCGGCCACGAGGCCGCGGGCGTCGTCGCCGAGGTCGGCGACGGCGTCGACCGGATCGCGGTCGGTGACCACGTGGTGCTCAACTGGGCACCCCCGTGCCGCGACTGCTGGTACTGCGGGCACGGCGAGCCGTGGCTCTGCGAACGCTCCGGCAACCCGGCCGCCGCCGTCGGGCACACCATCGGCGGCGCGCCCCTGCACGTCACCCTCGGCCTCGGGGCGCTCGCCGAACAGGTGGTGGTGCCGCAGCAGGCCGTGGCGACCGTACCGCCGGACCTGCCCTTCCCCACCGCCGCGCTGCTCGGCTGCGCGGTGCTCACCGGCGTCGGCGCGATCCGCCGTACCGCCGACGTGCGCCCCGGCGACTCGGTAGCCGTCATCGGCCTCGGCGGCGTCGGCCTCTCCGCTGTCGCCGCCGCCCGCGCGGCAGGTGCCGCCACCGTCATCGCCGTCGACGTCGCACCCGCAAAGGCCGAGCTGGCGTACGCGGCCGGTGCCACCGACTTCCTGCTCGCCGACGACACCCTCAGCCGCGCGGTACGGACACTCACCGGTGGCCGGGGCGTCGACCACGCGGTCGAATGCGTCGGACGGGCCGCCACCATCCGCGCCGCCTGGCGGGCGACCCGCCGGGGCGGGCAGGTCATCGTGGTCGGCATGGGCGGCAAGGACGACATTGTCGCCCTCAGCGCCCTGGAGATCTTCCACTCCGCCCGCACGCTGCGTTCCTCGGTGTACGGCTCCTCCGACCCGGACCGCGACGTGCCCGAGCTGGCCCGCGCGGTGCTCGACGGCACCCTCGACCTCGACTTCCTGGTCACCGACCGGATCACCCTCGACGCGGCACCGGAGGCACTGGCCCGGATGGCTCGAGGCGAGGGTGCCCGCACGGTGGTCCTGTTCGACTGACGCGCCCCGGTCGGCCAGCGGCATTCCGCTCCGCAGCATCGTGCTCCGCGAGCAGGTCTGGGGACCGCCATCGCAGACTGCGTCTCCGGCGGCCTGGAGACCTTCCGTCAGTAGGTGTCGCCCCAGTAGGTGTCCGTGCTGATGTTCACCGCGTCCTCCAGCTTACGGAGACCGGTGGGGAAGATGTTGAGTTGCCGCAGGTCGGCGAGGTTGCACCAGCGCATCCCCTGCTGGCCCTCGTCGGAGACATCGTCTGCGGCCAGGTAGTCGGCGGACAACTCCGATTTGAGTTCCGCGAGAAAGTAGAACTCGATCTTGTGTTGATCGCGCCCCTTCCCGGCCAGGTCGTGGCGCGCGTGGATGTACTCACGAACAAAGAGCAGGCGCCCTGGCACCACGTCCGCGCCGATTTCCTCCTGGCATTCACGGATCAGAGTTTCGGTAAGCGTCTCGCCGTACTGCTGCCGGCCGCCGGGCAGCGAGTACCAGACCCCGAGCCCCATCTTGCGGTCCACATACTTCAGTAGGAGCACCCTGTCGCCATCGAGGATGACAGCCTTGGCGGAGTTTTCGAGCCGGTTCTCGGCACTCGTCATGTCGTCGCTTCCAATCCCGCTGCTTCGATCATGTCCTGGAACGTGTGCGGAGGTGGGTTGTTCTGCCAGCCATTCATCGCCAGGCGGTCGAGCAGCGCCCGCTTGAGGTCGATGATCGCCAGGAGCGGCTCACCGAACCGAGGATCCAGAGCACCGAGGCCGAGCGCGATCTCACGCCAGAGGGCATCGGCCTCCCGGTAGCACTCCCGCATGATGCCACCCGACACCAGCATCTCCAAGATGGCGCTGTGCGTCTCGTTCAGCTCAGGATCGTCGGCCAGCGCCCGGTTGAGCACACCAGCATGCCTGCCGTGGCTGCCGATGACCTGCTGCGCCCGGGTCCAGAGCTTGCTGATCGAATGGCGCAGGTGCGCGTTGAGCGTCGGCTCGGCGAGCCCCTTGGCGACCGGGTAGCTCACCAGCCCAGTAACGGTGTCCTCGAACAGGTCCGCCAGTTCGTCCACCCGCTGCCTCAACCGACGCATGTCGCGGACCCCGTCGGCCAAGCCGTCCGGCACGGTCTTCCCGAGATAGGCAAGCAGTCCGAGAAGGCCAGACGAGTAGAAGCCAGAGCCGAGGTGTCGAGACCTGACATCCATCCGATACCAGTTGACGAGGCTCTCGCCGCTATCGAGCGTTGCCTGGTCGAAGCGGACGGCGTAGTTGTCGTACATGGACTGCACGATTTCCACCGTCACCCCGGCCATCACCGGTAGCGCCCGAACGCCTGCTGGTGTGAGCGACGCCTCGCGCACCATCGTCAGCAGGCTGGTCACCGAAAGGCACATGGTCGAGTTGACGTCGGCAAGCAGCAAGGCCGGGTCGCGGATGCTGTAGGAAGCCGAAAGGTCTAGGTGGCGATCCATGTTGTTAAGGATGAGGGTCTGACCCAGTGCGTAGATCTTCAGGTACTCGGCCAACACGCCTGGATCGGCACCGATCCGCGCACCAACCGCCGCCGCCGGCATCGTCTGCCGGAACAGCAACTCGGGATCAAGGGCATCCTGATACAGCCGAGACATCCGGGGAAACATGAAATCCATAGTGCGTAGTTGGCTAATGGCCATCAGGATCGGGCCACCGTATTGAGCGAGAAGTTCGACCGTCGCCCGGAAGTCGTAGCCGGCGGGGTCAGTACCCGCAGAGTAACGCCTCACCCGCCCGCTCCCGCTGACCGCTTCCGTTGCGCCCTCCGAAGTACCTCCCACGTGAACTCCATCTGCAAGAGGAAGTAGATCAGCGCGAGCACCGCTGATAGCAGAGGCGTCCAGGAGATGTCTGTTCCATACGTGATGAGACGGTCGGCGCCGACAGCGACGTACGCGGCGTTGAGCGATCCGATCACCACTGAAGTAAGTGCTGCGGCCTTCAGCTTGCGCCGACTCTCCAGGTATGGGTTGGTCGACCCCCACACCGGTTTCCATCCTTCGGGAAACTCGGCGGCAAGCGCGTGCAGGTAGAGGCTTCGCAGCCGGTTGACCTGGTGTTTCGCTTCGGTCTGCACCCGATCGGTGACGACATAGGCCCGCAGGACGATCGTGTTCAACACCCCAGCGATCACCGCCGCCGCATAGATGATCGGTAGCCGCAGCACCGTGCCGACCTGCCCCACCGAGGAGATCAATTTTGCGGACACCAGGGCACCAGCGACCAGAACCGGAAAAGCCAGGATACGGAGACTGAGCTTATAGAGATCCCTTTCGGCGTCCTTGTAGTCGTTGTGCAGGATGAACGCCTGCTCGAAGTCGATCAACAGCATCTTGCGGGCGGTCTCTACGTCGATGCCCCCGGGTCGCGTCCGCGCTGGTGGTGTGGTGCGAGCCTCCGCATTCTTGGGCGTCAGCGCCTGCTTGATCACCTGGCGCATACGCCTGCGGCGTTCGTGAGTAGGCACGGGCGATCGCCACCTCCCCAGGGTCACGTGCTGCGCATTATCGCGTCAGACGTGGCATCGGGGAAACGGCTCCGCAGAGACGACAAATGCCGACGGAAGACTATCGCGATCGAGAACGCTTCTGCGGTCAGTGCACTTCGCCGCGCTACGGTGACGGTCATGCCGCGCTACCTGAAGGTCGTCTACTTCCTAATCCTGCTCGCCCTCGTGGTCTTGGGCTTCGCCTGGGACGCGTCCGTCGGTCTGAAGGTCCTGGTTGGTGCGGTGGCGGTAATCCCTGTTGTGGTAGCTGATCTCGTCCTCAGGCACCGGCGGAGCGGGTCGCCCAACGCATAGCCCGAAATGTACGGCGGCTGTCCCACCTCCGGTCATCGCGCTCACCAGCGCGCCGCCAACCCGTCGGCCGTCGACCCCACACCTCGGTGGAGCAGCCGTTCGGCAACTCGACCTGGAGTCGTCTGGCCCTGTCGGAGCCGCAATCCCCAAGTCTCAACCCTGTCCCACCGTCGGCCCTGCGATGAGGATCGGTCGGTTGCGGGCTGGGCGAGAGACAGGAATGGTGCCGTCACTGGTCAGCCCACCCCGAGGGCAACGGCGAGCTGCGTGATCGTGCTCGGGGCGCACGCGTCACGGGCGATCTCGGTGAGTAGCTCCCGGCCCGCGGGCCGGCCTCGGATCTCTGCCGGTGCGGTGCGCTCGGCTTCGACAAGCACCCGTGCGGCGGTGGTCGCATCGTGGGCGTGGAGGTAGGCACGGGCGACATCGAGCAGGTGCGCAGCGCGATGTTCGGGGGGTAGCCACCGCCATCCGGGCCGCCTGGTGGCCTTCTCGTGCCAGGCGATCGCAGCACGGGCGTCGCCGGACTCGACGGCTGCGGCGGTACGCGCCAGGGCGACGGCTGTGGGTCCGAACCCGGTGTGGTGATGGTCGTGCCCGTCGCCGACCCGTTCGGCCATGCTGGCGGCCTCGTCGATCAGCTCGGTGGCCGCCGGCTCGTTTCCGTGCTGGGCGGCTGCCAGCGCGGCCTGGATGAGCAGCGTTCCGCACAGGGACAGCTCCGCCGGTGTGCCGCTCTCGATCTCGGGTGGGGCGATCCGGTACGCGGCGGCGAGCATCACCGACTTCGCCTCCCGCGTACGCCCCGACATCCGCAGCACCTGACCGAGCTGGACGGCTGCGGCTGCCACCAGTTCCGGGTCACCTGTGGCAGCGAGCATCGCCCGGTCGGTGGCGAGCCAGGCCAGCTCGGCCTCGCCGAGCTTGACCAGCAGGGCGGCCGTGATCCGGTACGCCTCCACCAGCGGCGTTCGACCCGTGACCGGGGCTTGGGAGTAGGTGCGCTGTGCATTGGTGAGCAGGTCCGGTGCCATGTCGATCACCTGCCGGTAGCGGGCGTACTGAAACGTCGTCCACGCGTGCCCCACCTCCCGCAGCATCCGGTCCACCGGCAACACCGGCCGCAGGCCCGCCGGTATGCCCAACGGAATCTCGTACCGGGACAGCGCAGCCCTGATTCGATCGACGCCCTCGGCGCGATGTGTCACCTCGGCCGGCTCGGTGTTCCCGCGGACCAAGACGGCGGTGTCGATACGCAGCACCCGGGCGATCTCCTGGAGCGTGGAGAGCCTGTCCAACGATCGGACTCCGCGCTCAACCTTGTCGACCCAGCTCTTCGACTTGCCGAGCCGGTCGGCGAACATCTGCTGCGACAGCTTCCGCCGCCCCCGCCAGTACGCCGCCCGCCGCCCGACCGGCAACAGCTCAACGCTGTCCACGACGCCACCGCCGGTCCGGAATCGTCCGGGTGATCTCCTCCGCCGGAATCCGATCCGCCTCAGCCTCGGCGAGAAGCCGCCGCTTGGCCGCCTCTCGCTCGGCTGCCTGGATTTGCTCGCCCCGGCTCACTCCTGGCTCGTCGCCGTCACCCTGCATCCCCACCTCCGTCGGCAGAAGCGCGGCTGCAAGCCAGCCGTCGCAGGTCTACAGTGACGTCCAGATGTCACCGAACGCGACGGCACAAAGCCCGACAACAAGGCCGCATTGGTGGCGACACAAAGGCGACACAGCACTATCGTGTCGGTCATGAACGCCCCCAACACCGCCCTGCGAGCCATCCGCATCGGGATGCGGATGAGCCAGGACGACTTCGCCCGCGCGCTCCAGGCCGCCGGCCATCGCGTCGGCGAGCCCAACGAGGCCAATAAGAGGCTCGTCCAACGGTGGGAGTCCGGCGCGATCGCCGCGCCCCGACCCGTCTACGCCCGCGCGCTGGAGGTCGTCACGGGCCTGCCCATCTCGCTGTTGGGCTTCGCCTCTGTTCCCGGTGGACAGATCACAGATGATGCGCACGGCGGCCACGACCTGACATCCCCCATGTCCAACCTGGCCACGCCGACGCCAAGGCCGGCCACGGTTCACCAGTCATACGAGGGGGTCTGGCTCAGCCGCTACCAGTACTACTCCAGCGGCCGGGGAGACTCCTTCGCCGGACAGCACTTCGTCGTAGTCCTCCAGCACGGCGACCGACTGACTGCACGTAGCCTGCCCGGCTCGGCCGCCTCATCTCTCTCCATGGACCTGACCGTGGATGGCTCCGTCATCACCGGCACCTGGGTGGAGCAGACCGACCCGGCCGGCTACTACCGGGGCGCCCGCTATCACGGTGCGATCCAACTCCTCGCCGAGCCCACGGGCCGACGGATGGCCGGCAAGTGGGTCGGATTCGGCAAAGACATGGACGTCAACACCGGCCCATGGGAACTCATCTTCCGCGACGTCTCAACATCCAAGGCAACACTCGACCGATACAACACGACGGCGACGTAGCCAGTGCTCTGACCACGAAGGTTCGCGGTGTCAGCCCGATCATCCGCCGAATTGATCTCTTCGCTCGTCAGGGCTGCCCGCAGGCGGGCCGCGTCGCCCGGCCTCGGCCTGCTGGCGACCTTCCGTCGGCATCCGGCCGGGCCCACGAGGAGATCCGCTGTTGGTGAGGGGCATCAGCGACCAGGCAGAGCGCATAGATTTGACGCCGTGCGATGGCTGGAGATTCGACGGCATTCCCTGACCAAGAAAGGGTCCGGTCGGGGGCGGGGTTCGCACCTGTCTGCGGATGGTGTCGCCCTCGCTCGCCTCGTCGGGTCGGAACTCGGCACCTTTACCTACGTCCTTACCAGTACATCGCCGCGAACCATTGAGACCGCCCTTGCCTTGGGCTACGCCGTCGATGACGCCATCGACATGCCCTCCGGATACGTGCCGGACGAGGTTGGTCACCACGACCAGTGGACCTGGCCGCAGCCCTATGTCACCTACGCAGAGCTCATCGAACGTGGCGGCGGGCTAGCGGCAGTGGCCCGAGCTCACCGGGAAATCTGGACCGAAGCGATCATGGCTGTGCCCGAAGGCAGCGGCGCGCTCGTGGTTTCCCATGGCGGTTGCATCGAACCGACACTGGTGAGCTGCCTTCCCGATAACGACCACTCGTCGTGGGGTGCGCCCTTTGGTCACTGCGACGGGGCACGACTGGAATTTGATAGCGGTCGGTTCACCCAGGTCCGTCTGTGTCGCGCGCCGATTCGGTCAGCCTGAACGAAACGCCCTCGGAGCCCCCGCACCAAACCGCTTCCGCCCTCTGCGGTGTGCGCCCTCGGCAAGCGGGCCGGTCAGGATCCGTCCGAGGTCATCCGACCTACCGGGGCTCGTCCCGGCCCGATTCGGCCAGCACGGTAGCTGTCATTCGCCGCGGTACGTCCGGCTCCTGTCGGGTCCAGCCGATGAAGCGGCGGTGGAGCGCTCCGGCCGGTGCCCAGGGCATGTCCTCGGCCGCCTGCACGAGATAGCCGCCGAGGTAGAGGGCCAGCGACACCGGCGCGTCGGCGTACTCCGCGCGTAGCTCCCGCCTGCGCGTCGGACACGGCCACGGCAGGTCGCAGCCACCACAGCTCCAGATCGGCAGGACCGGCCCGTGGGTGGTCACCGCACACCGTCCAGGAACCGGGCGACGCTCGCGCGGGCCTGCCGGCTGGTTGGTAGCCACCGGGCAGCTCCCACACCCACCGATCGAACACAAACCGATGCCGCCGCATCAGCAACAGCCGCTCCTGACCGTCAAGCACCGCGACCATCGCCGACCGGGGCGCACGAATCACGTACTGCTCGAAGCGGACCCCATCCGGCAACTCGACGTCGGCAATGCTCAACTGCGCTCGCCGGCCACCGTCCACCACTCGCTCACCGTGAATCGTCCAGCGCGTCGACCCGATGCCCTGCTCCTCTACCATCCGGCCAGTATCCGACCGACGATGCGGAGCCGCGGCCGACCCCGGCATGGCGCTTGGCTAGACGTGTGCAACTTCCCTGTTCTTGTCGTCTCCGTTCGCTTCGAGGCGACAACTTCCCCGTTGTTGTCCTATCCGCAGGGCCTCTGACTACGGCCGGCGCTTGTACTGGTTGCCGTGCCGGCGGTGAGGTGGTTGGGCCTGATTCAGCCGGGCCACCCGTCGAGGTACTCGGCCAAGGAAACGTCGCCCCGCTCGTCGCCGCCGATCTCCCGGAACTGGTCCAGGTCGTCGTAGCCCGGAGTGTCGGGCAGCAGCACCCGCAGGGGGTGCGTGGCGTGGTCGGCGAGGAACTTCCACAACGCCCGGGTCAACTCCGGCTGTCCGGAGCTGGCGGTGTAACCGTCATGGAAGTAGCTGATCCGCTGGTCCCCCAGCCGGTACCCGGTGCCCAGTGCCATACACGTGGCGCACTGCGGACAGGCCAACCAGCCGGTGAGCGACACCCGAGAACCCCTCAATCACATCGTCATGCCACGCAGGGCCCAGGATGGCGGAGCCGGCGCGGTCAATTGGCCGCGTCGCGTTCGGTGGTGTCTCTCTCGGCGGCGTCGATGTTGGCGTCGGTGACCACGAACATGCCGAGCAGCAGGGTCAACGTCAGCGACCCCAGGATGGCGAAGACCGCGCGGAGGCCGAACGCCTCGGCCAGCAGACCGCCTACCAGTGCGCCGGCCGGCATGCTTCCCCAGGCCAGCATTCGGTAGCCGCTGTTGACCCGGCCGAGCAGCCGGTCCGGGGTGATCCGCTGGCGTAGCGAGATGGTGATGACGTTCCAGGTGGCGAGCAGGATCCCGCCCGCGAAGAAGACCGTACCGATCACGAACGGGTTGGTGCTCAGCGCCGGTACGCCGACGACCGCGGCCATCGCCAGCACGGAGAGCGCGAGGGTGCGGGAGCGTCCGAGCCGTTGTTCGATCTGTGCAGTGGCGACCGAACCGAGCACGATGCCGGCGGCGATGGTGGTGAGCAGGACTCCGTACCCGGGTTCGGTGAGGCCGATGGCCGAGTCCGGGCCGACCGCGTAGAGCACAAGCACGGCGAAGATGCCGCTGGTGATGAAGTTGCTGGTCCCGACCATCGTGGCCAGGGTGCGCAGCAGCCGGTGCCGCCAGAGGAAACGCAGCCCTTCGACGATGTCGGCGCGCATCGTCGTCGGGGCGTCGCGCTCGATCCGGAACCGGCCGGCGACCAGGAGCAGTGCGGCGACGGCCACCGCCCACAGCACGGCCGGCCCGGCGAGCGCCAGGGCAACCCCGGCGGCGACCAGGAAACCGGCGAGCGGCGGGCCGACGAACTGGTTGGCGGCCAGTTCCACGGCGGCCAGCCGACCGTTGGCCCGGGGCAGCTGGTCGCGGGTGACGACCTGCGGCAGGATCGACTGGGCCGAGGTGTCGTAGAGGGTCTCGGCGACGCCGAGGCCGAGCGCCACCAGGTAGAGCAGCCAGATCGACCCGGCGTCGAAGGCCGCCACAAGCGCCAGTGCGCCGATGAGCGCTGCGCGCAGGGTGTTGGCGGCGAGCATCACCTGCCGCCGGTCGAGCCGGTCGGCGAGGGCGCCGGCCGGCAGCGCGAACAGCAGCCAGGGCAGGCTGTACGCGGCAGCGACCCCGGCCACCAGCACCGGTGAGCGGGTGTAGCCGACGGCCACCAACGGCAGTGCGATCTTGACGATCCCGTCGGCGAGGTTGGACACCGCCGACGCGGACCAGAGCCGCCAGAACCGACCCCCCAACCCGCTCTCGTCCGGGCGGGGTGATGCATCCGTACGCACTGGTTCCTCGACCCCCGTCACGCCGCCGATCATCGCAGCGTCGCGCGACCGGCGAAAGGCCGCACGGCCTTTCACTGAGTGAAATAGACGCTGCCGATCAGCGGCCCGGTCACGGGATCATCCGACCGCACCCCGCTCCCGTCCCGAGAGAGGTTGGGTCACGATGGCGTTCGCCCGCAACCAGTGGTACGTGACGGCCTACAGCAACGAGGTCGGGCGGGATCTGCTCGCCCGCACCGTGCTCGGTGAGCCGCTGGTCCTCTACCGCACCGAGTCCGGGGAGGCCGTGGCGCTCGCCGACAGGTGCGTGCACCGTCGCTACCCGCTGTCGGAGAGCCGCCTCGACGGCGACACCATCGTCTGCGGCTACCACGGTTTCACCTACGACCAGACCGGCGCCTGCCTCTTCGTACCGGGTCAGCAACGCATCCCGCGTACCGCGCGGGTCGCCGCCTACCCGGTGGTGGAGCAGGATTCGCTGATCTGGGTGTGGATCGGCGATCGGGACCGCGCGGACCCGGCCACGATTCCCCGCGCGCCCTGGCTGGACGACCCCCGGTACGCGGTCGTCCGCGGGATGGAGCCGCTGAACGCGCGGTACAGCCTGCTGGTGGACAACCTGATGGACCTGTCCCACGAGACCTACCTGCACGGCGGCTACATCGGCACGCCGGAGGTGGCGAACACGCCGATCACCACCGAAGTGGACGAGGAACGCGGCATCGTCTACGTCAGCCGGCACATGGACGACGCCGAGTGCCCGCCGTTCTACGCGAAGTCGACAGGCATCCAGGGCCGGATCACCCGCTGGCAGGACATCGAGTTCCACCCGCCGTGCCTGTACCTGCTGCACAGCCGGATCGCACCCCAGGGCCTCTACCCGCCGGCCGAGGGCGAGGACAGCGACGCCTTCCACGCCGAGATCGTGTACGCCATCACCCCGTCGACGGAGAACACCACCTACGACTTCTGGGCGGTCGCCCGGGACTTCGCCATCGAGGACGAGTCGGTGAGCGAGTACCTGCACCAGAGCAACCGCACGGTGGTCATGCAGGACGTGACGGCGCTGAACATCCTGGAGCAGGTGATCGCGTCCGAGCCGGACAAGTACCAGGAGCTGAGCATCAACATCGACACCGGCGGGCTCGCCGCCCGACGGCTGATCGCGCGGATGGTCGAGGCGGGGACGGTGGGGGCGCCCCGATGACCGAGCCGGCCAGCATGCTCACCGGCGACCGGATCTACCGGATCCACTGGATGCCGGGCACCGACACGCTGCGCGGAATCTGCCACTGCGGTGCCGAACGCGTCGCCGAGGAACCGGTCGAGTTGTGGGAGTGGCTGCTCGCCCACCCGTACGGTCATCAGTCGCCGGAGGTGGTCCCGCCAGCGCCCCAGGCCGCCAGCGGGACGCCGGTGTCGCCTGCCCCGACGCGGTCGGCGGTGCCGGCATGACCGACGACGGCCTGGACGGCGCGGAGCTGGTGGTGGCCGACCGGGACTGGGCGGCGACGGGCGTCGCCGTCCTGAGCCTGTGCCGCCCCGGCGGCGGCGACCTGCCCGCCTGGTCCCCCGGCGCGCACCTCGACCTGGAACTCGGGCCGGGGCTGGTACGCCAGTACTCGCTCTGCGGCGACCCGGCCGACCGCGCCACCCTGCGGGTCGCGGTCCAGTTGGAGCCGGAGGGTCGCGGCGGCTCGCGGCACGTGCACGAGCGGCTCACCCCGGGCGCGACAGTCCGGGTGCGCGGACCACGGAACAATTTCCCGCTGGTGGCGGCCTCGCGCTACCTGTTCGTCGCCGGTGGCATCGGCATCACGCCAATCAGGCCGATGGTCGCCGCCGCCGACGCCGCCGGCGCCGACTGGCGGCTGGTGTACGGCGGGCGTAGCCGCGCCACGATGGCCTTCGCCGACGCGCTACGGGAGAAGTACGGCGACCGGGTGAGCCTGTACCCGCAGGACGAGACCGGCCTGCTCGACCTGGACGAGCTGCTGGGGCGGCCGGTAGACGGGCTCGTCTACTGCTGTGGGCCGGAGTCGTTGGTCGCGGCGGTGGAGCAACGCTGCCGGACCTGGCCCGCCGGGGCCCTGCACGTCGAGCGGTTCACTCCGCTCGCCCCCGCCGATGCCGTGGACGCCGCCGTCGAGGTCGAACTCGCCCTCAGCGGCCGGACGCTCACCGTGCCGCCGGGCACGTCGATCCTGGCGGCGGTGGAGGCGGCCGGTGTGCAGGTGCTCTCCTCGTGTCGGGAGGGCACCTGCGGCACCTGCGAGACACCCGTCCTGGACGGTGTGCCGGAGCACCGGGACAGCCTGCTCACCGAGGCGGAGCGGGCCGTCGGCGACACCATGATGATCTGCGTTTCGCGCGCGGTGACGCCCCGGCTGACGCTGGAGCTGTGACCGGCGGGCCGGGGGTCGGCATGATGGCGGGGTGGACGCGCAGCCCGGACGGTCGGTGACAAGCAAGGTGCTGGCCCTGCTCGACGCGTTCACCCCGGCCGGTCCGGCGCTGACCCTCAGCGAGCTGGCCCGGCGGGCCGAGCTGCCGTTGCCCACCGCGTCCCGGCGGGTGGCCGAGCTGGTCGCCTGGGGTGCGCTGGAGCGGGGTGACGACGGGCGGTACCGGATCGGGTTGCGGCTGTGGGAGGTTGGTTCGCTCGCCCCCCGGGGGCTCGGGCTGCGCGAACTGGCGCTGCCGACCATGGAGGACCTGTACGAGGTGACCCACGAGAACGTCCAGCTCGCGGTCCGGCAGGACGCCGAACTCGTCTTCATCGAACGGATCGCCGGGCGGCACGCGGTGCCGGTGCTCACCCGGGTCGGTGGCCGCTTCGCGTTGCACGCAACCGGCGTCGGGCTGGTGCTGCTGGCGTACGCGCCGGCCGAGATCCAGGAACAGGTGCTGACCGCGCCGCTGGAGCGGTACACCCCGCTGACCATCACCGATCCCGGGCGGCTGCGCCGTGCTCTGGCCGAGGTGCGCCGCACCGGGTACGCGGTGAGCGACAGGCAGGTCACCATGGACGCCCTCTCGGTGGCCGCGCCGATCTGTGGACCCGAGGGCGCGGTGGTCGCCGCCATCTCACTCGTGGTCGCCCAGCACCGGGCGGACCCGGTGGCGCTGGCACCGCTGGTCCAGGCGGCCGGCCGGACGATTTCCCGGTCGCTCGGCACGTCGTACGGGTCCCGGCGGTTCGCCGGCTGAGGCCGGTACCGCCTCGTCACCCGGCGCAGTAACGTGTCCGGGTGTTGATGCGCTCTGGCCAGCCCCGCACCGACGGAATCCCGACCGGGGCGTCCGCGTGGTGAGCGACGGTCTGGGCGAGCGGTTGCCGCCGGGGTCGCCGGCGGAGCGGGCAGCGGTCGGGCGGGCCCGGGCCCAGCGTCTGCTGGTGACCCTGCTCGGGGACCACTGGCACGCCGGTCGTTCGCCACTGCCGTCCGGGGGCCTGGTGGCCGTCCTCGCGGAGTTCGGCATCGCGCCCGCGAACGCCCGCGCCACGCTCGCCCGGCTGACCCAGCGGGGCATGCTCCAGCGGACCAAGGAGGGCCGGCGGACCAGCTACCGGTTGACCGAGCCGGCCTGGCACATCCTCCAACGCGGAGCGCGGCGCATCTTCGCCACCACCGACGAGAGCACCTGGGACGGCAGTTGGACGCTCATCGCATTCACGGTGCCGCTGGAGGACGCGAACCAGCGGCGGCTGATCCGGGCCCGGTTGCGCTGGTTGACGTTCTGGCCGCTGTACGACGCCACCTGGGTCACACCGCACGACCGGCTCCACGAGGCACGCGAGCAGCTCAGCGAACTCGGGGTCACCGACGCGGTGCTCCTGCGCTCCACGGACCTGGAGTTGCTGCCGGACGGCAGGGCGCGGCTGGAGGCCGCCTGGCGGATCGACGAGGTGGCCGCCGGTTACCAGGACTTCCTGCACCGCTACCGCGAGCTGACCGACCGGGCCTGCGCCGGTGCGGTGCTGCCGGCGGAGGCGCTCGTCGCCCGCACCCGGCTGGTCAGCGACTGGCGGGCGCTTGTCGGCACCGACCCTGACCTGCCCGCCGAGTTCCTGCCTCAGTCGTTTCCACGGGCCGAGGCACGGGCGATGTTTTTGAGCATCTCCGAGGCGCTGGCGCCGCTGGCCCAGAAGCGCTTCGAGGACCTCGTCCAGCGACTCGAACCGGTCTGACCCGCTCCGCTCCGCCGCGCTTGACTCCATATCGGACATTCCGGCCCGACCGTCACCAAGGCACCCTGCCGGCTCGCGGCATCGATGCATTGCACTTCCATTGACTGCCGGTCAGTTTTCGCATTACGTTTTCTCCGTGCCTTCGACCCCGGAGGCCCAGCCGCCCGTCCCCGGCTGAAAGGGGTCCCGCCATGCCCACCCACCGATCTCGGAGGAGCACCCGGCACCGACCCCTCCGGGTGGCGTTGACCGCGCTCATCGCCACCGCACTGGTCAGCAGCTCCGCACCGGCCGGGGCCGCGCCCGGGGCCGGCAAGGGCGGCGACCGGGGCTTCGACGTGTCGGTCGTCTCCGGTCGCGCGGACATGGTCAGCGGCGGCGACGCCCTGGTGCGGGTCACCGTGCCGCGCACCGTCGCACCGCACCGGGTGAAGGTCCGCCTCGACGGCCGTGACGTGACCGGACGCTTCCGGCCGGCGGGCGACAAGCGGACCCTGCTCGGCCTGGTGGATCAGTTGAAGCTGGGCCGCAACCGGATCGAGGTCCGCGCGCACGGGCCGGGCTGGGGACGCCCCGGCGCCAGCCTGACGCTTGTCAACCATCCGGCCGCCGGCCCGGTCTTCTCCGGGCCGCACATCCCGCTGTTCTGCACCGCCTCGGGCAGTCCCTGGCACCTGGGCCCGGTCGACGAGGACTGCCACGTCGCCGAGCCGCAGGTCAGCTACCGGTACCGCAGCACCGCCGGCAGCTTCGTCGACCTACCCGACGGTCCGCTGCCGGCGGACGTGGCCAGCACCACCACCACGGCCGGCCGGACCGTCCCGTACGTGGTGCGGATCGAACGCGGCACCATCAACCGGGCGGTGTACGAGATCGCCATGCTGCACCAGCCCGGCACACCGGCCCCGAGCCCGTGGACGACCACGCGTGGCTGGAACGAGCGGCTGGTGTACACCTTCGGCGGTGCCTGCGGCATCGGCCACACCCAGGCCACCAGCACCGGCGGCGTCCTCGACCACACGTTGCTGAGCCGCGGCTACGCGGTGGCCAGCGCGACATTCAACGTGTACGCGCACAACTGCAACGACGTCACGTCCGCCGAGACGGCCATGATGGTCAAGGAACACTTCATCGAGACGCTCGGCGTACCGGCCTTCACCATGGGGTGGGGTGGATCGGCCGGCACCATGCAGCAGTTGCTGATCTCGAACGCCTACCCCGGCATCCTGAACGGCGTCATCGGCAGCATCGGCTACCCGGACGAGCGCTCCACCACCATCTCCGGCCACGAGTGCCGGTTCATCTCCCAGGCGGCCACCACAGCCGGGCTGTCGGCGGCCCAGCAGCACGCCGTCAGCGGCTTCGGCAGCCCGAACACCTGCTTCGGCTACCAGTTCTTCGACAGTGTGGACTGGCCGACCGCCTGCCCCGCCCACATCCCCGCCGACCGGCGCTACCACCCGGACACCAACCCGGAGGGCATCCGCTGCGCCATGGCGGACTTCGTCTCGAACGTCTACGGCGTCGACCCGAGGACCGGTGCCGGCCGGCCGATCATCCCGGACACCATCGGCGTGCAGTACGGCCTGGCGACGCTCAGGGCGGGCGTCATCAGCCCGGAGCAGTTCGTCCGGCTCAACGAGGGCATCGGCGGCCTGGACGTGGAGGGCAACCGCACCCCGCAGCGCACCTCCGCGAACGTCGCGGCGATCAGCAGGGCGTACGCGACCGGCCGGGTCAACCAGTTCGACGGCGGGCTGCGCTGGACCCCGATCATCGAGACGCGCGGCTACACCGACCCCACCGGCGACTTCCACGACCGGTTCCGCTCCTGGACGATGCGGGAGCGGCTGGTGCGGGCCAACGGCGACGCCGACAACCACGTCAGCGTGACCGGCCCGCCGGGCGCGGCCAGCGCGGCGATCCAGGAACAGGCGCTCGCCGACATGGATGCCTGGCTGACCGCGCGCGGCAGGCTCGCGGCGGCCCGTCCGCACCTGCACGCCGTGGCGCTCACCCGGCTGTCCCGGCCACGCGGCCTGGCCGACAGCTGCGTCACGCCCGACGGTGAGCGGATCGTGGAGCGGCTGACCCTCGACCCGACCGCCCGGTGCAACCAGCTCTACCCGTACCACCGCAATCCCCGGGTGGTGGCGGGCGGGCCGACCACCTCGGCGGTGCTCAAGTGCCAGCTTCAGCCGCTGCGCAAGTCGGGGTACGGGGTGCGCTTCACCGCCGAGCAGTGGCAGCGGCTGCGTACGGTCTTCCCCGGCGGCGTCTGTGACTGGTCGAAACCGGGCGTCGGGCAGCGCCCACTCGCCCGCACCTGGATCCGCTTCTGACGGCAGCACCTGGTCGGGTGGCTCGCCCGTGGCGAGCCACCCGACCGCGCTCAGTCGGGAAACGCGAGCAACCGCAGCAGACCGGCCAGCCGCTCGTGCTCCTCGGGGGTCACCGGGGCCAGCAGGCCCCGCTCCACGGCGCGGGCGGCCTGCTGGGCGCGGGCGAAGAGGTCCCGGCCGGCGTCGGTCGCGACGAGGACGTTCGCCCGCCGGTCGGCGGGGTCGGTGCGGCGCTCCACCAGCTGACGCTGTTCGAGCCCGTCGACCAGGGCGACGACCTGGCTCGGGTCGAGGCGGAGGAACTCGGCCAGCTCCCGCTGCGTCGGGCGGGCCCCGTCGGCGGCCAGCGCGAGCACGGAGTAGGAGCGCGCCTTGAGCCCGTGCTCGGCGAGGGCGGCGTTGGCCGCCGCGAGCGTGAGGGCGTTGGCGCGGGCCAACAGAAAGACCAGGTCACCGCCGAGCACGCTGTCCCGCAGGGCGTCCCGCCCCGGCAGCCGGGTCTTCCCGCTAGCGGACATGGCGATGATGGTAGCGCGTTTCCTCAATGATTGACATTTTCAATGGTCCGTGCTCAGATCGGGTGGACACGAAGGAGTTCTCCATGTCCCTGGACGGCAAGGTCGCCATCGTCACCGGTTCCGGACGCGGTCTCGGCCTCGCGTACGCGCAGGAACTCGCCCGGCAGGGCGCCGCCGTGGTGGTAAACGACGTCGACGCCCAGACCACGGCCGACGCCGTCGCGTCGATCCAGGCGCTCGGTGGCCGGGCCGCCGCGGTGGTCGCTCCGGTCGGCCCGACCGAGACCGCCGAGCAGTTGGTCGCCACCGCCGTCGAGACCTTCGGTCGGCTCGACATCCTGGTCACAAACGCCGGTGTGCTGCGCGACACCGTGCTGTGGAAGATGACCGACGAGGACTTCGACACCGTCATCAACGTGCACCTGCGCGGCACCTTCACCACGGTGCGCGCGGCGGTGCAACACATGCGGACGGCCGGCGAGGGCGGGCGCATCATCTGCATCGGCTCCCCCACCGGCCAGCGCGGCAACTTCGGCCAGACCAACTACGCCGCCGCCAAGGCCGGCATCGTCGGCATGACGCGCACCTGGGCGTTGGAGCTCAAGCGCGCCGGCATCACCGCCAACACCGTGGTCCCGGTGGCCGCGACCGCCATGACCGCCACCGTTCCCTACTTCGCCGCCGCCGTGCAGGCAGCCGAGAAGGGTGAGCCGATGCCGGCGTTCTTCCGGCACGATCTCGGCTTCGGCACGGCGGACGACGTGGCCGGGCTCGTCGCGTTTCTCGGCTCCGACGCGGCCGGCGGCATCACCGGGCAGGTGATCGGGGTCGGCGGGGACCGGCTCCAGGTCTGGACCCACCCGGAGGCGGCCCTCACCGCCTACCGCGAGGGCGGCTGGACGTACGATGCGCTGCTCGAAGCCGGGCCGGCGACGTTCGCCGGTGCGACGCAGAGCGTCGGCGAGCGGTTCCCGGACCTCCCCGAGGAGTTCAAGAACGCCGCCTCCTGACCCGCCGGACGAAAGTTCCCCATCATGTACCAACCCGCCATCGACCTCGACGTGGTCACCGCCATCGACATGCACGTGCACATCGAGGTCGACGAGCACGGCCACAACTCGCTGCCCGACGACCTGGTGGCGGCGGTCTCGAAGTACTTCAAGGCCGACGGGCCGCGCCCGGCGATCGAGGCGGTGGCGCAGTACTACCGGGAACGCCAGATGGCGGCCGTCGTGTTCACCGTGGACGCCCGTACCCAGTTGGCGCACCAGCCGCTGTCGAGCGTGGAGATCGCCCGCGCCGCGGCCGAGCACGCCGACGTCCTGATCCCGTTCGGCTCCGTCGACCCGCGCACCGGTGCGGCGGCGCTCGACCTCGCCAGCCGGCTGATCGAGGAGGAAGGCGTACGCGGCTTCAAGTTCCATCCCACCGTGCAGGGCTTCGATCCGAGCGACGAGCAGTACGCGCCGATCTGGGGTCTGCTGGAAAAGGCAGGCGTGCCGGCGTTGTTCCACACCGGGCAGACCGGCATCGGTGCCGGGATGCCGGGCGGCTACGGCTTCCGGCTCGGCCTGTCCAACCCGATGCTGCTCGACCCCGTCGCGGCCGAGTTCCCCGACCTCCAGATCATCATGGCCCACCCGTCGGTGCCCTGGCAGGACGAGGCGCTGTCGGTGGCCACCCACAAGCCGAACACCTGGATCGACCTGTCCGGCTGGAGCCCGAAGTACTTCCCGGCCGAGCTGGTGCGGTACGCCAACTCGCTGCTCAAGCGCCGGGTGCTGTTCGGCACCGACTATCCGCTGCTCACCCCGGACCGCTGGCTACGGGACGTGCGCACCACCGACCTCAAGCCCGAGGTGCTCCCCGGCATCCTGAAGGACAACGCCGTCCGGCTGTTGCGCCTGTCCAGCTGACGACGAGAGGAAGCTCATGACGACGACGATCACCTACGAACAGCTCGCCGACCTCGCCGGCACCGACCTCGGCTACACCGACTACCGGACGGTCACCCAGGATCAGGTGAACCTCTTCGCCGACGCCACCGACGACCACCAGTGGATCCACGTCGACCCCGAGCGGGCGAAGAACGGCCCCTTCGGCGCGCCCATCGCCCACGGCTTCCTCACGCTCTCGCTGGCGGTGCCCTTCTGGACCGAACTGCTCGACGTCAAGGGGGTCACCACGAAGGTCAACTACGGCCTCGACAAGGTGCGCTTCCCGGCTCCCGTCAAGGTCGGCTCGCGGGTACGCATGACGGCGACCGTCGCCGAGGTCGTCGAGGTGGCCGGCGGCTACCAGATCGCCGTCGACCAGACGATCGAGATCGACGGCGGCACCAAGCCCGCAGTGGTGGCCCGCGGCCTGTACCGCTTCTACGCCTGACGGCCACCGGCAGGCCGACCGGTCACGCATCGACGCACCATCCTCCACCACCGGGAGACCGCTGATGCACGAACAAGGAATCGGCGCATGGCTGGCCAAGCGCCGGCTCAAATCCCCCGACAAGGTCGCCCTCGTGCACGGCGAGGGCGACCGCGTGACGTACCGCCAGTTCGCCGACGGCACCGACCGGGTCGCCGCGCTGCTGCGGCGTCTCGGCGTCGGCAGGGGCGACGCGGTGGCCTATCTGGGCGAGAACAGCCCGGATTTCCTCCAGGTGATGTTCGGCGCGGCGCGGCTGGGTGCTGTCTTCGTGCCGGTCAACACCCGGCTGGCACCGCCCGAGGTCGCCCACGTTCTCACCGACTGCGGCGCGCGGGTGCTGATCCACGATCCGGAGTTCGACGGGCGGGTGGTCGCCGCCATCGGCACCGGGCCGTCCCCGCGCGTCGTCGTCACCGGCGAGGGTACGGCCGACCGGCCGGGACTGACCAGGCTGCTGAGCACGACCGCGATGTCCGACGCTGCCGCCGCCGAGGTGGGCCTGGACGACCCGGCCGCGATCATCTACACCTCGGGCACGACCGGCCGGGCCAAGGGTGCGGTGCTGACCCACGGCAACCTCACCTGGGTCGCGCTCAACTGCGTGGTCGACTACGACGTCGTGTCGACCGACGTCGCGCTGATGATCTCGCCGCTGTTCCATGTCGCGTCCCTCGGCATGGGGGCTCTGCCGGTCATCCTCAAGGGCGCCACGCTCGTGCTGGAGAAGGGCTTCGAGCCGGGACGCGCGCTCGCCCAGATCGAGCGGCACGGCGTCACCATGCTCAGCGGGGTGCCGACCACCTACCAGTTGATGGCCGACCACCCGAACTGGGCCACCACCGACCTGTCGACGTTGGGCAAGCTCACCTGCGGCGGCTCGGCGGTGCCGACCCGGATCCTCAACGCGTACGAGGAACGTGGCCTGTCGTTCTCGCAGGGCTACGGCATGACCGAGGCGTCGCCGGGCGCGACGTCGCTGCCCCCCACGATGACCCGCGCCAAGCAGGGCAGTGTGGGCCTGCCCCACTTCTTCACAAGCGTGCGGATCGCCGACGAACACGGCGAGCCGATCGCCGACGACGGCATCGGTGAGATCCAGATCTGCGGTCCGAACGTCTTCCCCGGCTATCACCTGCTGCCGGAGGCGACGGCCGAGGCGTTCACCCCGGACGGCTGGTTCCGCTCCGGCGACCTCGGATACCTCGACGCCGACGGCTACCTCTACATCTCGGGCCGGCTCAAGGACATGATCATCTCGGGGGGCGAGAACATCTACCCGGCCGAGATCGAGGTCCTGCTCGGCGAGATCGAGGGGGTGACCGGGGTGGCGGTCATCGGCGTACCGGACGCGCGGTGGGGCGAGGTGCCGTGGGCGATCATGACCGTACGGGAGGACGCCACCGTCGACACGGCCACGGTGCAACAGTTCCTCGACGGCCGGGTCGCCCGCTACAAGGTGCCCAAGAACGTGATCGTCGTCGACGACCTTCCCCGGACCGCGTCGGGGAAGGTGCGCAAGGCCGACCTGCGGGACCGGTTCGCCGGCTAGTGCGGTGTCCGGCTGCGCCGCGCCGGATCGCCGCCTGACCTCGCCGCGACACCGCCCACGTTCCTGGCCACCGCACCGCTGCCACCGGCGACCAGGGCGGCGAACTCCTCGGCGGACGCCGCGGCCAGCCGCTGGTGCATCCGCCGGTAGACCTGCGTCGACCGGCCGGCCGGCCACTGCTCGTCCATGAACTCGCGGGGCAGCCTCGGGTCCGCGCGCAGCAACGCGAGCCAGTCGGCCACCAGCATCGTGCGTACGGTCAGCGCGCTCGCCGCCTGGGTGGCCGCGCCCGGCTCGCCCCACACCTCGATGAACGCCAGGTGTTCCCGCCGGATCGCCTCGATGTCCCACGCCGCGCGGACACTGTCGGCGATCGGAAAGCCGGGGAGTTCCCGGGCGTGGAAGGCGACTACCGTCTTGGGGGGAAGGTCCCGGCACAGCGGCTCCAGCGACCCGGCGAGGTCGACCTCACCGGGTGCGAGCCAGAGCCCGTCGCGCAGCGGCGCGAAACCCTCCCAGGTGAGGGTGGAACGCAACCGGTGGCGCAGGGTCCGCTGCCCCTCGGGGATCGTGAACGTGACGAGGGTCCAGCCGGTGCCCTGCGGGTCGAACGGGCGCGGACCACGGACCCGTTCGGTGGCCTCCCGCAACACCGCCACCCCGTGCTCGGTCAGCGAGAACAGGATCTCCCGACCGCTCTTGCTGCGGTCGAGCATGCCGGTCTGCACCAGCCGGTCGAGGGTCGCCCGCGTCGCCGGTGCGGCGATGCCGGCACCTTCGAGAACCCCGATCAGGACGCTGGCGCGAATCGGGCCCACCGCATCGTCGACGACGTGCTCGCCGAAGAACGCGAGCAGCAGCTGCTTCGGCTGACGACTGCGCACAGCTTTCCCTCTCGAGCGAATCCACCCCGCGGCACGGTCACGGGGCGACGGTCTGCCCGCGCTTCGCACGCTGGATCTGGTCGTAGACATGCGTACGCAGCTCGGTGAAGCGCGGTAGCGCCCGGGTGGTGATCTGGTCGCGCTCCGGCGGGAGGTCGACCGCCAGATCCTCCTGTACCCAGGTCGGCGACGCGGACAACACCAGCACCCGTTCCCCCAGGTAAACCGACTCGTCGATGTCATGGGTGACGAAGAGAACCGAAATCTTGCGGCTCGCGTGCAGCTCGCGGACGAGATCCTCCAGGTCCGCGCGGGTCTGCGCATCGACCGCGGCGAACGGCTCGTCCATGATCAGCACCTCGGGCTGGTACGCGATGGCCCGCGCGATCGCCACCCGCTGCTGCATGCCACCCGAGAGCTGCCACGGGTGACTGCGGGCCGCGTGCGCCAGCCCGACCGCCTCGATGGCGTCGGTGACGAGCTTGTCGCGGGCCGAGCGGGACAGCCGCTTGTGACGCAGCGGCAGCTCGACGTTGCCCCGGACGGTCAACCACGGGTAGAGACTCCGGCCGTACTCCTGGAACACGACGGCCATCGCCGGGCTCGGGCCGGTCACCGGCTGTCCGTCCATCTCGACCAGGCCGCTGGTGGGCCGGAGCAGGCCGGCGAGGCATTTCAACAGGGTCGTCTTGCCGCAGCCCGACGGCCCGACGATGCAGACCAGCTCACCGGAGCGCATGGTGAAGCTGATGTCCCCGATCGCCTCGACATCGCCGTTCGTGGACTCGTACACCTTGCGCAGGTGCTCCACCCGCAGCAGCGTGCTCCGGTCAGGCACGGTTGACCTCCCTGATTCCGTGGTACCAGCGCAGCACCCGTCGCTCGACGACACCGAAGGTCGCGGCGAGGAGCACGCCGACGAGGCCGAGCAGGAGAATGCCGCTCCACATCTCGGCGATGAGGTAGTTGCGTTGGAAGTAGGCGATCCGATAGCCCAGTCCGGCGGACGAGGCGAACATCTCCGAGATGACCATCAGGATCAGCGCGACCGAGAGGCCCTGCCGGACCCCGGTCATGATCCGCGGGCTGGCCGCCGGGAGCACGAGGTACCAGAGCCGCTCCCACCAGGTGATCTGGAACGAGTCGGCGGTCTCGGACATCACGCTGTCGGTGGCCCGGACACCGTCGATCGTGTTCAGCAGAATCGGCCAGATCGCGCCGGAGACGATCACGACCACCTTCATCGTGTCGGTGATGCCGAGCAGCAGCATCACGACCGGGATCAGCACCGGCGGTGGGATGGCCCGGAAGAACTCCAGCAGCGGTTCGAGCAGTTCGCGGAGCCAGGTGAACAGCCCGATGAGCGTACCGGCGGCGATGCCGATCACGATCGAGGCCGCGATGCCGAGGGCGAGCCGGTAGAGGCTCGGCAGCACGTCGTCGACGAACGCCGGCCCGATCCAGGTCTCCCGGAAGGCTTCGAAGATCGTCAGGGGGCCGGGGAAGAACCGGTTGGTCGACGAGGACGACGCCAGTCCCCAGACCACCAGCAGCAGGAAGGGCAGGCCGAGCGGGTAGAGGAAACCCGCGGCGACGCGGCGCCCGAGGCCGCGCCCGCGCGAGCGCTGGGCGATGCGGACGGTGTGCGCGGTCACAGGACCTCCTCACCGCGTACGGACTGATGCCACGACAACGAACGCCGCTCGATGAATCGGAAGACGAGATTGACCAGAAGCCCGAGCAGCCCGGTGACCACCACGAAGGCGTACAGCCCGACGGAGTCACCGGCGGACCGGGACAGCTCGATCATCCGTCCCAGACCGGGATTGCCGATCACCATCTCGGCGGTGATGGCGAGGATGAGGGCGACCGCGGCGGCGAGCCGGACGCCCGTCATGAGGTACGGCAGGGCGGTCGGCAGCACCAGGTACGACAACCGCTCGCGGCGGGTGAGTCCGAAGCTGCGGGCGGTGTCCCGGGCGACCGCGTCGACGTCGGCGACGCCGTAGATCACCTGCACGAAGACCTGCCAGAACGACGCGTAGATGATGATGAGCAGGGCGGCCTGCATCTGGATGCCGAACAGCAGCACGGCGAGCGGAATGAGCGCCACCGACGGGATCGGCCGCAGGAACTCCACCACCGTGTGGGTGGCGCGGCGCAGGAAGGGCACCAGGCCGACGACCGTACCGAGGACGACCGCGGCGGCGGTGGCCACGGCCAGCCCGATCGCCCAGGAGGTCATGGTGTACCCGAGCCGGCGCCAGAAGGCGAGGTCGCGGGACTCCTCGGCGAGCCGGGCGAACACGTCGGTGACGTACGGCAGGTACTGCGAGTTGATCAGGCCCAGGGTCGGGACCAGTTGCCAGATGACGAGGAACCCGGTCAGCCCGACAACGCCCAGCATCACCTTGCGCAACGAGCGGGGACGCCGGAGGGACAAGACGTGCATGTTGCTCCCGTGGTCGGCGGCGACGCCCTTCCCGGCCGGTCACCGGGAAGGGCGGGACCGCGCCGGCTACTGCTGTTGGATGAGGCGATCGAAGTTGGGCTGCTGATCGAGCACCTTGTACTTGCCCGCGAGCGTGGCCAGCGATTCCAGGCTCGCCCGGTCAAGCTCCCAACCGAACTCCGGCAGCTTCACCGAGTCCGCTACCGGCTCCGGGAGCTCCAGGTTGTCCTTGATCGCCTGGCGGACGGCGGCCTCGTTGGCGGAGTCCTGCGCCCACGCGAGGGTCTCCTTCATCGCCGCGGTGAAGTCGGCGACCAACTCGGCCTCGGAGTCCATCTGCTTCTTCGTCGTGATGGCGGTGAGCGTCGCGAGCCCGGGGGCGACCGCCTGGTAGGGCGCGACGACGAAGGTGTCGCCACGGTTACGCAGCTGGGTGACGAAGGGTTCCGGCACCCAGGCGGCGTCGATGTTGTCGGCTTCGAGCTGCGCCGGGACGTCGGGGAAGGCGACCTCGACGAACTTGATGGTGGACGGGTCACCGCCGTCCTTCTCCACCGCGGCCATGATCGTCACATCGCCGGCCGCACCCAGGCTGTTGACCGACACTCGCTTGCCCGCGAGCTCCGCCGGCCGGGTGATGCCCGACTTGGCCGAGGCCACCACGGCGTTGATGTCGTCGCCCTCGGCGTAGGACGACGCGTAGTTGCCGATGATCACGACGCCGAGATCCTGCAGGTCGGCCCGGAACGGGCCGAACGGCTGACCGATGGCGAAGTCGATGTCGCCGTTGATCAGCGCGGGGATGGCCTGGGCGCCGCCCTGTGCGGGCAGCACCTCGACCGAGAGTCCGTGCTTTTCGAAGATGCCGGCCTTCATGCCGCCCCACAACGCGGCGGTCTCGGTGATCGGCAGGGCCGCGACCCGTACCTGGCGGAGTTCGCCGCTATTCTCTCCCGAGGGGGTGGCATCCGAGTCCGTACATCCAGCGAGCGCGATCGCTACGCTGGCGATCAGCCCGAGCGTGAATACCTTCTTCATCGACAAGGCCCTTCCTGGGGCGGGGGGTGGTGGGCGCGTCAACACCGACGGCGGGTCGATGTGAGTGAGATCACCCGGCCGTGTTGGCCATCGTCAGCCAACCACCCTCAAATGTCAAGAAATTCTGACGCCCGTCATGGATCAGTTGAATATCGGTTTGGACACGTCAGCTCAACGCGCGGACCAGCTCGGTGCGGGAGCGGATGCCGAGCCGGTGGTAGATGTTGCGCAGGTGATGGTCGACGGTCCGGGTGGACAGGAACATCTGGCTGGCCACCTCCCGGTTGGTGGCACCGGCAGCGACCAGGTGGGCGATGCGCAGTTGCTGACCGGTGAGCAGCCGTACCGCGTGCGGGTCCGGCGCACCGACGGACTCCCCCGCCGCGCGCAGCTCCACGGTGCTCTGCCGGGCCCACACCTCGGCACCGAGCAGGATGAAGGTCTGCCGGGCCCGGTGCAGGTGACCGCGAGCCTCGCGGGGGCGGCGGGCGCGGCGGAGTTCCCGACCGAAGAGCAGCTCGGTGCGCGCCCGTTCGAAGGTGGCGGCGTCGGACGGGTGCAGGGACAGCGCGGCCCGGAACTGCTGCTCGGCCTCGGCGCTACCGCGCGGGGCCAGCAACGCGTGGCAGCGGGCCGACAGCGCCCGGCGCAGCGGACTGGCGGTGCTGCCGGCCCAGCGGTCGAAGACGGCGAGCGCGGCGCGGGCCCGGGCGTGCCGACCGGCTTGCGCGGCGGCCTCCACCAGGTGGGGCGTGGCCATCACCTGGACGAGGACCTGACCGCGCCCGGTACCGGGCCGAGCCAGCGCGGTCAGGCGGTCCGCGGCGTCGGCGTACCTGGCGTCGGCCAGGTCCAGCAACGCGAGGGCCCACTCGGCGAGGGCGTGCGGGCGACTGCCCGGTACGGCGGCGTCGCCCAGCTCGGCGACGTGGCCGAGACTGGCGTCGCGGTCGGACCGCACGGCCGCGAGCACGGCGAGCAGGCCGAGATGTACGCCGGCGCTGGTGTGCTGGCCGGCGGCCCGCGCCACCCGCAGCCCCTCCCGGCAGCTCCTCGTCGCGGCCTCGTGGCGGCCCAGCCAGTACTCGCTCATCGCCCGTAGTTCGAGTGCTCTGGGCAGCAGGGACACCTCGCCCCGGTCGGTCGCCAGGTCGACGGCCCGGTCGGCGAGCCGGTACGCCCCGGCGTCCACCGCGACCAGCAGGCCGGCCACGGCAGCACCGGTCAACGCGGTCGGGGTTGCCGCGGCACCGGTCAACCGGTCGCCGAGCACCACCGCCCGACGCAGCAGCGGACCGCCGTGGGCGTGGTCGCCGCGCAGCGTGGCGGCGACCCCGGCGACCAGGGTGGTCAGCAGGTCCGCCCACGGTGGATCTCCGTCGCGGCGAAGTGCCGCCATCCGGCGGGCCACCTCGGCGTAGCGGTACTGGTCACCGCAGAAGCAGACGGCCTCGCCGGCTCGGACCAGCGCGACCAGTGCCGACTCGCGGTCGACCTCGGCCAGTGCGTTGGCGGCGGCCAGCAGGATCGGCAACGCCGCCGGTGCCGAGCCGCAGCGCAGTCGCATCTCGCCCCGCAGCAGGTCGGCGAGCCCTCCGGTGGGAGAGGCGACCGGCACGTCCGCGACGCGGTGCAGCAACGCGCGGGCCCGGTCGGGTTCGCCCGCCTGCCAGGCGTAGCGGGCGGCGGTGACCTGCCGGCTGGCGGCGAGCACCGGATCGTCGCTGAGTTCGGCGGCCCGGGCCAGCGCCGTCGCCGCGGCGGACCGGTCCGCGTGGTCGCCGACCGCGTCCGCCAACTCCGTGGCCAGCGCCGGTGCCGGTCCGTCGGTTGCCGCTGCCAGGTGCAGGGCCCGACGCAACCGGGCTCCGGTGCCGTCGAGCGCGGCGGCGAGCAGCAGGTGGGCGTCACGGCGCGCGGTCAGCGAGGCGGTGGCCTCGACCATGGCGCGGGCCAGCGGCCGGGGAAAGGTGACGCCACCCGGTGCGGTGAGCCGGATCAGACCGGCGGCCTCGGCCGGCGCGAGCGCCGCGACGCTGCCGCCGGCCGCTCGCAGCGCCCGGCCCAGCGTGACCGGATCCACGGCGCGACCGTGGTCGGCCGGATCTCGCTCGGCGGGGGCGGTCGCGGCGAGCGCGGCCAGCAGCAGCGCGCGTCGAGTGTCACCGGGCAGGCGGGACAGCAGGCCGCGGTACGCCCGACCGAGGCCGCCGTCGGCCGGCGGTGCCGTGGGCAGGGGTTCCACCCCGTGCCACTGGCCGGGGGTCAGCGAGTCCGCCAGGTCGACCAGGGCCTGCGGGTTTCCGCCGGCGAGAGCGCTCAGCCCGGCCAGCACCCGGCCGGGGGGTGGCGGCCCCGGGCGGCGAGCCGCCAGCAGGGCGTGACTGTCCGGTTCGTCGAGCGGCAGCAGCCGGCGGCCGGGTATCAGGTCCGCTCCGCTGTCGCTGCCGGCGGTGAGCAGCAGGACGACGGGCAGGTGCGGCAGTCGCCGGGCCACCAGGGTCAGCAACCTCGCCGTCGGGGCGTCGCCCACGTCGAGATCGTCCATGGTGCACAGCAGTGGGCCGTCGTGGGCGGCCTCGGCGAGCAGGCCGAGTACGGCCTGGGAGAGCACGAGCTGGTCCTGGTCGCGACAGCCTTCACCGGCCACCGCCCGGCGCAGCACCTGCCGTTGCCGCTCGGGCAGCGCATGGATGCCGTCGAGCACCGGATCGAGCAGCCGCTGCAACCCGGCGTAGGGCAGCATCGCCTCGTCGGGCAGACCGGTGGCGGCGAGCAGCCGGCGGCCCCGACCGTACCGGTGGGCGTACGCCAGCAGCGTGCTACGCCCGCAGCCGGGCTCGCCGTGCAGCAGCAGCGCCGTCCCGGCCGGTGCGGCGAGCAGGCTGCGGATCTCCCGGCACTCCGCCTGCCGGCCCCGTAGCACATCTATTTGCACCGTCGATGCATGAACCATGCATCGAGTCTCGCCTACCTGTCGGCGCTTGAGAAGAGGGAAATGTCGGGCGGCAGCGGCCCGGTCAGCGCTCGGCCGGCTCGGCGAGCAGCGCGCCGACAGTGCGGGCCATCACCGCCCGGGCGGCGTCCACGCCCAGCCCGAGGCCGTCGCGCAGGGTCGACCACGCCGGCCAGGTGCTCGCCGCCACCACGGCATTGACCACCTGGTCCCGGGCCGACCCGGCGCGGTCCAGTTCGTCGGCGAACAGCTGCTCGACCTCGTCGCGTACCCGGGCGATGTGCTTGAGCCGGTTGCGGCGCAACTGTGCGGAGACCGGTTCGCGCATCTGTGCCGCCCGAGCCGACGGCGCGATCAGTTGCAGCAGTTTCGCCCGCTGCCGGCAGAACGCGTCGACCCGCTTGGCCAGCGGCAAGGTGGGCGAGATCGGCCGCCACGCGGCGTCCTGCTGCCGCAGCAGCTCCGCCCCGCTGGCCTCGAACAGGGTCTCCATGTCCTTGAAGTTGGTCCAGAGCGTACGCAGCGAGATGCCGGCCCGCTCGGCGATGCGCTCACCGGTCGGACGCAGGTCACCCTCGGAGATGAGCGCGAGATGCGCCTCGACGATCGCCGCCCGGGTGCGCTCGGCCCGGGCGGTGCGCCCGTCGACCCGACCGGCCGTCTCGGCACTGACCATCCCCGCCGTCCCCCTCACCCCTGGCGTAGCGTTCGTGCGAGCCGAGTCTAGGCGTTTGCTGAGACCCTGCCCGGACGAGCCTCGTCGAGCGCGCCCCGGGGCCGCTGCGGTCGCGGCGGGCCGGCGAGGGTCGCGCACCTCGCCGGTGTGCACCGCCCGGGGCCCGGGCCGGACGGTGCACACCGGGCGGGCGGATCAGGCGCTCGGCACGCCGTTGGCCGGTGGCGCCACCGGCGGTGCGGTGTACTCGTTGACGGGCCCGTCGGACTCGTCGGTCTCGTACGTCGGGCCGAAGTAGCGCTGCTCGCCCCCCTCGACCCGGCTCAGCCGGCCGCCACCGTACCCGGAGTGGTCGGTGGCGGAGAACCGCAACGGCGCCACGCCGGGCCCCTGGTAACCACCCCTGCCGACGGCCTCGACCAACGACTCCCGGGTGAGGTCCTTGCCGGCGGCCTGGAGCACCTGGACGAACAGGTAGCCCACCGCCATCCCGTAGACGGTGTTGCCGTCGAACTCCGCACCGCCGTTGTGCTCCGCGTTCACCTTGGTGAACAGCTGGATCCACGGATCGTCGCTGTCGCCCTGCATCGGCAGGTAGTTCAGGCCGATCAGGCCCTCCAGCAGTGCGGCGGCCTCGCCGAGCTGCCGGGACAGCGTCGGCAGGTCGGCGCCCACGTTCGACACCACCCACTGCGGGCGGAAGTCCAGCCGGGCGGCGGTGCCGACGGACAGGGCGGTGAAGCCGGGCACGGTGGCGAGGATGACCACCTCGCAGCCGGCGGCCTTGAACGCACCGATCTGCGGCGCGACGTTTGTGTTGCTGGTGACGTAGGTCTGGCGGGCCGCCACGCCGTCGGCACCGAGCACCGTCTCCACGCCGGCCAACGCGTCACGGCCGAAGTCGTCGTCCTGCCCGAGGAAGCACACCGTGCGGCCGGGCATGGTGGTCTTCACATGGTTCGCCAGGATCTTGCCCTCGACCGTGTAGTCGGGGTTGAAGCCGAAGGTGTTCGGGTAGCGGTCGGGCTGGTCCCAGCTGCGGCTGCCGGAGGCGACGAAGAGGTCCGGTACCCGGTTGGTGTGCAGGAAGTCCAGCACGCCGGTGTGGGTCGGCGTGCCGAGGCCGTTGAGGATGGCGAAGACCTTGTCCTGCAACACGAGTTGCCGGACGACCTGCTGGGTGGTGGCGGGGTTGTAGCCGTCATCCATGACCTTGTAGGTGATCTTGCGGCCGTGCACGCCGCCGTTGGCGTTGACGTAGTCGAAGTACGCCTTCGTCGCCGGAGCGATCTTCGAGTAGCCGGCGGACGCCGGACCGGTAAGTGGCATGTGGGTGCCGACGACGATCTCCGTGTCGGTGACGCCGGGCACCGGCGCGCCCGAACCGGGACCGTCGTCGGAGCCGCAGGCGGTGGAGGTGAGCAGCAGGGTGAGGGTGGTGGCGATCACGAGACCGCGCCGTGTCGTGCTTCGCATGGGACACCGACCTTTCATCGGACCGGTTGTGCGAAATGGATGGTTGGGGTGAGCAGGTGTGACGGTTACGAACGCCCGGCCGGCCAGCGGGCGCGCAACGCCCGGACCAGCCGGGACAACAGCCCCTGTACGCCGCCGGGCGCGGCGATCATGACTGCGATCAACGTGCTGCCGAAGATCGCCAGCGGCAGGTTGCCCTCCAGCCGCTGCGCCGCGGCCGGCGAGAGGGTGAACAGGTTGGTCAGCGAGTGCGTCAGATCGGGCAGGGCCACCAGCAGGAAGGCACCCCAGGCCGCCCCGGCGAGTCGGCCGAGACCGCCGATCACCACGGCCATCAGCAGGAACAGCGACAAGGTCAGGCCGAACGCGCCGGGTGACACGCTCTGCGCGAGCACCGCCAGCAGGGCGCCACCGAGGCCGGCGCTGCCCGCGCTGATCACGAACGCGACGACCTGGGTACGCGCCACGTGGATCCCGGCCAGCCGGGCGGCGACCTCGTCGTCGCGTACCGCCCGGAAGGAGCGGCCGTAACGGCTGCGCACCAGGTTCGCCAGCAGCACCAGGCAGAGCAGGGTCGCCACGGTGGCCACCCAGAGCTGCCAGCGCTCATGCGGGAAGTAGCTGCCGAGCCCGGCCGGGGCGGGCGCCACCGGCACCGCCAGGCCCTGCTCGCCGTTGAAGACGCCGTCGAAAGTGACCGTCAACGCGGGCACCACCACCGCCACGGCCAGGGTGAGCCCGGCCAGGTAAGGCCCACGCAGCCGGGCGGCGGCGACCCCGACGACAGCGCCGACGACGACGGTGGCCAGCGCCGCCACCACCAGGGACACGACAAGCAATCCACCGGCGGTGAGACCCCGCTCGGCGAAGGCGTTCTGCACCAGGGCGAGGGTGTACGCGCCGGTGGCCATCAGCGCACCGTGTCCCAGCGAGAGCTGCCCGCAGAGCCCGGTCAGGACGGTCAGGCCGGCGGTGGCGCAGAGGTAGGCCGCCACGGTGGCCAGTTGGAAGTTGCGGAACGAGTCGAGTTGGTAGCTGACCATCAGCACCAGCAGGGCGACGCCGGCCGCGACGACGAGGTGACGCACCACGGTCGGCAGCGACCGGCCGCGGCGGGCGGGATCGACGGCGGCGGCTCGGACGGACGCCGCCGCCCGGGTGGCGCTCACACCCGCCTCGCGGTGACCGGGGCGAACAGCCCGCCGGGGCGTAACAGCAGCACCGTCAGCAGCAACGCGAGCACCGCGAGCGGAATGAGGTCGCCGCCGGCGTACCCGCTGACGTAGGACAGCAGCAGGCCGACACCGAGACCGCCGACGACCGCGCCCGGTGGGCTGTCCAGCCCGCCGAGCACCGCGGCGGTGAACGCGGAGACGAATACCAGGTCCATCGCGTACGGATGCAGCCCCAGTCCGGTGGGAATGACAAGCATCGCGGCCAGCGCGCCGACACCCGAGGCCAGCGCCCAGCCGAGGGTGAGCATGCCGCCCACGTTCACGCCGAGCAGCCGGGACACCTCGGGTGCGAACGCCGCGGCGCGCATCCGCAGCCCGATCGCGGTCCGGGTGAAGATCCAGACGAGGGCCGCGCCGACCACCCCGACGGTGGCGAAGACGAACAGGTCGTACGGGGACAGCACGGCGGTGCCGCCGACCGTCAGCGCGGTCCGGCTGAACGGCGCCCGGGCCGGCAGGTACTCGTTGCCGTACACCATGCCGAGGACCGCCTGGATCAGCAGGACCAGCCCGAGCGCGACGATCACCGGGTTGAGCGGTGACCGGTGGTCCACCAGCCGCATCACCGCGACGTCGACGACCGCGCCGAGCAGCAGCCCGGCGAGCAGCGCCGCGCCGAAGCCCAGCCAGTACGAGCCGGTGGCGGCGGTGACGCTGTACGCGACGTACGCGGCGGCCACCGCCATCGCGCCCTGGGCGAAGTTGACGATCCGACCGGCCCGCCAGATGAGCACCAGGGCGAGCGCGAACGCGGCGTAGACCGCGCCCCTCGACAGGCCGTCGAGGGTGAGGAAGAGGAAGCGGTCCACGGTCCTCCTTGCGTTTCAGAATCCGAGGTAGGCGTGGCGCAGGTCGGCGTCGTCGCGCAGTCGGGCGGCCGGGGCGGCCAGGGCGACCCGGCCGAGCGACATCACGATGCCCTGGTCGGCGACGGCCAGGGCGCTGCGCACGTTCTGCTCGACCAGCAGCACGGTCAGCCCGGTGTCGTCGCGCAGCTGGCGCAGCAACGCCATGGTCTGGGCCACCACCCGTGGTGCCAGGCCGAGCGACGGTTCGTCCAGCAGCAGCAGGCGGGGTCGGCCGGCGAGGGCCCGGCCGAGGGCCAGCATCTGCCGCTCGCCGCCGGAAAGCTGATGGCCGAGGTGACGCCGACGCCGGGCCAGCGGCTCGAACAGCTGGTAGACCTCGTCGAGGGCGCGGGCGGCGGCGGTGCGGTCCCGCCGCCACAATGCGCCGAGGCGCAGGTTCTCCTCCACCGTGAGTTCGCCGATCACGCCGCGCCCCTCCGGCACGTGCGCCACGCCGCGCCGGACGAGCTGCTCGACCGGGGTGCCGCGCAGGTCGCGGCCGTCGAGGAGGATCCGGCCGGCGGTCGGGCGCAGCATGCCGGACAGGGTGCGCAACAGGGTGGTCTTGCCGGCACCGTTGGCACCGATGACGGCGGCGATGGTGCCGCTGGGCACTCGCAGGTCGACGTCGCGCAGCACCGGCACCGGCCCGTAGCCGGCGGCCAGGGCTTCGGCGGTGAGCAGGTCGCCGCCCACTACGCGGCCTCGTCCACGGCCGCACCGAGGTAGGCGTCCACCACGGCCGGGTCCTCGCGGATCGCCTCGGGTGGCCCGGTGGCGACGACCCGCCCGAAGTCGAGCACCACGATCCGGTCACAGACCGCCATGACCAGGTCCATGTGGTGTTCCACAAGCAGCACCGCGCAGGGGTCGGTGGCCCGGTGCGGCAGTTGCCGGATCAGCTCCGCGAGCGTGTCCACGTCGTCCGCGCCGAGGCCGCCGGCCGGCTCGTCGAGCAGCAGCAGCCGAGGGCGGGCGGCCAGGGCGCGGGCGAGTGCGACCCGCTGGCGTAGCGCGAACGGAAGGGTGTCCGGCGCGGCGTCGGCGTACGCCGTGATGCCCAGGTCGGCCAGGACGGCGTGGGCGTGCTCGCGCAGCCGGCGTTCGTCGCGGTCGCTGCTCGGCAGCCCGAGCAGGGCCGACATCAGCCCGGTGCGGGCGGTGTGGCTGGCCCCGGCCATCACGTTCTCCAGCACGGTGAGCCCGGCGAACAGGCCGGTGCCCTGCAACGTCCGGGCGATGCCCAGCCGGGTCAGCCGGTGCGGTCGTGGTCGAAGGGGCCGGCCGTCGAGGGTGAGCGTGCCGGTGTGCGCGGTGACGAAGCCGCACACGACGTTGAACAGCGTGGTCTTGCCGGCCCCGTTGGGGCCGATCACCCCGACCACCTCGCCCGGCCCGACCTCCAGCGAGACGTCGTCGAGGGCGGTGAGGCCGCCGAAGCGGACGCCGACCTGGTGCAGTGCGAGACCGTCCGCCATCAGCCCGCCCCTCGCGTCGCCGCCACATTATTACACTCGGAGTGTACATTTCTCGCGTGTTTCGTCAACACCTTCGATGGCCGATCGTCACCGGTCGGCACCGCCGCGCGGGACGGGCCGGACGAGGGGTGGCGCGGGCAGGTCGACCAGCCGGGCCAGGGCGGCCCGGTGCCGGTCGGCGGTGCCGAAGGCGATCGCGGTGCTCTTGGCCCGCTTGAGGTAGAGATGGGCCGGATGCTCCCAGGTGAAGCCCAGCCCACCGTGCAACTGGACGCAGACCTCCGCCGCCCGGACCGCCATCGGGCCGCAGTACGCCTGGGCCAGTGCGGCTGCCAGCGGCGCCTCGGAGCCGGCTGCGCTGGCCGCCGCGTACCGGGCCACCGCCCGGGCCTCGGTCAGCTCCACCCAGAGGTCGGCCAGCCGGTGCTTGACCGCCTGGAACGAACCGACCGGCCGGCCGAACTGCCGGCGCTGCCGCACGTAGTCCACCGTCGTGTCCAGACACCACTGCGCCACCCCGACCTGCTCGGAGGCGAGCAGCGCCGCGCCCGCGGTCAACGCCGACGTCACCGCCGCGGCGGCCACCGCGCCCACGGCGACCGGGCGGGCGGGTACGGCGCTGAAGTCGAGGTCGACGAGGGGTCGCGTGGCGTCCAGGGACACCACCGGGGTCCTGCGTACCGCCGGTTCGGCGGCGTCGACGGCGTACAACCCGTCGCCGGCCGGGACCAGCAGCAGGCAGTGCGGCGCGGTGTCGGCCACCCCGACCACCCGGCCGGAGAGTGTCGGTCCGGGGCCGACCGTGACCGTCCCGGTGACCGCCTCGGGCGTGGTGGCGAAACCGACCGCCAACGCCACGTCGCGGTCGGCCGCGGCTACCTGGCGCAGCAGGGTGGACTCGCCGCAGGCGAGCAGCGCCCGGGTGGCCACGACGGTGCCCAGGAAGGGCACCGGTGCGACCGCCCGGCCCAGTTCCTCCAGCACCACCGCGACCTCGCGGAAACCGGCTCCGGCGCCACCGAGCTCGGTGGGCACGGCCAGGCCGGTCACCCCGGTCTGGTCGACCAGTCGGCGCCACAGCGCCGCGTCGTACGGTTCCTCGGTGTCGACGGCGGCGAGGGTTCGCTGCCACGGTGCGTGCGCGGCCAGCAGCGCCCGGACGCTGCCGCGCAGCGCCTCCTCGTCGGCGTCGTAGAGCAGGTCGGTCATCGGTCCACCCGGGGCTCGGCGGGCAGCCCGAGCACCCGCTCGGCGATGATGGTGCGCAGGATCTCCGACGTGCCGCCCTCGATGGAGTTGCCCCGAGCGCGGAGGTAACGGTAGGTGGCAGTGCGGCCGAGCAGGTCGGGCGCCTCCGGTCGACGCATCGTCCAGTCGTCGTGCCGCAGCCCCTCGGCGCCGCGCAACTCCACCTCCAGGCCGCTGATCCGCTGGCTCAGCTCGGCGAAGGACAGCTTCACCGCCGAGCCCTCCGGGCCGGGTTGGCCGGCGGCGATCAACTGGCGCAGGCGCAGCGCGGCCAGCCGGGCGGCCTCGGCGCGTACCCACGCGTGCAGGACCTCCTCGTGCAGGCCACCGGTGCGCAGATCCGGTCGTTCCCGCCACAGCCGGGCCAGCACACCGACCATCCCGCCCTCCCGGGGCAGCGGCCGGCCGCCGATGGCGACGCGTTCGTTCATCAGGGTGGTGCGGGCGATCCGCCAACCGTGTCCGACCTCGCCGATGCGGTGGGCGTCGGGTATCCGGACCCCGGTCAGGAAGACCTCGTTGAACTCCGCCTCGCCGGTGGCCTGTCGCAGTGGCCGCACCTGCACCCCCGGCGCCGCCATGTCGCAGACGAAGTAGGTGAGGCCGTGATGCTTCGGTGCGGCCGGGTCGGTGCGGGCCAGCAGGATCGCCCAGCGCGCCTCGTGGGCCAGGGACGTCCACACCTTCTGGCCGTCGACCACCCAGTCGTCACCGTCGGGCACCGCCCGGGTGCGCAGGCTGGCCAGGTCGGAGCCGGCGTCGGGCTCGCTGAACAGCTGGCACCACACCTCCTCGCCCGTCCACAGCGGTCGCAGCCAGCGCCGGCACTGGGCCTCGCTGGCGTGCCGCAGCAGGGTGGGTGCGGCCATGCCGAGCCCGATGCTGTTGCGCCGGGGCTGGTTGTCGGGCGCGCCGGCCTCGGCGAAGGCGTCGTCCACCACCGCCTGAAGGTGCGGCGGTGCGCCCAGGCCACCCCGACCGGGCGGGTGGTGCACCCAGGCCAGGCCGGCGTCGAAGCGGGCGCGCAGGAAACGGGTGCGGTCACCGCTCGGGTCGTGCGTCCGCAGGAACGCGGCGACCAGCCCGCGCAGCCCGTCGGCCGTGTGGTCGGACACTCGCCACCTCCAAGGTTATTGCACTCCCGATGCAATATACGGCCGCCGGTCCACAGGACGGAAGACCGGCGGCCGGACGACCCGGGGCGGACGCGTCGCGTCCGCCCCGGTCGACCTCAGTGCGGGCAGGTGTCGCGGTACTCCTCGATCGCAAGGCCACTCGGCCCCGGGCAGAGGAACTGCTCGTACCGGGTGTCGTCGTCGACGAACCGCTTCAGCCAAGCCACCATCTGCTTGGCCGTCGGGGTGTTGACCGAGTTGGGGAAGAAGTGGCCCTCGCCGTTGAGTTCGAGGTACGCCTTCTCCGCCGACGCCGGAATGCTGTTGTAGAACGGCTCGGAGTGCGACGAGACCGAGGCGACGGTGTCGTACTCGCCGCCGACGATAAGCGTCGGCACCCGCAGGCTCGACCAGTTCTTGGTCAGGTTCCACGGCGCCAGCGGCACCGCGGCCTGCAACGACGGTCGGCTCGCCGCGGCCTCCAGACTGCCGCCACCACCCATCGAGTGCCCGGCCACGGCCAGCCGACTCGCGTCGATCCGCCCGCGCACCGAACTGCGCTCGGTCAGGTAGTCCAGTGCGGCGAGCAGTTGCCGACCCCGGCTGCTCGGCTGGTCGAACCGGGTGATGGTGTCGATGCCGATGACCACGAAGCCGTGCGAGGCGATCCGCGGGCCCAGCCAGTCCAGGCTCGACCAGGAGGCGGTGTAGCCGGGCGAGATGGCCACCGCGCCGAAGGTGCCGGCCGTGGTGGTCGTCGGGTAGTAAATGACGCCGCCGCCGAAGCCGCTGACCAGCGAGGAGACGCTCGTCGACGAGGTCGCGAAGGGGCCGCGGCTGGCCTCCAGGACCGCGTTTGTCGGTGCCGGTCCCCGCTCGTACGGGTTGGCGGCCTGGACCGGGGACGAGGTGGCTACGACGCCACCGGCGGCCACGACGGCGGCCATCGCCAGCCGGGCCAGGAGGGAGACGGAACGGGGACGGGTGGTGGTGGTAGATCGCACGTCGGATACTCCCTTGGGTTGGAGTTGTATCGACTGCGATCAGTGTTTGGGGCGCCCCGCCGGCACCGCATCGGCAAAATCACCAGTCCCGGCGTCGTCGGTGGAGCACAGCGGCCCCACCGACGCCGCCGGTGGCCTCACAGGATCGTGCAGAGGGTGCCGTTGAGCCGGAATGCGGTCGGTGTGACGTTCGGCCCGCTGTACTCCCCGACGAAGCCGGCGCTCGTGCCACCCTCGGCTGGTATCCGACGGTTGTCGTCGGTGCCGGTGACCCGGACGGTGGCGCCGACCTGCTCCCAGTTCGCGCTCCAGCCGCTGCCGACCCGCTGCCAGGTCGTCGGCCAGGTCCAGGTCAGCGTCCAGCCGTCGATCGCGGTGTCGGCGTCGTTGACGATGTCGACGTTCGCCACGTAGCCGTTGCCCCAGTCCGTGGTGAGGGTGAAGCGGACGCCGCAGGTGCTGGTGGCCGGGCTGCCGGTGGTGAAGGTCAACGGCGGTGAGGCCCACGAGATCCGGCCCGCGGTGTCGCGGGTCAGCACGTTGACCGTGTACCTGCCGCCCGGGAGAAGGTTGCCGACGGTCAGCGAGGTGCCCGAGGTCTCGCCGAGCTGCTCACTGACCGCCCCGTACTGCCGGTACACCTCGTACTTGGCGATCGGGCTCGCGCCCCGGGTCGCCGCCGGCCAGGAGATCGTCGCGGTTCGGTCGGTGACCTCGGCGGCCGTGGGGTGCCCTGGTGCACCGGGCCGCCCGGTGCCCGGGTCAGCCGACTCCACCACGAGCGTGGTCAGGGAGTACGGCGGCAGGGTCCGACTGGTCGCGCTGCCCGACCGGCTGGTGGTGATGGCGGTGGCACCGTTGGTGTGGGTGTGCACCGTCGGCTCCCCGCCCGACGGGGCGAAGCCGGCATAGTCGATGACGACCTCCCGGGCGTTGTCCGGATCCCGGTTCACCAACAGCACCGCGACCTCGCCGTTGGCCCGGCGTACCGCGTGCGCGGCGACCAGCGCGTCGTCGCTGGCCGCCCGGATGAACTGGTCACCGGTGCGGGCGAAGCGGCTCATCATGGACAGTCCGTGGTACGCGGCGAAGGGTGTGTTCAACGGCGGCTCGCAGACCGATCCGTCCGAGGTGCAGGTGCCGCTGGAGAGCATGCCGAAGTCGCCGTAGTCGGTCTGCCCGGCCACTGTCGACACCTGCCCGATGCCGTTGCGCACGTTCCACCAGTGGACGGTGAACACCCCGTTGGCCAACAGCCCGCTGTACGCGTCGGCGAGGAACAGCGCCGCCGGCTGGCTGGTCATCCCCTGGGAGGTGACGTTCACCTCGGTGAGGCTGATGCCGATGCGACCGGCGTTCGGGCCGGCGTACCTGGTGATCTGCTCCCGCAGCAGGTGGACCGCGTCGGTGATGTGGCTGGTCCGGGGCAGCGATTCGGCGGCGCTGCCGCCCGGGTACCAGTGCACGTCGACGAAGTCGATCTTCTGGCCGGCGATGGACAGCACGGTCTGGTTCCACGGGCCCGGGTCCTCACCCGCGGTCAGCCCGTCGGGCCAGTTCGCCGGCATGGTGAGCACCGCACCGACCTTGATGCTCGGGTCGACGGCCTTCATCGCGTCCGCGTACGCGACCACCAGGTTCGCGTAGTAGGTGGCGCTCTTGTCGGGGTGATGGTCGGCCTCCCACGCCGACCCGTAGTGCCCGTTGCCGTAGTTCTCGTTGCCGATCGTCCAGTACCGGGCGTCGTAGCCCTTGGTCACGTTGGCGTACCGGACCCACTCGGCCGCTTCCTCCGGGGTGCCGGTGCCGTAGTTCGCGATGATCATCGGCTGGGCGCCGGCCCGCCGCACGCCGGCCATGAAGGTGTCGAAGTCGGTGCCGGGGGCGACGTAGCCGCCGGGCGCGGTGTGGTCCCGCCAGTGGTAGATGTCGGCGTAGGAGCCGCCGGGATAGCGCATCATCTGCACGCCGGCCGCCCGCAGCAGGTCCGACGTGTCGGTGGTGCCGAGTTGCGAGTCCCAGATGGCGTGGTTGACGCCGAGGGCGGTGTCCGGCACGGTGGCCAGCCCGGCCCGCGCGTTCACTGTCACTTCCACCGGCGTGGTCGCCGCGACCGCGCTGGGCTGGTCGATGCCGACCAGTACGGCCGAGCCGAGCAGCAGGCCCGCCACGACAAGGGCCGGCGCGCGTCGGGATGATCGCCGGGGTGGGGCCAGGGGTCGAACGCCGTGCCTGTCCGAGATCTGCATGATCTTCCTTCGTTGGTCACGCGGAGATCCACCGGCCCCGAGCCCTACGTACCGGGCTCGGGGCCGGTGGATCGGAGACGAATCCGTCTTCGGCCGTCGTCCCCCGGAACCGTGGCGGCCCCGGTTGCCCATCGGGCGACGGTCACTCACACGCGCGACAACGCATCGGCGTCCAAGAATCCCACAGCAACCGGCCCGGCTCAACGCCCGGTTCACTGCTCGGAACTAATAGTAAGGTTTACAAACAGTAGGTGTTACTATCACGGATGTCGATGGGCGTTCCGGCTTTCGACGTCCCGCTCCCCCTGGAAAGGAGTGATCCCATGTCGAGATTGCGCGCCCTGGCCGCGCTCGCGGCACTGACACTCACCGGCGCGCTGCTGGCGGTCATCCCGTCGACCGCCGCCTCCGCCGCAGCCTGTGCCACCCCGTGGCAGTCCGCCGCGGTCTACACCTCAGGCATGCAGGTCTCCCACAACGGCCGCAACTACCAGGCGAAATGGTGGACCCAGAGCGAGGCTCCACCCGGCAACACCGGCGTCTGGCAGGACCTCGGTGCCTGCGGCGGTAGCACCCCGCCGCCCTCGGGCGGATCCTGCGACCATCCGAACTGGATCGCCGGCACCTGGTACCCGGCCGGCAGCATCGTGCGGTACACAAACGGCCAGTACTACATCGCCGAACACGACAATCCCGGCTACGACCCGATCATCAGCACCTGGTACTGGGACCCGTACACCTGCTCGGGCACGCCGCCCACCAGCAGCCCGCCACCGACCAACCCGGGTGCCTTCGTGGTCAGCGAGGCCCAGTTCAACCAGATGTTCCCGGGCCGAAACAGCTTCTACACCTACTCCGGACTGATCAACGCGCTGAGCGCCTACCCGGCGTTCGCGCGCACCGGCGGGGCCACCGTGCAGCGTCAGGAGGCGGCGGCCTTCCTGGCGAACGTCTACCACGAGACCGGCGGCCTGGTGCACATCGTCGAGCAGAACACCGCGAACTACCCGCACTACTGCGACAGCGGCCAGTCGTACGGCTGCCCGGCCGGGCAGGCCGCGTACTACGGGCGTGGGCCGATCCAGCTGAGCTGGAACTTCAACTACAACGCGGCGGGCAACGCCCTCGGGTTGCCCCTGCTGACCAACCCGTGGCTGGTGCAGAACGACGCCGCCGTGGCCTGGAAGACCGCCATCTGGTACTGGATGACGCAGAACGGGCCCGGCACGATGACCGCGCACCACGCGATGGTCACCGGGGCCGGTTTCGGGCAGACCATCCGCAGCATCAACGGCTCGATCGAGTGCAACGGCGGCAACCCCGCCCAGGTGCAGAGTCGGGTCACCCGGTACCAGCAGTTCGTGGGCATCCTCGGGGTGCCCGCCGGAGCGAACCTCTACTGCTGATCCCCGGCTCCGGCGCCGCCGCCCACCGTGGCGGCGCCGGACCGGTCAGCCCACCTTCGGGGTGGCCCGGTCGATGATCGCGGCGAAGTCGACGCCCGCGGGCAACGTGCCGTAGGCATGCCCCCGATCGCCGCCGAGCCGGGACGCACAGAAGGCGTCGGCGACCGCCGGGTGACCGTGGCGCACCAACAGCGCGCCCTGCAACACCAGCGCCAACTGCTCGACCACCCGACGGGCCCGTACCTCCAGATCGGCCGGATCGGCCAGGGCCGCCCGCACCTCGCGGACCGCGGCGTCGAGCCGGGCGTCGGCACCCGCGGCGGCGTCCACCTCCGACTGGAACGCCGCCATCACCTCGGGCTGGCCGGCCAGCGCCCGCAGCACGTCCAACGCGGCGACGTTCCCGGAGCCCTCCCAGATGGAGTTCAGCGGCGACTCGCGGAACAGTCGCGGCATCCCGGACTCCTCCACGTAGCCGTTGCCACCCAGGCACTCCAGGGCCTCCGCGGCGTGACCGGGCCACCGCTTGCAGACCCAGTACTTGCCCACGGCGAGGGCGATCCGCTTGAACGCCGTTTCGGCCGCGTCGCCGCGTACCGACCGGTCGGTCGCACCGGCCAGGCGCATCATCAGCACCGTGGCGGCCTCGGACTCCACCGCCAGGTCGGCCAGGACGTTGCGCATCAGCGGCTGGTCGACGAGGTACCGGCCGAAGGCCCGCCGATGCGCGGCGTGATGCACGGCCGTGACGACGCCGTGCCGCATCCCGGAGGCCGCACCGATCACACAGTCCAGGCGGGTCAGGTTCACCATGTCGATGATGGTGCGGACGCCCCGGCCCTCGTCGCCGACCCGCCAGGCCACCGCGTCGTCGTACTCCACCTCGCTGGAGGCGTTGGAACGGTTGCCGAGCTTGTCCTTGAGTCGCATCAAGCGCATCGGGTTGCGGGTGCCGTCGGGAAGCACCCGCGGGACCAGGAAGCAGGTGAGCCCGCCCGGCGCCTGGGCGAGGGTGAGGAAGAGGTCGCACATCGGGGCCGAGGTGAACCACTTGTGCCCGACCAGCCGGTAGCTGCCGTCGGGCGTCGGGCGGGCCGTGGTGGTGTTGGCCCGCACGTCCGACCCGCCCTGCTTCTCGGTCATCGACATGCCCGCCAGCAGCCCCTGCTTGTGCTGTGGTTCCCGCAGCCCGAAGTCGTAGCTGCGGGCGGTGAGCAGCGGCTCGTAGCGAGCGGCCAGGTCGGGGGCGTGCCGCAGCGCGGGCACCGCCGCGTACGTCATCGAGATCGGGCAACCGTGACCGGCGTCGGGTCGCCAGACGTGGAACTTCGCGGCCCGGGCGACGTGCGCGCCGGGCCGCTCGTCGCCCCAGGGAACGGCGTGCAGGCCGTGCGCCACGGCGGTACGCATCAACTCGTGCCAGGAGGGGTGGAACTCCACCTCGTCGACCCGGTGTCCGTAGCGGTCGTGGGTACGCAGCACCGGCGGATGTTCGTTGGCCAGCCGGCCGTGCTCGATTGCCTGTTCGGTGCCGGCCAGCCGGCCGAGTTCGTGCAGTTCGGCCGTGGCCCAGCCGGCCCCCTCCCGGGCCAGCGCGTCGAGCAGAGCGGGCTCGTCCGCCGTGTCGTGGCCGACCAGCGGCGGAACCTGGTTGAACACCTCGTGCCTGCTCACGACGGAACTCCCAACGCGCGGTGGATGAAGGTGATCAGGCCGCCGATGGTGTCCGGAACGGCGACACCGGCGGCCAGCGGGCCGACCATTGCCTCGGCCAGCGCACCGACCACGGCGGTGGAGGTCAGCTCGGGATTCTGCGCCGGCAGTTCGCCGCCGGCCACGCCGTCGGCGATGTAGCCGGCCAGCAGCGCCGCGTGGGCACGCCGGAAGACCAGCCGCTGCGCCTCCACCGCCGGATCGACCGGCTCAGCGAGCAGGGCGTACGCCAGCCGTGGTGACCGTAGGGCGCGGCCGGCGAAGGTCTCGATGACCGCCCGGACCCGAGCGGCGGCCGTGCTCTCGACCGCGGCGGCCCGGGTGACGGCGTCGATCTCGCGCTGGCTGGCCGTGCGGAACACCTCGGCAAAGAGGTCGGCCTTGGCCGGGAAGTGCCGGTAGACGCTCCCGGTGGCCAGCCCGGCCCGCTCGGCGACGGCCGCGACCGAGCAGCCGGCGTAGCCGTGCTCGGCCAGGATGCCGAGGGCGGCGTCGACGATCCGCTCGCGCGAGGCGGTCAGCCGCGCCCGCACCCGCTCCGTGCTCCGGTACGCCACACCAAGGATTGAATCACCATTCATTTCTTGCCGGCAAGCACCTGCCCGGCGACGACAACGCCGCCAGCCAAAGTGCCAGGGCGTGCCGCAGCCCCGCCAGTCCTATTGCCGGTCGCTCTGAGGTCACAGGTCGTACGCCTGCGCGAGTTGCTTGCGCAGCGCCTCGACGAATGGCCGCAGCTCGGCATCGAGGGTGGCCGCTTCGGCCGGGGTCACCACGACCGCGGCGTTCTGGTGGGGCATTCCCGAGATCACCTGGTGCCGCCGTCCCGGCGCCGGATGGCTGGCGAGCAGTGACGCGTGCTCGCGGATGGTGAGCTGACGCAGCATCGGCAGCCGGACCGCCTGCTCCGCACGGGTCGTGGCGATGGCCCGCCGCCAGATGTCCATCGCGACTCCCGGCGTTCCATGCGCGGTGACGAGCGGCGCCAGCAGAGGCGACAACGCCAAGACGTCGACCATGCCGAGAGCCGCGGTGCTGCCCGCCGCCCTCGCCGCCATCGCGTCGGCTCGCACCTCCGCTCGACGCCCCTCCCGGGCATCGAGCGTGTTCATCAAGAGGTGTACGACGAACAGCAGCCAGCTGACGGCACCTCCAACCAACTGCCAGAGTGTGTAGAAGAGGGCGTAGATGCCCGCCACGTCCCTGTCGTGCGCGTCTCCGTGTGGCGGCCGGGTCGCGGTCGCGAGCATGCCGAAGAAGGTCCGGGCCGGCTGCGTCAGGAGACGCCGGCGCGAGTCCGCCCAGCGGAAGTGCCCGAGTTCGTGACCGATCAGCGCCACCATCTCCTGCGGCGACAGGCCCATGAGCAGCGGGACACCGAGCAGCAGGACTCGGGTCCTGCGCACCCCGACGACTGCCGCCGCCGCGTTCCAGTCGTCGTTGAGCACTATGAGGTCGGGCTTTGGTGCGCCGACAGAGTCGCCGACCCGCTCGACCAGACGGTGCAGCGCCGCCTGTCGCTGCGGAGTCAACCGGTAAGCGCCTTTGACCACCTGTCGGACGCTGCCCAGGCGGGGACGCAACACGTAGGCCACGGCGGCGAGCAGCAGCGGCAGAATCAACGGCCCCACGCCGTTGATCAGCAGCCACACGGCGGCAGCCAACGCACCTAACGGAAGAAGCACCAACGCGAAAGAGACCAGCCCGAGCAGCAGGAAGGCAGGCGTCAGCCAGGAGGGGGAAGTTCCCAACTGCGTTGTCAGGTGGGCAAGGCGGCGGTCCGCCCGGAACCCGGCGCGACGATCGAGCCGTTCGAGAGACCGACCCAGACGGCCGGCGGCACCTGAAGCGGCGACGTCGAGGTTCCACTCACAACGCCCGCACCAGGGTGGCTGGTCGACGACGGTCCACACCTCGGTGCTGGCGCAGTTCGGGCAGGAGTCGACGCGAGGCTCGGACAGGATGCGGTCACGCGCGATTGGCACCGCGACAGTGTGATCAAGTGCGATGTCCCAGTCAACGGCGCGCCATCGCCGGGCTTCGGCGGGTACGTGCCAGCGCGCGTCTCAGGGCAGCGGCTTGGCGAACCAGTGGTGGGCGTACGCATTGTCGTTGTAGCGCGGGATCTCCTGGTAACCCTCGGCGCGGTAGAGCCGCATCGCCTCGGTGAGAGTGCGGTTGGTGTCGAGTCGGATGCTGGCCGCGCCGGCCGCCACGGCGTGCCGCTCCAACTCGCCCAGCAGGCGACGCCCGACGCCGAGCCCGCGCACCGAGGCCGACACCCAGAGCCGCTTTATCTCGGCGGGCTCGCCCGGGGACAGCCGCAGTCCACCGCAGCCCACCGCCTCGGTCGAGAGGGTGGCGACCAGGAAGAGGCCGGCCGGAGGCACGTATTCCTGCTCGTCGGCGCCGCCCTGACCCAGCTCGAAGCCGGAGTCGAACCGGGCGGCGAGTTCCCGCGCGTACGTCCGCAGGCAGGCGCGGGCACGCGGCTCACCGGGATGGCAGGGTTCGATGGTGATCAGCGACGCCATCAACAGGCGCTCGACCTCGGCCATGGCGGTGGTGAGCCGGGCGCGTTGGCCGTCGGTCAGGGGTGACAGCACCGACCAGGCCAGTTCGTCGGACCTGCCGTCGAGCAAATCCCACTCGGCGCGACCGGCCTCGGTGAGACGCGCGGTGCGTACCCGGCCGTCGCCCTCACCGGGACCGACGAGCACGAGGCCCGCCCCCTCCAAAATGCGCAGCAGCCGGCTGAGGTAGCCGGCGTCGAGATCCAGCCGGGTCCGCAGGGCCGCGACCTCGGCGCCGTCGGGACCGATCTCCCAGAGCAGCCGCGACTGCGCCAGGGGACGGTCACGGGCGAGATAGCTGTCGTCCAGCGCGCCGACGCGCTGAGTCACCGTGCGGTTGAAGCGCCGCACCACGTCCACAAGTGCACGATCCACGATTGCTGACTTTAGTCAGATATTCGAGTGGCCGACAGCCGCCGGGGTGGATCTGTGGGACGAGCGGCGCAGCGCCGGCCCGGCCAGAGCCATCAACCCGGTCACGGCGAGGAACCCCGCGCAGCCGTACAGCACCGCCGCAACGTGCGCGACCTCGACGACGAGGCCGAACGCGTTGGCCGTCACCAGCAACGGCAGGCTCTGGACCAGCACCAGCACGGACTGCACCCGGGCCAGGTGGGTGAGCGGTGTGGCGGCCAGGACCAGTGGGCCGATGTGCGTGGCGAAGCAGCCGGCGCCGACACCGACGAGCACACCGGCCAGGACGGCCGGCAGCGGAGCGCGGGCGACCGCGAGCACGACCACGCCGGCGGCGGCCACCAGCAGGCCGACGGCGGCCACCGCTGTGGGACGGGAGGACGCGCCGCGCAGCAGGACCCCCACCGCCACGATGGCGGTGCCCAGCGCCATGGCCGCGACGACCGCGCCGGTGGCCGACGGTGACCAGTCCCGCTCCCGGGCCAGCAGGGGCACCAGTAGCGGGCCGACCGGCAGAAGGAATCCGGCGACGACGCCGGTCACCAGCAGCGCCGCCCGCAACACCGGCACCGACCAGGCGAGGCGCAGGCCGTCCAACGCGGCCGACACCGGCGACCGCCCGTGAGCCACCCCGGCGTCTGGCGACGGCCCATGGCCTGGCCCATTGTTCGGCGACCGCCCGCAGTCCGGCCCGGCGTCCGGCGATTGCTCGGCGGCAGGCCGGATGACAAGCAGGACCACCAGCATCGCCAGGAAGGTGGCGGTGTTGGTCAGGGCCGCCCCGGCGAGCCCGACCACGCCGAGCAGCACGCCACCCAGTGGTGGACCGGCGAACAGCGCGAGTTGCCCGGCGAGTTGCCGGGCCGACATCGCGCGGGCCAGCACCTCCGGCGGTACCAGCCGCCGCGGCATCGAGCCCGAACTCGGCAGCTGGAAGGCGTCCACGGACCCGATCGCCAGCGCGGCGAGCAGCAGCGGCAGCCGCAGGTCGAGCGGTGACCACGCGGCTCCTGCCAGCGCCACGGTGACCACGATCATCGCCGCGGTCGAGGCGAGCAGGACGCGCCAGGCGCCGACCCGGTCGGCCACCGCACCGCCCACCAACAGCAGCAGTACCCGGGGCAGCACGATCGCGGTCGGCACCAGGGCGGCGAACCGAGCCCCCTGCCCGGCCGCCGCCCAGGCCATCGCGAAGGCCATCGCCTGCACGCCGACCAGACTCAGCGCGGTACCGCCCAGCCACATCCAGTACGCGCCCGGCACCGTCGCCCGGTCACCGCTCGTCGCCACCACCACGAACCCCCGCCATCGCCGACCCTCCGACCGGGTCTCGGTGAGGAGCCCGGCCGGCTACCTTCGGCACCCTCCGGCCTCGATCGGGTCGAGGGTCAATCCGCGTCGCCAGGCCGGCCCGTTCCCAACGTCTTGCGGAGCACATAGCGAGCCACGTATGTTAGCGATAACATTGATGGGCTTGGCATGAGCCGCCACCGCAGCGAAACGCGCCGGGTCCGGTCGACGCACGCTGCGCGCCGCGCGTCGACGTCATCGCACCGCTCCTCGCCGCCCGGTCGGCCACCACCCCCGCCGGGTCGGGCGGCGCTCCCCCATGCCACCACGGAGGTCGTGATGCCCTACCCGTCCCTCAACCGTCGCCACGTGCTCCGGGCCGCCGGCGCGGCGGCCGTCGCCGCCGCCGTCGGCCCCACGCTGGCCAACGGCACCGCCAGTGCGGCGCTGCCCCCGGTGCGACCCGACCTCGGCGTCTCCGCGTACGCCTTCGAGCCGGGCCAGGTGCGGTTGACCGCCAGCCGCTGGCTGGACAACCAGAACCGCACGGTCAACTACCTGCGCTTCGTCGACGTCAACCGGCTGCTCTACAACTTCCGCGCCAACCACCGGCTCTCCACCGCCGGTGCCGCGGCCCTCGGCGGCTGGGAGGCACCCAACTTCCCGTTCCGCACCCACTCCCAGGGGCACTTCCTGACCGCCTGGTCGTACCTGTGGGCCGTACTCGGCGACACCACCTGCCGGGACAAGGCCAACCACATGGTGGCCGAGCTGGCCAAGTGCCAGGCCAACAACGGTGCCGCCGGCTTCAACGCCGGATACCTCAGCGGCTTCCCCGAGTCCGACTTCACCGCCGTGGAGAACCGCACGCTCAACAACGGCAACGTGCCGTACTACGCCATCCACAAGACCCTCGCCGGATTGCTCGACGTGTGGCGGTACATCGGCAACAACCAGGCCCGCGACGTCCTGCTGGCGTTCGCCGGCTGGGTGGACTGGCGCACCAGCCGACTGAGTTCCGCGCAGATGCAGGCGATGCTGGGCACCGAGTTCGGTGGGATGAACGCCGTGCTGACCGACCTGTACCAGCAGACCGGCGACACCCGCTGGCTCACCACCGCCCAACGGTTCGACCACAACGCCGTGTTCAACCCGCTCGCGGCCAACTCCGACCAGCTCAACGGGCTGCACGCCAACACCCAGGTACCGAAGTGGATCGGCGCGGCCCGCGAGTTCAAGGCCACCGGCACCACCCGGTACCGGGACATCGCCAGCAACGCGTGGAACATGACGGTCAACGCGCACACCTATGTCATCGGCGGCAACAGCCAGGCCGAACACTTCCGGGCACCCAACGCCATCGCCGGCTACCTGCGCAACGACACCTGCGAGGCGTGCAACACGTACAACATGCTCAAGCTGACCCGGGAGCTGTGGCTGCTGGACCCGAACCGGGTGGCGTACTTCGACTTCTACGAGCGGGCACTGCTCAACCACCTGGTCGGGGCGCAGAACCCGGCCGACAACCACGGCCACATCACGTACTTCACGCCGTTGAATCCCGGCGGGCGGCGCGGCGTGGGACCGGCGTGGGGCGGCGGCACCTGGAGTACCGACTACAACTCCTTCTGGTGCTGCCAGGGCTCGCAACTGGAAACCAACACCACCCTGATGGACTCGATCTACTTCCACAACGACACCACGCTCACGGTGAACCTGTTCCTGCCCTCGGTGCTGACCTGGTCGCAGCGCGGCATCACGGTCACCCAGAGCACCACCTACCCGGTCAGCGACACCACGACCCTCACCGTGACCGGCGACGTCAGCGGATCGTGGACGATGCGGATCCGCATCCCGGCCTGGACGCAGGGAGCGACGATCAGCGTCAACGGCGCCGCGCAGAACATCAGCACCACCCCGGGCACGTACGCCACCCTCACCCGATCCTGGACCTCAGGCGACACGGTGACCGTACGGCTACCGATGCGCGTGATCGTGCAGCCGGCCAACGACGACCCGAACGTGGTGGCACTGACCTACGGCCCCGCGGTGCTCTCCGGCAACTACGGCAACACCGCGCTGGCCGCCCTGCCCGCCCTGGCCACCACCTCGGTCAACCGGACCAGCACCTCGGCGTTGACCTTCACCGCCACCGCCAACGGCTCCACGGTCAACCTGGGCCCGTTCTACGACGCGCACGGGCACAACTACACCGTCTACTGGAACGCCAACGGCCAGTCCCCGGGCACCGGGACGGCGACGTTCCGGCTCGCCAACGTCGCAAGTGGCCTGGTGCTCGGCATCGAGAACATGTCCACCGCCGACGGGGCACCGGCCTTGCAGTGGGGCGACAACGGCACCGCCGACCACGACTGGCAGCTGGTCGTCGACGGCAACGCTGTGAAGTTCCGCAACGCCAACAGTGCCAAGGTGCTCGGCGTGCAGAACATGTCGACCGCCGACAACGCACAGGTCCTGCAATGGTCCGACACCGGCACGGCCGACCACCGGTGGACGATCGTGGACGTCGGCGACGGGTCACACAAGATCCGTAACGGGCACACCGGCAAGCTCCTGGCCACCCTCAACGGTTCCACCGCGCAGGGCGCCCGGGTCGTCCAGGATCCGGACAACGGCACGCCGGACAACCAGTGGCGGTTCGTGCCCAACGGTGCCCGCCGGATCCAGAACCTGGCCACCGGTCTCGTGCTGGGCGTGCAGAACATGTCCACCGCCGACGGCGGCCTGGTGATCCAGTGGGGCGACACCGGCACCGCCGACCACCTCTGGACCGCGATCGTGGACAGCGGCGGCTACCTGCGGCTGCGCAACTCCCACAGCGGCAAGGTGCTGGGCGTGGAGAACGGCAGCAGCGGCAACGGCGCCCGCGTGGTGCAGTGGGCGGACAACGGGGCGGCCAGCAACCGGTGGCGGTTGCGGTACGCCGCGAACGGCTACTTCCGGATCCAGTCCGCCAACGGTGGGCGGGTCCTCGGCGTCACCGGCGCCTCGTCCAGCCAGGGTACTCAGATCGTGATCTGGGACGACAACGGCGCGGGCGACCACCGCTGGCGTTTCATCTGAGCCTGACCCAACATCGCCGAGGCCGCCGGGCGGGACCCACCACGGGTCGTTTCCGGCGGCCTCGGCCGTCGCCCCGGACCGCCATTACATCCACCGTCATCGCTTGAGCATGTTATCGATAACATGCTAGCTTCGGCGAGGAGCACGGGCACGCTCCTGTTTCACGTCACCGGCCACCGGGCCGAGGCGGCCATTCCCGCCGACCCGCCCGGCGGCCTGTCCGGGCCGGCATCCGCGAGACGCCGCGCGCTGTCCATCCGCGCGGAAGGGCACGCCTCGACGGCACCGATCGCCGCGTCACCCAGAAACGGCCGCTGTCATCGGCGACCGCTACATCTCGACCAACCGCGCAACCCGCGCGATCCGCGTTCGGGTCTACCTCGCCGTGCCCGGATCCGGCCATCCGGGCCGGGACGACGACCGTCGAAAGCTGATCCGCGGCGGCACCCCGAACCACCACCATCGAAAGGGCACGTCGATGAAACCCAGAACCACCGGAGGCAGGGTCGTGGGCATCCGACCGCGTACCGTGCTGATGTCCGTCGCGGCCGGTGCCGCGCTACTCGTCTCCACCGCCCTGGTCGCGCCCTCCGCGCACGCCGCCGCCAGCACCCTCGGTGCGGCGGCGGCGCAGAGCGGTCGCTACTTCGGCGCCGCCACCAACTCGTTCCAGCTCTCCAACTCCGCCTACGCCACGATCCTCAATCGTGAGTTCAACTCGATCGTGGCCGAGAACGAGATGAAGTGGTACGCCAACGAGCCCCAGCAGAACTCCTTCAGCTTCAGCGCGGGTGACCGGCTGGTCGCGCACGCCCGGGCCAACGGGATGTCCGTCCGTGGCCACACCCTGCTCTGGCACGCGCAACAGCCCGGCTGGGCACAGAACCTGTCCGGTACCGCGCTGCGTAACGCGGCGATCAACCACGTCACGCGGGTAGCCACCCACTACCGGGGGCAGATCCATTCGTGGGACGTGGTGAACGAGGCGTTCGCGGACGGTGGCAGTGGCGCGCGGCGGGACTCGAACCTGCAACGCACCGGCAACGACTGGATCGAGGCCGCGTTCCGCGCCGCCCGCGCGGCCGACCCGGGCGCCAAGCTCTGCTACAACGACTACAACACCGACGGCATCAACGCGAAGTCGACAGGCATCTACAACATGGTGCGCGACTTCAAGCAACGCGGCGTCCCGATCGACTGCGTCGGCTTCCAGTCCCACCTCGGCACCACCCTCGCCAGCGACTACCAGGCCAACCTGCAACGCTTCGCCGACCTCGGCGTGGACGTGCAGATCACCGAGCTGGACGTCGCCCAGGGTGCCAACCAGGCGAGCATCTACGAGCGGGTGACCCGGGCCTGCCTGGCCGTGACGCGCTGCACCGGGATCACGGTCTGGGGTGTCTGGGACGCCGCCTCCTGGCGAGATGACAACCCGCTGCTGTTCGACGGCAACGGCAACAAGAAGCCCGCGTACACCTCGGTGCTCAACGCGCTGAACAGCGTCAGCGGGCCGAACCCGACCACCGCGCCGCCGACCACCACCGCACCTCCGCCGGGCGGCGGTGCCTGCTCGGCCTCGGTGTCGCTGAACTCCTGGAACGGCGGCTTCGTGGCCACCGTCCGGGTCACCGCCGGCAGCGCCGCGATCCGCGGCTGGACCGTGCGGATCACGCTGCCTGGCGGCGCGGCGGTCACCGGCACCTGGAACGCGCAGGCCAGCGGCAGCACCGGGACGGTGAACTTCGGAAACGTGAGCTACAACGGCCAGGTCGGCGCGGGCGGCAGCACCGAGTTCGGCTTCCAGGGCACCGGCGTCGGCCCCTCCGGCACCCCCACCTGCACCGCAACCTGACCCCACCCCCTACCCCTACCCCGGGCCCGGCCCGGGGTAGGGGTGCTCGTTGATCAAGAAGTTTTGGTCGGGCGTCGAGCTGGACGCGACCAAACTTCTTGATCAACTCGTCGGAGGAGGTCAGCGGCGGGGAGGTGGGGCGACGCTTCGGCGCGCCACCAGGGTCGGGGCGATGGTCTGGCGCAGGGCACCGCCGCTTACCGACTCGATCTGGGTGAGCAGCATCTCCAGGCTCGCCTGGGCCACCGCGCCGAAGTCCGGCCGCACGGTGGTCAGCGGCGGAATGAAGTAGGCGGCCTCCGGCACGTCGTCGAAGCCGACCACGCTGATGTCGTCCGGCACCCGGCGGCCGTGCTCGTGCAGGGCCCGCAGCACCCCGAGGGCCAGGTGGTCGTTGGCGGTGAAGACCGCGGTGACGTCGGGCATCCGGGCCAGCATCTGCCCGCACCGGTAGCCGGCCGCCGCGGACCAGTCCGCCGGCACCAGCGGCGGGATCTCCGCGCCGGCCGAGGTCAGCGCCTCCCGCCAACCCTCGATGCGGCCGGCACTGTCGAACCAGTCCGACGGACCGGAAACGTGCCAGACCGTACGATGGCCGGCGTCGAGCAGGTGCTGGGTGGCGGCCCGGGCACCGGCCGCCTGGTCCACCGTCACCAGCGGCATCGGTCGGTGCGGGTCCCCGTCCACCGTCACCAGCGGCACGTCCTTGGGCAGGCGCTCCAGCGCCTCGCCGGCCGACTCCACCGGCGCGATCACGACGATGCCGGCGACCCGGTGGGCCAGGTGCCGCTCGACCACCGCGGAGATCGACCGATGGTCGAGGTCACGCACACTGCCCACGCTGACCGCGAAACCGGACTCGGCAGCCGTCTGCTCCAGTGCGGCCAACAGCGAGGCCGGACCGTAGAGGGTGGTGTTCTGCGCGACCACCCCGATCACCTGCGACCGGCCGGTGACCAGTGCGCGGGCCGCCCGGTTCGGCCGGTAGCCGAGTTCGGCGATGGCCGCCTGGACACGCAGGCGGGTCTGCTCGCGTACGTTCGGGTGCCCGTTCAGCACTCGCGAGACCGTCTGATGGGAAACACCGGCGAGGCGGGCCACGTCCGTCATGGCAGGATCGCGTACGGCCATCTCAACTCCCCGCAATCCAGTCACTCGCCGCAGCCCGTCGGCGATGACTGGCACGGCTCAGGTACAAAAATCCCCTCGCGCGGTGCCCACGCCGGCCCGTGCCGTCCGGGTGGAGAGCGCTAGATCACGCACAGTCTAGCGCCAGCAGCCGCCCCGGTGACCGCCGGCCCGTCCGCGTCCGCCGCACAGCTTCTTCCGTTGCTTTCTGTTAGCGGTCACACCCTCCCTCCGCCCCGTTCGGCCCGACGCAGATGTGTCGCTCCGAGGGGCTGCTGGGCGAGCAACAGACAATTTACAGGCATTGATGATAGCGATAACATTCCTGTCATCGGAACGGCACCTGCCGACACGTCACGGCGGGAGCCGTGCAGGCCCGAAACAGCGTGACGACCGGCGCCATCCGGGCCCTGCACACCGGCGTCCCGAACGACGACGCGCGTGCCCGGCACGCCAGCAGAGTTCCACGGCCGCACCGCGCCGACCGCCGCGATACCGGCTACCGGTGGCCGAACCGATCACCGCACCGACAAGGAGGAATTCAACGTGCGTAGCGCAAGAAGGTGGCTGACCGCCGCCCTCGGCATCCTGGCGGTGACGCTCACCGCGAGCTTCGCCGACGGGGTCATCTCCCCCAGGCCGGCACAGGCGCTGAACAACGGCGTCGCCCGTACCCCGCCGATGGGCTGGAACACCTGGAACACGTTCGGCTGCAACATCAACGAGACCCTCATCCGGCAGATGGCCGACTCGATCGTCAACCAGGGTCTGCGCGACCTCGGATACAAGTACGTCGTCGTCGACGACTGCTGGTTCGATCCGAACCGGGACGCGCAGGGCAACCTCCAGGCCCACCCGCAGCGGTTCCCGAGCGGCATGAAGGCCCTCGGCGACTACCTGCACTCCCGGGGCCTGCTGTTCGGCATCTACCAGGTTCCGCTGGATCGGACCTGCGCCCAGTACTTCAACTCATTCCCGGGCGCGACCGGCAGCCTCGGACACGAGTACCAGGACGCCCGGCAGTTCGCCGCCTGGGGCGTGGACTACCTCAAGTACGACTGGTGCTCCCCCACCGGCACGATCAACGACCAGGTGGCGCGGTTCAGCATCATGCGCGACGCACTGGCGGCCACCGGTCGGCCGATCGTCTACAGCATCAACTCGAACAGCATCCACGAGAAGACCGGGCCGCAACGCAACTGGAGCGACGTGGCGAACCTCTGGCGGACCACGGAGGACATCACCAACACCTGGGACAGTGGCCAGACCAACGGCTACCCGATGGGCATCCAGAACATCGTCAACGTGAACGTGCCGCTGGCCGGCTACGCCGGACCGGGCGGATTCAACGACCCGGACATGTTGGAAGTCGGCAACGGCGGGATGAACGACACCGAGATGCGCAGCCACTTCGCGCTGTGGGCGATAATGGCGGCGCCGCTGATGATGGGCAACGACCTGCGCTCGGCCAGCACCGCGACGCTTGACATCCTGCGCAACCAGAACCTGGTCGCGATCAACCAGGACACGTTGGGGCTCCAGGCCGTCCAGGTCTCCCACGACGGCACCCGGCGGGTCCTGGCCAAGCGCCTGGCCAACGGTGACGTCGCGGTCGCCCTGTTCAACCAGGGCAGCTCCACCACGACGATCTCCACCACGGCGGCGGCGATCGGCAAGACCGGCAGCTCGTTCACGTTGCTCAACGCGTGGACCAACGGCACCTCCACGAGCACCGGGACCATCTCCGCGAGCGTTCCGGCACACGGCACGGTGGTGTACCGGGTCAGCGGCGGCGGCACCACCAATCCGCCGGTGCCGAACACCTTCCGGCTGCGCAGCGAATCGGCCGGGCGCTGCCTCGACCTCGACAACTCCAACACCGCAAACGGCACCGGGACCCTGATCTGGGACTGCCACAGCAACCCCAACCAGCAGATCACCCAGGACGGCCAGACGCTGCGGATCCTCGGCAAGTGCCTGGACGTACCGACGAACGCGACCAACGGCACCCGGGTGCAGGTCTGGGACTGCCACGGCGGCACCAACCAGCAGTGGACGCTCAACGGCAACGGGACGGTGAGCAACGGCCGCTTCCCGTCGCTGTGTCTGGACGTGAACAACGCCGGTACGGCCAACGGGACCGCGGTGATCCTCTGGTCCTGCCACGGCAACGCCAACCAGCGGTGGAGCCGGGCATGAGCACGGCGGCGCTCCGCCGCGTCGTCGCCGTGCTCGCGAGCGTGGCCTGCACGATCGCCCTGCTACCCGGCGTCGCGCGGGCCGACAACCCGATCGTCCAGCACATCTACACCGCCGACCCGGCGCCGATGCTGCACAACGGCCGGGTGTACCTCTACACCGGCCACGACGAGGACGGCTCCACCTACTTCACCATGCGGGACTGGCGGGTCTTCTCCTCGGCCGACATGGTGAACTGGACCGACCACGGCACCCCGATGAGCCTGGCCACGTTCGCCTGGGCGGACGCCAACGCGTGGGCCGGGCACGTAATCGCCCGGAACGGGAAGTTCTACTGGTACGTACCCGTCCGGCAGCGCTCGAACGGCCAGATGGTCATCGGGGTAGGGGTCGCGGACAGCCCGACCGGGCCGTTCCGCGACGCACTCGGCCGTCCGCTCGTCGGCAACGGCGAGATCGATCCGCACGCGTTCATCGACGACGACGGGCAGGCGTACCTGTACTGGGGCAACCCGAACCTCTGGTATGTCCGGCTCAACTCCGACATGATCTCGTTTTCCGGCGGCCCCACCCAGATCCCGCTGACCACCGCGGGCTTCGGTACCCGCACCGGCAACGCCAGCCGGCCCACCCTCTACGAGGAAGGGCCGTGGGTCTACAAGCGCAACGGGCTCTACTACAACGTGTTCGCGGCGGAGTGCTGCTCGGAGTTCATCGGCTACTCGACGGCACCCGGACCGACCGGCCCGTGGACGTACCGGGGAACGGTCATGCCCCGGCAGGGCTCCAGCTTCACCAACCACCCCGGCGTGATCGACTTCGCCGGTGGGTCGTACTTCTTCTACCACAACGGTGCGCTGCCCGGCGGTGGCGGCTACACCCGGTCGGTCGCCGTGGAGAAGTTCACCTACAACTCCAACGGAACCATCCCCACCATGAACATGACCACCGCCGGGGCTCCACAGGTCGGCACGTTGAACCCGTACGTGCGCCAGGAGGCCGAGACGATCGCCTGGGGGTCCGGCATCGAGACCGAGCCGTCCAGCGAGGGTGGCATGAACGTCGGCTGGATCGAGAACGGCGACCACATCAAGGTCAAGGGGGTCGCCTTCGGCACCGGAGCGACCACCTTCTCCGCGCGGGTCGCCTCGGCAACAAGCGGCGGCCGCATCGAGGTACGGCTGGACAGCGCCAGCGGCCCGCTCGTGGGCACCTGCACGGTGGCCGGCACCGGCGGCTGGCAGAACTGGACGACCACCAGTTGCGGGGTGAGTGGAGCCACCGGTACGCGCGATCTCTACCTGCGTTTCGCCGGCGGCAGCGGCAACCTGTTCAACGTCAACTGGTGGCAGTTCGCCGGTGGCGGTAGCGCCCCCACGGCCTACCGGATCATCAATCGCAACAGCGGACAGGTCGTCGACGTCCAGCAGCCGAACCTCGACAACCTCGCGGTGATCGGCCAGTGGAGCAGCAACGGCAACGCCTGGCAGCAGTGGCGTTTCCTCGACGCCGGCAACGGCAACGTACGGCTCCAGAGCGTGCACAGCGGCAAGTGCGTCGACGTGCGCGACGTCTCCACCGCCGACGGGGCGCAGATCATCCAGTACACCTGCCACGACGGACTGAACCAGGTGTTCAGCTGGCGGTCGACCGGTGACGGCTACCACCAGCTGGTCAACGTCAACAGCAACAAGTGCCTGAACGTGGCCGGCGGCTCCACCGCTCAGGGCGCGGCCCTGGAGCAGCGGACGTGCAGCTCCGCGTCAAGCATGCAGTGGTCCCGCGCCGCCTGATCCTAGGCGCGCGGACGGATGCCGGGTGGGTCCTCCCACCCGGCATCCGCGTCTCCGGTCCTCGCCGGTGGCCGGATTGCCCTACCCCGGAATCTGGTCGGAGGTGGGTTGCGCACGTCCTGTAGGTCACGTCGCCACGCGGTGGCGGAGGGTCCGTAGGGCGCGAGGTGGGTTGCGCGCGTCAGCAACAGCCGTTGCCGGACAGCGGTGCCGGCACGTCCTGCCGGCACCGATCAGGGAACGCCCGCACCCCCGGCTCCGGTAGCGGTCCAGTGGCGAGCTGAACGAGGCGGTGTGGAGGCCGGACGAGAAGGGGCCTGTCGTCCGCTCGGCGGGCAGACGACAGGCCCCAGCCTGTGGGTGACCAACCGGCCCCGACAAGTACAGGTCGGGCCGGTCACCGCTATCTCACGGCGTGGCCAACTCGAACCGGCGCACCGTCACCGCTCCGCCCAGCGCCTGGGTGGCGTAGTTGAAGACGGCGAACCGGTAACCCATGAAGAACGTCCAGTTGTTGTTGAGCGTCAGGGCGTTGCCCAGCGGGACGAAGGTGACCCCGTCGGTGCTGTACGAGAAACGCGCCTGCCGGCCGGTGCCGGGTCGGATGTCGGCGTTGGCCCGCAGCCAGATCCGTCCGCCGGAGACCGCGGCGCTGGCGATCTCGCTGCCGGTGCTGCTGGTGTCCCAGTTGCTGTTCATGTTCAGCCCGTTTGTCATGACCACCCTGGTGGCACCGTTGTCCCGCCGTACGCCGATCCACGCCGAGACGTCCCGCAGCATGGCCAGGCCGGCGCGGTCGCCATCGCGCATCGTCGAGTAGTCGATCTCGACCGTGCCGGTCGAGGTCGGCCCCTGGATGCGGTGGGTGATCGTGTTGCGTGCCCGGTAGAGGTCGTTGGTCACGGTGGCGGTCTGTAGACGAAGCCCGTTGTTCACCGACCACCGACTGTTGTCCGGGTTGTGGTTCCACTCGTACTGCGGGCCGAGGGTGGTGCCGGCGAACGTGTCGACGCCGGTGAGCGGCTTGACCGGACGCAGCGGCAGCGGGTTCGGGTAGTTGACCCCCCAGGCCCCGTTGACCGTCTGCACCTGCGGCCAACCGTCCGCGGTCCAGGTGATCGGCGCGAGGGTCGGCATCCGGCCGCCCGGGTACGCGTCGGTGAACGCCATGTAGTACCAGGAACCGTTCGGAAGCTGCACCAGCCCGCCCTGGTGGGGCACCCCGCCGCCGGAGATCGGGCCCTGCATGTTGAGCAGCACCTGGCGCTGCTCGTACGGCCCGAAGGGGCCGTTTGTGGACTTGAGCACGTACTGGCCGTTGGCCGGGCGGGTCAGCCAGATGTAGTAGGCACCGTTGCGCTTGTAGAAGCGCGCACCCTCCAGGGTGCCGATGCTCGACGGGGTCTGGTAGACCTGCTGGGCCCGGACCTGACTGCGCCCGTCGGCGGAGAGCTGAGCCACGCTGATGGTGCCGTTGCCGTACGCGACGTACATGGTGTCGTTGTCGTCGATCAGCATCCCGGCGTCGTAGTAACACTGCGGCAGGGTCGCGTGCCGGCTCCAGGTACCGTCGACGGCCGTCGCGGTGTAGATGTGGGTCTGGGCGAAGTTGATGCACCCGGCCCAGTAGTAGGTCTGGTTGCTCGGCCGGTAGTTCAGCGTGGAGGCCCAGATGCCCTCCACGTACGCCTGTTGCCCGGCGGGCAGGTCGTACTTGGTGCCGAAGTCCAGACGGGGTACCGAGTGCCCGGCGAACTCCCAGTTCACCAGGTCGTACGAGCGCAGGATCGGGGCACCGGGCGAGTAGTGCATGGTGGAGGCGGTCATGTAGTACACCTCGCCGACCCGGATGACCTCGACGTCGGCGAAGTCCTGCCAGACGACGGGGTTGGTGAAGCTGCCGCCGGGGGGCGGGTCGGTGGGGTTACCGCCGCCATCGACACGGACGAGTTGCCACTGCTGGTTGGCTCCGCCCCAGTCGTCGTACTGCACGATGTTGCCGCCGTCGGCGGTCGAGGCGTTCTGCACCTCCAACACCTTGTTGGAGTTGCGGTTGATCAGTCGGACGTAGCCACCGGCCGAGTCGGCCAGCCGGAACTGCTGGTTGGTCCCGTTGTGGTCGCTCCACTGCACGATCGACGCACCGTTGGCCGTGGAGAAGTTGTACACGTCGAGCACCTTGCCGGAGTGCCGCGAGCGCAGCCGGTAGTAGCCGCCGCCGGAGTCGACGAACTGCCACTGCTGCCAGTTCCCGTCGTTGCGGGACCACTGGGTGATCCGCGCCCCGTCGTTCGTGGCCTGGTTGTAGACGTCGAGCGCCTTGCCGCTGTTGCGGTTGACCAGCACGTACCAGGCGTTGGTGTCGACCGTGGCCGCGGCGGCGGGCGATGGCGCCACCGCGGCGAGGGAACCGCCCACCACCATCGCCGCCAGGATGGCCGCCGCGCGCGACAGCCAGCCGCGCCGGCCCGGCGCGGTCCGTGGGACCTCACCATTGGCAATCATGATTCTCCTTCAGGATGCGAGCAGAACGAACAGGACGGTCCCTCTGCGGCCTACGCCGTCGCTGTTCCGGTACGGCGTGTGATCGCTAACATGACCGCTCTGCCCAAGGGAGAGATCAGGTGACCACCAGCTTCACAGCAACGTGGCGCGTCCCGGACGGCCACAGATATCGTCCGTCTTCACTACGACTGTGAGCGATAACACGGGCTTCGTCAAGACGTAACACCGACGACTCACGTACGGCTCGCAGGAGTCTGCTCGCGGTCCCCGGCCGACGGGGTGGCGCACCGGCCGGGGACCCTGCCACGCGCAGGCGCGGGCAGTCGCTGGCGTGGCCTACGGGGCCGCTGCGGCCGGTCCGCCACGCCAGCGTCGGATGGTGGTCAGAACCCCCGGGCCAGCCGGTAGTACGCCTGGTTCCAGCGCAGTTCGTCGGCGAACCGCCGGGGATCGGTGTCGGCGTCGATGACGACGAGTTCGGTACGGCTCATCTCAGCGAGGTCGTGCAACTCCTCCACCCCCACCGCCTGGGACAGCACGGTGTGGTGCGGAGCGCCAGCGGTGATCCACGCCTCGGCGGAACCGGGCAGGTGCGGTCGTGGCCGCCAGACCGCCCGGGCAACCGGCAACCGGCGCAGTGGATGCGGCGGAGAGACCACGTCGACCTCGTTGGCCACCAGCCGGAAACGCTCGCCCATGTCCGCCAGGCCGAGCACCACCGCCGGCCCCGGCGCGGCGTCGAAGACCAACCGGACCGGATCCTCCCGACCACCGATGCTCAGCGGATGGATCTCCACGTTCGGCACGTCACCGGCGATCGACGGGCAGACCTCGAGCATGTGGGCACCGAGCACCAACTCCTCGCCCGGGGTGAGGTCGTAGGTGTAGTCCTCCATGAACGAGGTGCCGCCCTCGGTGCCGGCGGCCATCGCCTTGAGGGTGTGCACCAGCACCGAGGTCTTCCAGTCCCCCTCACCGCCGAAGCCGTAGCCGTCGGCCATGAGTCGCTGCACCGCGATGCCGGGCAGTTGACGCAGCCCGCCCAAGTCCTCGAAGTTGGTGGTGAAGGCGCGGAAGCCACCGGCGTCCAGGAAGGTACGCAGACCCAGTTCCAGCCGGGCGGCGTACCGCAGCGAATCGTGCCGCTCACCGCCGGGTCGCAGTTCGGCGGCGACCCGGAAGGTGTCGTCGTACTCCTTGACCAGATCGTCGATCTGCGCCTCGGCCACCTCGTCGACCACCCGCACCAGGTCGTTGACCCCGTACGTGTTGACCGAGACCCCGAAGCGCAGCTCCGCCTCGACCTTGTCCCCCTCGGTGACGGCCACGTCGCGCATGTTGTCGCCGAAGCGCGCCAGCCGCAGCGAACGCATCGCCGACCAACCGATCGCCGCCCGGGTCCAGGCCCCGACGCGGGAGACCACGCGGGGGTCCGAGACGTGCCCGGCGACCGTCTTGCGGGCCACCCCGAGCCGGGTCTGGATGTACCCGAACTCCCGGTCGCCGTGCGCGGCCTGGTTGAGGTTCATGAAGTCCATGTCGATCTCGTCCCACGGCAGCAGGACGTTGGCCTGGGTGTGCAGGTGCAGCAGCGGCGTCTGCAACGCGTCCAGGCCCGAGATCCACATCTTCGCCGGTGAGAAGGTGTGCATCCAGGCGATCACCCCGACCGCCCCCTGCGTCGCGGCATCCCGGCAGGTCCGCAGGATGTCGGCGCTTGTGGTCAGGACCGGCTTCCAGACCACCCGGGCGGGGATGTGCGGCGATTCGTCGAGCAGCGCGGCGATCTGACGGGACTGGTCGGCCACCTGCCGGAGCGTGTCCTCGCCGTACATTGCCTGGCTTCCGGTGAGGAACCAGACCTCGGGTTCAGGGTGTGTTGCCATGGGAGTTGCCTTCCGCGAGAGGGGCGGTCACTTGTAGCGGATGCCGATGAGGCGCTGGAGCAGGATGAACGCGAAGAGCAGGCCTCCGATCACGATCTTGGTCCACCAGGAGTTGAGGCTGCCGTCGAAGGTGATCAAGGTCTGGATCACGCCGAGTACCAGCACACCGAGCACCGTGCCGAAGATGTACCCCGAGCCACCGGTGAGCACCGTGCCACCGATGACCACGGCCGCGATCACGTCGAGTTCCATCCCGATCGCGATCAGCGGGGCGCCGGACAACGTGTAGAAGGACAGCAGGATCCCGCCGATCGCCGCGCACAGGCCACTGATGGTGTAGACCGCGATCCGGGTCCGACCCAACGGCAGCCCCATCAGCAGTGCCGACTGCGGGTTGCCGCCGATCGCGTACACGTTGCGCCCCAGTCGCGTGTACGCCAGCACGTACGCGGCGATCAGGACCACGGCGAACGCCACCAGCACGCTGATCGAGACGAAGTTGCCCCGAGGGGCGCCGATCCGGTACTGCGACATCGTGGTCCAGAACCCGTCGGTGATCGGAATCGACGCGTTGCTGATGAACGTGCACATGCCACGGGCGAAGAACATCCCGGCCAGGGTGACGATGAAGGGCTGGATGTCGAAGAAGTGGATCGCGCAGCCCATCAGGAACCCGAGCGTCGGCCCGATCAGCAGGGCGATCACCAGCACCAGCAACGCGGGCAGCCCGGACTGCAGCAACCAGGCCGAGACCATCGCGGTCATCGCCGCCACCGAGCCGACCGACAGGTCGATGCCACCGGTGAGGATCACGAAGGTCATCCCGACGGCGATGACGAGTAGGAAACCGTTATCGATGAAGACGTTGAAAACTACCTGGATGTTGGAGAACGCCCGGTACTGGGACACACCGATGCCGTACATCACCAGCAGCAGCGCCAACGTCGCCAGCACCGGCATGTGCCGCCGAGGCAGCTTGGCCCAACTCGGGCCGGTGGTTAGTGACGTCGTGCTCATGCCGGCACCTGCTCCTTCTGCCGCTGCGGCGACGACTGCGGCGGCGGTGCCCCGGGCCGTCGACGGCCGAACTTCGCCCGGAAGGCCGGGGCCTGGATCAGGCAGACGGCGATGACGACGACCGCTTTGAACAGCAGCGCCGTCTGGGGTGAGATGTTCATGGCGTACACCGTGGTGGTGAGGGTCTGGATGATCAGGGCGCCGAGGATGGTGCCGCCGAGGTAGAACCGGCCACCGGCGAGCGAGGTGCCGCCGATGACGACCGCGAGGATCGCGTCCAGTTCCACCCACAGGCCGGTGTTGTTGCCGTCGGCGCTGGAGACGTTGGCGGTCATCATGAACCCGGCGATCGCGGCGCAGGCGGCGCTCACGACGTAGACGAGGAAGACGACCCGACCGGACCGGATGCCCGCCAGCCGGCTGGCCTCCCGGTTGCCGCCCACCGACTCGACGATCATGCCGAGCGCGGTACGACGGGTGAATGCCGCGACGAGAAGGGCCGCGGCCAGGGCGATGAAGATCGCCAAGGGCAGGGTCAACAGGTGCCCCAGCCCGATCGCCCGGTACGGACCGGAGTTGATGGTGATGATCTGACCCTCGGCGATCAGCTGCGCGAGGCCCCGGCCGGCCACCATCAGGATGAGCGTGGCGATGATCGGTTGGATGCCGATGACGGAGACCAGGACTCCGTTCCAGGCGCCGAGCGCCAGCGCGACCCCGAGCGCCATCGCGAGCGCGGTCAGCACGGTGACCAGGTTGTTCTGGTCGGGCGCCCGGCTGATGTAGAGACAGGCGATGGCGCCGCTGATCGCGCAGAGCGAGCCGACCGACAGGTCGATGCCACCGGTGGAGATGACCAGGGTCATGCCGAGCGCGACCAGGATCAGCGGGGCGCTCAACCGCAGGATGTCGATCGGGGTCCCGTACAGGTGCCCGTTGTTGACCTCGACGGCCAGGAACCCCGGACGGTAGATGGTGTTGGCCGCCAACATGACCACGAGCACGGCGACCGGCCAGAACAGCCGGTGGCCGAGCATGGTACGGAAGCGGTTCCCGGCGTCGCTCATCGGCTCGCCTCCTCACGCTCGGTTCCGCTGGCGATGGTCTGCATGACGCGGTCGGCGTCCACAGTGTCGTCGTTGTCGAGCTGGGCGACCAGTTCCCGGTCGCGCATCACCGCGATCTTGTGGCTCAGGCGCAGTACCTCCTCCAGTTCGGCGGAGATGAACAGCACCGCCATGCCACCGTCGGAGAGCTGCACCACCAGCTTCTGGATCTCGGCCTTCGCGCCGATGTCGATGCCCCGGGTCGGCTCGTCGAGGATGAGCAGTCGCGGCTCGGTGATCAGCCAGCGGGCCAGCAGGACCTTCTGCTGGTTGCCGCCGGAGAGGTTGCGCACCGGCATCTCCGGGTTGGCCGGACGGATGCTCAACGCCTTGATGTACCGGTCGACCAGCTCGTCCTGGCGGCGACGTGGGATCGGGCGCAGCCAGCCGCGGGCGGCCTGCATGGCCAGGATCATGTTCTCCCGGACCGACAGGTCGCCGATGATCCCCTCCGCCCGACGGTTCTCCGAGCAGAAGCCGATGCCCTGCTCGATCGCCTGCACCGGGTTGCGCAGGCCCGTTCGGGCGCCGTCCACCTGGACCTCGCCACGGTCGGCCCGATCCGCACCGAACAACAGCCGCGCCACCTCGGTACGCCCCGAGCCGAGCAACCCGGCCAGGCCGACCACCTCACCGGCGTGGATGGTCAGGCTGAACGGGGCGACCGCACCCCTGCGGCCGAGCTGCGACACCTGGACGAACGGGGCACCGCTCTCGATCGCCGCCGTCGCCGGCCGGGGCTGCTCCTCGATCCGTTCGAGGACGTCGAGCTCCTTGCCGATCATCTTCTCCACCAGCGCCAGCTGCGGCAGCTCGTCGATCGGGTACTCCCCCACCAACGTGCCGTTGCGCAACACGGTGATCCGGTCGGCGATGCCGTAGACCTGATCGAGGAAGTGGGTCACGAAGAGGATGGCGATGCCCTCGTCACGCAACTGCCGCATGATCCGGAACAGTTGGGCGACCTCGCCAGCGTCCAGACTGGACGTCGGTTCGTCCAGGATCAACACCCGGGCCTGCACGTCGATCGCCCGGGCGATCGCGACCATCTGCTGCACGGCCAGCGAGTAACTCGCCACCGGCGCGGTGACGTCGATGTCGAGGTCCAGGCGGGTCAGCAGCTGTCGGGCCCGCCGCCGCACCTCGCCCCAGCGGACGGCACCGAAGCGGCGCGGCTCCCGGCCGATGAAGATGTTCTCCGCCACGGACAGGTTCGGGCAGAGATTGACCTCCTGGTAGACCGTGCTGACGCCGGCCGCGGCGGCCTGCATCGGTCCGTTGAAGGCCACCTGCTCGCCGTCGAGGGTGACGCTGCCCTCGTCGATGCCGTAGACGCCTGTCAACACCTTGATCAGGGTCGACTTGCCGGCGCCGTTCTCGCCCATCAGGGCGTGCACCTCGCCAGGAAGGAGCCGGAAGTCGACATTGTGGAGTGCGCGCACCCCGGGAAAGGACTTGCTGATCCCGGTCATCGTCAGGACCGGACGACTATCCGTCATCCCATCGATCCTCTTCTAATTTTCATCGATGCGGAAGGGCCAGTTGCCCCGGCACGCCGCCCGCCGGCCAGCGGGCCGGGCGGGCGGCGTGACACGGGACGTCGGGCCGGACGCCCAGTCCGTCGGGAATGGGCGACGCGGCGGGGCCGCCACCGGTGCGGCGGCCCCGTGCGTCATCAGTACTTGCGGTTGGGCAGGGCCTCCTTGGCCTGCTCCTGCGTGAAGGTGGTCTCCTCGGTCTCGATCCGCGGCGGCACCTCCTCGCCGGCCTTCACCTTCTTGGCCAGGTCCATCAGCTGTGGGCCGAGCAGCGGGCTGCACTCCGCGATGAAGTTGAACTTGCCGTCGGCCAGGGCCTGCATGCCGTCCTTGACCGCGTCGATGGTGATGATGGTGATGTCCTTACCCGGCTCCTTGCCCGCCGCGGTGATCGCCTCCAGCGCACCCAGACCCATGTCGTCGTTGTGCGCGAAGAGCACATCGATCTTCGGGTGAGCCTTCAGGAACTGCTCCATCACCTGCTTGCCGCCCGCCCGGGTGAAGTCACCCGACTGGGAAGCGATGACCTTCAGCTTGGGGTCGGCCGCGATCGCCTCGGCGAAGCCCTTCTTCCGGTCGTTGGCCGGGGCCGAGCCGGTGGTGCCCTGCAACTCGACGATGTTCACGTCGCCGGTGGCGTCCTTCTTGTTCTCCACCAGCCACTCACCGGAGAGCCGGCCCTCCTTGACGAAGTCCGAGCCGAGGAAGGTCTTGTAGAGCGACTTGTCGGCGGAGTCCACCGCGCGGTCGGTCAGGATGACCGGGATACCGGCATCCTTGGCCTCCTTGAGCACCGTGTCCCAGCCCGACTCCACCACCGGCGAGAAGGCGATCACGTCGACCTTCTGCTGGATGTAGTTGCGGATGGCCTTGATCTGGTTTTCCTGCTTCTGCTGCGCGTCGTCGAACTTCAGCTCGATGCCGGCCTCGGCCGCCGCCTCCTTGATGGAGTTGGTGTTGGCCGTACGCCAGCCGCTCTCCGCGCCGACCTGGGAGAAGCCCAGGACGAGCTTGCCGTCGTCGCCGCCGTCGCCGCCGCTGCCGGTGTCGCTGTTGCCGCAGGCCGCCACGCCGCCGGCGAGCAGCACGGCGGCGACGACCGCGATGGCGCGCCGACGCGCCATGGGCATTCGCATGTTCCTCATCGGATCTCCTCGGGTGGGGGTGCGGTTGTCCACGCCGGCCGCAGAAGTACACGAGCAGCCGGCGCTGGTGGTGCGGATCCTGTGCGTCAGTTGGTGCCAGGCGACCCGGATCACCGGGTCGGTCAGGAGTTCGCCGGAGGCGAAGAACGTTGGCCGTAGACGTTCTGGTAGCGGTCGTAGAGGGCGTCGATGTCGGCCTGCGCCATCGGCACCGGTTGCCCGAGCGCGCGCGCCAGGTGCGCGGTTCGGGCGACGTCCTCACACATCACCGCGGCCTTGACCGCGGCCCGGGCGTTGCGCCCGATGGTGAAGACGCCGTGGTTGCGCATCAGCACCGCGGGCGAACGGTGCCCGGTGAGGGTGCTGACGATCCCCTTGCCGATGTCGTCGCCGCCGATCAGGGCGAACGGGCCCACCGGGATCTCCCCGCCGAACTCGTCGGCCTGCGCGGTGAGGTGGCACGGGATCGACTCGCCCCGCGCCGCCCAGGCGGTGGCGTACGTGCTGTGGGTGTGCACGACGCCGCCCACCTCGGGCATGGCGCGGTAGACGTAGGCGTGCGCCGCAGTGTCGCTCGACGGCGACAGTTCCCCCTCGACGGGCACGCCGTCGAGGTCGCAGAGCACCATGTTGTCGGCCGACAGGTCGTCGTAGTCGACGCCACTCGGCTTGATCACCATCAGGTCGTGACCGGGCACCCGGGCGGAGACGTTGCCGGCCGTCCAGGCGACCAGACCGTACCGGGTCAGCTCGCCGTGCAGCCGGGCCACGCTCTCGCGCAGCTCGCTGATCTGTCGGCTCACTTCGACGTTCACGCGAACACCTCCTGCGGCGAGGTCGTCGACTCCACGGCCGCGTTGCGGATCGCCCGCAGGCGCAGCATCACGTCGTTGGCGCCGCGACCGAAGTGGTCGTGCAACGCCCGGTACTCGGCGTAGAGGGCGTCGTACGCGCGTACCCGGTCCGGGTCCGGCTGGTAGACCGCCGCCGCTATCCGACCCATCGCCCGCGACGCTTCCTGGATCGAGGGGTGGGCGCCCGCGGCCACGGCGGCGTGGATCGCCGAGCCGAGCGCCGGCCCCTGCGCGGAACCGATGATGCCCAACGGCCGGTTGGTGACGTCGGCGTAGATCTGCATCAGCAGTTCGTTCGAGGTGAGGCCACCGGCGATCACCAGGTCGTCGACCGGCACACCGGCCTCGACGAACGCCTCGATGATCATCCTGGTGCCGTACGCGGTCGACTCCAGCAGGGCCCGGTAGATGTCCTCCGGACGGGTGGCCAGGGTCAGCCCGACGATCAGCCCGCTGAGGTCGTGGTTGACAAGCAGCGACCGGTTGCCGTTCCACCAGTCCAGGGCGACCAGGCCGTGCGCGCCGACGGGCTGCGCGGCGGCCAGCTCGGTGAGCCGCTCGTGCGAGTCGACGCCCGCCGGGGCCGCGTGCTTGACGAACCAGCCGAAGATGTCGCCGACGCCGCTCTGCCCCGCCTCGTAGCCCCACGCACCGGAGCTGATGCCGCCGTCGACCACCCCGCACATCCCGGCAACCTCCGCGGGATGGGTGCCGTTGACCACATGGCAGGTCGACGTACCCATGATCGCCACCAGTCGGCCCGGGTCGAGCGCCTGGGCGGCGGCCGCGGTCACGTGCGCGTCGACGTTGCCGACCGCGACGGCGATCCCCTCCGGCAGCCCGGTCCAGGCCGCGGCGCGGGCGGTGAGTCCGCCGGCCCGCTCGGCCAGGGGCATCAGCGGGCCGTCCAGTTTGGCCACGAAGTCACCGAAACCGGGGTTGAGCGCGGTGAGGTAGTCCGCCGACGGATAGCTGCCGTCCTGGCGGATGCCCTTGTAACCGGCGGTGCAGACGTTGCGGGTCTCGACGCCGCACAACTGCCAGACAATCCAGTCGGCCGCCTCGATGAACCGCTCGGCCCGGTGGTAGACCTCCGGGTCCTCCTCCAGGATCTGCAGGCCCTTGGCGAACTGCCACTCGGCGGAGATCTTGCCGCCGTAGCGACCGATCCAGGGCTCGCCACGTTCGTGGGCCAACGCGTTGATCCGGTCGGCGTGCGGCTGGGCGGCGTGGTGCTTCCAGAGCTTCACCCAGGCGTGCGGCCGCTGACGCAGCTCCGGCACCTCACACAACGGCGTACCGTCGGTCAGCGTCGGCAGCACGGTGCAGGCGGTGAAGTCGATGCCGATGCCGACGACGTCGCCCGGATCGACTCCGGCGGCGGCCACTGCCGCCGGCACCGCGTGGCGCAGCACCTCGCGGTAGTCCTCCGGGTCCTGCAACGCCCAGTCCGGCGGCAGCGGCGTACCCCCGTCCGGCAGCGCTGAGCTGATCACCGCGTTGCGGTACTCGTGCACCGCGGTCCCCAGCTCGGCACCGTCGCGGACCCGGACCACCAGGGCCCGCCCCGACAGGGTGCCGTAGTCGACGCCGACGACGTACTTGTCGCCCGCTGCCACACCGCTCATCTTCACCTCCGGCCGATGACGGACCTCAGTGTTAACGCTCACATCCGATGTCGTCAAGACACCTCCCGGCAACAGCTCCGTAACGGACTGCATGGTCGCAGGCCCACCCGCCGATCGGCTACCCCGTCCCACCGCCTCGACCGCAGTTGCGGCACCGACCGCCCTGCTCAGACCTCCTGTCGCCGCCGGAAACCCGGCACCGGCGGCGCGGACGACGGCACGCCGGCGCCCGGCGGCACCGGTGCCGTCAGCACCGCCAGCGGGTCGTCGAGCAGTCGGGCGAAACCGAGTTCCGCCGCGCCGACCAGGGTGGCGTCGTCGCCGAGGGCCGCGGTGCGTAGCCGTACCGTCTCCCGGGCCACCGGCAGCACGTGACGGGCGATGCGACCGCGAACCTGCGCGGCGGCGCCCGGGTACAGGTCGCACAGCATCCCGCCGAAGACCACCAGACCCGGGTTGAACAGGTTGATCAGATTCGCCACCCCGATGCCGAGCCAGTCGCCGATCCGGCGCAGCGCCTCCCGCGCCAGCGGATCCCCACGGTCGGCGTCGTCGGCCACCGACCGGACGGCGTCGCGCCCGAACAGCTCGGCGGGCCGACCGGCGGCGTCGAGCAGGGCCCGCTCCCCGACCTCCGCCTCCAGACAGCCGTACGAGCCGCAACCACAGGGCCGGCCGTCGTACGGATTGACCACCATATGCCCCAACTCGCAGCCGTAGCCGCTGTCGCCACCCAGCAGCCGCCCGCCGACGATGATTCCGCCGCCGACTCCGACGTCACCGTGCAGGTACACGAGGTCGTCGAGGCCGACTCCCGCGCCGCGCTGCTGTTCCGCCTGCGCGCCGAGGTGGGCCTCGTTGCCCACCGCCACCGGCAGGCCGAGGCCGAGACGGCGGCCGAGTTCGTCGCCGAACGCCTGGTCGACCCAGCCCAGGTCGGGCCCGTACCGCACCATCCCGTCGCCCGGCCGGATCATGCCGCAGTACGACGCACCCACGCCCACGCAGTTGGCGCCCGCCGGTGCCGCCCGGTGCAGCTGACGACCGAAACGGGCGAGGACCGCGACCACGTCGTGCAGGTCCGGCCCGGCGCGTGGACGCACCGCCTCCCGTCGGTCCAGGATCCGCCCGCCGAGCCCGATCCGGGCGGCGACCAACCGGTCCACGGCGACGTCGAAGGCCAGGACGTAGCAGCGGTCGGACGCCGGTCGCACCACAAGTGACGGACGGCCGGCGCGGCCGGTGTCCACCGGCGACTCCTCACCGACGAGGCCGAGCCGGCTCAGCTCGGTGGTCAACGCCATGATGGTGCTGCGGTTCAGGCCCATCCGTTCGCCCAGCTCGGCCCGGGACAGCGGGCCACGGAGATGCACCTGGCGCAGCAGCGCGCCGGCGTTGCGCCGGCGAATCTCCTCCTGGACCACTCCGACCTCCGGGGTCAGCTCCGAGCGACGCGGAGCTGACCCGAGGAAGTGTTTCCACACCCTGACCCGACGTCAAGCGCCGACCCGGCCCCGGCCCGCGCCCGGAGCTGACGCCTCGCTCAGCGGCTCGTTCCGGCCCGGCGCTTGTTGTAGACGTCGAAGGCCACGGCGACCAGCAGTACCAGGCCCTTGACCACCGACTGCAACGACTGGTCCACACCCATCAGCTGCATCCCGTTGCTCATCACCGCCATGATGAGCCCGCCCACCATGGCACCGACGACGGTACCGACGCCGCCGGTGACCGCCGCGCCGCCGATGAACGCCGCGGCGATCGCGTCGAGTTCGAACATGTTGCCCGCCGCGGGCTGCGCACCGTTGGAGCGGGAGGAGAAGATGATGCCGGCCACCGCGGACAGGAAGCCCATGTTCACGAAGATCCAGAAGTTCACGGTACGGACCTTCACGCCCGACAGCATCGCCGCGGACAGATTGCCACCGATCGCGTAGACCTGCCGACCGAAGACCGTGCGCCGGGTGAGCAGCCCGTAGACGAGCACCAGGGCGGCCAGGATGATCAGCACGATCGGCAGACCACGCGCGTGGGCCAGTTGCCAGGCGAACCACATGACCACGGCACCGACAAGCGCCATCCGTGCGACGAACAACGCGAAGGACTCGACGGGCTGCTGGTAACGGACGCGGGCCGCCCGGGTACGGAAGCCACTCACCACGTACCCGGCCACCGCGATGCCGCCGATGAGCAGGGTGAAGGCGTCGTAACCGTCGCCACCGATGAGTCCGTTGAGGAATCCGGCCGCGATCCGGTTGTACTCGGCGGGGAACGGCGACAGCGAGATGTTGTCCAGCACCCGTAGCGTGAGGCCACGGAACAGCAGCATGCCGGCGAGGGTCACGATGAAGGCCGGAATGCCGACGTACGCCACCCAGAAGCCGTGCCAGGCGCCGACCGCGAGCCCCACCGCCAGGGCGGCCAGCACACCGACCCACCATGGTTGTCCCTGCCGGATCACCACCACGGCAGAGACCGCGCCGGTCAGCGCCACCACCGAACCGACCGAAAGATCGATGTGCCCGCCGATGATCACGATGACCATGCCGATGGCGAGCACCAGGATGTAGGAGTACTGAAGGACGATGTTGGTGATGTTGCCCGGACTCAGCGAGAGACCGTCGGTCAGGAACGCGAACAGGGCGACGATGACGACGAGGGCGACGAAGATGCCGCTCTGTCGCAGATTGTTCATGATCAGCGCACGGGGGTCGCTGGTGCCGACGTGCAGTGCGGCGGCCGGAGCGCTCTCGGCCGACTGCTTCTCCGCCGAGGAGGGCCTGGTGCTGGTCATCCGACGCTTTCCTTGTCCTTCGCCATGAGTTCCATGAGCTTTTCCTGGGTCGCCTCGGCGACCGGCACCTGGCCGGTGATGCGCCCGGCCGACAACGTGTAGATGCGGTCACACATGCCGAGCAGCTCCGGCAGTTCGGAGGAGATCATGATGACGGCCTTGCCGTCGGCCACCAACCGGTTGATGATCGTGTAGATCTCGAACTTCGCCCCGACGTCGATACCCCGGGTCGGCTCGTCCAGGATCAGCACCTCCGGGTCGGTGAACAGCCACTTCGACAGCACGACCTTCTGCTGGTTGCCGCCGGAGAGCTTGCCCACGACCGACATCACGCTCGGCGCCTTGATGTTCATGTCGCGCCGACTGGTCTCGGCGACCTTGATCTCCTCGTTGTCGTGCACCCAGCCCAGGCGGGCGAGCCGGCGCAATCCGGCGGCCGAGATGTTGCGCCGGATGTCCTCGATGAGGTTCAAGCCGAAGCGCTTGCGGTCCTCCGTCGCGTACGCGATGCCGTTGCGGATGGCCTCCGCGACGCTGCGCGCCCTGACCTCCCGGCCGTGCACGAACAACCGGCCGGTGATGTCCCGACCGTACGAGCGCCCGAAGACGCTCATCGCCAGCTCGGTGCGCCCGGCGCCCATCAGTCCGGCGATGCCGACCACCTCGCCGGCGCGAACGTCCAGGTTCGCGCCGTCGACGACCAGGCGGTCCTGGGTCGGGTGCCGCACCGACCAGTTCTCGATGCGCAGCACCTCCTCCCCCGGCGTGGAGACCCGGTCGGGGTAGAAGCTGTCGATGTCGCGGCCGACCATGCCCCGGATGATCCGCTCCTGGGTCATCTCACCGGCGGCCATCTCGAGCCGTTCCACCGTCCGCCCGTCCCGCAGCACGGTGGTGGAGTCGGCGATCGAGGTGATCTCGTTGAGCTTGTGCGAGATCATGATGCAGGTGATGCCCTCGTCGCGCAGGCGGCGCATCAGGTTGAGCAGGTGGGCCGAGTCGACGTCGTTGAGCGCGGCGGTCGGCTCGTCGAGGATGAGTAGCCGGACCTTCTTGGAGATGGCCTTGGCGATCTCCACCAGCTGCTGCTTGCCGACGCCGAGCTGCACCACCGGCGTGACCGGGTTCTCCGCCAGCCCCACCGAGGCGAGCAGTTTCGCCGCCTCGGCGTTGGTGCGGTTCCAGTCGATCAGCCCGCCGAGCCCGCGCTGCTCGTTGCCGAGGAAGATGTTCTCGGCGATCGACAGGTACGGCACCAGGGCGAGTTCCTGGTGGATGATGACGATGCCCCGGCTCTCGCTGTCCCGGATGCCCTTGAAGTGCACCGGTTTGCCGTCGAGGAGGATCTCGCCGTCGTAGCTGCCGGACGGATAGACGCCCGAGAGCACCTTCATCAGGGTGGACTTTCCGGCGCCGTTCTCACCGCAGATGGCGTGGATCTCCCCACGGCGTACGGCGAGTGTCACGTCCTGGAGCGCGGCCACGCCCGGGAAGGTCTTGGTGATGCGACGCATCTCGAGGATGTTGTCGTCCGTGTTCACCATCCTGAGCCTCCAGGTCGTCGTGGGTGTCCGGTGGTGCCGGGCTCGGCCGCGGATCGCGCCGCCGAGCCCGGCGGAGCCGTCAGCCGGCCTGGCCGGCAGCGACCTCCTCAGCGGTGAAGTAGCCCGAGTCGATCAGGACCGGCTTGATGTCGTCCTTGAACACGGTCTGCACCGGCAGCAGGTACGACGGGACGACCTTGACACCGTTGTTGTACGTCTCGGTGTCGTTGGCCTCCGGCGTCTTGTCGGTCAGGAAGGCCTCGCCGGCGATGACGGCCTGCTCGGCCAGCAGGCGGGTGTCCTTGAAGATGGTGGAGCTCTGCACCCCGTCGTCGATCAGCTTGACCGAGGCGATCTCGGCGTCCTGGCCGGTCACCACCGGGAAGTCCGCCCCCTTGTAGCCGGCGTTCTGCAGGGCGGTGATGATGCCCCGCGACAGCCCGTCGTACGGCGACAGCACGCCGTCGACCTTGGTGCCGCTGTTGTAGCTCGCGGTCAGCAGGTCCTCCATCCGCTTCTGCGCGGCCTCCTGCTGCCAGCGCAGGATCGCCACCTGCTCGATGTTGGTCTGCCCGGAGGTCACCTTCAGGGTGCCGTCGTCGATGAACGGCTTGAGGGTGTCCATCGCGCCGTCGAAGAAGAAGTGGGCGTTGTTGTCGTCAAGCGATCCGGCGAACAGCTCGATGTTGAACGGGCCCTTCGCCTCGCCCTTCGCGCCGTCCTTGGTCTGCACGCCGAGGCCGACCAGCAGCGCGGTCGCCTGGGCGACACCGACCTTGTAGTTGTCGAAGCTGACGTAGAAGTCGACGTTCGGGCTGTCCCGGATGAGCCGGTCGTAGGCGATGACCGGGATGTCCGCGTCGGCCGCCGCCTGCAACTGCCCGCTCAGCGCCGTGCCGTCGATCGCCGCGATGATGAGCACGTCGGCGCCCCGAGTGATCATCTGGTCGACCTGCTGGGACTGGGTGGGGATGTCGTCGCCGGCGTACTGGAGGTCGACCTGGTAGCCCTTGGCTTCGAGCTTCTCCTTGACCGAGTTGCCGTCCGCGATCCACCGCTCGGAGGTCTGCGTCGGCATCGACACGCCGATGGTCAGGTCGGCGGGCTTGTCACTGTCGTTTCCGCCGCTGCCGGCGCCCTCACCGCTGCAGGCCGCCATGCTCAGCGCCAGGGCGGCGCTACCGAGAGCGGCCAGGACTCTTCTGTTCACTGGCTTCCCCAATCTGGAACTCGCGCCGTCGGACCGGCTGCGCGGGTCGCACTTGGGGCCCAAGTGTTAGCGCTCACAATGCCTAGGTCAACACCTGGTCGGAAATACCGCGGTCACGGTCTCGTAACGAACGCCCCACTCCTCCATCTGCCCGAGTCGTAGCAGGTCAGGGTGGCGATCACGCGATGCGACCGTGGGGTCGCGCAGGCCTACCGGACGGCGGTCATAGACGTCAGAGAATACGGCAAGCCAGGGTCAGCGAACAGCCCGCGCCGTCCGCCGTCCACACCCGACCCCACCCCAGCCGTTGATCATGAGGTTAGCGGCAGAACTGGAGATCAAACACGCCGTCAACCTCATGATCAACGAGGTTCACGGGGCGCCGAGGTCGACCATCGGCGAGCTGCACCGTCGCGCGATGTGAACACTCGGTTTCGGCACCGTTACGAGGGTGGCCTTGACATCCATCGGGTCGGCACCGATGCTCTGCTAAATCAGTTTAGCGCCCGCTGTTTCGCAGCTCGGCAGAGCCGCTCCGGCGCGAGCCGGACCAGACGGACGCGTCCAACGAGGAGGGCCGATGAGAATGCGCAGGACGCTCGTCTCCGTCGCTGCGGTGCTGCTGCTGGCCACGTCGGGCACCGCCGCCTATGCCGCGACCAGGGATCACGGCGGCGGCACCGGTGGCATCCGCAGCGTCACCCCCATCACCACGGTCTACAGCTACGGCCAGAAGGTCTCGGCCGTCGCCGTCGAGTACGGCGCGACGGTCAACCCCCGCAAGCTCGACAACTCGACCTTCGCGGTCTCCGACACCAGCTACAACTTCCGCTTCAACCCCATCGAGGATCTGCCCAAGCTGACCGAGCGGAAGATCACCCACACCTACACCAACAGCAGCGCCACCGTCCGCGCCGACCGCCGGTCCGTGCCCGGCCGGTACGTCATCGTCGAGTTGGACCCCGACCAGAACGCCGGCTGGACGGTCATCGTCTCCAAGTGCCCGACCTTCCTCTGCACGGTCAAGGTGAACCCGGACCTGCCGACCCGGGTGACCCAACGCAAGGACGTGCACGCCCAGCCGGGCAAGGGCAAGGGTGCCGGGCCGGTGCTGGCCAAGGGCGCGCCCCGTACCTCGCACGGTGTCACGGAGGCACCGGTGAACCTGCTGGTCGACGAGTTCCGCTACGGCTCGTACCTCAGTGGCGGCATGGTGCTGCCGTACCACTACCACCTGCCGAAGAACTACCAGCCCGGCAGGAAGTACCCGCTGATGGTCGTCCTGCCCGGGCACGGCATGGGCTGGGACGGCGACAACACGGGCGTGCAGATCGCCGCCGACATCCCGGCGACCGCCTGGCTCCAGCCGGACGTCACCGGCAGCCGGGAGGACGTCATCGTGCTCGCCCCGCAGAACCAGCGGGTGGGTGACGTGGCCGAGGCGGAGCTGCTGGTCAAGTTGGTCGAGCAGTTCAGCAAGGACCACGCGGTGGACACCGAGCGGGTGTACGCCACCACCGTCTCGTACGGTTCGCGGCTGCTGTGGGAGGCGTTCGCCAAGCGTCCCGACCTGTTCACCGCCGGCCTGGTCACCGGCGGGTTCCAGGTCAGCGCCAGCCAGGCGACGGCCATCGCCGCCGCCGAGATCCCGCTGTGGATCACCCACGGTGTCAACGACCACCTGCTGAACATCTCGCTGGCCCGCAACTCGCGGGCGGCGCTGCGTTCGGCGTACGAGGCGCAGGGCAAGACGTCCGAGCAGATCGCCCAGCTGCTGCACTACACCGAGTACGGCAACGAGGCGTTCACGCTGCCCGACTACCACGCCGCCTACGGCCCGACGTACGACGACCGGAGCATCCTGCAGTGGCTGCTGGCCCAGCGGAAGTGAGTGTCGGCCGGGCATCCGGCACGTACTGAGCAGACCGGGCCCGCCGGCCGCGACCGGGATGTCGTGGCCGGCGAGCCCGCCGGGGCGGGTCCGTCGGGTCGGTTGCGATCCGGCAGGCCCGCCCTCGACCGTCAGGCGCCGATCGCGATCGCGAAGATGTGCATGGTCGGTACGTTGGCCGCGGGGCGTGCGCTGATGTTCGGCAGTTCCACCCGGGCCACCGGCTTGTTCTGCAACGCCACCCCGACGTAGTAGACGCAGGCGACGGTGTTGTGCCGCTGGTTGCCGGGCCGGTTCTGGTAGGCCATCACGACGGCCGCGGTGCCACCGGAGTGCGGGCCGCCGTACCAGTCGGGGGTGCTCAGCGTGAACGTCTGCCGGGTGCCGTCGGCGTAGACCACCGCGGCGGTGCCCGACACGGCCCCGTAGGTGCCGGTGGCGAGGAAGCCGAGCGTACGGCCGGTGCCGGTCAGACCGATCGACTGCCCGGAGGCGATGGCGTTGTCGGCACCGCCCGGTGCGACGTTGGGCCAGCGGAAGGTGACCCCGTTGCGGCTCAGCGTGCTGCCGGGCGTGACCCCGGCCTGGGCCAGGGCCTGCGCGGAGAGGGTGGCTCCGTTGCCGTCGAAGTTCCCGGCGCCGGTGTTGTTGTCGTTTGTGGTGCTGACGTTGGTGAAGCTCTGCTCCAGCGGCGGTGCGGTGGGCGTACCACCGGACCCGGTGGCCCGGTAGGTGCGCCCGGCCGCGACGGTGACCTCGATCAGGTCGTTCTCGACCTTCGTGGTCCGCGCCGGGGTGTCGTCGGCGACGTCCACCACGGTGTGGTTGCCGGTGAACATGCGCCCCCGCAGCCGGACGGTGCCGGCCCGGTCCGGCCGGACGAGAATCTCGGTGGCCTGGCCGTTACTCCAGGTGATGCCGACGGTGTGACCACCCCGGCCGCGCAGTCCGCTTACCTGTCCGCTGGGCCAGGCCGCCGGCAGCGCCGGCAGGATGTGCAGCTCACCGACGTGGCTGTGCAGCAGCATCTCCGCGATGCCGGCGGTGGCGCCGAAGTTGCCGTCGATCTGGAACGGCGGATGCAGGTCGAACATGTTCGGCGCGAGCCGGGCCGGGGTGGCGAGGAAGCGGATCAGGTCGTGGGCCCGGTTGCCCTCCTCCATCCGAGCCCAGAAGTTGATTTTCCAGGCGAGCGACCAGCCGGTGCCGTCGTCGCCCCGGATCTCCAGGGTGCGCCGGGCCGCCTCGAACAGCTGCGGGGTGCCCCGCCGGGTGATCTGGTTGCTGGGCGCCAGCCCGTAGAGGTGCGAGATGTGGCGGTGGTACCGCTCGGTCTCGACCCAGTCGTAGAGCCACTCCATGATGTTGCCGCGCGACCCGATGCGGTTCGGCGCGAGCCGGTCCCGGGTGGCCCGCACCTGCGCCCGGAAGGTGGCGTCGGTGTTGAGCAGCTCGCTCGCCCGGGCACACCCGTCGAAGAGGTCCCGCAGGATCTGATTGTCCATCGTGGGGCCGGCACACACGCTGGCGTCGGTGTGGTGGCCGATCTCCGGCGAGTTCGACGGGTTGGTCACCAGGTAACCGAGACTCGGCTCGGTCACCAGGGTGTCGAGGAAGAACTGCGCCGCGCCCTTCATCGCCGGGTAGTTCGCCCGGAGGAATTCGATGTCCCCGGTGAACAGGTAGTGGTCCCAGATCAGGGTGGCCAGCCAGGCGCCGCCGGTCTGCCACATGCCCCAGAAGGCACCGTCGACGACCGAGGTGGCCCGCCAGGCGTCGGTGTTGTGGTGGGTGACCCAGCCACCGGCGCCGTACTGCACCTGGGCGGTGCGGGCGCCGGCCACCGCGAGATCCCTGACCATGCCGAAGACCGGTTCGTGGCACTCGGACAGGTTCGTGGTGTTGGCCAGCCAGTAGTTCATCGGCAGATTGGCGTTGATCGTGTACTTCGAGTCCCAGGCCGGGGTCAGCGAGTCGTTCCAGATGCCCTGGAGATTGGCCGGCTGGGTGCCCGGCCGGGAGGACGAGATCAGCAGGTACCTACCGAACTGGAACAGCAACGCGGAGAACTGCGGATCGTTGACGCTGTTGTGCTGGGCGATCCGGACGTCTGTCGGCTGGTCGGCGGCGGAGGTACGCCCCAGATCGAGGCTGACCCGCCCGAACAGCGCCTGGTAGTCGGCGACGTGCCGACTGCGCAGCTGGTCGTAGTTGCTGGCCCGCGCCGCGGTGAGGTGCCGACGCGCGATGCCCTGGTAGTCGCCGCCGACGTTGCGGTAGTTGACGTAGCTGGTGCCGATCGAGACGAGCAGGGTCACGCTTGTCGCACCTGTCACCCGCAAGGTGCCACCGGAACTGCTCACCGTGCCACCACTGACGGTGGCGTTGGCCAACGCCAGGAACCGCACCGCGCCGTTGACGCCTTCCTGGTTGCCGGAGACGCCGTCGAGGGCGATCGTGGTGCCGTCCGGGCTGGAGACGGAGGTTCGCTGCGGGCTGTCGAACGTGGCGGTGAAGGTGATCGAGCCCGTCCGGTCGGCGGTCAGCCGCATCGCGATGACCTGGTCCGGAGCGCTGGCGAAGGTCTCCCGCTGGTACCGCACGCCGTTCATCACGTACGACACGCTTGTCGTCGCGGTGGTGAGGTCCAGCTGCCGGTTGTACTGCGAGGCCCCGCCGGAGGTCGGGAAGGCCAGCCGGAGGTTGCCGACGGTCTGGTACGCCAACTGCCCGACCGGATTGCCGAGCATGTTCTGGTTGATCAGGTTCTGGGCCTGGGTCCACTGGTTGGCGAACACCAGGCGCCGGATCTCGGCCAGCGCGCCCAGACCACGGGGGTTGCTCGGGTCGTGCGGCCCGCCGGCCCAGACGGTGTCCTCGTTGAGCTGTAGCCGTTCCGCGTCGACGTTGCCGAAGACCATGGCGCCGAGCCGGCCGTTGCCGACCGGCAGCGCCCGCAGCCAGTCGGTGCCGGCGGCCTCGTCATACCAGAGCGCCAGGTCACCGGCGGCCAGCACCTGTGGCGGTGCCGCCGAATCCGCTCGGGCCGCGGCGGTCCACGGCACCGGCAGCAGGGCACCACCCGCACCCGCCGCGCCGATCTTGAGGGCCTGCCGTCGAGTCAGGTCTGACATCGATCCTCCAACCGTGACCGATCCGGCCGTGCGAAGCCTCACTGATCGCCGGCAGGCCCAGAACGGCCCAGACGTCTGATGTGTTTCGCGAATGTTACCGCCGGTCAGCGCGATAGGCAACGGTCGATTTAAGTCTCGCGTCGGCGGTCCGCAGTCCGCCCACCGGCCAGACAATGCCGCTACACCAGGCGTTCTACGATCCAGGGCACAGTGCTGCGACACCCGATCGGCCGCCCGGTCGAACCGGACCACACACCGGGCGAGAGCTCCGCTTCACGATATTCATCAGATGTAGCCGGAGCGACCGGCGGATCGGCGGTCGGTGCCGATTCGTCGCGACGCGCTCAGGCGCTGACGCGGCGAGCACGAGCAGCCGTGCACCGGTAAGCGTTCCGGCCTGGACGGGTCAGGGTGCCTCCTCGGTCAGGTGCCAGATCTCCTGCATCGGGGCCCACCAGTGCCCCGAGCCGGGTTCGGCGAGCGATTCCTGGCACGGGTCGGTCAGCTTCCACCACGCCTGCGTCTCCGGGTCGTCGGCCATCCGGCGCTGGTCCGCAGCGTGATCGTCGCCGACGTACTCGTAGTAACCGAACAACAGGTCGCCGTGGAGAAAGATGGTGAAGTTGCGGATGTTCCCCTCGCGCAGCGTCTGCTCGACACCGGGCCACACCTCGGCGTGCAGCCGCAGGTAGGTCCCCCGGTGCTCCGGCCTGAGCCGGATCACCATGCCGTAACGTCGCACGTCACACCCTCCGGTGAGGTCGGTTGATCCTGGTCCCGGCAGCCACCCGGCGAGCGAGCAGCGTCGCCGGCAAACGTCCGATGTATCTATAGTGGTGAGGGTCGCCGGTGCCGGCCACGGGCATCGGGTCCAGGCCGGCGTCCGGCTGACCGGTCCGAAGGGGGCGCGGATGGCACTTACCGACGACGCGATCGCGAAGATCCGGAGCATGATCCAGAGCGGTGAGCTGCCCCCGGGGGCGCGGCTGCCACCGGAGCCGCAACTGGCCGCCCAGATGGGGCTCTCGCGCAGCGGAGTCCGGGAGGCGGTCAAGGTGCTCGAATCGGCTCGGGTGCTCGACGTGCGACGCGGCGACGGGACGTACGTGACCAGCCTCGCCCCCCGGCTGCTGCTGCAAGGGCTCGGCGTCGCGGTGGAGTTGCTGCGTGACGACACGCTCCTGGAGGTCATGGAGGTACGCCGGATGCTGGAGCCGATGGCGACCGGCCTGGCGGCGCTGCGGATGACCGACGCCGACCTCGACGAGCTGGGCCAGATCCTGGAGGACATGCGGGCGGCGGCCGACGACGCCGAGAAGCTGATCCAGTTCGACACCGCCTTCCACCACACCGTCATCGCCACCACCGGCAACGAGACCCTCACCTCGCTGCTCGACGGGCTCTCCGGTCGTACGCTGCGGGCCCGGGTGTGGCGCGGGTTGATAGAGGGCAACTCGGCGCACCAGACCATCGAGGAGCACCACACGATCTACCTCGCACTGCGCGCGCGTGACCAGTTGCTGGCACAGGCCAGCGCCCTGCTGCATGTCAACACCTCCGAGGCGTGGCTGCGTACGGTGCTCGCCGCGAAGTCGGCGGACGGTTAGGCGCCATCGTCGGGGGCCTCGTGTCGCTCCCGCGCCGCCAGCGGCGGCAGGGCCGGTGCCAGCGCCCGGCGGAACCTCGGGCAACCGGATCGGAGCAGGCAGACCGGTCAAGCCGGGACAGACATCAGACGACCCGCGCCGAACGGCGGCGTAGCCGAGGAACTCGGCAGCCTCATCGCGATGGCAGCGACAGCCCAGCACCGGTAGGGTGCCGCGCACCCCGACCCGAATAGTGATCATGCCGTCGGCACTCCCGCCATCACCGGCGCGTCCGCCCACGCCGGGCCGCCCGGGAAGCGGTACTGCGCCAACGAGTCGGGCAGGATCCGGGCGCTCATGCCGGGCGCGTCGGGGGCGAGGTATCGTCCGCCGCTGACGCGTACCGGGTCGACGAAGTGCTCGTGCAGGTGATCGACGTACTCGATGGCCCGCCCCTCGGTGCTGCCGCTGATCGCGACGAAGTCGAACATGGCCAGATGCTGCACCAGCTCACACAGCCCCACTCCCCCGGCGTGCGGGCAGACCGGCACCCCGAACTTCGCGGCGAGCAACAGGATCGCCAGGTTCTCGTTGACTCCGGCGACGCGGCAGGCGTCGATCTGCACCACGTCGACGGCGTCGGCCTGGAGCAACTGCTTGAACATGACCGCGTTGTGCACGTGCTCGCCGGTGGCCACCTTGACCGGGGCGAGCGCCTTGCGTACGGCCCCGTGCCCGAGCACGTCGTCCGGCGAGGTCGGCTCCTCGATCCAGTACGGGTCGAACTCGGCCAGCTCCCGCATCCAGCGGATCGCCTCGGGCACGCCCCAGATCTGGTTCGCGTCGACCGCGATCCGGACGTCCGGCCCGACGGCCCGTCGGGCGATGCCCATCCGGCGTACGTCGTCGGTCAGGTTCCCGCCCACCTTGAGCTTGATCAGTCGGTAGCCGGCCTCGACCGCCTCCCGGCAGAGCCGGGCCAGTTTCTCGTCGTCGTAGCCCAGCCAGCCGGGGGTGGTGGTGTACGCCGGATAGCCCTCGGCCCGTAGCCGCCGCTCGCGCTCGGCCCGCCCGCCCTCGGCGGCCCGCAGCAACGCCACCGCCTCGTCCTCGGTGAGGGCGTCGCGCAGGTAACGGAAGTCGACCTGGGCGACCAACTGCTCCGGGGTGAGGTCGGCGAGCAGCTTCCACAACGGCTTCTCCGCCCGCCGGGCCGCGAGGTCCCACACCGCGTTGACGAGGCCACCGGCGGCCATGTGCACGACCCCCTTCTCCGGCCCGAGCCAGCGGATCTGGCTGTCGCCGACGAGCCGGCGGGCCAGCGCCCCCGGATCGGCGACCAGCTCGTCGACCGGCTGGCCGACCACCATCGGGGCGAGTGCCTGCACCGCCGCGACCTGGAGGTCGGTGCCCCGGCCCACGGTGAAGACCAGCCCGTGTCCCTCGGCACCGGCCGATGTCCGCACGATGACGTACGCGGCCGAGTAGTCGGGGAACGGGTTCATCGCGTCCGACCCGTCGCGATGCCGGGACGTGGGGAACCGTACGTCGATGGTTTCTACGGACGAGATGCGCTCACTCACCAGTAACTCCTGAGGGTCGAGCAGGTGGGCCTGGTTGCCTGCCTCGCGATGGGTCCGGCCGACGGGCGGGCCGCCTCACGTCTGTGCCTTGCCTCCGGTGATGCGGGAGACCACCAGGGCCACCAGGATGACGGTGCCGTTGAGGAAGTTCGTCCACTGCGCGGGCACCCCGGCCAGGGTCAACACGTTAATGATCATGAACAGCAGCAGGACGCCGGTGAAGGCGCCGAAGACGCTGCCCTTGCCGCCGTTGAGGCTGACGCCACCGATCACCGCCGCCGCGAAGACCTGGAAGATGGCGCCGCTGCCCTGGGCCGACGGCACCGCCGCCAGCCGGCCGCTGATCAGCAGACCGGCGAGCGCCGCGAGCACACTGGCGACGATGAGGGCCAGCCAGAGCACCCGGTCGGTCCGGATACCCGCCGCCCGGGCCGCGTCGGCGTTGCCGCCGATCGCGTACAACGCCCGCCCGGCCCGGGTGTAACCGAGAACGACGATCCCGGCGGCGAACAGCAGCAGTGACAGCCAGATCGAGGCCGGCACGCCGACCCAGGTGGCGGAGCCGAGATAGGTCATCGACTCGGGCAGCATGAAGAAGGTCTGACCACCGGAGATGCCGGTGAGCAGCCCACGCAGGACGATAAGCATGCCCAGCGTGACGACGAAGCCGTTGAGGCCGAAGCGGACGATGAGCAGCCCGTTGAAGGCGCCGACGAGGGCGCCGACGAGCAGCACCACCGGGACCGACCAGGCGTCCGGCAGCACGTCGAGACCGAGACCCCGGGTCAACGCGGGATCCACCACCAGCCAGGCGGCGATGCCCGGGGCGAGACCGAAGGTGGACTCCAGCGACAGGTCCATCTTGCCGGTGATCAGCACGATGGTCTGGGCGAGGACCACGATGGCGATCTCCGACATGCTCTGCAGCACGTTGATGATGTTGTCGGTGCTGAGGAAGACCGGGCTGACGATGGACCCGACGATCGCGACCGCGATGATCGCCGGCACCAGCGCCAGGTCACGTAGCCGGGCGATGGCCAGGCTCCGCGACGAGGAATCCCGGGTTGGCGGTGGCGGCGTGGCGGCCGGCCGCGCGGTGGTGGAGAGCGTCTCAGACATGGTGGAGATCCACCCCTTCCATGGCGGCTACCAGCTCGTTGTCGCTCCAGCCGTGGGCCGTCTCGCGGACGACCCGCCCCTGGAACATGACCAGTACGCGATCACAGATCCGCAGGTCGTCGAGTTCGTCGGAGACGACAAGCACACTGGTACCGCGACGGCGTACCTCCTCGACGACACCGAGCAGGGTCTGCTTGGAGCGCACGTCCACCCCGGCGGTCGGGGTGATCAGGACCAGCAGCTTCGGATCGCTGGCCAGCGCCCGGCCCATCACCACCTTCTGCTGGTTGCCGCCGGACAGCTCGGAAACCGGAACCTGCGGCCCGGCCGCCTTGATCGCCAGGTCGGTGATGGTGTCCCGGGCCACCGCGTCACGCCGGGCCGGCGAGATGAGGCCCCGCCGACCGATCCGGTCCGGCACGGTCATGGTGACGTTCTCGGCGATGGACAGCAGCGGCACCAGCCCTTCGCGGTGCCGGTCCTGCGGCACCAGCCCGACACCCGCGTCGAGGGCGTCGGGCACGCTGCCGGGCCGCAGCGCCCGCCCGTCGACGACGACCGTCCCGCCCGCCGGCCGGGCCAGGCCGACGATCGCCTCGGCGACCTCGACCTTGCCGCTGCCACCGCCGCCCGCGATGCCCACCACCTCGCCCGCCCGGACCTCGACGGACAGCTCCGCGCCGGAGGCGGTGACCAGGTCGCGTACGGCGAGCAGCACCGGCGCGTCGGCGGGCAGCGACCGGTGGTCGGCCTCGGGCATGGTCACGTCCTCGCCGGTCATCGCGGCGACCAACGCCGGTCGGCTCAGCTGCGCCACCGGGGCGGTGACGATGTGCCGGGCGTCGCGGAAGACCGTCACCTGGTCGCAGATCTCGTAGATCTCCTGAAGGTGATGGCTGATGAACAGGAACGTCACGCCCTGCGCCCGCAGCTCCCGGATCCGGGCGAACAGCCGGTTGATGCCCGCGGCGTCGAGTTGGGCGGTCGGTTCGTCGAGGATGATGAACCGGGCACCGAAGGAGAGCGCCCGGGCGATCTCGACGAACTGCCGCTGCTCGACGGAGAGCGTCGATGCGGGCTGACGTACGTCGACCTCCACCGACCACTCCGCCAGCAACTCCTCCGCCGCCCGACGCAGCCGCGACCAGCGGATCAACCCGGCCCGACCGCGGGCGTGCCGGTTGAGGAACAGGTTCTCCGCGACGGTGAGCGTGCCGATGATTGTGGACTTCTGGTAGACGCAGGCCACCCGCTTGCGCCAGGCGTCACGGTCGCCCAGCGGCGGTGCCGGACGCCCGTCGAAGGCCACCGCGCCGTCGTCGGCGGCCTGCAACCCGGTGAGGATGCTGACCAGGGTGGACTTGCCGGCGCCGTTGCGCCCCACCAGAGCGTGGGTCTCGCCACGGCGGACCACGATCCCCGCGTCGGCCAGGGCCACCGTCGACCCGAACCGTTTGGTGATGTTCACGGCCTCCACGACGGGCTGGTCGGCACCGACCAGCCCGTCGGTCGGCCCGTGCGGGACGACGCTCATGGGTTGTTGCCCCACAGGGACGGGTCGTCGAACTTCAGGGTGGGCTCTCCCGCGATCGGCGCACCGTCCGACGTCACCAGCGGTGCCGGCAGTTGGTCCTCCAGCAGGCCGTCGCGCACCTGGATGATGTTGCTGCCGTGCTCGGTCGGGCCGGGTTGGAAGGTCTTGCCCTCGATCGCCGCCTGCACGTACTCCAGCCCGTACCTGGCGTAGAGGTCGGCCGGCTGGCTGACGGTGGCGTCGATCAGACCCTCACCGATGTTCTTCAGCTCCTCGGGGATGCCGTCGTTGGAGACCACGAAGACGTGCTTCGGGTCGCTCGGCGGCACCTGGAGACCCCGCTGCTTGAGGATCTGGAGGGTCCCGGACAGGGCGAAGGAGGACTGCATGTAGATGCCCTTGACGTCCGGGTCGGAGGCGAACCGGGTCTGTAGCTTCGACGCCGCCACGTCGGCCTTCCAGTCGGTGGCCTCGCCGAAGACGGTGATCTCGGGGAACTGCTGCTGCATGCACTCGTTGAATGCCTCGGTGCGGTCCCGGCCGTTGATCGAGTCGAGGCCGCCCTGGAGCATCACGACCTTGCCCTTGCCGCCGAGCTTGGTACCGAGGAACTGGCACGCCTTGATGCCGTAGGCCCGGTTGTCGGCACGGACGACCATGAACACGTTGCCGGTGTCCGGCCGGGTGTCGATGGTGACCACCGGGATCTTCTTGCTGTCCAGTTGGGACAGGGTCGGCGCGATGGCGGCGGTGTCCTGCGGTGCCATCACCACACCCTTGACGCCCTGACTGATGAAGGTCTGGGTGTTCGAGATCAGGTTGGCGATGTCGTTCTGCGAGTTGGTCGTCTTGACCTCGACACCCAACTCGTCGGCGAACTGCGGGACGTACTTGATGTAGGAGTTCCAGAAGTCCGTGTCGGAGCGGGGGTAGTCGACCCCGATGACCTGGGAGCCGCCCGATCCGGTCCCGTCGGCCGTGCCGTCACCACAGCCGGCCGCGAAGGTGGCCGACGCACCGAGCAGCAGCGTCAGCCCCACGCTCGTCAGTGCCCTGTTCTTCATTGTCGTTCCTCCATATCCAGGCGTCACCCCACGTGCTCGCCCTGGCCGGGTCGGGCCGTGACGAAGCACGTGTCGGACGTGACGTGCGAAGGGTTCATGCCGAGCCGATGGTCCACAGCAGATTCGTGCTGCCGTCCGGTTGGCGATTCGGTACCGCCGGTTCGCCCTGCTCGGTGATCTGCCACTGTCGGTGTCGCTGCCCATTTCACAGGGGAACGGGACATGGCGATCCCTCCAGAACACGATGGCGGGGCGGTGGACCACGTGGCTCAGACATCAGACGTTAGGGGTTACAGACATGTGACGTCAACGGCCAAGATTCCGTCATAGCGCCACACGAGAGCGCTCGGAGCGCAGCAGACATCAGATGCATCGCGACGAAGAGCGCTGCGGGCGGCAGCTGACGCGACCGGCGACAACCCGCGAGGCGGGGACATCGAGCCGGCGATGTTGGCGATCACATCAGCGCGGCTGTGTCTGTCCCTCCGGGTGCGGAGGTGCCATGTGCGAACGCTAACATCGATGGCAATGACATTGCTAGCTTGTTTCGGACGCGAATCAGGAGAATCTGAGCTGTCAGCGGTAGCGCCGGACACCGTGGTCGCGCCAAATGTGTCAGCCCTGTCTGCCAGGGTGGTGGCCTGGACGCGAACCGATTGGAGCAACCCGATGAGCCGCCACATCCAGGTCACCTTCGACGCCCACGACCCGACGGCGTTGTCGACGTTCTGGCGTGACGTGCTGGGCTACGTGCATCCCGGCCCGCCCGGAGTCGACCTGCCCGAGGGCGCCGACCCGCTGGCCGCGTGGGACGACTTCCTCGCCCGGATCGGCGTACCGCCCGAGCAGCGCAACACCCGGTCGGCAATCGAGGACCCGGAGGGGCACGGTCCACGGCTGTTCTTCCAGCAGGTCCCGGAGGACAAGATCGTCAAGAACCGGGTGCACCTCGACGTGCGGGCCGCGCCCGGGCTCACCGGAGCGGAACGGATGGCGGCCTTGCAGTCCGAGTGTGATCGGCTTGTCGCGTTGGGCGCCACCCAGGTACGCCGGGTCGAGCCCGCACCACCGCTTGAGGCGGGCTTCATCGTGCTGACCGACCCCGAGGGCAACGAGTTCTGCCTCGACTGACTGGGCTTGCGACGATTCCGGATGCTACGCCGAATCCCGTTGCGCCGCGATGAACGCCAACAGCTCGGCGTGCGTACCCGTGTCGGCCGCCGCGACGAGCCCGCCCCGGCCGCTGTGCCAGGGCTGGCCGTCGATCCCGGTCACCACGCAGCCGGCCGCCGCACAGAGCGCGATGCCGGCGGCGAAGTGCACACTGTCGCGCAGCTCGCCGTCAGTCACGTACGCCGCGCGCCGGCCGGCCGCGACCCATGCCAACGCCAAGGTGGTCGACACGACCCGGGGCCGGAAACGCTCCACGAACCGCTCGTCAGCCAACAGCCGGGCGGCCCGGAACACCCGCTCGTTCGGGTATGGCGGATCGAGATTGACGTCCACCAGCTTGGATGCCGCCGACGGCGTGAGTTGCTTGTCGACACCGCCGCACCGCACCCGGGCGGCGGTGCCGTCGGTCCAGAAGACCTCCTGCGCGAACGGGTCCACGGCGGCCGCCACCCCGACCTCCGTGCCGACCCGCAGGGCCACGTTCACCGAGACCAGCGTGGTGTGTACGGCGAAGTTCAGCGTCCCGCAGAGCGGATCGACAAGCCAGACGCGCCCGTCCCCGACGGAGCCGCTGCGTCCGCTCTCCTCGGCCAACACGACGTCGTCGGGTCGCGCGGACCGCAGCACGCCGAGGATGGCCTGCTCCGCCTCGATGTCGGCGGTGGTGGCGAAGTCCCAACCCGACTTCGCGAACTGTGCCACCGCTGTGCCGTGGTGCGAGCGCACCACCTCGGCACCGGCCTGCGCCGCCCGGATCGCGAGATCAGCATCAACAAGCGACATCCGACCACCGTACGTCGGTCCCGGTCGCGGGTGTGCCCCGGCCCAGTCGAGCGGCAGCGCCGGGGCCACCCGCGTCGGTCACCTATCGCCCGAGGCAGTCCCGGAGCGCTGCGGAGAGCAGGTTGGCCCGCTCGTCGTCGAAGCCGCCCATCTGGTTGACGACGTAACCGAAGCCGACCTGGTGGGTGTCGTCGCCGAAGGCCAGGTGCCCGCCCGCGCCGTCGTGGCCGAAGCTGCGCGCGCCGACCATCGGGCGTGGTTCCGAGTGCACCAGGAAACCGGTACCCCAGCGGTGTCCCGCATCGGGGAGCCCGTAGACCTGTTGTCCGCTGACCTGGACCGTGACGGCGTCATCGACGGAAGCGGGGCTGAGCAGCCGCGCACCGGCCACCTCGGAGACGCAGGCGGCGTAGAGCCGGGCCAGGCTCTCGGCCGTGCTGACCGCGCCCGCGCCCGGGATCTGTGCGGCCTGTATGGCTGGGTCGTTGAAGCTGACCAGGCCGTTCTCGTCGGCCGGAAAGGCAAAGGCACCGCCCATGGTGATGCCGCGCTCGGCGACCGGATCGCCGGCCGGGACGGGCTCGCCGATCGGCGCCAGCATCCAGGCGACCGCGTCCCGCTCGGCGGCCGGCAGGCCGATCCAGGTACGCAGGCCGAGCGGCTCGCCGAGGGCCCGGGCGAAGTAGACACCGGGCAGCTCACCGGTGATCCGCCGGATCACCTCGCCGATCAGCCAGCCGTAGGTGATCGCATGGTAGCTGTGCGCCGTGCCCGGCTTCCACAGTGGAGCCTGTGCCTCGATCGCCTTGATCACCGGATCCCAGGCGAGCACCTCCTCGCGGGAGAAGGGCTGATCCAGCGCCGGCAGGCCAGCCTGGTGGGTGAGCAGCCACCGGACCGGGATCTCCGCCTTGCCGTGCTGACCGAACTCCGGCCAGTAGCGGGTGACCGGCGCGTCGAGATCCAACCGCCCCTCCTGCACCAGCAGGTACGCGCAGATCGCCATGATCCCCTTGGTGCAGGAGAAGACGACGGCGGGCGTGTCCGCGGCCCAGGGGCGCCCCGACCGGGTGTCGGCCAGCCCACCGTGCAGGTCGACGACCTTACGGCCGCGCAGGTAGACGGCGACCGCGGCGCCCACCTCCTGCCGGTGGGCGAAGTTGTCCCGAAACACGTCGGCGACCCGGCCGAAGCCCTCGTCGACGTCACCGTGGATCTGGGTGTCGCTCAACCCGCTATCCCTTCACGGAGCCCTGAAGCAGGGCCTTGATGAACTGTCGCTGGAAGATCAGGAACACGATGAGGGTAGGCGTGAGGATGAGCAGTGAGCCAGCGCAGAGCAGCACCAGATCGGTTCCCCACTGCCCCTGGAAGGCGCCGAGAGCGCCGGCCATGGTCCGCTTCGTCGCATCGTCGACGAGCACGATGGCGAGCAGGAACTGGTTCCAGGTCCACAGGAACAACAGAATGGTCAGCGAGGCGATGGCCGGCCGGGCCAGCGGCACGTGGACCCGCCAGAACAGCTGCCAGGTGTTGCTGCCGTCCACCCGCGCCGCCTCGGACAGTTCCCGGGGCACGTTTATGAAGTGGGCACGCATCCAGAAGACCGCGAACGGCATGTAGAGGCCGATCAACGGCAGGACGATCGCCCATCGGGTGTTGAGCAGGCCCAGGTCCCGCATCTGGTAGTACAGCGGGGTGACCACCGCCTCGAAGGGCAGGGTCAGGCCGAGCAGCAGCAGCCCGAAGGCGAGGTGGCCACCGGGCACCCGCAGGTGACCGAGGCCGAATCCGGCCATGGTCGCGATGAGTACGCCGACCGGCACCACTCCGGCCACGATCAGCGCACTCGACTTCAGCAGGGCGCCCATGTTCGCGGCGGTGAAGGCGTCGACGAAGTTGCCCCACTGCGGATCGGTGGGCCAGGCCAGGCCGGTGGGCACCGTACCGCGTGGTTGCAGGGCCGCCGACAGCATGCTCAGGAACGGCAGCAGGGTGACCACGACCAGCGCGATCAGGAAGATGCGTCCGGTCAGCCGCTCGCTGCGGGTGGTCAGGTTCATCACTTCTCTCCCCGGGTCAGCCGCTGGATCGGCAGTACGCACACCAGCACCAGCGCCATCAGCACCACCGCGAGGGCCGAGGCGAGGCCGACCTGACGCTGGGAGAAGGCGAGCCGATAGATCTCCAGGCCGGGCACGGTGGTCTGGATCCCCGGGCCACCGCTTGTGGAGATGTAGACGATGTCGAAGCTGGCCAGTGCCGCGATGATGGTCACGGTCAGGCAGATCCCGATCTCCTGGCGCAGGCTGGGCAGGGTGACCGCGAAGAACTCACGCACCGGGCCGGCACCGTCGATGCGGGCGGCCTCGTAGAGCGAAGGGTCGATCTTGCTCATTCCGGTGATCAGCAGGATCGTGCAGAGGCCGAGCATGACCCAGGTGCCGATCACGCCCACCGCCGGCAGCGCGGTGTTGAACTCGCCGAGCCAGGCCCGGGTGACGCCGTCCAGCCCGACGGCCCGCAGCGCCTGGTTGACCAGGCCGTTGGTGGAGAGCACCCAACTCCAGGCGATGCCGGCCGCGACGAGCGGGATCACCTGGGGCAGGAACAGCACGGTCCGGACCATGGTGCCGGCCGGCCCGGTGGTGATCCGCCGGACCAGGCTGGCCACCAGCAGGCCGAGCAGGACCGGGATGAAGCTGAAGAAGATGATCAGAATGAAGGCGTTCGAGATGATCTTCAGCAGGTCCCGGTCGGTGAAGACCGTGAGGTAGTTGTCCAGCCCCGCCCAGCGGGCCGCACCGATGCCGTTCCAGTGGTACAGCGAGTACTGCATGGTCAGCACGAGCGGACGCAGCACGAAGATGCCGTACATGATCAGTGCGGGCAGGACCCAGAGCCACCCGGACCACCGGACCGTGCGGCCCCACCGCTTCCGGTGGGGCCGCGCGGGTGACCGGGTGTCCCCCCGGCCGGGTCGGGACGCGGTGTCCGACCCGGCCGAGGCGCTGCCGAGGGCAGACGTCATCGGGACAGTTCCTTCTCGTACTCGGCCTGGACCGCCTTCACGTACCCCTCCGGGGTCTGCTGGCCGGCGATCAGCTTCTGCATCTCGGGGGTGATGGCCGCGGCGAAGATGCCGCCGGTGGCGTTCGCGGTGAAGTCGACCGCGCCGTTGTCCGCACCGAGCTGCTGCGACGCCTTGAGCGTCTCAGCCAGCACGGTCCCCTCCGACACCGGCGGCAGGGCCAGGTCGGCCGGGCCGCCCGGGTGCGAACCACCAATGGTGACCGAGATCTCCCGGGCCTTGTCGTTGGTGTGCACCCAGTTGAGGAAGAAGGCGGCGGCGTCCGGGTTCTTGGCCTTGGCACCGACGCCGAACGTGTTCGGCGCGGACATCGCGACCCGCTTGGCGTCGGCGGTCTCACCCGGGAAGAGGAAGAAGCCGACCTCGCCGGCCATGTTCTTGTCCAGGTTCCCCGACTCCCAGTCGCCGTTGAACATGAACAGGCCGTTGCCCTTCTGGAACTCGCCCATCATCGCCGTGTAGTCGATGGCGTTTGCGTCCTTCGGGAAGTAGCCGGCCTCGGCCCACTTCTGGATGGTCTGGGTGGCCTTCAGCGCCGCCGGCGTGTCGAAGGTCGCGCCCGGCTTCTGGAAGATCCAGTCGGCGATGGCGGTCGGGTCGCCGTACTGGTTCTGGAGTGCCTGATGGGGGAAGTTGATGCCGGCGGTGTTCTTGTTGAACTGCATGATCGGCAGCAGGTTGGCCGCCTTCGCCTTGGCCAGCAGCTCCTCGAACTCCGCGATGGTGGCCGGCGGCTGGGTCATGCCGACCTGCTCGGCCTGCTTCTTGTTGTAGAAGACGCCGGTCACGCTGTAGCCCAGGCCCATGCCGTACAGCGAGCCGCTGCCGCGCACCGCGCCGCCGTCGGACAGGCGCAGCTGGACCAGCGACGAGGCGGGGAACTTGTCCCAGCCGTACGCGTCGAAGTACGGGTCCAGGTTCTTCAGCAGCCCGTCCTTGACCAGGTCGACCATGGTGGGCAGCCGGATGATGTCCGGCGCGTTGTCCGAGGCGAGCACCCGGGGCGCGTTCTCCGTGATCACGGTGAACTGGTCCTCGCGGACGTTGAACGTGACGTTCGGGTGCTGCTTCGTGAACTCGTCCGCGAGGGCCTTGGCCAGCGGGAAGCCGGTCTCGGCGTACATTTCCAGGGTGATCGGGTCGCTACCCAGCTCGGTGCTCACCGGAGCGTCGGAGTCCCCTGCGGGGGTCTCCTCCGAACCCGGTGCGCTACAGCCGGTGATGGCGATGCTGACGCCCAGTAGTGGCACCAGCAGTGCCAACCGGCGTCGGGTGAATCTCGTCGAGAACTCCGGCACCTCATGCTCCTTGACTCATCCGCGCGCCGGACCGGTTGACGGCCGTCCGTGGCGACCGCCACGAGCCCAGCCCGCCGGCCACCACGTGTCGCACGTCGCGTGCCGAAACTCCGGCTCGCGGCCCGCGGTACCCAATATGACGTCGGTAGACGCGAAGGCGTCCACCGCAGAGGCGAAACCACGTCGCTAAACTGATTTAGCAGAGCATGCGCGCGTCGCCGGGGACTGTCAAGGACGAGTTCGCAACGGTCTGGAAACAACTGGTTCACCGGCCCCCAGCCAGGCCGGGCACACCGCCGGTGACCACGGAATCGACTCGACCCATCATGATGGGACGACGGCGGCGTCGGGACGACCGCCGTGATCGGAGGACGCAATGGGCCGTGAGAGAGCGACACTGGCCGACGTGGCGCGACGGGCCGGTCTGTCCAAGACCGCCGCGTCGATGGTGCTGAACGGGCGCGAGGGCACCCGGCTCTCCGCCGAGGCGCACCAGCGGGTCTTCGCGGCCGCGGAGGAACTCGGCTACCGACCGAACGTGGCCGCCCGCAGCCTGCGGACCCGCAAGACCGCCACCATCGCGTTCGTCTCCGACATCGTCGCCACCACCCGCTTCGCCGGTGGCCTCATCCGCGGCGCGCTGGACGCCGCCCGCGAGCGCGACCACGTCCTGCTGATCACCGAGACGCAGGGCGACGCGACGTTCGAGCGGTACGCCATCGAGGCCATCCTCGACCGCCAGGTCGACGGCGTGATCTACGCGGCCATGGCGACCCGCCGGCTGGCGGTGCCGCCGGCCATCCTCGGCGGCTCGGTGGTGCTGCTCAACGCGACCAGTCCGGAGCCGTTGCCCTGCGTGCTGCCCGACGACGAGGGTGCCGGCGCGATGGTCGCCGAGACCCTGCTCGCGCAGGGCCACCGGGACCGGATCGCCCTGATCGGCCGTAACCGGCAGAAGGAACTCGACCCGGAGATCTCGCTGGCCGCCGACGCCCGGCTACGCGGCATCCGGAGCACCCTCGCCGCCGCCGGTGTCGCACTGCTCACCGAGGGCTTCTGCCCGGAGTGGCTGCCGGAGCACGGCTACGCCGCCATGCGTACGCTGCTGGACCGCCCGACCCGCCCCACCGCGGTGATCTGCATGAACGACCGGCTCGCCTTCGGCGCGTACCAGGCGCTCGGCGAGGCCGGCCTGAGCATTCCCGGCGACCTCTCGGTGATCTCCTTCGACGACGACCCGATCGCCGCGTGGCTGCGGCCGGGGCTGTCCACGGCGGCGCTGCCGCACGAACAGATGGGCCGCCGTGCGGTGGAGGTGCTGCTCGACGGCGGTGACGGCGGCGCGTCGTTCGTCCCGATGCCGCTGCGGCGGCGGCGGTCCGTGGCCACGCCCGCCGCCTGAGCCCAACCGTCCCCGCTGACTGCACAGGCCGCACCCGCAGTAGTCGCTAAACCGATTCACTGGTACGTTTCCGGCCATGCTTCGACTGCCCGACCACTGGGTGTGGGACAGCTGGTACGCCCAGGACGACGACGACAACTGGCACGCGTTCTTCCTGCGCGCCTCCCGGGCCCTGCTCGACCCGCACCGCCGCCACCGGCGCGCCTCGATCGGCCACGCGGTCTCCACCGACCTGCGCTCCTGGCAGCTGCGCGCCGACGCCCTCGTACCCGCCGACGCACCCGCCTGGGACGACCTGGCAACCTGGACCGGCTGCACGGTCCGCGGCCCGGACCAGCGGTGGTACCTCTTCTACACCGGGGTCGGTCGGGCGGAGGACGGCCTGGTCCAGCGCATCGGCCTGGCCGTCTCCGACGACCTGGTCAGCTGGCACCGGCACGGCGACACACCGCTACTGGAGGCCGACCCGACCTGGTACGAGCTGCTCGACCGTGAGGTGTGGTACGAGCAGGCCTGGCGCGACCCGTGGGTCTTCCCGGACCCCGACGGTGACGGTTGGCACATGCTGATCACCGCCCGCACCAACCAGGGACCGGGCGACGCGCGCGGCGTCGTCGGCCACGCGACCTCCCCGGACCTGGTGAACTGGACGGTCCGACCGCCACTGTCCACGCCGGCCGGCTTCGGTCACCTGGAGGTGCCGCAGGTCGCCGTCGTCGACGGGCAGCCGCTGCTGCTGTTCTGCACCAACACCTTCGCCGCCGGCCGGGAACCCGAGTCGCGGCTCTGGGTCGCCACCGGGCCCACCGTGCGCGGACCCTGGGACATCGCCGCCGCCCGGCCGATCACCCAACCGCACCTGTACGCACCCCGCCTGGTCCCCGACGGCGACGGCTGGTCCCTCATCGGCTTCGTCGAGCACGCCGACGGCGAGTTCGTCGGGGAAATCAGCGATCCCGTCCCGGTCCGCTACGACCCCGCCGTCGGCCTGGTCGCCCGGCACCCGGCACCCGTCGGTAGCTGAGGTGCCGGCGCCGCCTCCCACCAGGTTCGGGCAGAGAAGGGGCCGCGCCGTCCACAAATCCTGTTCCGGTCCCACCGTCGTCACGCCGATGTGAGGATGAGCGCGTACGGGCTCGGCCGCGGCCGGTGCCGCTCGATCCGACCCGACAGGTGGTGAGCATGTCCCACGACAACGGAGTCCGACCCTTCCAGCTCGACGCCCCGGAAGAGTCACTCACGGACCTGCGTCGCCGGATCACGGCCACCCGCTGGCCCACGAGAGAGCTGGTCGCCGACCGCTCTCAGGGCGTGCAGCTGACGACGATCCAGGAGTTGGCCCGTTACTGGGCCACCGAGCACGACTGGCGCGCGGGTGAGGCCAGGTTGAACGCGCTGCCGCAGTACACGACCGAGATCGACGGCGTCGAGATTCACTTCATCCACGTGCGGTCCCGGCACGAGGACGCGCTTCCCCTGATCATGACGCATGGCTGGCCAGGCTCGGTCGTCGAGCTGCTCGGGGTGGTCGGCCCACTCACCGACCCGACGGCGCACGGCGGGCGGGCCGAGGACGCCTTCCACCTGGTGCTGCCGTCGCTGCCCGGCTACGGCCTCTCCGGCGAGCCGACGGTGCCCGGGTGGGACTCCGCCCGGATGGCAGGCGCGTGGGCACAGCTGATGGACCGGCTCGGCTACTCCCGCTACGTCGCGCAGGGCGGCGACGTGGGTGCCTCGGTCACGGACGCGATGGGCCGCCAGGCACCCGACGGGCTGGTCGGCATCCACGTCAACCTGCTCGCCGCGGCGATCGGTCTCAAGGATCAACTGCCGGCGAAGTCCGAACAGGAACGCATGGCGCACGCCGCGCTCACCACGTTCACCACTGACGGTTTCGGCTACTTCCTGGAACAGTCCACCCGACCGCAGACGATCGGCTACTCGCTGCTCGATTCACCAGTCGGGCTGGCGGCGTGGATGCTGGACCACGACACGGACAGCTACTACAAGATCTCCCGCGCGTTCGTCGACGGCGAGCCGGTGGGCGGGCTCACCCGGGACTCCGTCGTCGACAACATCACCCTCTACTGGCTCACCGGCACCGGTGCCTCCTCCGCCCGGTGGTACTGGGAGTTCGGACGATTCCAGGCGGCCGCCGACGCGGCCGGCCAGCCGCCGCCACCGGTCGCTGTCCCGGTCGCCTTCACGGCGTTCCCCGGCGAGATCTGGGCTGCCCCACGTAGCTGGGTCGAAACCGTCTACCCCGGCGTCGCGTACTTCAACGAGGTCGACCGTGGCGGCCACTTCGCTGCCTGGGAGGAGCCGGAACTCTTCTCCGCCGAGGTACGCGCCGCGTTCCGGCCGCTGCGGACGCCCTGAACCGCCGAACGCCGGCCGGGCACCGTGGTCACACCGCGCGCATGGCTCGCACGGCCTCCTTGGCGAACAGGCACGCCGCACGGTGGTCGGGGTCGACCTCGGCCAGCACCGGATCGGTCTCGGCGCACTCCGGCCGGGCCTGCGGGCAGCGGGTACGGAACCGGCAGCCGCCCGGAGGGTCCACCGGGCTGGGGATGTCACCGCTGAGGATGATCCGGCGGCGTTCCCGCTCGGCCTGCGGGTCGGCCACCGGCACCGCGGACAGCAGCGCCGCAGTGTACGGGTGGGCCGGATCCCGCCAGATCTGCGCCGGTGTGCCGCTCTCCACGATCCGCCCCAGGTACATCACCGCCATCCGGTCGCTCATGTGCTCCACGGCGGCCAGATCGTGGGCGATGAAGAGATAGGTCAGGCCCAGGTCCCGTTGCAGCCGGCGGAGCAGGTTCATGATCTGCGCCTGCACGCTCAGGTCGAGCGAGGCGATCGGTTCGTCCAGCACGATCAGGTCCGGTTCGCCGGCCAGGGCACGGGCGATGCCGACCCGCTGCCGCTGGCCGCCGGAGAGTTCGTGGGGATGCCGGTCGGCCAGGTCGCCGCGCAACCCGACCATGTCGAGCAGTTCGTCGACCCGGCGGCGACGGGCGGCACCGCCGTCGGTGAGTCGATGCACGATCAGCGGCTCGGCGATGCTCGCTCCGATGGTGAGCCGGGGATCCAGGGACGCCTGCGGGTCCTGGAACACCATGGCCACCCGGCGACGCAGCGTACGCAGCCGCCGCCGGGACCACCGGGTGACGTCCTGGCCGGCGACCCGGACCGTACCGGAGGTGGGATCCACCAGCCGGAGCAGGGCGAGCCCGGCGGTGGACTTGCCGCTGCCGGACTCGCCGACCAGCCCCAGCGTCTCCCCCCGCCGTACCCGTAACGACACGCCGTCGACGGCCCGCACGACACCGGCCGGCGTCGGGAACCACACCGCCAGATCGTCGAGTTCGGCCACCACCTCGCCCGGTTCCCGCTGCTTCGGCACCGCAGCGTGCGCCGTGCCGTCGGCCGGCACGACCGTACGGTGCTGATGATCCGCTCGCTGCCGCTCGCTCATCGGCGCTCCCCGTCGCTCGGCTGCGGGTAGAAGGTGCGGACCTGGTGGCCGACCGAGACCGGTACCAGCGGCGGAAGTTCGTGCTCGCAGCGGGCGTCCCCCCGCACCGGGCAGCGGGGCCAGAACGCGCAGCCCGGCGGCAGTTCCAACGGGCTGGGCGGCGCACCGGCGATGGTGACCAGCTCAGCGCCGCCGGCCGCCGGGTCCGGACGGGCGGCCAGCAGGGCCTTGGTGTACGGGTGCGACGGCGCACCGAAGACGGCGTCGACCGGCCCCTGTTCGAGGATCCGGCCCCCGTACATGACCGCCACGGTGTCGGCGATGCCGGCGACCACACCGAGGTCGTGGGTGATCCAGACGACCGCGGTGCCGAGGCGCCGTTGCAGGTCGGCGACCAGCTCGACGATCTGGGCCTGGGTGGTGACGTCGAGGGCGGTGGTCGGTTCGTCGGCGATCAGCAGGTCCGGCTCACAGGCCAGCGCCATGGCGATGACCACCCGCTGGCGCATGCCGCCGGAGAACTGGTGCGGGTACGCCTCCACCCGCTGCCCCGCCGACGGGATGCCGACCATGTCCAGCAGTTCGACGGCGCGGGACCGGGCGGCCCGCCGGGTCAGCCCGAGGTGTTCCTCGGCGGCCTCGGTGACCTGCCGGCCGACGGTGAGCACCGGGTTGAGCGAGGTCATCGGATCCTGGAAGACGAACCCGATGTGCCGCCCACGCAGTCGCCGACGGCGTTCCTCGGTCACCGCGGTGAGCTCCGTGTCGAGCAGGTGCACCCGCCCGGTCACCTGGGCGGTGCGCGGCGCCAGCCCGGTCGCGGCGAGCACGCTCATGCTCTTGCCGCTGCCGGACTCGCCGACCAGTGCCAGGGTCTCCCCCGGCCGCACCGACCAGTCGACGCCGGCGACGGCGCGGGCCGGACCACGCCGGGTGCCGATGGTGACGGTGAGGTCCTCGACGGCCAGTACCGGCTTCATGCGGTGCTCCTCCTGGCTTCGCTGACGGTGAGCTGGCGGGGATCCAGCACGTCCCGCAGCGCGTCACCGACCAGGTTGAACGCCAGGACGGTGAGGAAGATCGCCGCACCGGGGAAGAAGCCCAGCCACCAGGCATCGGTGACGAACCCGCGCCCGTCGAACAGCATCCGGCCCCAGGCCGGATCGGGCGGTTGGACGCCGAGGCCGAGGAAGGACAGTGCCGCCTCGGAGAGGATCGCGAAGGCCAGCGAGAGCGACGTCTGCACGATCAGCGGTGCCGCGATGTTCGGCAACACGTGCCGACGCATGATCCGCAGGTCGGACGCGCCGACCGAGACCGCGGCCCGGACGAAGACCTGTTCCCGCACCGAGAGCACGCCGGCCCGGGTCACCCGGGCGAAGATCGGTGTGTAGACCACCCCGATCGCCACCATCGCGGTGACCAGTCCCGGGCCGAGCACCGCCACGATCGCCACCGCCAGCAGCAGCACCGGGAACGCGAACAGCACGTCCATGCAGCGCATCAGCACGTTGTCGAGCCAGCCCCGGTAGTAACCGGCGAACAGCCCGAGGGTCGCCCCCACCACCAGTGCGATTCCGACGCTGACCAGGCCGACCTGCAACGACACCCGGGCGGCGACCATGACCCGGCTGAGCACGTCACGGCCCAGTTCGTCGGTGCCGAACGGGTGTGCCCAGCTCGGCGGCTGAAGCATCTGGTCGACGTTCACCTCGTTGATTCCCGACGGCGCCAGCCAGGAGCCGCCCACGCCCACCACGACCAGCACCACCAGCACCAGGCTGCCGGTCAGGGCCAGCGGATCGCGCCGCAGCACGGCGAGCACCCGACGCAGCTGACCCTCACGGTTGACCGTCTGCTCGCTCATTTGACCGTGATCCTCGGGTCGAGACGGGCGTAGAGAATGTCGACCAACAGGTTGACCAGGAGGAACAGCGCCGCCACCAGCAGCACCGCGCCCTGGAGGACCGGATAGTCCCGGGCCGCGACGGCGTCGTAGGTGAGCCGCCCGATGCCGGGCCAGGCGAACAGCACCTCGATCACGATCACCCCGCCGAGCAGGCTGGCCAACTGCACCGCCACCACGGTCACCACCGGAATGAGGGCGTTGCGCAGCACGTGCCGCAACACCACCACCCGGGTACGCAGACCCTTCGCCTCCGCGGTGCGCACGTAGTCCTCGGAGAGCACCTCCAGCATCGACGAGCGGATGAACCGGGTGAGGATCGAGGCGGTGACCAGACCGACCGTGGCGGCGGGCAGCGCCACGTGGGACGCCCAGCGCCCCGGATCCTCGGTGAGCGCGACGTACCCCGACGGTGGCAGCCACCCGAGCACCCCGGAGAAGAGCAGGATGCCCATGATCCCCATCCAGAAATCCGGCACCGAGACACCGAACTGGCTGAACACCCGGGCCGCGTGGTCGACAAGCGAGCCGCTGCGGATGGCCGAGACGATCCCCAGTGGAAAGGCGATCGCCATGGCGAACACCACCGCCGTGACCGCCAGCGACAGGGTCGCCGGCAGCCGCTCCAGCACGATCGCGGTGACCGGGCGTCCACTGCGGAAGCTGACCCCGAGGTCGCCGGTCAGCGCCCGCCGCAGGTAGTCGAAATACTGCACCACAAGTGGCTGATCCAACCCCGCCCGGGCCCGCAACGCCTCGTACGTCTGCGGGTCGAAGCGGGTGCCGAGGGCGACCCGGACGGGGTCACCCGGCACCAGTTGGAGCAGCAGGAACACCACGAGGGTCACGCCGAGCAGTACCACGGCCGACTGCAACAGCCGACGGATGACGAAGCGGGCCACCTGAGGTCCCCCGCCGGGTCACCGGGCGAGAGCCACGTCGCGGAACCGGATCGCCCGGTCCGTGCGTACCTCGTAGCCGCTGACCTGCTTCGACCAGCCCTGGGCGACGTCGGGGTTGTAGAGGTAGATGTAGCTGGCGTCGTCCACGATCTGCTTGGCCACCTGCTCGTACTGCTGCTTGCGGGCGGCCTGGTCGGTTTCCGTCCGGGCCTGGTCGAGTAGCCGGTCCACGTTCGGGTTGGCGTACTCGTGGAAGTTGAACGTGCCGTCGCTGTGGTGCTGGGCGTAGTAGAACTCGTCGGGGTCGATGTTGCCCAGCCAGCCGAGCATGAACGAGTCGAACTTGCCGGCGCCCTGCTCGTCGAGCCACTGGGCGAAGTCCAGCGTACGGATCTTGACGGTGATCCCGACGGCTTCCAACTGCGAGGCGATGACCTGGGCGGCGGTAACCGTCTCCGGGTACTCGCTGGTGACCATGAGGTCCATGGTCAGGCCGCTCACCCCGGCTTGATCGAGCAGTTGCTTGGCCTGGTTCACGTCGTGCGAGAACGGCGCGTACTCGTAGTAGAAGGCGCTGTTCTGTGGGATGGCCGTCTGGTTGACCGTGGCCAGCCCGAACTTGGCGGCCTTGGTGATCGCCTCACGGTCCAGCGCGAAGGCGATCGCCCGACGGACGTTGACGTCGTCGTACGGCTTGCGCGCCTGGTTCAGCGCGAGGTACCAGTAGTCGGTCGACGGCACCGACTGCACCGCCGGGTCGTCCCCGTCGAGCAGCGCCGGCACCTGCTGCGGTGGCAGATTGTCGGTCCAGTGCACCTCGCCGCCACGCAGGTTCTGCAGGGCGACCGTGGGGTCGCTGACGAAGGTGAACCGGACGCCGTCCAGCTTGGGCTTCTCGCCCCAGTAGTTGTCGTTGCGGACCAACCGGATGCTGTCGCCGGAGCTGTAGTTCTCCACGGCGAACGGCCCGCTGCCGACCGGCTTGGTGGTGATCTCACCGGATTCCACGTTGGACTTCTGGACGATCGCCACGCCCTTGAAGCCACCGAGGTTGGCCAGCAGGTTCGGGGTCGGCGCGTTGAGGGTCACCACCACGGTCTTCGGGTCGGTGGCCTCGATCGACTTCACGGTGCCGAACTTGTACGCGTTGTTCAGCTTCTCGTCGATGATCCGGTTGTAGGAGTAGACGACGTCCTCGGCGGTCAGCGGCGAGCCGTCGGAGAACTTCACGCCCTCGCGGAGGGTGAACGTCCAGGTCAGCTGATCCTCACTGGTGGTCCACTCGGTGGCCAGGGAAGGCTTCATCTCCAGGTTGGCGTCCGGCTCGACGAGCGTGTCGAAGACGTTCTCCAACACCTGGAAGCTGTAGTAGGCGGAGGTCTTGTGCGGGTCGAGTTGGTCGGGCTCGCCGCCGATCGCGGCGTTGAGCACGCCTCCGGCACCCGCCGTGTCGTTGCCGTCGACGTCGACGCCCTCGCCCCCACTGCATCCCGCCACGGCGGCGAGCATCAGGGCGATCGTCGCGCCGGCCAACCTGAATCTGGTCCTGGACATGGTCCTCCCCCTGGATTCTTCCCCGGCACTCGAAAGATCTTGCGAGTCTGGTCCCCCGACCAATCGATGTCAACACAAAACATGGCAAAATGCCCTGGTCGCCGCCTCCCTGCTCGCCCACGCTAACCGCAAACCCGCCGACCGGCAGGGCTCGGACCGGCGGGCGGACACGTTCGCCGTCAAGCTGTGACCCGGGCGGTCAGAGGCAGCACCAGCAGTAGAGGTGGTGGCCGGCAGCCCGGGCGCGGCGGGCCAGGGCGCTGATCTCCTCGATCACCGGCAGCAGTTCATCCGGCGGCAGCGGGTCACCCCAGGCCAGCTCCTCGATCTGCCCCCACCGCGCCGACAGCTCGGGCGACTGAGCGGCGGTGATCGACGCCAGGGTGTCCCTGGTGGCGTCGTCGAGGACGATCAACCATGGCCCTTCGTCGCCGCCGCTCCAGATCAGCCGCTGCTCGATCAGGTCGGTGGACCAGGCCAGCCCGCGCACGAAGCCGACCAGCTTGCCGAGGGTCACCGCCGGCTCGATGCCCTTGAGGTCGATCGCGTCCACCCCGGGGCGACCCCCCGACACGGCGACCGGGCCGCCGTCGAGCTCCGCCATCAACCCGATCGCGGCGGCGTCGTCCGCCGCGCGGAAGTAGTCATAGAGAACACCCATGGCCGTACCCCATCAGGTGGGTACGACATCGCCCGCTACGGACAGTTGTTGCTGGTCAGCCGCAGCGTGTACTCGGCGTCGTCCTGGGTGATGCCCGACGGGGCACCGTCGAAGTAGGTCTCCACCTTTTCCCAGCCCCGCCGCTGCTCGTAGTGCAGGTGCGGGGCACCGGAGTTGCCGGTGCTGCCGATCCGGCCGATCTGCTGGCCCTGGACGACCCGCTGGCCGGCCTGCACCAGCGGCGGCTCCAGCAGGTGCAGGTACTGGGTCTCCCACCGGCCGCCGTGGTCGATCTTCACCCAGTAGCCACCACCACGACCCCGCGGGCCGTCCGGATTGTCCGGGGTACGACCACCCAGCGATCCGTTGATCCCGGCCACGGTGACGGTGCCCTCGTAGGAGGCGAGCACCGGTTGTCCCCACGGGTCGCCGGAGAGCGGGAAGAAGTCCACGTCGTAGTCGCCGTGCCCCGGGTAGGTGCCGACCTGCCAGGTCTCCCCGCAGGCGACCGGCATCTGGAACAGCGGGCGGGGCCCCGGCGGGCGCAGCACGATCACGGCCGCCACGGCCAGGGCGATCACGATACCGAGGCTGAACAGGAGCCCGTACCGGGTCCGGCGGGCGCGGCGGTGGGAACGGGGGTGGCCGGTCGTCACGGCCCAGAGCATGTCAGAGACCGGCAACCCCCGTCGGCCGCCGTCAGGCCGGCACCGCAGGCACGGCGGGGCCGCTCGGCGCCGGAACCGGCACCGGGAGCACCACCACCGGGCAGGTCGCCTTGCGTACGCACTCCTCACTGACCGAGCCGAGCACGGTGTGCCGCAGCCGGCCGTGCCCGTGACTGCCCAGCACCAGCAGGTCGGCGCCACGGGCGGCGGCGGTCAGCACGTCGGCCGGCCGCCCCTCGACGACCTCGGCCGAAACCGGTGCCGTCGACGTGGCCCGGGTGACCTCGCCGATCTCCCGGGCCAGCAGGGCGGTGGCCCGCTCCTCCTCCTCGACCGGGTTCGGCGCGACCATCGCCCCACCGTCCAGGCCGTCCCACCGCCAGGCGGTCACCGCCTGCACGGTGCCGTTGCGCTCGGCCGCCTCACCGACCGCCCATTGCAGGGCACGTCGCCCACCGTCCGAACCATCGACGCCGACGACAATCAGATACGACATCGTCCTCACTCCTCTCCGTCCTGCTTCCAGTGCAGCGTGCGGACGTGGGACGGACCAGCGGCCGGAGTCCCCTCCGGACAGGTCGTACGGCCCTGCGCCGGGCGGGACCTGCGACCCGGTCGGGCCGTGCGACCTCGACCGACGAGGACGGCACCGTCGATCATGGCCCTTGTGAGGCGTCACGATCACCTGATAGACATCACATGTCTTGCGGCTCGTTCGCGCCGCGGTATCTGGGGGTGACGGTGAAGCTGCTGCGAGTGGGTCCGCCGGGGCGGGAAACGCCGGCACTGCTCGACGAGGCCGCCCAACTCCGTGACCTCAGCGGCGAGACCGACGACCTGGACCCCGCCTTCCTGGCCACCGACGGCCTGGCCCGCCTGGCCGGCATCTCCCCGCACGACCTGTCTCCGATGGACCCCACCGGCCTGCGGATCGGCCCCCCACTGCACCCCGGAAAGATCGTCTGCATCGGGCTGAACTACCGCGACCACGCCGCCGAGACCGGGGCCGCCCTGCCCGCCGAGCCGGTGGTCTTCCTCAAGGCGGCGGACACGGTGGTCGGTCCCGACGACCCCGTGCTGGTGCCCCGCGGCAGCACCAGGACGGACTGGGAGGTCGAACTCGCCGTCGTCATCGGCCGCAAGGCGCGCTACCTGCCGTCGGCCGAGGCGGCGATGGACTGCGTCGCCGGGTACGCCATCTCGCACGACGTCTCGGAGCGGGAGTTCCAGCTCGACCGGGGCGGCCAGTGGGACAAGGGCAAGTCCTGCGAGACGTTCAACCCGCTCGGCCCGTGGCTGGTGACCGCCGACGAGGTCCCGGATCCGCAGGACCTCGGGCTGCGGCTCTGGGTCAACGGTGTGCTCCGGCAGGACGGCACCACCAAGGACATGGTCTTCCCGGTGGCCGAGATCGTCCGCTACCTGAGCCAGTTCATGGTGCTCTACCCCGGTGACGTCATCAACACCGGCACCCCGGCCGGCGTCGCCCTCGGGCAGCCGGAACCCAAGCCGTACCTGGTCGCCGGCGACGTGGTCGAGTTGGAGATCGACGGCCTGGGCCGGCAACGGCAGACGCTGGCACCGGCGTGACCGGCGACGGGCAGGCGTTCGCCGGCAGCGCCGCCGCCGGCGCGGGCGAGTTCGCCGGGTTGGCGGCGGTGGTCACCGGCGGTGCCTCCGGCATCGGCCTGGCCACCGCCACCCTGCTGGCAGAGCGTGGCGCCCGGGTGGCCTGCCTGGACCTGAACCCGCAGCGGATACCCGAGCCGTTGCTCGGCCTGGCCGCCGACGTGACCGACGACGGGTCCGTGCGGGCCGCGATCGCCGCCGCCCATGCCGCGTTCGGTGGCCTCGACGTCCTGGTCAACAACGCCGCCGTCGGTGCGATCGGCACCATCGAGGCCGACAACGATGAGCAATGGCACCGGGTTCTCGACGTCAACGTGGTCGGTATCGTCCGGGTGACCCGGGCCGCGCTGCCGCACCTGCGCGCCTCCGCGCACGCCGCGATCGTCAACATCGGCTCCATCGCCGCCTGGCTCGGGCTGCCCCAGCGCGCCCTCTACAGCGCCAGCAAGGGAGCGGTGCAGGCGCTCACCCTGGCGATGGCCGCCGACCACGTGACCGCCGGCATCCGGGTGAACTGCGTCAACCCGGGCACGGCGGACACCCCGTGGGTGCGTCGGCTGCTCGACGCCGCCGACGATCCGGCGGCGGAACTGGCCGCGTTGCGGGCCCGCCAGCCCACCGGTCGCCTCACCACCCCGCAGGAGGTGGCCGCCGCAGTCGCGTACCTGGCCAGTCCGCTGTCCGGATCGACCACCGGCAGCGTGCTCGCCGTCGACGGCGGCATGCACGGCCTGCGGCTGCCCACGCCGCCGAACGGGGCCTGAGCGGCACGATCCGGGCCCGCCACGCTGACGCAGAGCGGGGCCTGAGCTGCCCGGTCCGCGGCTCGCCACGCCGACGCCGAGCGGGGCCTGAGCGACACGGTCTACGGCTTCCCCGAGCTAGGCCCGGGCGGCAGCTCAGCGGGCGAGACCGACCGCCGGGCCAGCCTTGCGGACCGACCGGCGGGCCACCGCGCCGCCCGGGTCACCGGGATGGCCGGGCCCCACCACGTCACCGCGTACGTCGGCGACGATGGTGGCGAGCAGGTCCCGACTGGACCGCAGCGACTCGATCTTCTCGGTCAGCAGGTTTAACTCGCCCTGAAGGGTGTCGGCCAGGCGGGCGCGGTCGGCCGGCTCGTCGGGGATCGCGGCCCGACCGTCAAGCAGGAACCGCAGCGCCTGCCCGACCACTCCGGACGGCAGCGCGGCCGACAGCATGCACCGGATGCGGGCGACCCGGTCGACGTCGGATTCCTGGTAGATCCGGTAGCCCGACTCGGTGCGTACCGGCGTCAGCAGACCCTGCTCCTCGTAGTACCGCAACATCCGCACCGACGCGCCGGTCCGGGCGCTCAACTCACCGATCCGCATCGCTTGACTCTAACGTCGGTGTGAGGCTTTAGCGTCCGCCTGTGATCGTCTATGTGCTCCTCGTCTGCTCGTTCGCCGTGGCCACCGCCGAGTTCGTGCTTGTCGGCCTGCTCCCCCAGGTCGCCACCGACCTGGACGTCTCCGTTGCCGCCGCCGGACAGCTGGTCACCGCGTACATGATCGTGGTCACCGTGGGCGGCCCGGTCGCCACCGTGCTGACCCGCCGGCTACCCCGCCGGGAACTGCTCGCCGGCACCATGGCGCTGGCCACGGCGTCCGCGGTGGCCAGCGCCATGGCCACCTCGTACCCGATGCTGCTGTCGGCCCGATTGGGCTCGGCGCTGGCCCAGGCGCTGTTCATGGCGGTGGCCTCCCAGGTGGCCATGGCCTCGGTGCCGCCGGAGCGGCAGACCGTCGCGGTGGCCCGGCTGTTCGGCGGGTTCGCCCTGGCCACCGTGCTCGGCCTGCCGCTGGGCAGCCTGATCGGTGAGGCGTACGGCTGGCCGGTCACCTTCGTGGCCGTGGCCGGCATGGCCGCGCTGGGGCTGCTCGGTGTGCTCGTCTTCTGCCCCCGCATTCCCAACCCGCCACCGGTCGGCGTCCGGGACAGCGTCGGTGCGCTGCTGCGCCCCGGCATCTACGCCGGGCTCGGCGTCACCCTGCTGGCGTTGACCGGGTTCGTGGCCGCCTTCACCTATGTCGCGCCGATGCTGCGCACCGTCACCGGGCTGAGCCCTGGTTGGGTAAGTGTCGGTCTGGTCGGCTACGGCCTCGGCACCATCGCCGGCAACCTGCTCGCCGGCCGGGTACGCCCCGAGGCGATCGCCCGCCGGCTGCCCCTCGCCGTCGGCACGCTGACGGCGATCCTGCTGGTCCAGCCGCTGCTGCTGCCGGTGGCCCCGCTGGCGCTGGCCGGGCTCGCCCTGCTGGGCGCGGCAGCGTTCCTGGTCGTGCCGCTGGTCCAGACCTGGCTGATGGGTCAGGTCGACGCGGCCACCACCGGCCTGGTCGCCGCCGTCAACATCTCGGTCGCCGGTGCCGCCGGAGCCCTCGGCGCCGCGCTCGGCGGCACGGTGCTCGCCGTCGGCCTCAGCCCGGCCTGGATCGGCCCGGTCGCTGCCGTCTCCGTCCTGGCCGCCACCCTCGTCGCCGCCCGCCTCTCCCGGCTCTCGTCGTCGCGCGGACCTTCGCCCGAGGCGTTGGTTCAACGGTGAGGCGAGCGTCTGCCGGCCCGGCGGCACTCGGGGCGTCCAGGGCGGTGGAAACGGGTCGCTAGTGCCGTCGCCAGCCCGCTACGGTCCGCCGTATGCGGTTGGAAAGGATCACGCCGGAGAACTACGAGGCGGCGCTGGCGCTGTCCGTGCGCCCCGACCAGGAGGACCTGGTCGGGCCGGTGGTCAAGTCGCTCGCCGAGGCGTACGTCTTTCCCGACAACGCCTGGCCGAGACTGATCTACGACGGGGACACGCTCGTCGGGTTCCTGATGGCCTTCCTGAACATCCAGTGGAACGCCGGTCGCGATCCCGACGACCGACGGTCCGGCCTCTGGCGGCTGAACATCGCCGCCGACGCCCAGGGACGCGGCTACGGTCGCTTCGCCGTGGCAGCCGTGTGCCAGGAGATTCGGGTCCGCGGCGGCACGCAGGCGTACGTGACCTGGAAGCCTCGGCCCGGCGGCCCGGAAGCCTTCTATATGAAGCTCGGCTTCCGACCTACCGGCGAGCAGAGCGGCGGCGAGACGGTGGGTGTGCTCGACCTCTGAGCACAGGTCTCGTCTCGGGCACTGGTCACAGCGCTGCTTCCGCAGCGACATTCGCGGCCAGCGACGTCCGGAGCCATGTCTCTGGTGCCGGCCCTGTCGAGTTGAGAGCGCGAACGAATCGCGACGACAGCCGTAGGCCGGAGACAACACTCCCTGGTCTCGGGCCTACGGATAGATTGGATCGGGCCGATTTTAGGTTGACATGAGAGACGGACAACCGGCGAGGGGCATGGATGAACCTCGACCTGAGGAGCCGCAGGGGCCTGCGGATGGCGGTCGCTGCCGCCGCGATCGGAGCGGTTCTCGCCCTCGCCGCGGTGGTGACTGCGGCCATACGTGATCGAGGTCCAACTCCCCAGCAGGAGGTGGCCAGCGAGAGCGTACGGATCTCGGTGCCAGCGGAGTGGCCACGCAATGCTCTCAAATGCGGTACGCCGATGCGGGACACGTACATCGTGGACCTCGATGTGATCGCGGGCTGCGCCGTGTTGCCGAGACCTCGCGTCGACTACGCCGAGATAAAGCGCGCGAATCTCGATCTCGACCCGGTCGCCCAGCTCGCCACCGAGGCGAGCGAAGCATTCGGCCACCCCGTCCTGCGGGGCGGCGACATGCTGCCGGATGGCCGGACGCGGCAGGTGGTGGTGGTTCCCGACCGACAGGTACTCCTCGTCGCCGTGTCCAGCAACCCGGCGCTCGCCGAAGCGATCACCCGTTCACTCCGAGTCGACTGACCTACGTCGACGCCGTCACGCATCGCTTACCGTGGTTCAACCAGGTCAGGAAGTTCGGTGCAGCTGTCGCGGTCGAAGGAAAGGACCGGCCCCTGAGGTTCTTGCAGTCTCGCTTCACACGCGGCCGTTGTGCAACACCAGAGCAATGAGATCTTGGAAACCTACTGTTCTGCGCTAACGGAAAATGTCCAAGATTTGTGCCAACCTCTCAGAACGGAGACGTTGCCGACTAGGCGGAGACTGGCGTTACTCGGATTCGCGCTCCGGCTCGGCCACGTATACGCCTTTCCCGGGATGCCCTTCGACCAACTCTCTGTCTTTGAGCAACGACATGACACGGTGGATCGTGGAGATGTGTACGCCGTACTGCTCGGCGAGTTGGCGCGTGGACGGCAGCTTCTTCCCCGGCGCGAGTTCGCCAGATTTGATCTTGCTCGTGATCTCGTTCGCTATGCGGCGGTAGTCGACTCTCTCGGTCGGCATGTCGATCTCCGTCGGTTCCCTGGCTTCGGCACGTCAATCTGATCACGAGGGAACCTATTCCAGCAAGTTTCATGATCTAGCTATATGCACCTCCTTGACCTACTCCAACTTGTTGGAGTAGGTTGCTGTCCGGGCCGGTTCCCTGGTTTCGGCAAACTCCGCGGTTCCGGCCCGCATACCCACCTCGGACAGTGCTACGCCCACGGTTCGGGGTGGGCACCTATTCGACACCGGGCGGAAGGTGCCACATGGTCGACCCCGTTGACATGCAGTCGAATGCCGCCGTACCTCCGGACGAGATCAGTGTCCTGGACGATCAGGGAGAGGAACGGCGGGAACTAGCATTCGGCCTCCTCAAGTTCCCCCGGTCGGCAATCCATGGATAGTCGACGCGCAGCTGAACAGGAGCGCGGCGTGAAGAGGGACCAGGTGCCGATCGGGCGGCGGGTGGCGTACTGGCGGGCGCGGCGGCGGATGTCGCAGCAGGTGTTCGCCGATCGGCTCGGCAAGTCCAAGAGCTGGGTGGACAAGGTCGAGCGCGGGGTACGGACGCTGGACAAGGTTTCGACGCTGCGGGACATCGCCGCCGCGCTGCGGATCGATCAGGCGTTGCTGCTCGGCCAGGACAGTCGGCCCGCCGAGGCGACCACCAGGGTCAAGGGCGTCGAGCAGATCCGGGCGGCACTGTCCGCGTACGACATCGCCTTGGATCGGCCGGCGGCGCGCCGGGACGCGCCGGACGGCGCTCGGCTGGCGCGGGGTGTCGCGCATGCCTGGACCAGTTTTCAGCATGCGCGGTACCCGGCGCTTATCGGTCTGCTGCCCGAGTTGCTGGCCGGGGCGCAGCGCGGTCACGCCCACGATCCGCAGGCGGGCCGGGTGCTGCTGGTGGAGGCGTACCGGGTGACCGCCGCGCTGCTGGTGAAGCTCGACGAGACCGAGCTGGCCTGGCTCGCCGCCGACCGGGCGATGACGGTCGCGATCGGTGATCCGCTGCTGGTGGCCGCCGCCACCGTGCAGCTCGGTCAAGTGTTGCGGGCGGCCGGTCGCGCGCGGGAGGCGGGCACGGCGACACTGGCGGCGGCGTACCGGATCGGCACGCCCGACCTCGACGTGGCGCGCATGTCGCTCTGCGGTGCGCTGCTCGTGCAGGCGGCGCTCGCGGCGGCCCGGCACGGCGACGACCGGGCCGCTGCCGCCCGCGTCGACGAGGCCGCCGACCTGGCCGCCGAGGTCGGCGACGGTAACGACCACCATCGCACCAGCTTCGGCCCGACCGCTGTGGCGCTCGCCCGGGTCGCTGTCGCGATCGAGTTGGGTACGCCGGACGAGGCGATCGCCCGCCACGAGGCTGCCGTCGGGCGGGACGGCTGGCGGTGGCTGCCACCGGAGCATCGGGCCGCCCACCTGATCGACGCCAGTCGTGCGTACCTTCAGGTTGCCGACCCGGTGAACGCGGCCCGGGTACTGCTGGAGGCCGACCGGACCGCCCCCGCCGAGGTACGCCACCGGCCCGCTGCCCGGGACGTGCTCGCCGCCACGGGCCGTCATCCCGGCGCACCCGCCACGATCGTCGCGCTGGCCGCCACCCTCGGGGTGACCCGCGCATGACCGCACCGTTGCTCACCCTGGCGCAGATCCTCAACCGGCTCACCCTGACCGCCCGCTGGACGCTGCGTGACCATCAGCCCGCCCCCGACGGTCGCTGCCCGATCTGCCGCGTCGCCGACTGTGCCGTGGCCAGCGCCGCCCGCAACCTCCTCACCACCCTCAAGCAGACCCGCTGGACCGGGAACGGTGACACTCCCGATCCGTGGCAGTCGCGGTAGCCGACACGCCGGGTGGCTGGCACCTTTACTGCCACAGTTCGGCGACGTGAGTTACGAAGGCGCGGGCTGGGGCGGGAGTTCGGGTGTGGGGGTGAAAAGGCGTTGGCGTTCGGCGGCCACCACTTCCTGGACGAGTTCGGCCTCGGAGAGGTCCACCGCTTCCGGGCTTGCGTCGGCCAGGTCGCTGAGCCGGGCGAAGTCGTCGAAGATGCGGCGCTTGCCCGCCAGCAGTTCGGTGATCCGCTGGTCGACGCCCTCCTCGGAGAGCAGCCGGTGGACCTGCACGGACTGGACCTGCCCCATCCGGTGCGCCCGGGCGATGGCCTGTGCCTCGGTGGTCGGCTTGAGCTGAGGTTCACAGATGACGACGACAGAGGCGGCCTGGATGTTGAGCCCGACGCCACCGGCCACGATCTGGGCCACCAGGACAGCGCCGTGGCGGGCGGCGGAGAAGTCGTCCACCATCCGCTGCCGGTGGTTGGCCGGAACCGAGCCGGTCAGTGGTCCGTAGACCGGGCCGGGAAGGGTACGGGCGATCACGTCGAGTACCTCCCTGAAGTGGGAGAAGACGATGACTCGGCGCTCGTTCTCCGCCGCCTCCCGGACGATCTCGACGAGGCGCTGCACCTTCGTGGACTCGGCGGCCTGAAGCATGGCCGCCTGGCGCATCTGCATGAAGTTGCCCCGCTCGACCGCCTCGCGGTAGCAGCCGGTGTCCGCCGAGGACATCGGCAGCCACTCCTCGACCTCGATGAGTTCGGGCAGTTCGTCGAGCACGTCGTCCTGGTTGCGGCGCAGGTACGCGGGTGCGATCTGCCGCCGGAACCGCGCGGGTGACAGGTCGGTGGCGTCCACGGTGAGATCGGGGCGCACGTAGGAGGCGAGGTTGCGGAACTCGTCGACCTTGTTCTCCAACGGCGTGCCGGTGAGCAGGATGGCCCGGTCGGCGCGCGCGACAATCTCCTTCGTCCTGACTGACCGCTGCGCCTGCGGGTTCTTGACGTAGTGGGCCTCGTCGACCACGACGCACGCCAGGTCAGGGAGTTCCCGCAGCTGCGGCTCCCACCAGGCGAGGGTCTCGTAGGTGGTGACCGCCACGCCCCCGTCCCGCAGCCAGGTGCGGGCCGCGGCATCGCGTTCCGGACCGTGCACCCGGTGTGGACGAAGCGTCGACTTGCCGCCGATCTCGCGGACCCAGTTGGTCACCACGGCGGCGGGACACACCACCAGGAAGTGGGTACTTCCCCGGCTGCGCAGGTGCGCCAGGACCGCGAGCGCCTCGACGGTCTTCCCGAGGCCCATCTCGTCCCCGACGATGACCTTGCGTTGGACCAGGGCGAAGCGCGCGGCGAAGCTCTGATAACCACGCAGGGACGCGGTCAGGTGCGCGCCGTCGAGCGCCTGGTCGCGTACCGCCTGGATGATCTCGTTTGGGAGATCGCCGTGCACCGCGTTCTCGTCGCCGCTGGTGAATCCCAGTTCGGCGAGCATGGCGAAGTAGTCGGCGGGTCGGCTGAGGAAGTCGTCCCACGGATCGGCGCGCACGCTCCGCCGACCGGGTGCGGTCGACCTGCCGAGCAGCTCGGCTCGCCGTCTGATGATTTCGATGCTCTCGCGCAGCCCGCCGACGGCGAGCCCTCGGGTCGGCACCACCAGGAGGTGACTGGTCCTGCGGTCGATGGTGCCGCCCAGCGGCGCGAGTTCGGCCGCGCGTTCGAGATCGGCTGCCGCGCCCCGCGTGCGCCAGCGCGCGTCCCACTCGGCCAGCCGGCGCAGCAGGTGGGTGGTCTCCGGAGGGCGGTGGTCGACGTCGATGCGGACCGGCGTGTCGTCGTACGTGGCCTGCCAGAGGGTGCTGGCTGCTCCGATCAGGCGACGGGCCGAGGTCTCCCCGACACCCGGAAGCGCCTGAAGGGATGCGCCGCGGTGTAGAACGTCCTGCACCGTGGTGACTCCCGCGTCGGCCAGCGGACCGAGTCGGAACCGGTCGCGGGTGACGGTCCGCAAGGCGTCCACCGGCAGGTCCCGCAGGATCCGTTGTACCTCGGCGTGTCTGACCTGCTCCACCGCTTCGCGCGCCGCCGAGCGGTACGCGGCCTCGCCGGCCACGACCTTGTCGATGGCAGCCAGGGCCGCCGGCAGGCCCGCGAAGACCGACCGGTCCACCAGCTCCGGCTCCGGACCGGTCCGCCCGGCGAGCTCCGGACCGGTCCGCCCGGCGGGCCCGCGCTCCTGCCCCGTCCGCTCGACCTGCTCGGGCTCCCGGCCGCTTCGCTCGGCGAGGAGCGCGAAGCGAAGGGACGGGTCGAGCAGGTCCCGGAGGTTGTCCCGGGTCGGGTCGCTGGGTGCGGTGGGGACGCCGAGGTACCCCAGGCGCTCGGGGCTGCCAGCGGCGATGACCTGCGCGTGCCGGTCGCGTAGGAACATCGCGGCGGTGGCCGCTGACTGCTTCCTGGCCGGCCCGGCGAGGTAGCGACGTACGTCGAGCATGGGTGCGAGGTCGGCGACGGCGCGGGAGGCGTCATCGGTGAGCAGGCGCAGCAGGGCATCGTCGACGGCTGTCGTCGCGGGAAGCACGGCCCGCTCCTGGAGTCGCCGGACGACGTCACGGTCGCTCTCCCGCAACGCGAGCACCCGCCACGCGGCCTGGCCGGAGCGCTCCACCAGGACGCTGCGGTCCCGCAATCCTTCTTCGGCGCTGCCGGCCGCACGCTGGACAGCCCGGTGCCAGTCCCGCACGTGCTGGGCGAGCTGCCCCCATCGCCTGAAGTCCGCCACGAGCCGACGCAGCTCTGCACGCTCGGCCTTGTCCATCCGCACCCCGGCCCGGTACCCCGCCACCCGCCCGACCATGCCGCACAGCTGACCATGCCGCCCGCCCCCACGCCAGCTGCCTCGCCATGCCGCGTCCCTCGCGATGCCGCCTGCCCGACCACCGTAGCTGGCTGATCATGCAGTTGTGGCACCCGCGGAAGTGGTGCATTCACCGTGTTTCCGGTGCCACAACTGCATGATCGCCTCACGGTCAGGTGATGAGGAGTTTGCGACCGATGCCGGCGCGGAACTGCGACATCGCGTCGGCGTAGGCGGCCAGGGGGAAGCGGTGGCTGATGAAGACCTGCGGGTCCAGGACGCCGGCCGCGAACAGCTCGGCGGCGCGGTCGAAGCTGTGCAGCACGGCCATCGAGCCGGTGACGGTGATCTCCTTGTTGTAGATGCGGTACGGCTCGACCGGCACCCGGGTGGCGTACTCGGAGACGCCGAACTGGAGGAACGTGCCGGCGGGGGCGACCCGACCCAGGCCGTCGGCGATGGCGGCCTCGACCCCGGTGCAGTCGATGACCACGTCCCAGCCGCGCGGGCGGTCCAGTTCGTCGGCGTTGGCGGCACTCGCCGAGCAGCCCAACGCGACTGCGGTGGCGAGGCGGTCCGGGTTCAGGTCGACCACGCTGACGGTTGCCGCACCGCAGCGCTTGGCCAGCTCCAGCATCATCAGGCCCATGGTGCCGGCACCGTAGATGAGGTAATGGTCGGCCAGCCGGCGGGGCAGCACGTCGAAGCCGCGTACCGCGCAGGAGAGCGGTTCGATGAGGGCGGCGTCGGCGGGGGCGACACCGGCGGGCAGCACCACGCAGTTGCGTACCGGGGCGAGCGCGTACTCGGCCGCCCCGCCGGAGACGGTGACCCCGATGGCGTTCCACCGTTCGCAGAGGTTGCCTCGGGCTCGGCGACACTGGTAGCACTCGCCGCAGTGCAGCGACGGGTCCACGGCCACCGGATCACCGACGCGCAGTTCGGTGACGTCCCGCCCGAGGGCGACCACGGTGCCGGCGAACTCGTGGCCCGGCACGATCGGGTACGCGGGCGCGAACTCGCCGTCCATGATGTGCAGATCGGTGCCGCAGATCCCGCATCCGGCGACCTCGACCACCACGTCCCGGGGACCGGGCGTGGGGTCCGGTACCGACTCGACGCTGATCTGGCCCGGCGTGACGATTACTGCTGCCTTCACTTGACCGCCCCCATGGAGAGTCCTCGGACGAGTTGTTTCTGGGCGATCCAGCCGGCCAGCACGACCGGTAGCGACACGATTGTCGCCGCCGCGCAGAGCCGGGCCAGGAACAGCCCTTCGGACGTGATGAAGCCGACCAGGAAGATCGGCGAGGTGCCGGCCCGGGTGGCGGTCAGGTTGACCGCGAAGAAGAACTCGTTCCAGCTGAAGATGAAGCAGATCAGCGCGGTCGCGGCCAGGCCGGGCGCCACGATCGGTAGCAGGATCCGCCGGATGGTGACGAGCAGGTTGGCACCGTCCATCGCCGCCGCCTCGATCAGCGCCGCCGGCACCTCCAGCAGGAACGACCGCATCATCCACACCGCGAGCGGAAGGTTCATGGCGGTGTAGAGCACGATCAGGGTCCAGACGTTGTCCAGCATGCCGAGGTCCTGCACGAGCAGGTAGATCGGCAGCAGCGCGGCGACCACCGGCAGCATCTTGGTGCTGATGAAGAAGAACAGCACGTCGCGCCAGCGCTCGACCGGCCGGATCGACAGCGCGTACGCCGCCGGGGTGGCCAGCAGGAGCACCAGCAGGGTGGACAGCACGCTGGCCATCACCGAGTTGAGCAGGTACGGGGTGATGTCCCGGTCGAAGACCTGCCGGTAGCCGTCCAGCACCGGGGTGAAGAACCAGGACGGCGGGTTGCTTGCGGCGTCGACCTCCCGCTTGAAACCGGTGAGCACCATCCACGCCACCGGCAGGAAGAACAGCAGCCCGGCCAGCCACGCCAGCACCGTCCAGATCACCCCGGTCAGGCCCGCGCTGCGCCGGGCCGGATTCGCGGTACGGGTCATCGGGCGTCCTCCATCCGGAACAGGCTGGAGATCGCCCGCAGCGCGAAGGTGGCGACGATGATGGTGCCGATCACCACCACGACGCCGGCCGCGGCGGCCTCGCCGTACTCGAACTTGCGGAAGGTGGTCAGGTAGATCTCGTACGGCAGGTTGGTGGTGGCCCGACCCGGGCCACCCTGGGTGATGGTGAAGACCGCGTCGAAGGTCTGCACCAGGTAGATGGATCCCAGCAGGGCGCCCAGTTCCAGGTAGGGCCGCAGGTAGGGCAGGGTGATCCGGGTGAAGGTCTGCCACGGGCCGGCCCCGTCGACCCGGGCCGCCTCCAGCGTCTCCAGGGACTGGCTCTGCAACCCGGCCAGGATGATCAGCATCATGAACGGGGTCCACTGCCAGACCAGCGCGGCGACCACGGAGACCATCGGGTACTGCGAGACCCAGTCGGTGCTGCCGCCGAGGATGCCGTTGATCAGCCCGTAGGACGGGTTGTAGATGGCGTGTTTCCACAGCAGCGCCGCCGCCATCGGCATCACCAGGAACGGGGTGATGAGCAGGGTGCGGACGACGCCCCGACCGGGGAACTTGCGGTCGAGCAGGATGGCCAGGCCGAGGCCGAGCAGAACGGAGGCGATCACCGATGTGGCGGTGAGCACCACCGTGTTGAACAGCGCGGCGCGCAGTCGACCGTCGGTGAGCACGGTGGCGTAGTTGGCCAGGCCGATGAACTCGCGGCTGCCCGGCCGCAGCGCGTTCCAGCTCTGCGTGGACAGGTAGAGGGTGAACAGGAAGGGCAGTTGCGTCACCACGATGGCGAAGACCAGGGCGGGCAGCAGCGGGGCCCGGCGGGCCCAACGGTGCCTCCGGTCGGGGCGGGTGGGACGGACGGTGGGTCGCGGGGGCGCGTCCGCACCGGTGGTGCTGGTGGTGGTCATCGATCCGCCTCGGGGGCAGGGCCGGGGCCGGCCGGTCGACCGGCCCCGGCGGGCGGCTACCGGTGGTTGCTGGCGGCTTCCTCGGCCAACCGCTGGCCGTCGGCGAGCGCCTGTTCGACCGTGGACTGGCCGGCGATCGCGGCCGACACCTCCTGCGACACCTTCGTACCCAGGTCGGCGAACTCGGGGATGCCGACGAACTGCACGCCGAGGGCGGGTCGCGGCTGCACCCCGGGGCTGACCGGGTCGGCCTCCTGGATGGACTTGAGGGTGATGTCGGCGAACGCCTCGGCGGACTGCCGGTACTCGGCGATCTCGTAGGTGGACTGGCGTTTGCCCGCCGGCACCCGGGACCAGCCGAGTGACGAGCCGACCAGCTTCTCGTACTCTTTGCCGGTGGCCCAGGAGATGAACTTCCAGGCGGCGTCGGCGTTCTTCGTGGTCTTCGGCATGGCCAGCGCCCACGCCCACAGCCAGCCGGCGGATTCGGTCTTGTCGACCGGCGCGTACGCGTAGCCGACCTTGCCGGCGACGGTGCTGGCGTTGGGGTCCTCCAGGGTGCCGGCGGCGGAGGTGGCGTCGTACCACATGGCCGCCTTGCCCTGCCCGAAGGTGTTGAGGCACTCGGTGAAGCCGGACTGCGGCGCACCGGGCTGGCCGTGCTCGCGCAGCAGGTCGACGTAGAACTTCGTCGCCTCGGTGAACTCGGGTGCGTTGACCTTCGGCGTCCAGTCCTGCTCGAACCAGGTGCCACCGAAGGTGTTCACCACGGTGGTCAGCGGCGCGAACAGCTCACCCCAGCCGGGCAGCCCGCGCAGGCAGATGCCGGAGACGCCGGCCGCGTCGTCGTCGAGCCGCTCGGCGAATTCGGCCACCTGCTGCCAGGTCGGCCGCTCCGGCATGGTCAGGCCCTCGGCGGCGAAGAGCTCCTTGTTGTACATCAGGAACGACGACTCGCCGTAGAACGGGGCGGCGTAGAGCCTGCCGTCGGCGCCGGAGAGCGAGGCGACCATCGGCTCCAGCAGGTCACCCTTGTCGTACGCGGTGTCGGCGTCCGCGTACGAGCTGAGTTCGTGCAGCCAGTCGTTCTGCGCCCAGATCGGTGCCTCGTACGCCCCGATCGTCGCCACGTCGTACTGGCCGCCCTGGGTGGCGACGTCCTGGGTGACCCGGTCGCGCAGCTCGTTCTCCGGCAGGATAGTGAACCGCACCTCGATTCCGGTGTCCTTGGTGAAGTTGTCGGCGGTGACCTTGGCCAGGTCCTCCATCTGCGGATTGCCGACCATCAGCACGGTGATGGCGGTGCCGTCGCTGGAGGAACCACCGCCGGCTCCGGAACAGGCGGTCGAGACCAGGGTGACGGCGAGGACGGCGGCCAGCGCGGCGGGTCCACGCCGGCGACGAGGAGTTCGTGTTTCAGGCACAGCGAACCTCCATGGTGGTGGGTGATGGTGAGGGAACGGTGGGTCGGACGGCGGCGCTCAGACGCGCAGCACCACCGGGCCGAGCAGTGAGTAGCGGTGCGCCTCGGACGCCGGCAGTGCCGTGTCCGTGACGATGGTGTCGACGTCCGCGACGTCGGCGAAGCGGCAGAAGCTGTGCCCACCGAACTTGGTGTGCACCCCGGCGAACACCACCCGCCGGGACACCGCCATCACCTGAGCCTTCACGGCGGCCACCGCCGGGTCGGGCGTGGTCAGTCCGTGCTTGCGGGAGATGCCGTTGGCGCCGACGTAGGCCAGGTCGATGACGAAGCCGGCGAGCATCCGGGTGGCCCAGTGGTCGACGGTGGCCAGGGTGCGACCACGGACCCGGCCGCCGAGCAACAGCACGGTGAGGCTCGGGTACGCGGCCAGCGCCGCCGCGGTGTGCAGGGAGGCGGTCACCACCGTCAGTGGGCGGTGGGTGGGCAGCGCCTCGGCGATCAGTTGCGGGGTGTAGCCCTCGTCGATGAACACCGACTCGGCGTCGCCGAGGTGTTCCACCGCCGCGGCGGCGATCCGTCGCTTCTCCACGACCATCCGGGTGGCCCGGGTCTCCAGGGTCGTCTCGAAGCGGGCCGTCTCCACCGGGTACGCCCCGCCGTGGGTGCGGCGCACCAGCCCCTGCTGGGCCAGCAGGCTCAGGTCGCGTCGGACGGTTTCCGGCGCCACACCCAGGTCGGCGGCGAGCTTGCGCACGTCGACGTCACCCTGACGGCGAGCCAAGGTGAGGATGTGCTGTCGGCGCTGGGTCGCGTCCACCTGCACACCTCCGTTCGACTCGGGTGCTTTTTTGTAACACCGATGAACGGCAGGTGACCCCGGTCACCTGCCGTTCAATCCAGTGGATTTGGTGACCGGCTACCACCGCCGAACGGGCAGCCCATAACCGTCACAGGTGGCAAACCACCACAATTGCGTTGCCCGTTTGATGGCCCGTTCTGCCCGACCGGCACCCGTGCTGCCCGCTCGGGCACCGGCCGGTCATCCCGGCGCGGCTCCGTTGTCGACCAGCCGGAACCGCGTGGTCAGCGGTGCGTCGCCCAACTCCTCCATGATCAGGCCACGGGTCGGTGAGTTCTGCAGGTAGGCCGATTGGCTGCTGATCGCGTACGTCGGCTCGCCACCGCGTTGCCCGTCCCGGACGACCGTGAACTGCTGCCTCGGCTCCTCCGGCGCACAGGCGGCCGCGACCACCCGCAACGGCTCGCTGCCCGACGACCGCACCTCCCAGCAGACGTCGGTCGGTTCGTCGCCCTGCTCCGCGGCCCGGACCAGGTAGGTGCCGGGGCCCTGGGGCGTGAACACGAACAGCTGGCGGCCCTCGTCCCCGTCGACCTCGGCGAGGCGGCCGTCGGCGAGCAGCGACAGCCCGCCGCTCTGCTCAGCCGCCCGGACGATTGTCACCTGCCGCCGTCCCGACAGCAGCGGATCGTTGCTCGACGGACCGCCCGGCGGTCCGGACGTTCCGGCCGGGTCGGGGCTGGCCGACGCGGTGGTCGACGTCGTCGTCGGTCCGGCCGGCCCGACGGGCAGCGAGTGCGGCCCCCCGGAGGGACGGGCCAGGACCACGCCGGCACCGAGCAGACCGACGAGTACGGCACCCAGCGCGGCGGACGTGGCCCGTCGGCGGCGACGACGGGTGTCGCCCCGGCGTCGGATGTCGACGGCAGCCGGCACCTTTCCCTGCCGACCGTGCCCGGCCAACGCGCGCAGGGCCTCGTCGAGATGCGGCTCAGGACCCATTACTGCCTCCCCCGCCGGTGGTCTCGTACGCGCCGTCGCTCAGGTGCACGGCGAGAGCCCGGCGCCCCCGGGCCAATCGGGTCTTGACGGTGTTCACGTTGCTGCCGATCTCCGCCGCTATCTCGGTCACGCTCAGCCCCACCAGGTGGTGCAGCACCACCACGCGCCGCTGCTCGGCAGAGATGCGCCGCAGCGCCGACACCACCGCCACGTGATCGACGGATGTCATCTCGACCTGCTGGCCGGCCACCTCCCGGCGGTGGGCACGGAGCCGGTTCACCGTCTTGCGCCACGCGCTCACCGCGATCCGGTACGCGACACGGCGGACCCACGCCTCCGGGCTGTCGCACTCTCGTACCGACGCCCAGCGGTCCCAGGCCCTGGCGTACGCCTCCGCCACCGCGTCCTCGGCCTCGGCCCGGCTGCCGGTCATCGCGGACAGGTGGCCCAGTACCCGCTGCGCCGACGCCGAGTAGAAGGCGTCGAACTCCTCAGCGTCGCGTTTCACTCACGTTCCCACCCGTACTGTCGCTGCTGGTCGTGGCCCCGGCCTTACCTTCGGGGTGCCGGTCCGGTGTCGTTGAACCGGAAGCTACTCGCCGGAGGAGCATCCCCCAACTCCTCCAGGATCAGGCCGGATCGTGCGGAGTCCCGCAGGTAGGCCCACCGGTTGCTGATCAGGTACTCACGGGGACCACCGTCGGCCACGGCGGTGATCTCGAAGCGCTGGGCCGGGTCGTCGGCCCGGCAGGTGGCTCCCCGCACGTACAGCGGCCGGCTGTCGCCCGGGTTGCGGACCTGCCAGCAGACCGGCTGCCCGGTGCCGCCTCCGTGGTACGCCTTGATGAGGAACTGTCCCGCACCCACCGGCGTCGGCACGAACACCTGCCGGCCCCGGTCGTCGTCCACCTCGGCCAACCGGCCACCGTCGAGCAGCGCCAGCCCCGACTCGAAGGCGCCGACCCGGACGATGGTGATCCGACGCTTGCCGGACAGCAGCGGGTCCGCCGTCGCCGTGGGCCGTGGCGTGGCGGCCACCGCCGCGCCGTTGGGCGGCTGGACGCCAACCGCCGCCGGGGCCCCACCGGACGGTGAGGTCTCCCCCACGGCCGCTCCCACCGGACCGTCAGCGGGCGTCGCCACCCCGCCTGCCGGCCCGTCGCCAGCGGCCGGCCCCATGGTGTACGCCCCGACGGCGGCACCGGTCAGCACCACCAGGCCCGCAGCGGCGAGCCACCTACCCAGCAACACGATTCCTCCCGAGCTGATCAGCACCGGGGCCAGCCGCCGGGTGGCGGGTGGTCCTCGGTCGATTCAGCGGGATGACGCGTACGGGCGGCGGAAGGTTTCACGGGTCGGCCGGATCGTCGTGCAGCGGGGTCGACCCGGCCGGCCGGGCACCGCTGTCGACGCGGTGTGACCGGCCGTCAGCTCAGTTTGACCAGGCGCATGCCGGTGCGGATCAGAACCACCGCGGCACCGGCGGCCATGACCAGGCCGATGCCGGGCATCAGTTGCCCCCAGGCGCCGGTGCTGGCGCTGAGGCTGATCAGGCGGGCCACCTGCCATCCGACGATGGCCGCGACGACCAGCCCGGGGATCAGGCTGTGCGCGATGGCCACCCTGCGGTACGGCAGCAGGGCACCGGCGACGGCCAGGAACGCCATGCTCAGCGTCCAGAGACCGGGACCGGCTGCGCCGGAGAGCGATCCGAACGGCGTGATGACCCAGGGCAGCAGCGAGCCGACAAGCGCGAGCACGCCGCCGACGATCATGCCGAGACTGCCGGCGTGGAAGACGCGCCGGCGAACCGGGGCGGCGGTGGATGCGGTGTCGGCCATGTCCGGATGCTAGGCGCTCGGCACCGCTGACCGACCGGGCAGATCGGTGAGCGGTCGGGCGCGGTCGGTGGGCGGACAGGTCGGGCCCGCGAAAACCGCGAAACGGGATGATTCCGCACTCCGGTTCGGGCCGCTCGACCGTTCGCGGAGTCCAACGGACCGCTCAGCGACCCGAAGCCGCACCTGACCGGATCAACTCTTGCCTGGCCAGGCTGCATCACGTTCGCTTCCCAGACCAAAGGTGTGACCGACCGCACAACCACGTCGAGCAGTACGGCGACGCGGATGCGCGGGTCGGGCCACGGCACCAGCACCGCGTCACCACCAACCGGGCGCCGTGTCGCAGGCCCCTCGCCGGATCTACCGGTTCCATACCGACTAGGAGGCTCCAGACATGACCGAGGTAACCCCCGATAAGGAGACCCGTGGCGGTGAACCGCCACCGGCGGCACCACCACCGGCCTCCCCGCCGGACAACGGCTGGCGCAAAGAATACTGGAGCCGCAATCTGCGGCTCATGGTGATTCTCCTGGCCATCTGGTTCATCGTCTCGTTCGGCTTCGGAATCCTGCTTGTCGAACCGCTCAACAACATCGTCATCGCCGGATTCCCGCTCGGGTTCTGGTTCGCCCAGCAGGGATCGATCTACGTCTTCGTGATTCTGATTTTCGTGTACGCGAAGATGATGGATCGCCTCGACAACCAGTTCGGTGTTGACGAGCAGGAGACCGAGGGGGCTGGCAAATGAGTCAGATCCAGATCTGGACCCTCGTCTTCATCGTCGGCTCGTTCGCCGTCTACCTCTACATCGCCTGGCGCAGCCGGGTGAAGGAGACCGCCGGCTTCTACGTCGCCGGCCAGGGCATCCCCACCATCGCCAACGGTGCGGCCGTGGCGGCCGACTGGATGTCGGCCGCGTCGTTCATCTCGATGGCCGGCCTGATCGCGTTCCTCGGCTCCGACGGCACCATCTATCTGATGGGCTGGACCGGCGGCTACGTGCTGCTGGCCCTGCTGATCGCTCCCTACCTGCGCAAGTGGGGCAAGTTCACGGTCCCCGAGTTCGTCGGTGACCGGTACTCGGAAACCGTACGCACCATCGCCGCGGTGGCCGCGATCATCATCTCCTTCACCTACGTGGTCGGGCAGATGCGCGGTGGCGGCATCGTCTTCAGCCGGTTCCTGAAGCTGGACGTGACCCAGGGCGTCATCCTCGCCGCCGTGATCATCGGCCTGTACGCGGTGCTCGGTGGCATGAAGGGCATCACCTGGACCCAGGTGGCGCAGTACACGGTGCTGATCACCGCCTACCTGATTCCCGCAGTCGCGGTGGCTCAGCAGATGACCGGCATTCCGATCCCGCAGGTGTCGTTCGGGCAGATCCTCGCCGAACTCGACGCGATAAGCGTCGAGATGGGGTTGAACCAGTACACCGAGGCGTTCGCGGCCCGGCCGCAGATCGACGTGTTCCTGGTGACGATGGCACTGATGATCGGCACCGCCGGTCTACCGCACGTCATCGTCCGCTTCTACACGACCAAGACCGTACGGGGTGCCCGCTACTCGGCGTTCTGGGCGCTGTTCTTCATCGCCCTGCTCTACACCACCGCCCCGGCGGTCGGTGCCTTCACCAAGCTGAACCTGCTCCAGGACGTCAACGGCGTCTCGGCCAACGCCCTGCCCAGCTGGATCGAGAACTGGGCGGCAACGGGGCTGGTCACGGTCAGCGACGGCGCGACGACCATCAACACGGTCAGCAACAGCCCGACCTCCGGCGCCGACCTGATCGTCAACAACGACATCCTGGTCCTCGCCAGTCCCGAGATCGCCGGCCTGCCGGCACCGATCGTGGGTCTGGTGGCGGCCGGCGGCATGGCCGCCGCGATGTCCACGGCGGCCGGCCTGCTGCTGGTGATCTCGTCGTCCTTCTCGCACGACCTGTACTTCCGCCGGGTCAAGCGGGACTCCACCGACCAGCAGCGACTGCTCGCCGGTCGGATCGCCATGGGCCTTGCGGTGCTGGTCGCCATCTACGCCGGCATCAACCCGCCCGCGTTCGTGGCGCAGGTGGTCGCCTTCGCCTTCGGCCTGGCCGCGTCGACCTTCTTCCCGGCCATCGTGCTCGGCATCTTCTGGAAACGATGTAATGCCACCGGCGCGGCGGCCGGCATGGTGACCGGTCTGCTGTTCACCGCCAGCTACATGATCTACACGCTGCCGGTGTTCGGCACCGCGGCCAACCCGCACATCTTCGACATCAGCCCTGAGGGCATCGGCACCATCGGCGCGATCGTCAACATCGTCGTCACCGTCGTGGTGTCGAAGATGACCGCGCCACCGCCGGACGACATCGTCGAGATGGTGGAGAGCATCCGCTACCCGGCCGCCCGGCGGGAGGTGACCGCCGGCACCGCCGCCGACGCCGCCTGACCCACCTTCAGATCGAGAACCACCGGTCGCCGGTCCCACCATCGACGTTGGGGCCGGCGATCGGCCGTCGCCACCCGCGACGGTCCGCTCCGTCGGTCCGACGACCGGAACCGGAGGTGTGAGGTGGCTTACCTCTGGATCAAGTGGGAATCAGCAGACCGGAGGTGGGTTGGAGCGAGGTATGAGCATCGCACCACATCCCGCACCGTCCGGCGGCCGGCGGGAGCCCTCCCGGTGAGCGGCGTCGACACCGCCGCACCGCCGGCCGCGCTGATGCCGGGCGACCTGATGAGCCGCCGCCAGCGCCTCCGCCTCATCCTCGTCCTCGGTTCGCTGATCGCGGTGGGCCCGCTGACCATCGACATGTACCTTCCGGCGCTGCCCTCGATCGTCGACGACCTCGGCACCACCTCGGCGGCGGTCCAACTGACGCTCACCGGCACGCTGATCGGCCTCGCGCTCGGACAACTGCTGATCGGCCCGCTGTCCGACGCCGTCGGTCGGCGGACACCGCTGATCGCCGGCACCGCACTGCACATCGTCGCGTCCGTGTGCTGCGCCCTCGCCCCGAACATCACCGTGCTCGGCGCGCTGCGGGTGGTCCAGGGCCTGGGCGCGGCAGCGGCTGCCGTGATCGCCATGGCCGTGGTCCGCGACCTGTTCAGCGGCAAGGCCTTCGCCCAACTGCTGTCCCGCCTGTTGCTCGTGATGGGCGCCGCCCCGATCCTCGCGCCGACCCTCGGCAGCGAACTGCTGCGGTGGACGCAGTGGCGCGGCGTGTTCGCCGCCCTCGCGGTCTTCGGCGTACTGCTGCTGCTGATCGCGATGCTGGGCCTGCCGGAGACGCTGCCACCGCTGCGGCGCCAGCGCGGCGGGGTGCTGCCCACCGTCCGGCTCTACGGCTCGCTGCTGCGTGACCGCGCCTTTGTCGGGCTGGTGCTGGTGGCCGGGCTGGCCATGGCGGCCCTGTTCGCCTACGTCGGCGGCTCCTCGTTCGTCCTGCAGGAGCGTTACGGGCTCGACGAGCAGCAGTTCGGGCTGGCCTTCGGTGCCGGGGCGGTCGGGCTGATCGCGGCCACCCAGGGCAACGTACGCCTGCTGCGTCGCTGGTCCCCGCAGCGGATCCTGGTGACCGCCCTGATCGTGGGCTCCGCCGCCAGCCTGATGCTGCTCGGCCTCGCCGCGACCGGGATCGGTGGCCTGCCGGCCCTGCTCGCGTCGCTCTGGGTGGTGCTCGCGGCGGCCGGCCTGGCGCTGCCGAACGCCCCCGCGCTGGCCCTGACCCGGCACGGCGAGGCAGCCGGCACCGCCTCCGCCCTGCTCGGCGCGGTGCAGTTCGGCATCGGTGCAGTGGCCGCCCCGCTGGTGGGTGTGTTCGGCACCGGAGCCGTGGCGATGGCTCTGGTGATCGCCGGCGGGATGGTCTCGGCTCTGGTCGTGCTCTTCGTGGTGGTCCGCCCCGGCCAGTTGGCCGTACCGGAGCCGGTGGAGGCGATGGCCGTCGCCGCACACTGAGGACTCCGGCACGGCTCGGCGGCGCACCGGTGTCGGTGGGTTGCTCTACCGTGCGGCGGCGTGAACGCAGTCCAGACGTACCGGTATCTCGCCCCCTCCACCCTCGCGCAGCGGTCACTCGCCCTGCAGACCAGCGGTGGTCCGGCGCCGAATCCCCGTTTCTTCACCGGTTTCCTCACCACCGGGCAGGCGGCCGCGGTGGGTCTGCTGGCCGTGGCCGAGGTGGCCCGCACCCGATACCACCGGCCGGTCAGTCCGGCCAGCCTCGACCCGGTGGTCACCGGCAGCCGCGACCGGCTCCGCTTCGAGTCCTTCTCCGGTTGCTGCGGGGTGTATGCGCGGCTCGACGCGCTGCCCGCCGGCCTCGACGGTGAGGTGTCCGAGCACGGCACCACGAACGTCGACGTGAACACCCCGCTGCGCGAGGCGCTGGCCCGGGTCGGCGGTCTGGATCCGCTGCACCTGTCGGTCGGCCCCGACGATCTCACCGTCTCCACCCTGGACGGTTCGGTGGTGGAGAAGAAGGTTCCGCTGCCGGCACGCTGGCTGCGCGGCTTCGCCGAGGTGCAGGTCCTCGCCGCCCGGTTCGAGCCCCGGGCGGAGCTGCCGGCGGCCGAGGCCGCCGCCTTCCTGCGCCGGCTGCCCAGGGGCAGCGACCGGTCGGTGCTCTGGGTGGTGCCGGCCGGCCGGTCCCTGCGGCTGACCTCCCGACCCGTCGCCGGAGCGGTCTGCCTGGCCGGAGCCGGCCGGCTGGTCGCGCTGCAACCGATGCTGCGCTTCGCGAAGACCCTCCGGGTGTACGGGCCGACGGTGGCTCCCGGCGCCGCCCCGGCACCGAGCGTCTGGGAACTGGACACCGGCGCGCTGCGCCTGTCGTTGACCCTCTCCCCCGAGCCGTACCGGGGTTTCTCCGGCGAGGGTGCCGCTCTCGCCGCACTCGCCGGAGACGATGTCGTCGACGACGCCGACCTCGTCTCCGCCCTGCTGTCCTGGGATCCGACCATCGAGCCCGACCGGCTGGCCGAGCAGGCCGGCATCGACGCGGGGCGGGTCCGGGGCGCGCTGGCCCAGCTCGGCACCGCCGGCCGGGTCGGCTACGACGTGGCCGAGGCGGCGTACTTTCACCGGGTGATGCCGTACGACGCGGGCCGCGCCGAGCGGGACAACCCCCGGTTGGTCGGTGCACGGGCGCTGCTCGACGCCGGGGCCGTGCAGCCCGACGGCACGGCAGCGACGGTACGCAGCGGCGACCAGGTGTACCGGGTCCGCCAGCTCCCCGACGGCGGGCTGACCTGCACCTGTCCCTGGTGGGCGAAACACCGGGGGCAACGCGGGCCGTGCCGGCATGCCCTGGCCACCCGGATGCTGGCCACCGAGCGGGTCGAGGAGCGGGTGTGACGCGGTCGACGGAGAGCACGGTACGACGTCGGCGGGAGTTGGCGGCCGGCGGCACGAGCGACCTGTTCGCCCTGGTGAGCAGCAGCGACGCCGAGGCGGTCGCGGCGGCCCTGGCGGGCTTGCCGGAGCAGCGCCGCCGAGAGATCGGCGTCGAGCTGGCCGCCTGGTTCAAGCAGCGTGACCGGGACACCTGGTGGTCGGCCGGCACCGGTACCGCCCTGGCGGTCGCCGTGGTCGGCTGCCTGCCGACCGCCGCTCAGGCCGCGGCGATCCTCGGTCGCCCCTCGGTCAACCCGCACGGTCCCCGCGCGGCCGAGCTGGTCCGTCGGGTGGCGCAGGAGCGTGGCGTCGACTGGCTGGGCGACCTGGCCCACCGGATCGCCGCCCGGTTCCGCCCGGACACCTGGGTCGGCCGATGGCATTTCGTCGCCAGGCTGCTGCACGCCGAGGGCGGCACGCCGCCGACCGACGACCGGTGCGTGCAACTGTGGTTGACCGGGGTCGAATCCCCGGACCGGTTCCACCAGGGCCAGCCGGCGCCGGTGGTCGACCGGCTGCGTGACGATCCGTTCCTGGCCGCCATGCTGCCCCGGCTGTTCGAGGTGGACGGCATCGGCGTCCAGATGATGTTCATCGCCCCCCACGACAATTGGAACGACCCGGGCCAACCCGCCCTGCCGGCCGCCCTTGCCCAGCTCGCCGCCGAGGGGGTGGTCGACCGGGTGATGCTGCTCGACGCTTCGACAAGTCGGCTGCTGCGCGGTGACCGGCCCGCCGCGCTGCGCGCCTTCACCACCCTGCTGGACCAGCTCGCGCCGACCACCACCGAGGTCACCGCCCGGGTCACCGGATACCTGCGCCTGCTCGTCGACGCTCCCGCGCCGGTGGCCACGATGGCCCAGAAGGCGCTGCGGAAGCTGCCCGAGTTGGAGTTGGAGTCGGTCCTCGACGCCTCCCGGCAGATGCTCACGCGGCCCGACAAGACACTTGTCAGAACTCAGCTCACCTGGCTCGACCAACTCGCCCGCCGACACCGGGACCGGGCCGACGAGATCGCCGAGGTGATCGCGGTGGCCGCCGAGCATCCCGCGGTGGACCTGCGGGAGCGGGCGTCCGCCCTGGCTGCCCGGCACGGCTTCGATCCGGCACCGGTAAGCCCGGCGCTGACCCGGCCGCGCGGCGACGACCTGCCCCCGCCCGCGCCGCCCGCACCGGCTCCCGACCCGATCAGCGACCTGGACGAGTTGACCGAGGAGGTCGCCGCGCTGCTCGGCACGCCGTACCAGGGGACTCCGCTGGAGCGGATCCTCGACGGGCTCGTCCGGCTCACCGCGACCGACGGGCCCCGGGTACCCGCCGCTCTCGACCCGGTGATCGAGCGACGACACTGGTCGTGGGCCAACGAGCACCGCTGGGATCCGCTCTGTCTCTGCGAGACGGTGGTCGAGGTGTTCCGCACCGCCGGTGTCAGCCGCCCCGACCGGCGGCGGGAGCGGTGGGAGAAACTCCTGACGGCGGTGCACCGACCCGACGCGACACCGGAGCTGGCGGTCACCGACCCCAAGGTGCCTCCGGTCCACCGGCTGTTGCGTGCCCGGCTGGCCGAGATCGGCGCGTACCTCAACGGGCCGGGACAGTCCGGCCTGCTGGCCCTGCCCACCTCGACGAACGGTCTGCTCGATCCGATGGCCCTCGTGGAACGGCTCGCCGCGCTCGGTGACCGGGAGCCCGGTCACTGGGATCTCACCGAGGCGTTGCTGCGGCTGCCGACCGGCGTCGACGAGTCGGTCGCCGCGAAGGCGACGGCGCTCGGCACGGCAGCCGGCCGACGGCTCGCCACCTGGCTGCGCGACGGCGGCCTACCGCAGCCGGTCATCCGGTCCCGCACCGTCACCCGCGACCCGCGCCGGGGCAGCCGCCACTGGGAGTGGGCGTACATGCCGGCCGAGCGGCTCCTGGTCGAGCTGGCACCACCCGCCGGTGCGACCGACCGGTACGGGCTGCTGACCGCGCCGGCCACCCCCCTCGGCGGCGACCACTCCGGCTGGGTGCACCTGTGGCCGTCGCTGCTGCCCGGGCACCGGGGCGTGGTCACCGCGTACGCCCTGCCGCTGGTCGCCGGTGCCGCGGACATGGACGAGCGCGACGGCGCGGCGGTGCTGCCGCTGCTCGCGGAGATCGGTGGCCCGGGCGGGGTGGCTCTCGACCTGGCGGTGGCCTACGGTCTCGGCGCCCGGCACGGCCCGGACCGGGTGGCGACGGTGGACGCGCTGCTCGCTCTCACCGCCGCCGGTGACTTCGACGCGGCGGGCACCGGGGAGCAACTCGGCACGCTTGCCGCCCGGCAACTGGTGAAGCTGTCCCGGGTCGTCGAACCGTTGCGCGACGCCGCGCAGGCGGGTGCGCCGATGACCGTGTGGCGGCTGCTGGCCGCCGCGCTCCCGGCGGTGCTGGCCGCGCCCACGCCACCGCGCGGCCTACCGGACCTGCTCACGCTGGCGGCGGAGACGGCCACCGCCACGGGGGTACGCATCGACGTGCCCGGCCTGGCCGACATCGCCGGGCGGGGAGGATCCAGCCGCCTGCTGACCGAAGCCCGCCGCCTGCACAAGGCGCTGGCCGAGACCTGACGTACCGGATCCACAGAATTCCTGGTCCGTGAGGCCCCTGGGGGCGCTCACGGACCAGGATCTTCTGTCGGGGCGGCGCGGTCAGGCGAGTGCGGCGGGGAATCGGTCCCAGACTCGGTGGTGGGGCATCAGTTGCTGAACGGCGGCCAGGACGTCGGTCGCGGAGTCGGCGGTGACCACGCCCGGCGAGCCGGTGACGCCGGCCTGCTCCAGCACCGTGACGCCGGTGCCCCACGCGCCGATGGCCTTGGCGTGCCGCCAGCACTCCTCGACCATCAGCAGCACCCGGGGGTCGACGGCGGTCGAGCCGTCCGCGCCCGCCTTGGCGTCGCGGGCCGGCACCGCGTCCGGGGCCGGTGCGGGCGCCGAGGCGAGCAGGAGCGCGTCGAGTTCGACCGAGCGGCCGGTGGCGAAGCTGCGTTGCGCGGGCAGGTCGCCGATGGTGCCGCCGTGCGGCGCGATCAGCAGCGGCACCATGTCGGCGGCGAAGACCGCCTCGCGGACCGCCCGGATGCTGTCCAGGTCGGCGTCGGGGTCGACGACGATGCCCACCATCCGGCCGTCGGCCGGCCACTGCCGGCCCAGTTGGGACAGCGCGGGGCTGGGCTCGACGTCGGCCACCGGCACGGTCGGCTCCGGTGCGGGCAGACCGAGGCCGGTGGCGACCTGGGCGCAGAGCACCGGATCGATGTTGGCCAGGCACTGGAGCTGCCGTTCCTTGATCGCCTGGTGGTAACACTTGCCCAGTTCGAAGGTGTACGCCCGGACGATGTGTTCCCGCTCGACCGGGGACATGCTCAGCCAGAACAGGCGGGCCTGGCTGAAGTGGTCGTCGAACGAGGCGGGGCTGGCGCGTACCTTCGGGGCCCGCGTGATTTGCACCGGCACGTCGACGAACGGATTGTCGTCCGCGCCGGCTGGGAACGGGTTGCCACCGTCCAGGGAGTTCGGCCGGTACGGCGCCACGCCCGCGTGGACGGCATGCTGGTGGAAGCCGTCGCGCAGCATGTCGTTGACCGGGGCGTGCGGTCGGTTGATCGGGATCTGCGCGAAGTTCGGCCCGCCCAGGCGGGTCAACTGCGTGTCGACGTACGAGAAGAGCCGCCCCTGGAGCAGCGGGTCGTTTGTGACGTCGATGCCCGGCGGCAGGTGTCCCACGTGGAAGGCGACCTGCTCGGTCTCGGCGAAGAAGTTCGTCGGGGTGCGGTTCAGCGTGAGCTTGCCGACCGGCTGCACCGGTGCGAGTTCCTCCGGCACGATCTTCGTGGGGTCGAGCAGGTCGATGCCGGCGAAGGTCTCCTCGGGCGTGTCGGGGAAGACCTGGAGGCCGAGTTCCCACTCGGGGAACGCGCCGGCCTCGATGGCGTCGTAGAGGTCGCGCCGGTGGAAGTCCGGGTCGATGCCGCCGAGCAACTGGGCCTCCTCCCAGACCAGGGAGTGCACGCCCAGCTTCGGCTTCCAGTGGAACTTGGCCAGCACCGTCTCGCCCGCGGCGTTGACCAGCCGGAAGGTGTGGACACCGAAGCCCTCCATGGTCCGGTACGAGCGGGGGATGCCCCGGTCGGACATGTTCCACATGGTGTGGTGCTGCGCCTCGGTGTGCAGCGAGACGAAGTCCCAGAAGGTGTCGTGCGCGCTCTGGGCCTGCGGGATCTCGCGGTCGGGGTGCGGCTTGCCGGCGTGGATGATGTCGGGGAACTTGATGGCGTCCTGGATGAAGAAGACCGGCATGTTGTTGCCGACCAGGTCGAAGGTGCCCTCGTCGGTGTAGAACTTCGTGGCGAAGCCCCGGGTGTCGCGGACGGTGTCGGCCGAGCCCCGTGAGCCGAGCACCGTGGAGAAGCGCACGAAGACCTCGGTGGTCCGCCCCTTCCGCAGGAAGCCCGCCCGGGTGACCGCCTCGGCGGTGCCGTACGCGGTGAACTCGCCGTGGGCACCCGCCCCGCGGGCGTGCACCACCCGCTCGGGGATGCGCTCGTGGTCGAAGTGGGTGATCTTCTCCCGCAGGTGGTGGTCCTGGAGCAGGACGGGCCCGCGCGGGCCGGCCTTGAGAGAGTGGTCGGTGTCCCGTAGGCGGGTGCCCTGCGCGGTGGTGAGGAAGGCACCCTGCTGGCCGTTGGCGGTGACCGGCGCACCGGTCTCGGCGCCGGTCGGCGTACGGGTCTGCGGGGCGCCCTGCTCCGGTTTCGGCGGCAGCGGCTCGTGTGGCGTCGTCGGCTCGTCGAGCGACGGCGGGGCGCTGCCCGGCGCACCGGGCACCTGCGGGGTGAGGGCGTCGGTCACCTTCTCCGTCGCGGCCTCCACGACATCCTTGACCGCCTTGGCGGGGTTGCGGGCATTCATCTCGACGGGTACCTCCCTGGGGCACGAGAGCCAGATGCCAGGGCGGTACCCGGGGTAGACCGAGCAAAACGGAGCGAATGGCGCGGATGTGGGTATCTTCGATCACTCCGGCCGCAGCTGCTCGTAGTACGCCTTCATCGGCGGGTGGTAGTCGTCGAACGACGGCAGCGCCGTGTCGTCGCGGGCGGCCACCAGACAGTCGAGGTAGTACTCCCAGCCCGGCCCCACCTCGCCGATGCCGGCGGCGTCGTCGAGGTGATGGACGAAGCGCAGCTCGGTCTGCTCGCCGTGCGAGGTCAGCAGCAGTTCCAGCACCCAGTCGCCGTACTCGTCACGCATGGACACGGCCAGCCGCCGGGGCGGCTCACACGCGTCGATCCGCAGATCGGACCAGGGCGCCTCCTCCTCCATGGCCATCTGCACCCGGATGGTGCGGCCGGGCGCGGCGTCGCCCTCCCACGGACCGAACCATCGTGCCGTGCGTTCGGGCTCGGTGAGGCTGGCCCACACGTCGTCGATGGGGGCGGGGAAGGTGCGGGTGAGGACCAGGTCGACGCCGTTGTCGGCGCCGAAGAGTCGGCCGGTCGGTATGCGGGTCATGCGGTGCGCTCCTGTGGGACGGATGGCGAGTCGCCGGTACGGCGGTCGCGGCGGGCACGGTAGACCTCGGTCTCCAGGGCGTCGAGGCGACGTTCCCAGAGGTCGGTCCGGGTGAACGGGGTCAGCCACCGGACCAGCTCGGCGAGCCGGGTCGGATCCAGTTCGTAGCACCGCCGGCGGCCGACCACGGTGTCGCGGACCAGGCCGCAGTCGCGCAGTACGCGCAGGTGCCGGCTGATCGCCGGGCGGCTGATCTCGAACTCCTCGGCGATCCGCCCGGCCGGCAGCCGACGCTCACGCAGCAGTTCGAGGATGCGCCGCCGGACCGGGTCCGCGATCGCGGCGGCCACGTCGTCCACCGCTAAAGCGTAACCGATGAGTTACGTTTTTGTCGTGACCGCCGAGACAGCCACGCCGACGCCGCCGTCAACGGGAAAGGCC